>JASJHD010000013.1:0-184407 GCA_033791225.1 Crocinitomicaceae bacterium
ATCCAGAAGGAGTAGCACATGTAATTAATATACCACCCGATACGTTAACAGTAAAGTCAACAACAGATCCATACGTAAATGAACCACATGGGTCAAGAGGTAAAGCACCACCTTCCCATTGCATAACTCTCATACGAGTAGCACCATTCACTGCTCCACCAGGAACAACAAAAGGCATTGAAGTAACAGCAACAGGCGGAGTTCCCGACCATGTTCCTATAGATTCACCTGCATCAAAAACATCATTTTGATCCCAGTCAATCCATGCTTCTCCAGCAGCACCGTAGTTACCACCACACGTACCAAATTGAATATCAGCTGTGTATGGGTTACCAGCAGTAACATCAACACTCTGAGTAGCCGTAAGGTCTTCAACACCTGTAACAGCAGGACACCCTATATAGGCGATAGTTGTAGCTGCATCACCGGCAAGTGTAACACCCTGAACATTTGTATCAAATGTATTTGAGGGTCCACCAGCACAGTATTGTGCAAATGAATGCTGCGGGACGAACAAGAGCATGCCCATCATCGCAAACATATAAACGTAAAGTCGTTTCATAATAAAAATTTAAATTAAAAGTTAAAATCGATGCAAAGTTACGACTAATTGACATACAAGGCAACCCCTCTAATCTACTTTGATATTTACCATGGTTTATTTACTTAATATTGCAGAATAGTTAAGAATTAAACAAGGCGTATAATTTTGTCGATGATAAAGAATTATTCATCGAAATATTAACCGTATAATTCATCGAATGATTGTTTGGTTACAAGAGGAAATCTTTTGTGTTTATCGATGATTGAATTAATTTAGTCGAAAAGTTGAAAAGAATATGGAATTAGAAAATAAGCATGCATTTGTCTGTGGAAGTACACAAGGAATTGGTTTCGAGTCTGCTAAGTTAATGGCGTCTAGAGGAGCGAGGATAACACTAGTGGCAAGAAATGAAGTGAAATTGAAGGCTGCAATGGCAGCTTTAAACTCCTCTAATGGGCAAAACCATAATTACTTGGTTGCTGATTTTTCAAAACCAGATGAGCTCAAGTTGGCTGTTGAATCTTATGTAAAGGATGGCAATACGCCACATATTTTAGTGAACAATACTGGTGGGCCAAAAGGAGGGCCGATCATTGACGCTCATCCTTCAGAATTCATCAATACTTTTAATCAGCATTTGGTATGTAACCATATATTGGTGCAAGCCCTTTTTCCTGGGATGAAAGAAAATGGTTCAGGTAGAATCATTAATATTATTTCAACCAGTGTTAAACAACCTTTGAATGGATTGGGGGTATCGAATACCATTCGTGGAGCAGTTGCAAATTGGAGTAAAACCTTGGCAAATGAATTAGGTCAGTACAATATCACTGTTAATAATGTCTTGCCTGGCGCAACAAATACAAGTCGATTACAGGATATTGCAGCAGCAAAATCAGAAAAAAGCGCACAAAATGTGGCTGAAATTTTTGAAGATATGGCTAAGCAATCACCGATGCAGCGAATTGCAGAGCCTACGGAAATTGCAGAAGCTGTTGCTTTTCTCGCTTCGGATCGTGCCTCTTACATCAATGGAATCAATGTTCCAGTAGACGGCGGAAGAACGAAATCTCTTTAATGTTTCGATGGATTTTTATTGGAGTTTTACTCATGACAGTAGCTGGTTGTGAAGTAACCAATGAAGAACCAAAACCATGTGTTCAAGAAGGTATCTTTGAAAAAGAAGCTGTTCTTTCGTTGAGCGGAGACTTGAGATTGGATTCCATTCAATTTTCGGATGGGTTATATCGATATCAACTCCAAGGGTTATTCAAAGTGAATGGGCAAGAGTGCAGTTGTATGGTGTTCCTAAATAATAATCCTCTTGATTTAAAAATGTGCGAAGTAGTATCCCACGAGTTGGTAATTCATACTGATCAACCCGATTTCCGGTGTACTGTATATGCAAGTAATGAGCAGTTAGTTCTAGCTTGGGAGTATCCAGGAAAGCGACTAAAATTGATGTATGATCTTGTGTCTATTTCAGCACATTAATGTGCCCAACCATCTTCTTCTCTCGACCTGAGTTGGTTACAAAATCAATTTTCCAAACATACGTTCCATCATTTACCAGAACACCATTATAGGTCCCGTCCCAAATGAAACGTTGATCATGTGCTTCGAATACTTGTTCGCCCCAACGATTATAGATTGCAATATTCAATGATTGAATTCCAATGGTGCTTATACGGAAGTCATTGTTAGATCGATCTCCATCTGGGGTAAAAGTATTAGGAACGTAAATCCACCATTCTTCCTCTATATTGATAGGCTTCGTGATCGTATCTCTACATCCTTTGTCGTCTATAGCGATGAGGGTGATGTAATACAGCCCTGGCTCATCATAAGTATTGCTAGGGTGGGGGAAGGTATCAGAATTTCCATCTCCAAAGTCCCACTCGTATGTCGTTGCATTTTGAGACAAATTCAAAAATGTTATTGGAAGATCATTAAAGAATGACGTGCTTGTTGTTGTAAAGTCAGCGGTTGGTTTAACAACTACGACTTCAGTACTTCCCTCTACTGTGAATGTTTGACACTCATCAGATACACTTACTGTGTAGGTGGTCGTTTGACTAGGAAACACCCATATTCCAGTCGCAGTTTCGTCACTATGTAACCAATCATAATAATGTTGTCCATAGCCGCCAAACGATTCAACCGTAATAAAGGCAGAATCACCTGGGCATATTTCCAAAGCGGGACTCATCACTAAAGTTAAAGGAGGACTCGTAATGGTATATACAATATCTTCAGTTGTCGAATTACCACAGAAATCAGTCACTGTTACTGTGTAAGTTGTTGTGGTAGATGGGATCGCAGTAATTGAGCTGGCTGTACCAAGATTTGGATCAAATGTAGATGACCATTGGTATGAATATGGTGGAACTCCACCAGTAGCATTTGATTCTAAAAGAGCAGCTATGTACGGACAGATTTCCGTAATGTCATCTGTTTCATCCATCACCAAAGGCGGTACAGTAGGGACGATTAGCTCATAAGAATCACTGTCAGAGTCATCCAAACAATCATCTGTAACTGTAACAGTGTATGTTTGGGTTGACGTTGGTGACACAAAAATGGAAGCTGTTGTTTCTCCTGTACTCCATAGGTAGGTATATGGTGGTGCACCTCCACTTGGTGTTGCTAAAAGTTCAATTTCTTCACCAGGACAAGTCACAGTTCCTCCAGTAATTTCAACCTCTACAGGATCAATATCTTCAATACTTAACTCCAATACAAGTGGTGATGGATTTCCGCATGGATCAAGGATGTCGAAAGTAAGAATTATAGTCTCGGTACCTTCCGTTAGACCGTCTTCAAATGCATCAAACGAGAATTGAATTGTACTTTGCCCTGCTGGGAAAGTAACGGAATTTGGAATATCAGAATAGTCTGTATTTTCAATCGCTGTTCCAGAAACAATAATTGGAACTGTTAATGGTCCTACAACATCTTCACGGTCTAATGTAACAGTTGTTGTAACACAGCCCTCAGCCATTACACTTTGGTCACCAAAAATGTCTGGTGCAACTACGTGCGATACTTCGACAGGGATGTCAGATGATAAACTATTCGCTTCTAAGAAGATTCCAGAATCGTAGACATGGTCACCTGCATCGGCTATAGCGATAATCAAGTGGTATGTTTCACCACATTGAACAGCTGCTTCTGCAGTTAATACTTTCGTAAACCCATCGTATTGAATTGTTGCACCACCATTATTGTTCACATAAAACTGACCATTAGAGGCGCCAAAAGTACCAAAAGGGTTAGTTGTTGCAGAGTGAACATTATTGATTGTCACAGCTTGTCCGTTTGGAAGTTTTGCAATATTCTGTAAGGCAACTGCTGGCCCCGAAATATAAAAAGCGAAAACATCATTGTATTCTGAACCGACATATTCTAAATATTCTTCTGAAGCAAATACATAATTGAACCGGACAGAATCTGAATATGGCACGAAATCAAATTCAAGGATTGCAGCATCATATGTATCAATACCTCCAATTAAGTTTGACAAAAGAGAATATCCGCCTCCACCTGCGTCCAGTCCAGCACCTTCACTATTATTAGGTCCATGGGGGCCTTCGCCTGGAGAGTTCATTATGGTCCCAGTGTTAATGATGACACCCTCAGTAAGACCTAGATTAGTTCCGTTCGCGGTAAAGCTCCCTATCTGAGTCGCTTGACCATTAAAAGTAATGTTCGAAACTGTAACTCCAGATCCTAACAGCACATTTTGGACAACCGCCTGTGGGGACATTACTTGCGTAACAAGCTGAGACATTCCTACAATAGGAAGTAATATCAGCAATATGGCAGTTAAGAATTTCATTTATATACTAATAGACGTAAAAGTAGCGAATTCGTTTGCTCTCAATGCAAAATTTACGCCATTGTGTTCTTATTATACAATATTAACGATTGAATGGTTGCAATATTTGCGTGAACGGTAGAAAATAGACAGTTTTGTGTTTCATGAAGTTTCTTCGAAAAATATATGCTGGATTGCGGAAGAATCTGAAGTTCTCGATTTCAGACCCAGTTAGCTTTCAAGAAGTGTGGAGCATAAATAGCAATCGCATCCGTGTGATAAGTCTCACACTCATTTTGATTGTTGGTGTGGGATTGCTTATCTCTTCATTGTTCGGGACATTTTCAGGGGGGTACTTTGGAAACGAAGATGTATCCATTGAACGCGATGAATTGGAAACTCAAAACAAAAAAATTGTTGCGCTAACGGAGCAAATCCAAGCACAAGAAAATTATATTGCCAACATTAAACGGATTCTAAACGGGGAAGTACCGATTGATACACCTCTGGATAGTGTTCCGCCAGCTGAGGGCATTAATATTGACAGCTTGAATTCAGACCCAACTGTTTCAGAGAATAAATTGTCGGATAAGATCAAAGAGGACATGCTAACATTGTCTGATGAAAATTCGGCTTTGACTTATTTTGGAAGTCCAGTTACAGGAGTTATTAGTCAAGTATTTGACAAAAAGACACATCCTGGAATTGATATAGTGACAGAAAAGGACAATGCAATCAAAGCCTGTTTAGCCGGAACTATTATATACTCCGGTTACACGAGAAAAGACGGTTACATCATTCTCATAGATCATGGCAATAATTTCGTGTCTGTCTATAAGCACAACAAACGAGTTTTGAAAAAAACTGGCGATAAAGTGAAGTTGGGAGATCCAATAGCGATAGTTGGAAATACTGGTGAGAATACCGATGGACCTCATTTGCATTTCGAATTGTGGTACGATCAAATTCCTGTGAATCCGGAAGATTACATTCGATTTACTCGTTAATCCCTTGCAAAGAGGATAGCTTGTGATACATCCCTTTTAACTCAATGAGTTCATCATGGGTTCCTTGTTCCATAATTTCTCCTTTTGAAAGAACGATAATGCTGTCGGCTTTTTTAATGGTACTTAAACGGTGCGCTATTACAAGGCTTGTTCTGTTCTGCATTAAATTATCCAAGGCTTCTTGAACCAATTTTTCAGACTCTGTATCGAGGGCTGAAGTGGCTTCGTCCAAAATTAGAATCGCAGGGTTTTTCAATATTGCTCGCGCAATACTGAGTCGTTGTTTTTGTCCTCCAGATAGTTTATTTCCGCGTTCACCAATGTTCGTATCGTAGCCATTTTCCAATTCCGCAATGAAGTTGTGAGCATTTGCGATTTTGGCCGCGTTAATAATTTCTTCCTTTGTCGCATTTGGCATTCCAAAGGCGATATTGTCACGAACAGTGGTGTTAAATAGAATTGATTCTTGAGAAACGATACCTATTTGTTCACGAAGATCATACAAAGAAACATCCTTAATATTGATATCATCAAAGAAGACTCCACCTTCCTCAACTTCATAGAATCGAGGGAGTAAATCGGCAATTGTTGATTTACCACTTCCTGATTCTCCAACCAAAGCAATTGTTTTACCAATTGGAATTTCAAATGAAACATTTTTCAGAACGTAATCTTCTCGGTATTTAAAGGAGATGTTCTTGTAGCTCACAGCCGTTTCTAAATCCTTAATAGCTACAGGGTTTTGAGCTTCGTATATTTTTTCGTCAGCATTTAAAATTTCATTGATTCTGTCCAAAGAAGCACGTGACTTGTTGATGTTTGACATCGATTGGGAAACACTCTGTATCGGGCGCATCAATTGAGAAAACACAATAATGAACCCCATGAAAACTTTCCCTGTAAGTCCTGAGTTGGCCGAGTCCAAGACCAAAAGACCACCGTACCACACAATGGCGATCATAACTAAAGTTCCAACCGTCTCATTTAGTGGAGAAGCTAAATCTCTTTTACGAAACGCTTTCGTGATGAGTTTTTGATGCTTTAAATTTTCGTGTTTGAATGAAGCTAAAACTTTTCCGACTGCATTAAAGGCCTTAATGATTCGAATGCCTCCGAGCCCTTCATCAATGGCAGAATACAGCACTCCCATTTGTTCTTGCCCTTGCTTTGCAGTTCGCTTTAAACTTTTTCCGATGACTACTATAATCAAAGCTGTAACTGGTAGCATGAGTAAAGCAAACATGGTTAAGCTAGCACTCCAGTATAAAAGCACTGAAAGTGTAATGATGATTGCAACTGGTTCTCTAAAGAAAAGCTCAAGTACAGAAATCACGGCATTCTCAATTTCGCCAACGTCACTTTGCATTCGCGCCATTAGGTCACCTCTTTTTTCATCGGTGTAATATGAAATAGGCAAACGCATTGCTTTGTCAAATATCGAGTCTCTTAAGTCACGCACGACAGCCATTCGCAATTGAGATTGGAACCAAATTGCACCATATCTAAAGATGTTTTTCAAAAAGAAACTGATCGCCACAGATACACAAACAAACAGTAAAGCACCTTTCGGATCGGCGTCTGTCATAACATACATTTGGTAGTTGTACCAATCACCGATGTACGAAAAGAAACCTGTTACGGTCCCGTCGTAGACTGGACTAAGAACTACCTCAACAGTTTCTTCATCGAAGATTAGTCCAAGAAAAGGAATGAAAAGTGCCATGGAAATCAATCCAAAGATCACAAATCCAAGATTGCACAAAATGACAGCGATGGCAGTCCATTTGTATCGAAAAGTATGGCGATATATTTCTAAAATATCCTTCATGCAATCCACAAAGATATGTTTTGTTTTTCATGCCAATCAAATACCGCGTTAACAATTGTTACTTTTGTGCCATGAGTTCGATAAGACAAAGTAGAATTGAAGGGGTGATTCAGGAAGAATTATCTACTTATTTCCAGCGCAATGCGAGGGAGATTTGTTTGGGTGCAATGGTTACGGTAACAGTAGTGAGAATATCACCTGACTTGTCTAGTGCGAAGTGTTACCTAAGCATTTTTGCAGGCCCACCGAAAGAAGAAGTTTTGGAGAAGGTTGTAGCAAATAGCGCGAAAATTAGAGGGGAAGTAGGTCGGAGACTGAAAAGCATGAAGCATATTCCTAAACTGTCGTTTTACATTGATGATTCACTGGATTACGCTCTAGAGATTGATGAATTATTAAAGAAGTAAATATCAACGTTCCATTCCATATCGCTCGCAAGTATCTTTCTGCAAGAAAAAAACGCGTTAATCGTGCTGGGAAGAAGAAAAAGCGGAGTAAAAACATCATTAATTTAATTACACGAATTTCGGTAATTGGTATTACTGCAATAACGGCTGCACTGATCATTCTGCTTTCTGCTTTCAATGGCATTGAAAAGATGATTGAGCAACTGTATTCTGAATTTGATGCAGATATTACAGTGCGTGCCGAGCAAGGAAAAACGTTCAATGAAGACCGTATTGACTTCGATGCAATCATGGCCATAGAGGGAGTTGCCGATTACAGTCGGGCTATCGAAGAGGTTGTTATTTTAAAACATGAGAAGAAATGGGTTAACGCGGAAATGATTGCCGTAGACGATGCATTTCTTGCCATGTCAGGAATGGACGGTCACATGGTTGATGGCACAGCCTTTTTAAATGAGAGAGGTGAAGAGTTTGGATTGATTGGGGCATCATTACTAGATAAATTGGGCGGATATATCCCTCAAAACATTGGCAACGAAAGTGTCATTTGTTATGTGCCTAAAAGGAACATTCGGATTAGTTTCGGCAACAACCCGTTTAAAACGCGAGTGGTTAAACTTTCAGGTCGAATTAATTACAACCGTGATGTAAATGAACACAGTTTTATTTTGCCTTTGGAAATGGGAAGAGAGTTGATGGAGTATACCAATCAGATTTCTGCGATTTATGTCGATTGTGCAAATCCCGATGACCGTGAAAATGTAAAAGAACAACTGATTGCGTTATTGGGAGATGACTTTAAGGTAAAAACGAGTTATGAAAAAAATGAACTCATTTATAAAACGAGTAAGTCAGAAAAAATCATAGTCCTTATTATACTACTATTCATTTTTATTTTGGCTGCATTTAATTTAGTGGCATCATTGACAATGTTGTTTGTAGAAAAATTGGACAACCTCAAAACGCTCATCAGTTTTGGAGCGAATCGTAGTTTCATCTTTAGAATTTTCTTCTACGAAGGACTCTTAATCGCTGGGAAGGGGATTGTTTTCGGATCGATCATAGGCTACGTGATATGTGTAATACAGATTAATTATGGCGTAGTAACAATGCCTAATTCAGGGGGTGAAGCATTCCCAATGGCACTTTCATTTGGTGATGGCATTTTAATTCTATCCTTGGTCTCAGGATTGAGTATTCTGTTCTCGTATTTCCCTGTTAAATACCTAATTCGAAAGAACATTCAGATCTAATTTTTTCATGATGATAGACAGGTGGAAAAACTGTTCATTATTTTTCATGTATATATTATGTCTAATTGACACAAAAGCCATATATTTGCACCGAATTTCCGGAAAATCGGGAGAGCAGTTAATAATAAAAAAGACGCTGAAATGTCGAACATTAAAGGTAAAATATCACAGGTAATTGGTCCTGTAATTGATGTAAAGTTTGAGAAGGGAGTTGAACTTCCTAATATCTACGATGCATTGGAAGTACGCAAAGCGGACGGTACTAGAGTTGTATTGGAAGTACAATCTCACGTTGGTGAAGGCTCAATTCGTTCAATCTCTATGGATTCTACAGATGGATTTACAAGAGGAATGGAAGTGGTTTCTACAGGATCGGCGATTAAGATGCCTATTGGAGAAGAGGTAAAAGGACGTTTATTTAATGTTGTTGGTGAAGCAATTGACGGAATCAACCAATTAGATAACACGAACGGAATGCCAATTCACCGTGAAGCACCTAGATTTGAAGATTTATCTACTGCAACGGAAGTTCTTTTTACGGGTATTAAAGTAATTGACTTGATCGAGCCTTATGCAAAAGGTGGTAAGATTGGTTTATTCGGTGGTGCCGGTGTAGGTAAAACAGTATTGATTCAAGAATTGATTAACAACATTGCAAAAGGACACGGTGGTTTGTCGGTATTTGCTGGTGTCGGTGAGCGTACTCGTGAAGGGAATGACTTGCTTCGCGAGATGTTGGAATCAGGAATTATAAAGTATGGAGAAGAATTCATGCATTCAATGGAAAACGGAGGATGGGATCTTTCGAAGATTGATGTTGAAGGAATGAAAGAATCTAAAGCAACATTCGTTTTTGGACAAATGAATGAGCCTCCAGGAGCACGTGCTCGTGTTGCATTGTCAGGATTGACAATGGCTGAGTACTTCCGTGATGGAGAAGGAGACGGACAAGGAAAAGATATCCTTTTCTTCGTTGATAACATCTTCCGATTTACACAGGCAGGTTCTGAGGTATCAGCATTGCTTGGTCGTATGCCATCAGCGGTAGGTTACCAACCAACATTGGCAACTGAGATGGGACAAATGCAGGAGCGTATTACTTCAACAAAGAATGGATCAATTACATCAGTACAAGCGGTATACGTACCAGCGGATGATTTAACTGATCCTGCTCCAGCGAACACATTTGCTCACTTGGATGCAACAACAGTATTGTCTCGTAAGATTGCTGAGCTTGGAATTTACCCAGCGGTAGATCCATTGGATTCTACATCACGTATTCTTACACAAGAGATCGTTGGTGAAGAGCACTACGCTTGTGCACAAAGAGTTAAAATAACACTTCAACGTTACAAGGAATTGCAAGATATTATCGCGATTTTGGGTATGGATGAATTGTCTGAAGAAGATAAATTGATTGTACACAGAGCACGTCGTGTTCAACGTTTCCTTTCTCAACCATTCCACGTTGCTGAGCAATTTACAGGATTGAAAGGAGTATTGGTGGATATTCAAGATACTATCAAAGCGTTTGACGCAATCTTGGATGGAGAATACGATCAATATCCAGAGGCAGCATTTAACTTGAAAGGTGGTATCGAAGATGTGATCGAAGCTGGAGATAAAATGTTAGCGGAGAGCGCTTAATTATTGATCCTAAGAAAAAGTAGATTATGCAAGTAGAAATAATAACACCAGAAGCTAAGGTCTTTGAAGGAGAAGCTGAAGCAGTTCAGTTCCCTGGATTAGATGGTTCTTTTCAGGTGCTTAATGGACACGCCGCGATCATTTCCGCATTGACAGAGGGAAGTGTGAAAGTTGATCTTTCAAAACCTTTCGTACAAGACGAAGACACAAATAGCCTGATTCAAAACGATAACGCCAATAAAAACGTTATCCGAGTTGGAATCAAAGGTGGTGTAATGGAGATGTTAAATAACAAGATTATTGTTCTAGCCGAGTAGGTCAGTACACTATGCAAATAATTAAGAGGGAATTCGTCCAAGACGTATTCCCTTTTTTGTTAAAGTACGTTAAGTGAATTGCGTATTATTAGGGACTTATACGATAGATTCGTTATTTTCGTTGATTATTCTTACAAAGAATGAGTATTCTAGATAAAATAGACATAAACAATACCCCTGATCACATTGCTATCATTATGGATGGCAACGGTCGTTGGGCGCAAAAACAAGGACATGACAGATTGTTTGGTCATAACTTTGGAGTGGAGTCTGTACGGGAATCTCTCAGAGCAGCACAAAAAACAAATGTCAAGTACCTGACGCTTTACGCTTTTTCAACTGAAAATTGGAACCGCCCAAAGGAAGAGGTAGATGGATTGATGGATTTATTGGTGCGCACCATTGGAAATGAGGTGGATGATCTCAACAAGAACAATGTGCGTATCATGAGCATTGGAGATACCGGTGGTCTACCTATTTCTTGCCAAGAAGAATTGGCTTCTGCGTTTGAAAGAACAAAAAACAATACAGGAGTTAGCTTAATACTTGCTTTGAATTACAGCGCACGCTGGGAATTGGTCAATGCCATTCGCAAGATCGCTGGAAAAGTAAATGTTGGTGAGATTGTACCTGATGAAATATGCGAGGACACCATAATTAACGAATTAACAACACGAAACATTCCTGATCCTGAATTATTGATCCGTACAAGCGGTGAACATAGAATCAGTAACTTCCTGTTATGGCAAATCGCTTATTCGGAACTCCATTTCACAGACGTGTTATGGCCCGATTTTAAAGAAGAGAATTTATATGAGGCTATTTTGGATTATCAATCGCGGGAGCGAAGATTCGGAATGATCTCTGAACAAATAGAAAAAGACGCATGAGGTTTCACCTACAATTACTACTCGTACTTTCATTGTTAACAGGAGCCACTGCTTTCGGTCAAGTAGAAGGACCAATCGGATTGAACGATATCGATGTCGATTTCACCAATCCAAAAACGTATGAAATTGGACCAATCCGAGTGGAAGGTGCAGACAACTATGATCACAATGCAATTAAGCTTTTAGCAGGATTACGTCAAGGACAATCCATTACTATTCCAGGCGAAGCAATCACCAAGGCAGTTAGAAACCTTTGGAATGAAGGAATTTTCTCTAATGTAGAGATCATAGCAGAGAAAGAAATCGCAGGTGTTTTATACATGGTGATCCGTGTTGAGCCAAGAGCAAAATTATCGAGATACAGATTTACAGGGGTAACCAAAAGAGAGGCAGACAAGATCAGAGAGGAGATTATTTTGTATTCAGGACAAACAATTTCTGAGAACTTGATCTTTGCCTTAGAAAGCCAAATCAAGGGATATTTTAGAGAGAAAGGATTCTATTCAGTAGAAGTCGACATTCAACGAGAACTGGACACTTTGATGAATAACTCTGAAATCTTTGTCATCAATGTCGTAAAGAACAAGAAGGTAAAGATTGGGAAGTTAAACTTTGCAGGCAACGAGACTATTCCAACATGGAAATTGAGAATGGCCATGAAGGATACCAAGCAAAAGGCCTTTTGGCGTGTTTGGAAGCGATCGAAATATAGCGAGTCTGCATATAAGCGTGATAAGCAAGCGATTCTACAAAAATTTGGTAATAAAGGACTGCGTGATGCAGAGGTTTCTTTTGACACTGTCTATCTAGCGAACGAACGAAATTTAATGATCAACGTTACCATCGACGAAGGAGAGAACTATTACTTCGGTGATATCGAATGGATTGGGAATACACGTTTTCGTTCATCCTATTTGGACACAGTCCTTGGGATAAAGAAAGGCGATGTATACAACAAAGCACTTTTGGAAGAACGCTTGTTCATGAGTATAGATGGACGTGACATCTCATCATTGTACATGGACAGAGGATATTTATTCTTCCAAGTAATTCCAGTTGAAACGAGCGTAACAGATAATCACATCAATTATCAGATGCGAATTATTGAAGGGAAAGAGGCCCGTGTACGACGCATTATCATTAAAGGAAATACGAAGACGAACGATCACGTAATTCGTCGTGAGATTAGAACCAAGCCTGGAGATTTATTCAATAGAAATGACATCATCCGTACGCAACGTGAATTGGCGCAATTGGGATATTTCAACGAACAAGCATTCCAAATTAACCCGATTCCAAATCCTCAAGATGGAACAGTAGACATTGAATACATCGTTGAGGAGAAATCTTCGGATCAAATTGAGCTGTCAGGTGGTTACGGTGGAACCGGAGTTGACGGTAAGGGAAGAATTATCGGAACACTTGGATTGACTTTTAACAACTTTAGTTTGCGTAACATGTTCAAAGATGGCGCATGGTCACCACTTCCTGGTGGAGATGGACAGCGTTTATCAATTAGAGCACAAACAAACGGTAAATATTACCAAGGCTACAACTTCTCATTTACAGAGCCGTGGTTGGGTGGTAAGAAGCCTAATTCACTTTCATTGTGGATGAATCATACTGCTTTAGGAAATGGATACATCAAGTCAAACGAGAACTACGCTGGATTGTCTATTACAGGACTTGGAGTTGGATTGGGAAGAAGAAAGAAATGGCCGGATGATTATTTCCAAGCTTACTATGAATTGAGTTACCAATACTACGATGTAGTAGATGATGCACGATTCGGAATCTTCGATAACGGTTATGCAAATGACATTGCTTTTAAATATGTATTGTCTAGAAGCTCAGTAAGTGCACCAATTTATCCTCAAAGTGGATCGAGTATTAAATTCACTGCAAAGGCAACATTACCTTATTCTATGTTTGATGGAGTAGATGATTACACAAATCAAACAAATCAAGAGCGCTACAAGTATTTGGAGTATTACAAGTTGAAGTTGACCGGAGAATGGTATTTGCCATTGACTGCGGATAAGAAACTGATCTTGATGCCACGTGTCGGGTTTGGATACATGGGAGCGTATTCAGCGTCGAAAGGCTTAACGCCGTTTGATCGATTTACACTCGGTGGATCTGGTTTATCTGGGGTAAATCAAATTGGTGGACGTGAAATTGTAGCCTTGAGAGGTTATGAGGATAATTCAATCAACTCAAGTGCAGGTGATCCAATCATTGCTAAATATACACTGGAGTTAAGATACCCTCTTTCATTGAATCCTAGTGCAACATTCTACGCTTTAATCTTTGCAGAAGCAGGAAATACATATCCATCATTCAAAGATTTCAATCCGTTTAACGTGAAGCGATCTGTTGGTGTTGGTGTACGTGTATTCTTACCAATGTTCGGAATGCTTGGATTGGATTATGGATTTGGATTCGACGAGCTAGACTCTTGGTCTTCAGGATACGGAAATCCAAATGGATCAGACGGAAACATTCAAAGGCAAGGCTATCACGGACAAATACATTTTACTTTAGGAATGAATCTTGGAGAGCTATAAATCAAGAAATTCACAATAAAAGTAGTATTTTCGCCGTTCGGCAAACAAAGTTGATATTATGAAAACACTTGTTATAGCTTTAATGTTCTTGTTTGGCACAGGGTTTGCCAATGCTCAGAAGTACGCGTACATTGATTCAGATTACATTTTGAGTCAAATTCCGGCCTATGCTGAAGCAAAAGAGAAATTAGATAAACTAGCCGATCGTTGGACAAAAGAAATTGAAAAGCGATACGAAGTTTTGCAAATGAAGAAAGACAATTTCGCCAGGGAGGAAGTTCTTTTACCAAAAGAGGAAAAGAAAAAGCGACAAGAGGAAATAGATCAATTAGAATTGGAAGCAATGCAAATGCAGAAGTTACGATTCGGAGTGAATGGAGATTACTTCAACAAACGTCAAGAGTTGATTAAGCCTATTCAAGACAACATCTACGAAGCAATGCAGGCGGTAGCTTCAAAAAGGAATTACAGTTTTGTATTTGACAAAGCGAATCAAAGTAATTTGATTTATGCAGACAGCAAGTACGATATCAGTAAGAGTGTTCTCAAAGAAATGGGAGTCTCAACAAATTAAATTTAGAAACAAGTAAACACAGAACATGAAAAAGTTATTACTAGCAATCGTATTGATTTTAGGAGCAGGAACAATCAATGCACAGACAAAAATTGGACACGTTAATTCACAAGCTTTAATGGACACGCTTCCATCAAGAAAAGTGGCTATTGAAAAGTTGATAGAATTTGAAAGAGCCGGAATTGCAGAATTGCAAGAAATGGAAGCTGACTTTAATTTGGCATTGCAAAAGTATGAAGCTGAGCGTCCAAACATGTCGCCAGTTATCATCAAAATCGAAGAAGAGAAATTGATGAAGAAGCAACAAGCATTGCAAGAAAGAGAGCAGTCTTTGAACAATGAGATGCAGGCATACTCAAATGAATTGAATCAACCCATTTTAGAGATGGTACAAGGTGCAGTTCAGAAAGTAGCTGAGCTAAACAAATTAAACTACGTTATTGATGAATCAGTTACATTGTACTTCGCAGGCGGAGTTGATATTACTGATCAAGTAGTTACAGAATTATTGAAGATGGACGCACAATAAGCGATCACATACTATTTGAAAGGGCATTCAGTTATGGATGCCCTTTTTTTATTTTGTAATTGTAGATCGAGCGCAGTCGAGATGAACACAAGCGCAGTCGAGATGAACACTATTGATAAACGAACCTTTTCGTATCTTTACTCAACATGGGACCCATTGGTATATTTGACTCTGGTTATGGCGGCTTAACGATCCTCAAGGACATTCGTGAGCGCTTGCCTCAATACGATTTCTTGTACCTTGGGGATAATGCCAGAGCTCCTTATGGAACACGTTCATTTGATGTCGTATATGAGTTCACTTTGGAGGCCGTAAATGAATTATTTGATCGAGGATGTGAGTTAGTCATTCTTGCATGCAATACGGCGTCTGCAAAAGCACTAAGAACGATTCAACAAAAAGATTTACTAACCTTAGCTCCAGATAAACGAGTTCTGGGTGTTATTAGGCCGAGCGCAGAGGTTATTGGACAATATACTCGCTCCAATTATATTGGAATTCTTGCAACACAGGGAACGGTGACTTCTAATTCGTATGAGATAGAGATCAATAAGTTTTCTCCTCGGGCCAAGGTATTTCAACATGCGTGTCCAATGTGGGTGCCATTGATAGAAAACCATGAACACGAAACAGAAGCTGGTCGAGAATTCATAAAGCACGATGTTGAATCGCTGCTTGCTAAGAACTCACGCATTGATACAATTGTACTGGGGTGTACGCATTATCCTGTTTTAAAAGAGTTCATCAAATCTATTGTACCCGAAGAAGTACAGGTAATTGCGCAGGGTAAGATTGTTTCAGATAGTCTTGCTGATTATTTACTTCGTCACCCTTGGATGGATGCGAAATGCACTAGAAATGGTAGTATTCATTTTCTCACTACGGAAAGCAAAGATGAATTTGATTTGAATGCGAGTGAGTATTATGGGGAAAAGGTATCCTCATCACACATCACACTAGGATAAAGTTCTTGATTATTTCTTCTTCAGGATCGCAAAATTGAAATTCTGCACTGTTTCGGAAGGTGTTTCATGATCTACATTGAGTACTTCCAGAACCTCAAATGATGATTCAAATAGATTCTTGAAATCAGATTCATTGTATTGCTGAATTTCAATGCCACTGCATTTCTGAGGCCCGTCTTTAGAAAATGTTCCAATGATAATTACAGAATCCGAATTTGTAGATGCATTCAAAACATCAATGTACTTTTTAATGCTCAGCGGATCCGTTAGAAAATGAAAGGCAGCTCTATCGAACCAAACATCATAGATTTGCGTTGGTTCGAAAGCAGTAATATCAGAAACAATATAATTGATCGATTCACCTGTATCGGCCAGCCTCTCTTTTGCTCGTTCAATAGCATTTGACGAGATGTCGAGTAAATGAAGGTTTTCATATCCATCTTTTACCAAATAATCGAAAAGTAGACTATCACCACCACCAACGTTGAGAACGCTTGCTGACTTATTTGAAACATATTGATGAAAGAGTTCGATGGAAAATGTTGGAGACGGTTCATACCAACTGACCTCATCCAAGGCCTTGTTTGCAAAAATTGATTCCCAATGTTCTTTTTTATCCTCCATTGTTGATTTTACTTTCGATCGTCCAACGTATTAAAAACGCTCTCTGTTTCGCAAGGTTGGCTTTTTCGCCGAAATAAAGTGTATCAATTGTTACATTGAACAGTTCAACCCAGCGATCGAAGTGCTCTTTCTTTAATTTACAAAAAGACGTTTAACGAGGATATTTCCTTCTATTTCAATAGCGACGAGGTAAATACCCTGAGCCAAAGGATGCATTGACTTCCATTGATTGGAAGAAAGAAAGACTCCATCATCTTGGGTGGTGACAATTTCGCCTGTGATTGATCGTACCGTTATAGACTTGATTTCAACTTCATCATCATGGGATAGCCAGATGGACCCTTTAGATGAATATATAATGCAATGCACTAACATCTCTTCCAGAAGGCCATTAGTTGATTCGTCAGTAATAACAAATGGAACAGCAACTTGACAACCATTTGCATCCGTTACAATCACAACATAATTACCAGAATCAAGGTCTGTAATAATCGCTCCTTCTATGACTGAATTAAGTTCGAATTGAAAAGGTGGAACCCCGCCAAACACAAAAAACTCTACGGCTCCTAGTGAATCATTGGTAACAGGTGTTGTGATGAATTGAACCACAAACTCAGGCGATTCAGTGATAGTTACACTACCTGTATAGATACAGGAGTTCATGCTTTCCATTGTATACGTGTACGTTCCTGAGCCGACACTATCCATGCTGATTCCTTGATCATTGTTCGACCAACTAATATTAAAATAGGACGACGGAGGAGAGATGAATAATAAAGTAGTCGAACCTAAATTTCCGGCACCACAATCAGGATCAATGACAACTGTTTGATAAAGTGGATCTGGCTCAATTGTAACGGTTAATTCAGTGGAACGGAACAATGTATCTCCCGCACTATTTTCTGCAACGAATGAAAAAATACCAGTGGAAGAAACAGTGATTAAAGAATCTGTACTTCCAGTATTCCAAACGAGACTATCGTAATCTGTAGAACCAATGATTATTGAGTCGCCCTGACAAAGAGTAATTTCAGTTATACCTGGAATTAGATCTACATAAACTTCAGCTCTTTCAACAATCGTGTAATTAGCTTCCCCTAACAAATCAAATTCTCGCACAATTATTCCACTTGGAAAGGTGACTACAACCGAATCCACAATGGCATTATCCCCAATTCCGAAAATCATGTGTTGTGAATTTTGTGAACATAATCCACTTCCACACATTACCGTTTGGTATTGATTGATACCTCCTGCATAAACTTTGACCTTCGCACCAATTGCTTTATGATTGGAAACCGTACCAACAGGCGTAATTTTTATATAATTGTTCACGTTACCACTATTCTCGAATACGTTGTGCGCAACACCATCGTTCAAAACAACGATGTCATAGAATCCATCGTTGTTAATGTCTCCTTTCACTGCTGCATATGACGACGATAAAATGTCTCCATTTACTGAATCATTAATAAGTGCAAAGCTATTGCCTTGTTCGTTTCTATAAAACAGAGAAGTTTCTTCTGTCGAAACCAAAGGGCTTAATCTT
The DNA here is from genome assembly GCA_033791225.1 of Crocinitomicaceae bacterium. Lineage (GTDB taxonomy): Bacteria > Bacteroidota > Bacteroidia > Flavobacteriales_D > Crocinitomicaceae > UBA4466. The sequence continues at coordinate 18,519 of JASJHD010000013.1, forward strand.
GAAGTTGGGACATATAGATCTTCAAATCCATCATTATCATAATCCACCCACAATCCACCCCAGCCCATAATATTGGTATCTAGTCCTGTTGTTTGCGCAACATCGATAGATCCACCACCATTTTGATTTTCATATAGCTTGAAATCAATGGTAATTCCGTTGGTCGTTGTTCCGCTCGCGATATCCGAAATAAAGGCATCTTGGTAACCATCATTGTTGTAATCTGCTATGGAAATACACATTGGATTGTGACCATCATTCAAGACTCCAGAGGTGGCCGCTACATCGGTAAATGTGCCGTTATTGTTATTTCGAAAGAGCGCATCAGCATAGTTAGACCTGTCATTGATTACATGAAGATCTAGATCATTGTCCTCGTCATAATCATACCATGCACCCATAAACGATGTTTGCAATCCATTATCAATTCCTGATGGAATTCCAGACTCAATAAAAGTACCATTACCTTGATTAATATAGTATTTATTAAAATGGTCCACGGGTATGGTTGCGATGTCAGAGTAATTGCATAAATAAATGTCCAAATCTCCGTCCGCATCTGGATCACCGAAGCTCACTCCATAAGCATTCGTTGCGTCTCCTGAAATTCCTGCAGCCAAAGTAACATCGGTAAAATTGAAGCTTCCATCATTTTGGTACAATCGCATGCCCAATTCAGCATAACTAAGACAGAGGTCTAGATCATCGTCATTATCATAGTCTACCCAAAGAATTTCACGTGTTTCCCCTGCTGCATAGATCATCGAACCAATTTGCCCGAAATTTCCGTTCACATTTTTGTAAAAAACGATAGAATCATTGTGCATAGGAAATGTTAAGTCATCCCATCCGTCCTCATCAAAATCATAGAACGACATTCCATTGCCATAATGGTTAAGTGTATTTTGTGTAATAGTAATTCCTTGACTCAATGCCACGTCAGTTAACATTTGGGAATATCCCAAATGAGCGATACAGATAATTAATATGCCAATGAGCCACCTCATTCTGATATAATGATATTGAATGAAATGTTCTCATTACGCAAGAAGTACATTCCTGGCTTCAGATCGATTGGCGATGAGGTATAAATTCCGCCTGATTTTTGAAACAGTAACTCTTGCTCCACTTGCCCCATTAGATTTATTAATTTGAAGGAAATTTCTTCATTGGTTTGATCATCTAGACCAACGATATGTAGTGGATGCCCAGAATTCAATAAGGTTGGATATAGTAATACACGTCCTTCCTCTAGCTCAATCATTCCCAAAACCTCTTCAATCGTTAAATAATCAAGATTGTTGGATGGTATAAGTAAGTTCCCAGCTTCGTCAATTGCACTCTCAATGGTAATTCCAAATACTTCCGTTTGAGTTGGAGATCCTTGCAGTTCATAATTGAATTCAAAGGTGATCGAATTCACCCAAAAGGAATCAATCATCGTTAATTGAGTTGGAGTATTGATCATTGGATCAAACGTAAGTACAGCATCTATTGTCGTGTTCATGTCCTCGTCAAATAAGGCGACCACATTGAATGGTTCGCCCATTTGATTGAGCAAGTAGCTGTTAGAATATACTCCTAACACGCTAGGGTTTTTCGTATCAATAGTAGCGAAATTTGAATCTGTTTGTAGAACTTGGTTGTTACCCACAAAGTCCTTTCCGAAATCAACTTGAACGTGAACAGGATCAATTTCAATATTTTCATCGATAACTTGATAATATGCTCTGAAGGTGGTAGAATCTAAATATGTACTAGCGGGTACATTGTACTGAATTGTACCTGTCAAACTTTGAGCTGCTAAATGAGTTACAAGGGGTTTCACAGTCGTATCCATTGGTTCAGTGAACTGTACATCTAGATAATAGACGCTCGTTCCAATTACGCTGTCTGAAATAACCGAATGACTTCGTGCGATGCTGGTAACCTGAGGAGAAAGCATATCAGACACTACAACATTAGCGCTTGATGAATCAATCATACTGTTTCCATTTTCATCTTGAACATAGGACATCAGGATATCTAGATTCGTTAGGTCATTTGTACTTGGATACACAACAAATTCAGTTGTCAAGGTGTTGGTGTCAATCCACATTGTTTGAAGTACATTTTGAATGATAGAGTCAAACGAGATGCCTTGATTTTGGAATTCAACGGCTGGAATAATACCAGTATTCATCGCTTGGTCAAAGTCTGCCGTAATTATGAATGTAGGAGTTAATAAGTCTTCTTGCGAAATCACTAATTCACTTGAAACCATGGAACTAAATGCAGGGTTTTTTGTGTCTATGGTGAACGATGCAATTTGAGTTTCTGCCGCCATTGTATTGAAATGCGCATCGTCGACCATGGAAATATCTATATTAATTGGATTCACATCCTCATCAAAATCGGTAGTTGTGTAATAGGCAGCGTAAACGGAATCATTTAACCAACTAGACATTCCTGCGTTGAACACTAAAGTAGAATTCAAGTAGGTTGGACCAGAGAATGAAATTACAGGAGTAGTGTTTTGGTCACATGCTTCGTTAAATTCAATATCTAGAATAAAATCTTGTCCTATCACAGCATCATTAATCATCGTGTAGTTCGTTGCGATACTTTCTACAACAGGTAGTTTGGTATCAACTATAAAATAGTCGCTAAAGGTATAATCCATCAGTGCCTGACTATTTCCAGTAATTAAGTTGGATAGCTCAACCTTCGTGTTTTCAATTTCTACAGCGCTAATTAGTACATCAAAAAGTACCTGAACATTGAATGAATCGATCCATGAAACTTGGTTTACACCTACAGCAGTGCTCAATGAAACTGGAAGTAAATTCACCGTTGGAGAAATTGTTGTATCCATCCCAACGTTGAAGGTGAAATCCATAGAGAATTGCCCTGCTATGTCAGCAACATTGATCAAATTATCAGAAATCGAGGAAGCAATTAATGCTGGATTGTCGATGGTAAATATTGAATCGGCAAGGTCAAAAGCTATTTCACCTACAACTTCGCCAATGCGTCTTCCAGGAATATCATCGATTGGAGGATGGATTCCTCCCCATAAACGTGATAAACTACATTGGTCGGCTGCGTCTTTGTAGGAAGCCCATTGCAAGGTAATGTCAACACTTGGTCCATCTTCAAATTGCAAATATTCGTTTTGATCAGCATGAAATTCTCCTAATCCTTCTGGGAAATAAGGTGAACCAGTGATATATTCCATTGTCTTTGACGCGGCTCTTGAAAATGTTGAATGTCCAGACACAAATCCTGAGAAAGGAGGTGTTACGAATGTAGGTCGTTGATAGGGCCACCAGTTTTCTGCCAATATCCAGTCAACACCAGCAACGTCAACGAGAGGGTCGGTGATGTATTCATGTCCTTTCCATGTATACAATTTAATTTTCCCTACGTTTTCATTCCATGTGCCTGCGAGAGAATCTCCAATTTGAACCAACTCAACATATCCAGCTAATAGCGGAATCCCGTTTGGATCAAAGTTGAGTGCTAAAGTATCAGAGCTTTGCCCTTGGTCTGCCATGTAACGAATTGCAGAAACTGGACGGATATAGTCGTAATACCCTTTTAAACTCCATGCGCAAATTGCGGCATCATGCATTGTTCCTCCAAGTGTCAAGTGAGATTTAACATCAAATTCTAAACTGTCCAGAATTGGACCTGTTCCTTGCCATTTACGCTCAAAACTTGGTTGGTCCGTTACATAATGGTAAATCTCAAACCAATGTCCAGGAGGTGTTTCTGAATCAAGACCATCGGCCCAGAATTCCGCCAAAACACGCGCGTAATCTCCACGAGGGACTACATTCGGAGCATATGGAAGTCCAGTTACAGGGTTCAAAGCGTACCCAGTGCTTGGATCGCCACCATTAATTAAATCGTAAAATGCCGGATATTGAGAATCATTTTCGGGATACCAAGTATTGTTTCCAAGAGAGCCTGGAGAAATGTCCCAATTTACGCCGTCCGAAGGGTCCAAGTGTGATTGCCAAACACTTACCAAAGTATGATTCCATTTATAAAAGGAGTCCCACGATGCAGAATCAGTTAAGTTCAAATAGGTAGGCATCATAGTGTCAAAGTACACTTTGTAGGTGTCACCGTCCCTTGTAAGCTCCGTGTACATACTAGTATCTAAAGAAAAGGGATGTACCTCTCCCCATTCTGGAGATAGATTTCCGGGTGTACTCAAGACAGGATTTCCAGATTGATCAATAGCAATTGCTAAAGTTATTGGCTGCCATCTATTCGGGTCTTGAATATCTGGATTTCCAGGTTGACTCATTATAATCGGAGGATTTACCTGGTCGTAAAAGAGGTTGTTATATGCACCTAATTCATTTGATCCATCTGTGTAGCCATATAATTGAATTTGTTCAGCCAAATAATTACCTAAAGCAGCCGGTCCATCATTGATATAATCTGTAGAAATATTTGATACATCATAGCCTTTCTGTATCATGTAGCTATAAATAAGGTTATACGTTGATACGTAATCAGGCGAAGTCGAATAACGATTTTGAATAAACCGATATGAAGCAAAGGAAATTGCCTCTTCTCTAGCGCTTTGCACATCTAAAGGAATGTCAACCCCATCGAAGACGCATATATATCCGTTAAGCGTATCCCCTAAAAAATACTTGCTTTTGGAAGGAGCATAAGCAGCCCAAGCATCGTATGTAATGATAGAATGATGGAACAAATTTCGCGCATGAACCGTTGGTCGGGCGAAGTCATTTCGAATTGCTTCAAGGACTAAATTGTTCCATTCTCGAGCAACGGTCTCGTTTTGAGTATTCCCATTGAATGATAGAAATAAGAAACCTATTACAAGAGTGGTAGCAAGCGTGTTCACAGTAGTGGTTTTAGAAAGTCGTAGCAAATATCGACTAAAACATCTAGAAATGAAACTACTAGTTAGTAAGAATCCATTATTGAACAGATCAAGGCTTGATCTTTATTAATTGAACAGCGTTCAAACTTATTTCCTATTTTTCCATACTGACCGAAGCAATAGAGCTCCAAAGAGACTTCCTGAGATGATAAACACAGTGGCTGGTTGAATTAAATAAAACCCAACCGAAGCTAAAATAAACAAGGCAAAGATGAATTGTTGTCCGAGTGCATACAGTTTAGAATTGTCTGATTTCACCTCAATTTCCAATTCTCCATTGTTCGCTTTTTTCAAGAAGGCACTCATTTCGGATGGAAGTCCGAGTACAGTTGATAGCTGTTGTTTAATTGCATCTATGATGATCTTGCGCAATCCACCGTCCTTTAATACAAGGTTTTTCAAATAGGGTTTGATGACATCAATAGGGTTGAGTTCTGGCGCGAGTGTTTTACTCGATCCCATAATGAGAAGTATCGTTCGTTCCAACAAAATCCAATCTTTAGGTACCTGAATTGTCTTCGTCAGCTCTTTAATACTCACATCCTTGCGTAATTTGTCTATGCTGCTTCCTTTAACATCGTCAAAACTGATGTCCCTGAAGTTCATGTTCTCAATCTCCACTTCGTTTTGTAGAAAATGGCTAATAGCGTCAATCAATTTCCCAGCAATTTGTCCCGATTCTTTGTCATTGCCAATGAAGCCCATTTTTCTCAAGGACTTCAAAATTTTATCGTTGTCCTTACGGATGATTGCTTGAATAATAATAGGAATTTCTTCCCGCATCTTTTGGTTTAACTCAGCTACCGCTCCAAAATCAAGTAAGATAATGTCACCATCTTCATTCACCAATACATTTCCGGGGTGTGGATCAGCGTGATAGAGACCATCTTCCAAAATCATTTTGCAAAAAGCGAGCAGTAAGCGTTCCGAGATTTCACTTCGATCAATTTTCCATTTATCGAGTTGCTCGACGTTCGTGATTTTTACTCCTTCATAAAAGGCCGTCACTACAACTTTTTTGGAAGAGTACTCGGTGAAAACGTGCGGAACCAGAATCCCTTTGGTCTCGAGTAAATTCTGACCAATCAATTGCATGTTCTCAGCTTCTTTTTCGTAATCGAGTTCTTCCTCAATCATCATTCGCACTTGGCTGTACACATGATCGATTCCTCCGATAGTGATAAACCATGAAACACGTTTAATCAATTGATGAATGATATCTAGATCTGCCTCAGCCAATTCATGAATATTTGGATGCTGTACTTTAACTGCTATGATTTCCCCTGATTTCAATCGAGCTTTATACACTTGACCGATAGATGCCGATGCGATTGGCTCGTTATCAAAAGATTCAAAAAGCTGCTCAATTGACTCGCCAAGTTCTTCTTCCAATTGTTTTTTAACCACATCGAATGAACTCTCCGGAGCTTGATCTTGTAATGACTCTAATACTTCGGTATACTGTTCAGGTAGAAATCCAGACATTACCGACAAGAGCTGTCCTGCTTTGGTGAAAAGACCTTGTAATTCTAAAATAGCATCTTTTAACCGAGTGGCGTTTTTTGTGTGAAGTGCTTCTAACTTTTGTTGATAGTTGTCTTTACTGTGCAATTTTCTCCAAAGAAAAATCCAGAGATAACTGAAGAGTATCTTGTACGTAACTTTGTACGCTTTTCTTGCTCTTTTACGATTGGACATAGGATCCTATTTTCTTAACCGACTGTTTAAATGTCGGCATTGTATTTCTGAGAACAAATATTATTAGGATTTATTGGGGAATAATTTAATTATTGTTCATCTGAGCGGAAATATTCAACGGTGAATTGACTTTAATCATCTCCTATAAAAAAATGTAACAACACTTTTTCTTTAGCGTTAACCTACTAGCATACCTAAACTAGTCAACGATTCCCGCAAGAATTAAGAACAAGAGATGTAACTTTTTCTAGTTTTGTCAAACTAATGAATGTTGAGCAAGTAAAGTTGAAGACTCGTTAAAAAACAAACCTTATGAATCCATTAACCATTCAATGTATGCGCATGTTGTGCGTCGTTTTTATTCCATTTTTATCTGGTGCTCAAGACACTTTTGGAATTAGAGGGTCGGTGGTTGATACGAACAATGTCAAAATTGAATCTGGTAATGTGATTCTTCTATCTCCAGAAGATTCAACCGTACTAAAAGGAACTCATTTCTGGGACGGTGAATTTGAATTGTTAGGTATTTCGGAAGCAGACGTACTTATTAAAATCACAGCCGACGGATATATTAGTTATTTCGAACGAAGATTCTTCACAGAGTCCATTACCGAAATAGGAATTGTGCAATTATCAATTTCTGTCCAAACACTTGAAGGGGTAGATGTAGTTTATCAAAAACCGATGTTTCAGCGTGAAATAGGAAAGTTGATTGTCAATGTTGAAGAGACGATTTTAAGTGAGCGTGGAACCGTGCTTGACTTACTCCGTGCTGCACCGAATGTATTGGTGAAATCAGACAACAGTATTTCTGTTGTTGGGAAAGGAGCGGCGATCATTTATTTGGATGGACAAAGGATAAACTCGGTTGAAATGTTGTCTGGAATTTCTTCATCCGATGTCTCCCGAATCGAAGTGATTGATAGTCCCTCTGCGCGCTATGATGCAGAAGGAAATGCTGTGATAGAGATCATCACGAAAAAGGGAGCAATGGACGGGTATCAAGGAAGTATTATGTTCAATGGAATTCAACGGACTGAGAATCAAATGTGGTACCGTGCTCAGTTTAGTTTTCGAAAAAAGTGGTTTTCGATGTATTTCTCTAGTGGACAATTTGCTGGAAAGCTGTATGAACTTGAATCATACCATCGTGAAGTGTATGGAAATCCTATGATCACCATGGACAATGAAGTGAAGCGTGTCAATAACCACAAGTTCAATACCTGGGTGTATTTGGATACGGATTTTCGCTTAGATTCAGTGAAGACACTCTTCGTCAACTATAACTTCTTTCGTCCGAATACGGAGACAAGGTCAACGAATACGAACAACATTTACGCAGATGGAGTAAGTTTAGGAACCTTGAATAGTGAATCGGAGGGAACAAGATCACGCTTCGTACATTCTATATCTGCAGGGTATAATCATGTTCTTGACACATTGGGGAGTGAATTGTTTATCACAGGTCAGTATTCTTCATTTGATTTGGAAAGTGAAAGTCGGATTCATCAAGTTTCAAATTTTGGAAGCAGTATAATCAACGAATTCAGAAGCGACAATGTCAATGATATAAACGTATACGCTGGACAGGCAGATTACACAAAAATATTCAGTGATAAATTAAAGCTAGATCTTGGTGTAAAGGACAGTTACGTTACAAATTCCAGTAGGGTTAACTTTGAACAACAAGTAAGCGATACTTGGATTGTGGATTCGACGCTTTACAATGAATTCGAGTACAAGGAGAATATACTGGCGGGATATGCCGAAGTATCAGGACGAATCAAGAAGTTCTCCTATTTAGGCGGCGTACGCTATGAATGGACAACCAATTCGGGGAACTCTTTTCTAGCGGGCCCAGGAGCTTTTAATCGGGATTATCACAACATTTTTCCAAATGTCCAATTGGGATTTGATCTTACAGATGATTTAGTGATAGGAGCCACGTACAGCAATCGTATTAATCGCCCTTCCTACCAAGATCTAGATCCTTTTGTAGACTTCATCGATTCATTGTCCTCCATGCGAGGAAATCCTCAATTGAGACCAGCTTATTCACACAATGCAGAGTTGAGCTTGATCTATATGGAGTATGCCTCTATTAAATTTGGATATACGCGAACCAAGGATCCAATGTTCTTAACAGTAGTGAAAAATGAGGGAACAAATACGTTTAGTGGAATTGTTCAGAACATTGAGTACAGCGAAAAATATTCCATCGGATTGGTCATACCTTATGAGTTAACATGGTGGACGACCTTCAATGCTTTCGGGTACGATTTCAACAAGTATACGTTTAGCGATAACGCAAATGTTTTGGTCAGTAATGAACCGACATTCTACATTAGTTTGTACAATGAGTTCAGAATTCCAAAAGTGTTCAACTTTGAGTTAACCTACGAATACGTTATTCCAGGCTCTGTTGGAATATTTGTTGCAAAGCCGTATCAATCTTTTGGAGCAAGTATTACACGCAAATTTTTCAAAGATCAATTCACAGTGCGCTTTAGTGTTTTTGATGCTTTTTATCAAGAAATTGAAAGAGCTGAATCCCGTTTGGAAGAGTTCAATGTAAGTTATACTTCTCGAAATGATACCCAAACTTTTATGTTAGCATTAAAATGGAGTTTCGGAAAATTGAAGAATGACTCAATGGTTGGGAAGAATATTTCTAGTGATGAGAAAGAACGCGTCAAGGAGTGATTATCAATAAGTAAGGTGCAAATTTGTACAGTTTACATTTGATTTGTTCCAGTAAAATAAACAATAGGTACAGATTGCATTTTTCATTTAGATTGAAAAATTGATTTCGTATCTTTAGTCGAATTCAAACTACTACACGCTATGATTCAGCTACTTGCAAAAGTGTTTTTTGGCACTATATTTCTTCTTTCGATAAGTTCTCAAAATGTCTATGCGCAAAGTCATGCCGTCGACAATTCATATTTCAATCATCTCGCTGAGGTCAATTCACAATGGAATAATCATAGCGATTATAGTCCTGTTGGACTTGTTTCTTTTGAAACTGATAAGGATCGGATTCAACTCCATTTAGAATTGGTGAGCCAAACTTTAATAGAGAATACACCTTCAACATTAACTATTGAACAAAGAACCAATCGTTTGACTTTGCTTGATGAATTGAAAGAATATGCAGAGAACAAGGTATTTCCAACCAATAAATATCACCTCACAAGACGCCCTTACTTTGTTGATGAAGATGGAGTGCATTGTGCCGTTGGATATTTAATTGCACAATCTGGACACACGGATCTTGTAGCTGCTATTCAAAAGGATTACAACTATGAGTACATAAAGGATATAAAAACTCCTGGTCTTCTTGAGTGGGCGGTTAATTACGGGTTTGGTGTAGAAGAGTTGAAGTGGATCCAACCGACTTATCCACCAACGACTGTTTTACATACTATTTCGGCTGGAACCAATGGTCCGGTGAACAGTTTTTATGCAGACAATTATGACGGAAGAATTATTTTTTCCGGTGATTTTGATGAGGTGGATGGATTGCCTTGCATTAACATCGGAATCTATGATGATGATCAATTGTCTTGTTTGGGATCTGGTGTTGAAGGAATTGTACATCAAGTGTTTCGGAATTTGTCTGGAGTCCATGCTGTTGGAGCCTTAGATAATGGTGGAACAGTTTACCCAGTTGCTTCCTTTGATGGATCTAATTGGAGTTATTTATCTATTCCCGGGAGAGATGGAGCTGTTTGTACTGCTGCACATCCAGGTGGATCAGGATATAAAATGGAAATTGCAATAAGTCATTCGTCTGTGCCCAATGGTCAAGAAATTTGGTATCTGTCTGATGCGAACGTTTGGGAGAAAAAAGCAGAAGTTGACGGAATTGTTTTGGACATAGAACCAAGTGGAATCGGAAGAATTTTTGCTGGACATTTTAGTACGGTTCAAACATTTGTTGGCGCTACATTGGATACAACTTTAAATGTCAACAACATTCTTGTAAAAGACAATAACACAGATTATTGGTTCGGTTTCGGACCTGAAGTGAGTGATACTGTGAAGGTGATTAAGGCATTTGGACAAGCCATTTACTTTGGTGGTTCTGCTTCCTTTAATTGGAATTATGCAACGCCTTGTTTATCTCGCTATTTGAACAATACGATGCAACCACTATTGACGAGTTGGCATTTTTCAGATACTATATCAAGCTCGATTAATGCTATAGAATTTGATTTTTCCACTGGCACTGACTTTATACTTGGTGGAGACTTTATCGTCCAACCAATGATGGGGACTCAAGGACGTCATTTAGCTAAGTTTGGCGTTGCAACTAACTACTTTGAACCAATGTCTAGTTTAGATAATAGTGTTACTTCACTCGGTTATTTGGATGGAGATTTAGTGATTGGCGGACATTTTACAACTAATTATTCAGGTGGCGCCGGTTTAAATCACTTGGCTCGCGTTGATCCTTTTGCTGAGCTTAGTGAACAACCAACACAACAGGAGTCATTGGTTTTTCCAAATCCTTTTATCGATCAAATCGAAGTGTCTGGAATTGCATCTGGCACAAATTATTCAATTATTAACCAAGCAGGACAAATTGTTTCCAAGGGTAAATTTAATGATGGAAAGATTCTAAACTTGCAAGCCCTACCTACAGGAATTTATATGTTGCACATGGATGTAGAGGGTCAAAAAAGGGTGTTGAAAATGATGAAAGAGTAGTTTTTTAAAACACTATTACTTTGTTCGACTCGCTCATTCAACTTTGAATAGTCATCTCTTCCTTCAAACTCACATTCCAGTGATTTGAGATCATTTGGGCAATTAGCCAAGCATCATCAACCATCGGTTCCAAGTCTTCTTTTCTTGGTCTTCCAATGATCGTATAGAACGATTGTTTAGCATTCTCCATGGCGAATAGGTCCCGTAAATCTTTGATTTTTGTGACATTCTTTGCTTGAAGAGAAACGAAAAATAGATAGCGAATCCTTTTAAGCGCTGGACTAGAGCCCTCAAGTACGAAGCGTTTGACATGAATGCTCTGGATATCTTCTCTTGCTGTCACATTTACTTTTTTACCCGAGCGAGAATACGTGGTGAGAAACGCATCGGAGAAATCAAACCGCACCTCAACCCGTTTTGATTTCCAAATTAAGTAGATACCAAAGGCTAAGATTCCAACACATGGAATGAGGTTGAAAATTGCCTTCCCTCCAAAACCATCTGTGTTAATGCCTTTAAGCGCCAGAAATCCAAAAAAGAGTGCTACAAAAAAAGCGATTCCTGCAAAAAGTTCAACATTCGCAGATTTACTTTCTTGGTTGAGCTTTTCTATTGTTAGATTTTTATCGGAAGAGTATACTTTGAATCCGTTTATTGTCTGACCTTCTCCTTCAAGATCAATTATCGGAATATCATCTAGTGGTGTATTCATATGGCACAATTAAATTCACTTAAATATACGAGTTTGAATTTTCTATAGTTTCACATTGACCAATGGAGCGTGACGCTGTTGAAGTGTACTTATTTAGACATCCTTCGGCTTCTTGTCTTCTCACTAACAGCTGGGTTATACATAACTACTTCCTTGTTGAGATCATCCGCAAGTGTTGTGCAGTAGTTCATTGCCTCCTGTTTGGTCTCGAATTTCTTTACAGTTGTTCTTGTGCGGTGAGATTGATTTAATAAACAAACCTCATACCTGTCATCAATGATTGAGGTGGATCTATTTGATCTGCTATAAACAGTCATACCACTTTTACCTTTTAACACAGTCAGGTACGGCATTTTGTCGAGCGGTTTCCATTGGCCACTTTTAACGCCATACATACTACCATATTCTCTAAAGCGATTATTTGATTTATCTATTTGCGTTCCGTACAAACCACTCCAAAAGAATGGACCAACAAGTACCAGTACAATTCCAAGAATAGGACTTTCAATGGCCGCTAATATACCAGCTAAAGTTATCACTACTCCCACAATTACGATGGGCACTGCAAACGAAAAACCGAGTCTATGTTGTATCATGCTGTTTGTGTTATAACCATCATGGTTAGAAAGTCGCACTGACTCCTAACTAAATTCTGATCGCTATTAGAGTTCTATTTTAAAGTTAAGAAAAGTGTTTAAGTTTTGAGTGTGGTTTTTCAACTATGATAGATCAATGGAGTGTAGGTGTACAAAGTTAGTGGTACACTAGTCAATAATTAACATTTTAGCTTTGGGATAATCAGTCGTGTTAACGAAATAAATCCCTTCAGGGTATGCTCTTACATCTACTGTTGTTAAAGAGGATTGGTCTACTCGGTATGTACCAACTATTTTACCGGTTATATCCGTGATTATTATCCTGATATTCGATTCTATAGATTTGAATTCTATTGTGACAACTCCATTAGAAGGGTTGGGATAAATATTAAAATTATTTTGCTCTGTGTTTTCAATATTTAATAATTCACCTGTACAGGCATCAGCAGTTTGAATGAACGAGGTTGATTCTACTAGTGAATCGGTAAAAATAATAGTGTGATTCTGATAATTTACACTTGAGTTCGAAAATTGAAAATCTGTGAATGAGTTGACATTTAATGTTTGTTGATACTTGAAGCAATCTAATTCAAAGTTCTCATCAGCCTTAATCACATGACAATCTGTATAGTCGTTTATAGAGGTCCATAATGAACCATATCCATACGAGTAAAAGTCATCATTTCTCTTACGTAAATAACGATAATATGCACCGTCGGCATTTTGGGTGCCATAATGTTTAGTATAAAGTGTATCTAGATTTGAATTAATACACAGAATAGAAAGGTTTCCACCACAAATTAAAGAAGGTTTGGAATTTCCAAGAACTAAGAAGTTATTATTCTTATCTTCCTTTATATCATACCCATCATCATCAAATGTATACCCATATTGTCCACCTGTAATATAAGTCCCATTATTATCCAATCTTAAAACAATCATATCTTTTAATTCTGTTGTGGTAGTATCGTTAGATAGGCCGTGACCGACAAGATATATGTCATCGTTAGAAGCATGATAACCTTTTGAAATACCAATTTCATGGCTTGTAGATTGATAAAAATTTTGCCAAATTACATTTCCAAGAATATCAATTTTACTAAGTAGTAATTTGGTTACATTGGCACTTTCACGGATTCCAGTGATCAGTCCAAAGTTACCATCATTAAGTATAAAAATATTTGCTATTCCAAGTTCGAACCCAAAGGGATTCAGGATTTGTTTTGTCCAGTTTATATTTCCATCAAAATCTATACTCATAATACCAGATTGTCCTGACTCTCGAAAGGATACGATAATATTATTAGCATCTAACTCAAGGATTTCATTGAATGAAGAATAATTTGGCATTCTTTTACTCCAAATTACAGTTCCAACAGAATCAAATGAGAAAATTTCCTCACCACCTATATTTATGTATTTTCCATTTTCTAATTGAATTACCTGACGTGCTCCTGCGTCACCAATATTCTTGGTCCAAATAGTATTATAGTTTGCATCAATGAATGCGATCCCATTGTGATCATCGGCCGAGAAACCGAAAATATGATTCCCGTTATTGTCAATTAAACCATCCCAACCAATAACAGACTGGTCAGTTCTTCCAAAATTGATTACTCTTGATTGTTGGGTATAACCTAACTGTACAATTGAAAACAGAAAACCAAGTATAAGAATTACTTTCATGAGTAGATAGAACAATATTTACATGCAATTAGTTACACGCTGTACTTCAATTACCTATAGCGTTTTGCGGCTAATAATTCGTGTAAGACTTTTTACTAAAGTTAAGAAAAACGATTAAGCTTTAAGTGAGGTAGGTTTTCAACTATGATTAATCAATGGAATTTAGGTGTACTTAGCAATATTTCGTTTAAACGATAACCACCATAAGATTCCATAGCATATGCATCACTATTGATGGTCCTATTGATTTGGACTTGAAGTAGACTACACCTAAAATTAAACCTCCAAATAAAGCCATATAAGCATGGTGAAAACTAAATGTTGGATAACCTAAAATCAAATTCTCATAGGGTAAGTGTATAGACGCGAACAGGATTGATGTGAGTACAATGGCGACAATTGCTCTTGTGTGCTTTTGAAGATTTTTTTGAATGAATTCACGGAAAAATAATTCTTCAGCAATTGGTATAAGTACTATTGTCGATAGGATATTAATATCTGTGAAAATTCCGAAGCCCTTGAATTCATATATGATGTTATATTGCTCGTTAGAAAGAAGATTGTAAACCCAGTTCAAAGGAGTTTGCACAAAAACGTATAAAAGTCCTACGACGGCTGAAAGTACATACCAATTAATTGAAGTTGATTGTGGTAGTTTTGACTTTCGGTTTTTAGCTAAAAAGGTGAACACTATTAGTGCTGAAGCCATTATTAAACCATTGATCAATAAATAAAAATCATAGAGAAAGTCCGCTTCAAAATAATCAGCAATAAATAACCATGCCGCGATTAACTCTATGAATACTATATACAGTAGTGTATAAATGATGGGTTTTACTAGATGCATTACTGTGGTTTTCAATGACTATTAATGTTTCACGGCTAAGCTAATTCCCCTCAAATCGGCTCCACTTCATTCCGTATCAAATACACCTCAACAATAATGCGTGAAACCAATTCCATTGTTATTTCATCGGGTGTGAATAGTAATCTATAAGTAGCTTTTTTGCGTCCCACTTTTTGCTTCTCCACCAAGCCCATTTCCAACATCACTTTACGCACAAGGAGCTTTCCACCGTAACCGTATTTAAAAGAATTATTGGTGACCTCTCCCTTTAAGACGGAGATACGATGAAGCATTTTATACGTTTTGTTAAAGTATTTTTTGAATTGCTTTATGCGCACTTTTGAAACCTCATCTCCATGCAAAACGGTAGCGGTGTACACAGAAATTTCATTCAGTGATTTCAAGAATTCCTTCCGTTCCTCAGGGGTTTGTTCCATTCAGGTAATTTAATGATTTCATTGAATCGAACTGTCGAAAAAACCAACATCAATCTTTACTCCTTACTTGCCTTCTTCGCTCTCTTTTCTGCTTTTTTCTCTTTTGGAGTCTTAGTGGCTTCCTTCTTAACACTCTTCTTTGCGTCTTTACCTTTTCCCATGATTTTTTCTTTTAAAGTTTTGTTTTCTAAAGTTAAGAATAGATTTTCAAATCAAGATCGTTGTATTAAGCAACCAACCCCTTTTGCTTCTTAGGTGCCCTAAGTTAGCAATCAATTATTACTCAATGTCCATAAATTGTTTCAATTCAATCTTCTTTATCTGAATTGTTTTGCCATCATCTGTTCTATAGGCAATAGTCAAATATGGATTACCTTTACAACTAGGCATTAATAAGTAATGACTTACAGGTTGGTTTTCTCTACTCCAAGCGCCGCCAGTAATTGAAACTATTGTATTCTCAGGTTTTATAGAGCTTATTTCTATTATCACAATATTACTATCACAATTTAACTTACTGTCATTGAATACAGATAAGGTGATATCGCCATCAACATATTCATTGTATTCAGAGAAAAAAACATATTTTATTTGCTGATTAGAGTCTTTATTTACCGCGCATCCATAGAGAACGGCAATGGCCAATATTATTAGGGATATTTTCTTCATTGTGTATAACTAGTATATATACACGTAAATATAAAACATATTGTAGCTAATCAGAACGCTAAGAACGTAAAACACGTTCATAGTAACTTTAACTTATCCAATGGACTCATGATCGCACGAGAACCCTCAGAACTAACATGTGTATATATTTGAGTCGTTTTTGGACTACTATGTCCCAAAACCTCCTGATTCCCCATCACGTTCCCTTGATCGGCCATCTTGTGCAGTTGAACTCGCACCTCGCGATGTCGGAAGCCCACCGCGCAATGTCGGAAGCGCACCGTGCAGTGTCGAAAGCACACCGCGCAATGTCGGAAGCACACCGTGCAGTGTTGGAAGCACACCGCGCAGTGTCGAAAGCGCACCGTACAGTGTCGGAAGCACACCGCGCAGTGTCGGAAGCGCACCGTGCAGTGTCGAAAGCACACCGTGCAGTGTTGGAAGCACACCGTGCAGTGTCGAAAGCGCACCATACACACTTGAAAACGCGTCGCGCAAGGATGATTTGAAAAAACAAGGTCGTGCAGACTCCCTTTGTGAATTTGGAAGTTTTCTTTGTAGAAATGGCGGTACTCTTGCAAGATGTAAACGATACATTCTACCAGTTAGCATCTAACATTGCAATAAGAATCGAAAAACTATTCTAAAATGAAAAAAGCGATGCACCAAAGGACGAAAGTTCATAAGGTCCTGATGTCATTTGATGTCAGGGTTCTTTAATTCCCCAACCGTAGCTGCCAATCTGCCAATCTGATTATCTAACCATCTAACCATCTAACCATCTAACCATCGAGAATCACAGAAAGTACCGCTTTACCTTATAAAGAAGATATTGCATACCACATTAAATACTCCCCACCGTATCTAACCATCTAATTATCCATCCCCCTCCTTAAACCACCCCGATTATTTCAATTACTGTTTAATCAACTTTTTGGTTACCAATTTTCCATTCTTGAAATCGACTTGTAGGAAATAGAGTCCATTCGGAATAGAACTGAGATCAATATTGAATTCGTCTGAATTGATTTCATTTATAAATAATACTTCTCCGTGTATATTGATTATTGTATACCGATCCATCTTTTGCTCAGATGAGATTGTAATGCTGTTTTTTGTAGGGTTCGGATAAATGGAAACAATTGGATCCATAACAAGATCAGTGAGCGCATTACTGTTAGTGGTATCCGTTTCAAAGTGAAACAATCCTCCCAGATCTTGTCCTACAAACATATTTAAATCTCCATCATTATCGATATTATTCACGCAAAAAGAACTATGCGCTTCAACGTCGATATTTAAATACGAAGATGAATTCAATGCGAATAATTGCCCAGCAGAAATATTATTGTCAATTCCTTCGTAATAAATCAATTTACCTAGCACAGATCCTAAAAATAAATGAGTCTCTCCGTTTTCACGAAAGAAATGAGGTGCAGCGTAACCGTCTGGGCCATTGCTAGGAATATCAACTCCACCGAGTGTCGGGTTGTACAACTCAAATAAGGGTGTGTTAATTGTTCCATCGTTTTGGTAGTACATGATTTCACCAGTTTTTGTACCGATGATTAGATCTAATAGTCCATCATCATTCAAGTCAAATAATTGTGGATAAGCAAAGCCACTAGAAATCATTGGGTTGCCACTATTGTCTGCGTAGTTTAATTGAACAATCCCTCCAAAGACAGCTCCGGAACCTACGGATTCATTCTCGTAATAAACGATGGTTCCATCTTCCAGACCAATAAACATGTCCTGATCTCCGTCGTCGTCAATGTCACCAAATGTTGGTACGGTTCGAAGTCCATATGATTCAAATTCTAGGTCAAAAATATCATCGGAAATAAACGTGAATTCTGGAGAAGCTAATGTCCCGGTATTCTTATAATAGGCGATAGCACTTTTTTTAATTGATGGTGAGACGTAATGAAAATAGTTTCCTACCATTAAATCTTCAAGTCCATCCTCGTCGTAATCGACTAGAGTAGGGATACTCCCAGTTCCATATTCAATCATTTCATTCTGTAAAAAACTATTCGTGCTAAAAACGAAGTTAGGATTGGTGTTGGTCCCCGTGTTTTTGTAAAAATGGATGCTATTTTGATTGACCGAAACTAGCACGGCATTTGGACAGACAATTAGATCTTTAATTCCATCAAAATCAACATCGACGTAAAATCCGGCTGGAAATTCATTTAGATTGACTGGTGTCGAATTCGAAGGAAACAGGTAATCTACACTGATCATTGGTGAATCTGAATTCACTGTAACTCCGCCATTGATGAGCAGAGATAGATTTGGATAAGAAGCATCTCCAATTATCAAATCCATGACTCCTGAGTTGTTATAATCGAGCGCAAGCAGAGAGGAGCCAGAATGCATTTTTAAATAGGGGGAATTTAGCGTGTCTGATTCAGGGTTTGGAATATCACCCCCAAGACATGGATAATTTTGATCATCCAGAAAGATGTTATTGCCTAATGGATCCTCTACAAATTTCCCCCAACATTGGTTCATTTGTATATAGACTAATGAATCTGGAATCCCATATAATTCCATACTCTGGTTTTGGTGATATTCTACATGATATCCTCCTTGATGAAAGGTTAATATGTCAATATCGCCATCATCGTCTACATCAACAATTGCAGGAATATCTGAGCCACTGACAAAGAGGTTGAAATTCCCTCCTGGATATTCTGAATAGACCAGATTCTGATATAATTCCCATTGTAATCCGTTTACTGCGTCTCCAATATTTCGATAAACTTTTATACCGCCAACTCCAAACGTAAATAAATCTTTTCGTCCATCAGCATCATAATCAACCAGGGTAGCTCTGTACAAAACATCCGTCGGAAATTTTGATTTAGAGTTATAAGCTAGTTTATAGTAGGGGCCATTTCCTTCATCTTCTTGTGTGAAAACACGAATGTTATTTTGACTTCTATCAAAAACAAACAAGTCTAAATCTCCATCAAAGTCATAATCAAAATCGGAGAACTGACTATAATTCAAGCCCCCAGCCCAAGGCATCACTAAAGGGGTTGTACCTTCTTTAACAATGATTGAGTCACTATAGTTAAAATTGAATTGACCAAAGCAATAGTTAAAAGTACCTGTTGAAATCAACAATAAAATAAAGAGGAGTTTCATAATGATCTGAATCACAAAGTGGTAATCCAAAGCTATACAATAACGGTTTAGATTCCAAGCTAAGTTGAGAATGGATAGATAAACAAGTTTAAAATAGAAACGCCCTCTCAGTTATGGGAGGGCGTTTTTTTTGTCTAGTATTTTGAGAGACTTTATTTCTCCTCCTTAAACCAACTCGAGTATTTAAGGTAATTATTTGCGATTCTCATCACTTCTCCTTCAAACAATTCAGGTGAAATCGATTTCACTTTCTTAGCCGGAACACCAGCGTATATAGATCCACCTTTCACACGAGTTCCTTCTAACAGAACTGCTCCAGCCGCGATTATAGAACCTGATTCAATGTAACACCCATCCATTACAATAGATCCCATTCCGATAAGAACGTTGTCTTCTACCGTACAACCATGTACCAAAGCATTGTGACCAACAGAAACATTATTCCCCAAAGTTGTTTTGGCTTTTTCGAACGTAGCGTGAATTACAGCACCGTCTTGAATGTTCACCTTGTTGCCCATAGTAATAGAGTTCACATCACCGCGCACAACAGCACTGAACCATACCGAACAATGATCACCCATCGTTACATCGCCAACAATGGTTGCATTTTCTGCGAACCAGCAATCCTTTCCTTGTTTGGGAGTAAAACCTCTACATTCCTTTATTAATGCCATATCTGTATTTTTTCAATGTCGTTCACATTCCCTAGGCTACCTCACCAAAGGGTTCGGCCACGGTCTTCACCTGCTTAAGAATCGCGGCTTCTCCTCTCCATTCTTTGATTAAAGCCATACCTTCATTTTAGTCAAGCGAAGATAAAGTATGTTTTAAAATATCTCGTATTTTGCGGGGCATGTTTAACGCTTACGAAACTATTGCCTTAGTAACAAGAGCACCTTCTGGAAAGCTAGACCCTTTAGTGACTGTGCTTGCCTTACTTTCTCCAGTTATTTTTATTATTATTTATAGATTTTATAACAAGAATGTAGAAACGCGTTGGGAGAAAGGAATATTTCCTTCAAACTTTGCATATACGAGAGACAATTTGATGGAGGCATATATCTGTTTGACTGGCGTGATTCTTAGGGCAGATAGAAATGACACGAAAGAGAAGATGTCTTATTTGCAGAATTATTTCAGGAAACATTTTCCGGAGGAAAACTACCAGTACATGGATTCTTTGAAGTTTTCATACGAGCATCCTATTCAACTTAAAACAATTAGCAGCTGGATGCGGAAGAAACTTTCTTCTCGACAACGCTTGCAAGTCATGTATTTTTTAGCAGGATTGGCGTATGTAGATGGTTTCATGAATGCACGAGAGCGGAAAGTATTCGTCGAGTTAAAGGAGTTATTGGAGATCAGTGAAAAAGACTACCGAAGTATCCTCGGAATGCATGAACAGCGACGTGAACGTGAAGAAAACCACCAACGTAAAAAGAAAGAACCCTCAGCATACCGTAAGAAATCAAACATTAAATTGAGTTGTGAAGTACTTGGCATTGCTGAATCGGCATCCATGGATGAGATTAAAAAGGCTTACAGAACTTTGGTGAAGCTGCATCACCCTGATCGTTACGCTACAGAGAGTGTAGCACAACAGAAAATAGCAGAAGAGAGGTTTCTTGAAATTCAAAAAGCCTACGAAACGCTCGAGAAGTATAAGTGATTAACCCAGCAGTTTTTTGATGTCTGCTTCTATTGAGGCGGGCTTTGTAGTAGGAGCATAACGTTTTACTGGATTCCCTTCTTGATCAATTAGAAACTTCGTGAAATTCCACTTTATTTTCCTGCCAAATAATCCGCCTCTTAGTTTTCCTTTGAGAAACGTGAATAGGGGATGGGTGCTATCTCCATTCACTTCTATTTTTTCTGTCAATTGAAAGGTAACTCCATGATTGATTCTGCACGAATCCGTCATTTCATCATTCGTCAATGGCTCTTGTCCACCAAACTGATTACAAGGTGTCCCGAGTAGTACAAATCCCTGATCTTTGTAAGCGAGGTGCAACTGCTCTAATCCCTCAAACTGGGGAGTCAAGCCGCACTTTGTAGCGGTGTTAACTACCATAACAACTTTACCTTTAAAGTCTGCCATTGATAGCGTTTCTCCTTGTGGAGTGTTGATTTCAATCGAATAAAAGTCCATTCAAAACTATTTACAGCGAAGATAGAACAACTTACTCTTCAAGAACAATCTTCAAGGTCTTTTCCGATGCGTTGATTTGCAAATGAGCATAGTAAATGCCAGGCTTAATGCCTAAAGAAGCAGCATCAATAGAGAAAATATGCTTTCCAAATTCGAGGGACTGCGAAGCGACTATTTCATGCACATGTCTTCCTTGCTGATCAACTAGTTCAATGTGTACATCAGATGCTTCGTGAAGCTTGAATGAGAGGTAGCTAATATTATCGACGGGGTTGGGGAATAATGTAGATGTTTGAAGACTGTTTTCCTCTAAATCGTTCGCACTTGCCAGAAGATCGTCCGCTGACGTAACGTTGGTCCAGACACTTAAATTTCCAGAATCTAAACGGGTCCAAATAGGTCGAACGATATTGTCGTATACAGAGATGTTCGTATAATCTCCAAAGAAAACACCTGATTGAGGAACAAATGGAGACTCACTGATTGGCATGTTGGAAAAAGTACTTCCACCATCGTATGAATGTGCCAAGAATACGTCAGTTTGTGTATCCGTGTAATTTCTTCGGTCATAAAACACAAACCATAATTGTCCATTCGTTTGATCAATGTCCATCCAACTAAAAAACTGTTGATTTCCAGCTCCATCCGTATTTACTCTGGTTGGATCAGTCCATGTATCTCCACCGTCGGTTGATTTTGCAAGCCACACATCCGTGTCATTTGCACCATTGCGTTGATCTGACCAATTGATATAAATAGTACCATGGTTAGGTCCGCCACTCAAGTCGCATTTAGTAATCGGGAGCCCATTTGCCCTCGATAATCCAGGAATGGCGTAGTCCCAACCACTAGGCATAGAATCAACGGCTATTTCTGTACTCCAAGTTGCTCCTTGATCTAAAGATTTCTTGAAAACAATTCCATTTGGACCAGCCCAAGAAACATAGATTTCTCCATTTGGACCTAAGGCTGGAGTGGCTCCTTCAACTGTGTTGTCACCATCGATACAATCTCCATCAATGTCGTTAATTTTTAAAGCGGGTGTCCAAGTAATTCCTCCATCAGTTGATTTTGAGAACATAATGTTGGAAAAATGTGCAGGGTTTTCACTTCCGTACTCGTCAAACTGTGTCCACGATAGGTAGATAGTATTCGTGTTTTCGTCAATAATACTCCATTGCTTGTCCTGTGCTTTCACACCATTTAATCCTGTAAACGATCCATCGTTCCATGTGACACCGTTGTCGGTAGATTTTTGACAAACGATGCGGTCAATCCAACTTCCCGATGCTGGATTTGAAAGGTGAAAAAAGTAAAAATGTCCAGCTGTGTCCACGTCAATAACTGGGTCTCCCCAAACGCCGTATGAAGAAGTCATGATATTAGAATTCCACGTTAGGCCCATATCAGAACTATAATACACATTATCGATGTTTGCTGCAGCAACCATAATATTTGGATTCTTAGGATTGATCTTAATGGAAGGTTCATTGGGATTGTTAGAGTCTCCAATGAGAATGTTCTGCGCTTGCGAAAAGGGTGCAGTCATGAGAAATCCAAGAAGCGTAAGAATGGAGATGTAATTGTTCATATTAAACAGGGGTTGGCAGATAAGGCCTTGTCAACTTTTTCTTTAAAACCAATAGGCTCGTCTAAATGAAGACCAATGATCTTAAACTTCTTTTTCATTCCGTAAGAGCCAACAAGTTCTTTTTCATTTTTCAGTTGAATGATTACATTATGACTTTCTAAATCTCCCAACGGTGAGAGGGTTTTTGTCAGTACATCTTTTTCTAATGCTGCACCAGATAATTTAATTGTCTCCAAGTCAGCAAATGAAATTTCAACCTCATTTAATATTCCATATTTAAGAGTTAAACTGTTTTGATTGATAGAAATGGGTCTTTTTGATAGCGATTTTGCAAATCCAATAACCTGAATAGCAGTATAGATACTTAAGATTGTTAGAGTCCAGGCCGCTACAATACTCCATCGAGCTAATAAAGAATGAAGACCAACTGTTTCAATTCCAATAATTAGAAGCAGTGCAACAAATAGAGTAAGCGTTCCACTTTTTTTATGGTAAGTATATTCATTGTCTTGGAGTGGTCTAGTTCTCCAATTAATAAACCCAAAGTAGATAACTGCTATTTCAGTTGCCAAGGGTAACGCAAGATTTTTGGGGAGAACTTCAATGCACGTTTTTCTCAATGCACTATAAAAATCAGGAGTTGTACTTTTTACTTCTTTGTAGGTTTTTGCAGCACCACGAACTTTAATAATAACAAAAGCGAATACTGAAATTTCAATAATTGGGAGTGCCCAAGTCTTAAATAATGTCAAATAGGATTGGTTTTCGATCGGCAATAAATAAGAACCAAGTATAAGACCAATAATCATTACAGGAACTACAGTGGTAGTAGGAATTTTTGTCTTTCGAATGAGTAGAAAATAAACTAGGGGAACGGTTAGTAGCAAATCAGCTGTTATCGCCATGTTTAATGTATCATCATCTGGTAGAAATGAGGATGTCATCAAAAGAACCAGAATTCCCAATAGACTTAAGGGAATTCCAAGAGTGATTAGATTTCCATTGATGCTTAATGCTCTTTTCATTTGGTCATTATTTATGAACTGCAATATACGGGAAACAGATGATTTTATTCTGAACAATTACCGGATAAAGGAAGATTGATACAAGTCTGATGTAGTGGGTTAACTAATTCTCTGTACCTTAGAAAACCACACTAAATATCAGGCTCATGAGAATATTATTGCTAGTTATTTTTGCTTACTTCAATCTACAATGCTTCGCGCAAGACAAGCCGGTTTACCATATTTATAATTCTAATGGGGACAGGGTTTCTTATCAATCAATGATCGAAGAATTGAGTGGAGCGAATATTGTCCTTTTTGGTGAAGAACACAACTGTGCAATTGCTCATTGGTTGCAATATGAAGTAACAGCAGACCTTCATAAAGTACGTAAGTTGGTGCTCGGTGCAGAAATGTTGGAAGCTGATAATCAGGATGAGTTAGATGATTATCTCAAAGGAAAAATTGACAAAGATGCATTCGATACTTTGGTTCGTTTATGGTCAAATCATGAGACAGATTATGCACCACTTGTAGAATTCGCCAAGGAGAATAAGTTGAAATTCATTGCCACAAATATTCCGCGGAGATATGCTAGCATAGTGTATAAAAAAGGATTTGAAGGGCTTGACGCGTTGACGAAAGAAGAAAAGAAATGGATTGCACCGCTACCTATTCCATTTGATAGTGAACTTCCAGAGTACAAGAAGATCTTGGAAATCATGGGTGAGCACGGAACTCCAGAACTAGTAAAAGCACAGGCGATAAAAGATGCAACGATGGGTTATTTTATTGTTGAGAATAGAAAGAAAAAAGAACTCTTTATCCATTACAATGGAAGTTTCCATTCTAACTACTATGAAGGAATTGGATGGTATTTAAAACAGTACAGTGAGGATGAGGTCACCATCACGATTTCTACCGTAGTTCAAGATGACATTGAAAACTTGGAAGATGAACATAATGGTGTAGCAGACTTTATCATTTGTGTAGACAGCAATATGACAACTACATATTAATTTGTTCAAATACTCTACGATCTAGATCTCTTTCTGTTTACGAATGCGCATTCCTCGTAGACACTTTCTAGTAAACCGGGTCCAAGACTTTGTGTAGACCAAGCCCTTTTTTGTACACGATATGCGCCAATTCATTTTCATTCATAGGTAGGTTGTTATTAGGTTTCTATTTAATTTAAAGAAATTAATGGCTTAATACAAACACAATCCTATTCTAACATTCTTTGCGTCCCTCGCGCCTTTGCGGTGTGAGATTACGTGTATTCATTGTAGTTAAAGTAATCTACAAATACTTGGTAGCCTCACGCTTGGCCAATCCCTCCAATTCGGCCTCTATAACAAAAGCTCTTACGTCTGCTGAATTGAATTTCGAGTACTGACGCAAACTCCAACCAATGGCTTTCTGAATGAAGAATTCCTTCACTTCTTTGTATTGTATGATGAGATCCTTCAACAGTTCAAAATCTACATCGTCCTTGTATTTCAATTGAAAAATAAGACAAGTTCTGTTCAACCACATGTTATCACTATTGCGCCACCGAGTAATAACTTCATCCTTTTTCTCTGGAAACAGTTGAAAGTACTTCCCTACATAATTCGAGGCGATTGAATCCACCGAATCCCACCATGAATGCGTAGTGATGATCTCCTCCAATAACTTGTGGTCATCAATGTGGAAATCATTCTTTGGCATTTTGTTCAAGTAGTCAATGGCGATGTAATGATACTCGCGCTGTGGTAAATCCCACAGAAGATAAACAATATCCCAACGATTAATTTCTTTTGGGATTGTACGAAACCATGCCTTCTGAATCTCATTGCGTACAGGAGATTTAATACCATAGCAAGCAAACAAATCCTTCAGGTAGGCCGACATGTTTACAGCTATTTTTGGGTTCTGATGTACCTCCATCTCCTTACGGAGTTCGTTTATTAATTCAGTAGTCATCGTCTTTATGATATTTGATGTCTAAAATACGGAATCATGAAAAGGTATTAATCACAAGCGTAGAATTAAAATGGAATGTGCGCATTATAGTTTGTGATTCTGACCAATGTACCCTCGTCACTATTTTTTTTGGTGAAATGAAAATTAAACTCAAGCACAGGAATCTCTGGGTCATCTGTTCTAATATATAGAAAAAGCTTAGCAGACTCCCCAGGCCCTAGGGTGACCCTGCCATTTCGTAAACGAACCTCTGGTTTTGGCTCGTGAAAGGAGGCTGCCCCCCAATCAACCATTGGGTTTGCCAATTTAACAGTATAAGAGTTGTTATTGAAAACGTCTATTTCGATTACTGTATTTGGAATCCTGAAATTTTCGCCCAGCATATTTGTCGTACCACGAACAAAATCAAAATAGACACCTTCTTGTGATAGCTGCCTAAAGAAAGGTTTGTCCACGCCAGAGGAATCAGATGTATTAGCCCTATAATCGGTATCAGCCTGTGCAAAGGCGTTTTGGTTGCCCCCAAAGACAAGCACAATTAATGCAACAACAGTCGTTATTCTTCTCATGTAATTAAGGTACTGCTAGTAGAAAAGGAATACTATGACCTCTATCACATTTGAATCTCCTAGTACTATTTGATCAATAGCTCATAACAGTAATACGGGTGATCTTTTTTGTACTTCAAATACACTGCGCCCAAATCTGTATATCCGCGATTTGTATAAAAACGTTGATTCCGCGGGTTCTGACTAAAAGTGTCTAAACGAATGGCATCATACTCTTCTTCTCGTGCAAACTGTTCGGCAAAATCCATGATTTTCCGTGCAATTCCTTTCCCTTGGTGATCTGGATGAACAGCTAATCGGTGCACAACTATGTTTCGATCTGATTCAGAGGTCGACCAATTGATTTCTGCATATTCTTCATCCTGATGCTCATTCAAGACAACGATTCCGAGGATTACTTTTCCTTCTCGATAGGTGAAGAGTGTTTTGCCTGTTAGATCATTGGTAATGCTCAACCGATCGGGATAGTTCTCATCCCATTGATCAATGCCATTTTCACGCATGTGCAATCCACAGGCTTTTGTGAGCGCAATGATTTCATCAATTTCGTGAAGTTCTCCGTGAGAGATCATCTTAGTCGATTACACCTAGTTCCTTACCAATCTTGATAAAGGCCGCTGCCGCTTTGTCCAAATCAGCTTTAGAGTGTGCTGCAGAAATTTGTGTTCTGATTCGTGCCGCACCTTTCGCTACAACAGGGTAGAAGAAGCCAATAGCATAGATTCCTTCTTCCAACAGCTTATCGGCAAATGTTTGCGACAGGGCTGCATCGTACAACATAATTGGAACAATTGGAGAATCTCCTGGCTTAATATCGAATCCTGCTTCAACGATTTGGTCTTTGAAGTATTTTGTATTCTCTTCTAGCGTATCACGTAATTCCGTTGTTGAGCTTAAGATATCAAACACTTTATTTGACGCTCCAACAATTGAAGGTGCCAAAGAGTTAGAGAACAAGTACGGACGTGATTTTTGACGTAACATGTCAATAATTTCCTTAGGTCCAGTGGTATATCCTCCCATGGCTCCGCCCAAAGCTTTACCTAATGTTCCAGTGATAATATCCACCTTATCTTGAACACCACAATGTTCAGGTACTCCACGACCAGTTTTACCAATAAATCCAGCTGAGTGACATTCATCCGACATCACAAGGGCATTGTATTTATCCGCCAAAGCACAAATTTCATCCATCTTCGCCAAATCACCATCCATTGAGAAAACACCGTCAGTTACGACTACTCTAAAACGTTGCGCTTGTGCCGCTTTCAATTGCTCTTCCAAATCAGCCATGTCTGAGTGCTTGTAGCGGTAACGTTGCGCTTTGCATAAACGAACACCATCAATGATAGAAGCGTGATTCAATTCATCTGAAATGATAGCATCTTCTGCAGTGAACAATGGTTCAAATACCCCACCGTTTGCATCAAATGCTGCTGCATAAAGGATGGTGTCTTCATTTCCATAAAACTTTGAGATCTTAGCTTCGAGTTCTTTGTGAATGTCTTGAGTTCCACAAATAAACCGTACAGATGACATACCGTATCCGTGTGAATCCAACGCATCTTTTGACGCTTGAATAACATCGGGATGTGAAGACAATCCTAAATAATTATTGGCACACATGATGACAACATCCTCACCTGTACTAACGTGTACATTGGCTCCTTGAGGAGATGTAATAATACGTTCTCTTTTATAAATTCCTGCTTCTTCAATCGCCTTCAATTCAGCTTGAAGATGGTCTTTCATTTTTCCGTACATAGCTCAATAATTATCGTGTGCAACAAAATTAAAAGAAATGATGGAAACGAGAGAGAATTACGGCAAAGACTCAATTAGAATGTACGACTCGAATGGTGGACTGAGGTGTTACACTGAGCTAGTCGATGTGATCTCGAAGTCCACAATTAGACCTATCGGTCTATGAAGCAGTACTAGATAATAGTGGCGAGTCAGAAAGACGAGTTGTGCCTTAGTGGTTCAACTTTAGCAGAATGGATAGTTTGTTTTACCACGAAGTCACAAAGTCACAAATTGAATACGAACCTGTTTGACACAACTTGACCTAACGGTCTTGAATGATGAACTGAGGTGTTGCCTTGAACATGCGAAGTTTTACTAACTGGGCAGAAGAAGTGTTTAATCCTTTTTGGCCCAACGTCGGAAAGTATAAGATGAGTAATTATTAATGGAATCTAATTGATTCCTGAGCTCCATTTCTCGTTCATCCCAGTAATCGAGAAGGCCATCTTTCAAGGTTCTCTTAAGTCCTGTACAAATTAAATCGTATTGCGCTGGGATATGATTGCAGTTGATGAGTTGGGCTGAACATTCGATTACCGAAAGTGTTGGAGAGTAACAATCTAATTCTGCCGCGGTACTTCGGCTCTGAGTGCCTTCATATTTCCTTCCCCAATGTTTAAAGCCTATTGATTGGGTTAATATGATTAATGAAGAGTCTTTATAATGTTGCTTGATGTAAATTATGCGATGACCATTCTTTAATATATCGGTGTTTACGGGATGAACCAACGCTAATAACCCCCTAGCCGACTCCTCACTTTCAGCTTCAATATAGATAACATCTCGACCAATTGAGCAGGCATTCAAGACTATGAGCATTAGTAACGGTAGAAAATATTTTCCCATCTTATTTTGATAAAAATTGCTGTGACTCTCTTTAATTTTTTCTTAAAAAAGAATACAGATAACAAATTAATGCAATTCGCACTACAAAACAAGAAGGTGATAAAAATAGGCGCAATTACTCGTTGAAAATCAGAAGTTCCACTTCATGTTACGTTTATCCTGTAGAGCAAAGGAGATTTTCCAGGTAGGACGAGGGCTGATGTGATTGCCACCAGATAGAATTCCATAGAAACCAATACGCAGTCGACGTTTCGAAATTTTGAAATTACGCTCCAAACCAATGAGCACTTCGTAATGATGCCAATCAAACTCTGGTACATACAAATAACCTCCACCGATAACCAATCCGATACGGGTCTTTTTCATGAAAGGGATTTTACTAAGAATAGCACTGTTGTCATGATGGACAAAATGGGCTTCGTAATAAATGCGTTGAGTTGGTAATGATGAATCCAAACCTTGGAATGAGTTCAAAGGGTTCGAGAACCAAATAGGATCACTTCTTCTATGGTACTTTTGATCTGCGTCTTTCAAAGAAGCTGTATTCAAGAATGTACCCGCCTTCAAATGATAGGTTGATGTACCGATAGTTCCTATTTTAAACGTCTGCAGAATACTTAGAGAGAGGTAATCATGGTTGACGTCACTCCCAAACACGTCTGATATTCCTTTCTGGTAATATAAAGTGAAAGTAGGCCAACGGGATCCCAAAACAATTTTTCGGTTGGGTTCACGCATGTATTTTTGTTTTGGTGTCCAACTTAAAGAAACATCCAAAATAAGTGCTTGATATGTCTCAAAATCAGATGGCTCATCATTTGGGAAAACATTGTCCGTTTTCCAAAAATTATAGCCTATCAATGGGCGCCTCTCTGCGAAGCTAAGGTCCGTATCTAAATACAAACCATTGGCAATCTCATAATAATGACCAAGAGTAAGGTCCGTCACTTCAATGAAGTTACTACGCTTATAAATTTGTGTAATAGCATCGTAGCCTCGAATTACATCGAAAGAATGATTGAAAGATATGCTGGCCGTTCCAAAATGGAAGGGGTCGTACCTATACTTCCACCAAGTATCTATTTTTGGATCCCAGTTTAACACGCCAACGGAGGCCTCAGTATAAGAATCTAAAGTGCGTTCATTTTCCCATTTTTTAAAGTAGGAAAAATTAGGAGCAATTCGGGGACCTGCAATAAATATGGGTCGGAACATTCCAGCTAAAGAGCTGAGAGTCCACTGGGTTTTTTTTGTCCGATTTCTATGGTCAATTCCAAACCAAAGTACTTTTAGCGCAGTTACTTTGTTGAAATCAGCATCAATTGAATCCAAATATTCTTTCCGTTTGTGATATTCCTCAATACTGTCTTTTATCGTGATGTATTCGATCTCTTCCGGTGTTAGTTCTGCTTTTCGCTCTTCTGCCCAAAATGTAGAATCTTGATCGTATGCTTCCTGTTCAGTAACAGCCACTTCATTGTTGAAGAATTTAGGAGCAAAGTTGGGCGAAAAGTTGTAATCGTAGAACTCTGCAACTGTAGCACAGGCCGAACTTTCATTTTTGTATTTCACGCCATAATCAAGCGTTTGACGTTTTAAAATACACAGTGTATCACCCTGGTGTTCGAACTCTTGATAAATCGAGAAGTAATCGTAAATATGTAGATTACCCTTCTCCATCTTCAATTCAAGTTTCTGAATCAGCCAAGTTGAGTCTACCACATAAATATATCCTTCCAAGGTTGTGCTGGACATCAGGCGTGGTATAATCTTGATCTTATGAATTTTCATTCCATCCTCCATGTACTGCTTTTCCAAGCGGTATTTATAATAGAGAATTCCTGGAGTAGAAATAGGTGAACTTACCGGTGTTTGGTGTAAATCGTCCAAGTGTAAAAGGTTCTCGAAGAAGTTAAAGTTAGACTTGACTGTCGTTGTGTAGTACAAGTTCGTGTTCTTATTCCCACGCTTTTCGTAGCCATTTCGGATTTCTTTCACCTGATTTCTTCCCCCGTAATGTCGCGTAAAATTAACTTCAACAAGGTTCATGTTGCTAGCAATTGCGTCATTTAACTTTCTCTGTTCTGCGAAAGGATCTTCAATGCCTTCTGGATCAGCTGTCTCTGTTGTATTCACGAGCTTCTTTTTCCTTCTGGCGTTTTTGTTCTTCTCTTTTCGATCAATTTTTTCAGTGGCTTTTATATACCCTTCAACCGTATGTGGATAGTTCCACGGGTTCATTTGGTCCCGTCTCTCAATTACCTTGAGAATGATTTCTCTACCAGGATTCGTTTTCTTAGCACTGACCTCAACATTTTCTATGTCCTGTATTTTCGTGGGGAGCAATTGAAAATTCTTCTCAACAGGGCCTTCACCTGTTACCATCACATAGGATTCCAGAAGATCATATCCATTTGAGGTGATGACAAGATAATATTCGCCTTCGTACAACCACATTTCATAATGGCCATTTGCGTCGGCCATGGTGCGTAAATCTGCCGAATTTTTGACGTAGACTTTGGCGTAGGGAATTGAGACCCCTTGCTCATCCGCAATTGTACCACTCACCAAGTATTGAGCCATCAGCTGAGAGCTAAAGAACAAGATAGAGATAGTAAGAAAAAAGCGCGTTAACGTCATAGTCGTCAGTAAGACCTATTTAAGTACGTAAAAGTTACAGGGATGTTGCAATTTTTGCGAGATTAAAAATAGGAAATGGAATGAGGTGAAGCAGGTTCAAAATGATCAGAAGATTCAAAGTGTCAGTGAATTACCGATAAATAGGATAAGTGGCAATTATTCTTTGGAAGCTTCTTCCTGCTCTTTCAAATATTGATTGTGCTTTTCCATGCGTTTCATCATCCATCTACGGGTTAGGAAAGCAAACAATGCAATCAGGGCAAAAACATACGAAAAACGCCATTTCTTGAATCCTTCAGTGAATCCCATGTAAGTAACAACAATGAACAGTGCTACTGCAACGAATAGCCAGAAATAGAGCATTAATTTATTGTAGGTCTTCATAAGGATTACATATTTGTGTAAAAGTACTTAATCTTCACCAAAGTAGAGTGGTCCTTCTGGATATTGAATTACACCTTTGATATCGTTGAAAAACGGCGTAGTCTGTAATCCTCTACCGCGAAGGGCACCTGGTTTACCTTCTTTTTTAATGAAAACATACTTATCGGTATAAATGGAACTATCTCGTTCGTTGTAATATAGTTCCTCTGTCTCAAGCCATTGTTTCTTTTCTAGATTAAGGAGCACAACAGAATCACGCACAACCATTAAGCCTGTTTCATGGTTGATTTCGCCGTAAAGAGAGGTAAGGGTTGATACAATTTCTCCAGATTCAGAGAAAAAGTTGATTTTAACTTGGTCTTTAAGCTTTGTGATTTTTTCAGGATGATTATACGTTTCAGCTATAGCTGCAAAAATTTGAACCCGCGCGTACCCTGAATCAGTGTAATGAACGTATAAGTTTTTGGTTACTTCATCTGGTGAATTAGGATCATCGTTCACTTGTTGAATCGTATTCAAATCGTTCACACATGAAAAAAGAAAACCTGTCACTAATATAGCGACAGGTATCTTGGTGATTGCACCTATTGATGAAAATAGTTTCATTCTATTTTATAGATTCACTGTTACTCCATAGCAAGAGAGTGTTGCTGTCTTTGGTGATCCATTCTTGAATATATCTTGCGATGTTGGGTAATTCGCTTTGAATTTAGAAATTGCTCCACCTGGGTCTCCACCCTTAGCTCTACCTTGCTCTAACAATTGAACTGCGTAGATGTAGTTACAATTTCTGTCGAAAGTACTAGCTCCACAGTTGTTTGCGTTATTACCAACAGATTTTCCAGCTACAATTAAAGCATCTCCTCTTCGATCTCCTTGAACAGACATTGCAGTATTGTACGCCGAAGTGTAGCTATGAGTTCCAAGTTGACAAACAGAAATTAAATATGTAAGCTCCATCTTCTGTGCATCGTCAGTTGATAAAGACTTTGCTTTCTTCAACACTGGAATTGCCTCGCTGTACTTTCTCTTAGACATCAAGTACTTTGCTTGCATCATTTGAGCGTCCAAAGATTCTGGGTCTAGGTCTACATAAATCTTGATCAATTGTCCATATTCGGCAGCTTCAGTACATCTCTTCTTATCCAATAAGTTGATGAATTTCAAAACTTCAGATTTCTTCATTTCAGGATCTTCGGGAAGGTTCTCCATGTACCCTTTCAATTCAGGAACGATATCTTCACACGTTTGAACAATCGCGTTGAAATACCCGTCAATCGTTTCTTGAGTTTTAGCCGACATACCTGCTTCGGCAATTAATCTTGACATTGCAAAGTAATCAGTAATCATTCCTTTTTTCAATGCTGGTTTTTCTTCAGCCGTTGCCGCGTTATAGATAACGTATGCATTGTAATAGAAATAAGAAATGTATGCCTGATTTGTAGCGACTCCTTGCGTCTTGATTCCTCTTCTGAAGAATATGTCAGCTTTCTTATTATCAGGCTTTGATGAAGACAAGATATTTGCTGCTCTAATTAAATCATCCTTCTGATCGTAAAAACCTTTGTCTTCTGATCTTTGGAAAACCGCTTCTAAAGTATCAGCGTATAATTTCTTAATTTCTTTATCCTCAGTTGAGTTGAAGGTATTTCTAAGGGTTCCAGTCATACGCGCATATTGCTTAGCATCGTAGTTTCCACAAATAACCTCACCTTTTAGGTAATACATAGCCGCAGCGGCATAGTTTTTAATTTTCAACTCTTCTCCAGCCAAGAATCTCATTCTGTCACATTCTCTGTTCTCGCTATCTTGCGCTTGTGCAGATACGTTTACAAGAAGTAATATTCCGAAGATTAATTTTCCTAGTTTCATGTTCATCGTTTTTCTAATTCAACTTTCGTTTTTTAAACCAGCGATCAGTTTTAGGGTTTGGTGCTATTGTAATTCCTATTTGAATGCCGTAGTATGTTTCTTTTAAAGCTTCTGAGTCAGAAATCCCTCTATTTCCATAAGACAATCCTAAATTGATTGAAGAAAGCGAGTTCTGGATCATAACTGGGAACCCTAATCCAAATGTTGTGCCAAAATCAGTTACTTGTTCACCATTTGTAACGTACGGAAGAGTTTGGTAATATGTCCCAATTCTATAACGCATTCGGTGATAGAACTTTGTAGACGCCTTTTTGACGATAAACTGCGTTTCTGGTACATATTGAATACCAAAAGTATACTTCGTTGAAGTTAAAAAGTTGTTTGTGAATGTTGGATCAAAAGTATTGTCAAACTTTGACCAATCCATCATGGCATAACTCATGTGAAAGCTGACTTCAGTATTCAATGGAGTTACGTGTGTTTTTCTCGTTTGCACATTCAAATGGTACGACAAACCGAAAGTGTAGGTTGGAACGTTTGTGATATGTCCATCTAAACTGTCATTGATGAAAAGATCTGCATAACTGTTTGGATTATTGATATTCGTAGCTGAATACAAAGCGTCCTCATAAGTCCCATGAATTTTCTGAAGTGGATCCACTACAATAGAGATACCAATTTTGTGCTTTTCACCAAGACGCTGATCGTATTGCAATCCAAATTCATAATGGAAGGATTTCACCCTGAATCCTTTAACGCCTACTCCACCAGGATAATCAGTTGTTCCTTCGTAGGCGTCTGAAATTAGGCCTGCTTTACGAGTGTTCAGGACACTTCCAAAATGATACCCAGCGTTACCTCCTAAAGATATACGTGTACCATTTCTATTGATCACGTTTGCAGAGAATCCAAGAAAAACCTCATTGATTCCACCAGTTCCCGAATAGTTGTAATACAATGAATCTGTATTAACCTTAATGCGAGTTGCGAATTCATATCCTTTTCGACTGTATGGTTTCAAACCAAATGCTAATCCAAAATTACGTGCAAAAGGAAATGCCATTGCGAAGTGTTGCAGCGCTGTTGTCGATTGAAAACTTTTGATCCCATTTTCCGAATAACTCGACAAGCGCGTCGAAGTTCCAATAGAAAATAAAGGTTGTCCTTTCGCAAGAGTATTGTACGATGCAGGATTGTAAAAATTAAGCAAGGTTGAATCTTGCATGGTGATCGTTGTATTTCCTATTCCAGAAAGAACGGCATGATCATTTCCACCAAGTTCACCTAATCCGAATGAGCTATATGGGGAATTCGCTGTTGTCTGCTGTGCGAAGGCTGTTGCCCCACAAAAAAGAAAAATAAACGCTACGGAAAGGTTACGCATTATGTTTGTGTATTTCATATAACCCCTTTAAGGTTAGATTTTCGTCTGCAAAGATGTCATTTTTTGAATGGATATCAAAGCTAGAAGCGTCTCCTCCGGTCATAAAAAAAGTTAAGTCCTTGAATTGTGACCTGTATTGCTGTACCATTTCTTGTAATTCTGCTTGAATTCCGTTCATTACACCAGCTTGTATAGATGTATTTGTTGAGTTACCAACGAGGTTCTCAACTGTTTTATTGGATAGCAAAGGTAAATTTCCCGTATAGTCGTTCAGCGATTTGTAGCGCAATTCAATTCCAGGAGCAATTGAGCCGCCAACATATTTACCATTATTCGTTAGGTCAAACTTAATGCATGTTCCAATATCTATGGTTACGGCATATTCACTTGTCGAGTTTTTGTTTGCGTATACCGCGTTGCATATTCTATCTATCCCTAATGTATCTGGTGTAGCGTAGTCCAGTTCTATTGGGAACTTTGTTTGATGATCTACAATGAGCGGGTTTACTAACAACGCCAAAACAAGCTTGGTGTCTGAAGTTGAAAGAACAGAAGAAAGAACAGAGGAGCTTTGATCCAAGGTTACCAACCATGTTTTTAGTTCTTCTAATTTGGTAATAGTAAACCGTCGTACTTCAACCAATTCATCATTGGAGAACAATCCTACCTTGATAGAGGTGTTTCCGGCATCAATTGCAAGTACTTGGTTTTCATCGCTCATGAAGACAAAGATAAGAGAAGCGAAAAAAAAGTAGTCGGAATGCGCAGAAATAAAAAGAAGTTATTAAATTTGCCCCACCAAAATAGGCGGTGATATAGCTCAGTTGGTAGAGCAATGGACTGAAAATCCATGTGTCGCTGGTTCGATTCCAGCTATCACCACTAAACGAATCCCTTGTCAGTATTACTGATGAGGGATTTTTGCTTTCTGGAGGGTTTTAACGGAGTGGACTATGTTGGGATTTGGAGTGGACTTTTGAGCTTTTCCTTTCGTAAGAATGTAGATTCGAGAAAACTCTTTCACTCTTCATTAATGCAATAACTATCAGAGCTGTCATGAATGAGTCTAGATATTTCTTGATAATCAATTGAATCATTACTCAAGGCAAAAGTTTGAATATATTCTTTCTTGCTAATTTGTTCGAAAAGCTTTACAATGTTTTCTACAATTTCTGAATTGAAGTTTTCATTTATTGGGTAAACTATATTTGAACCAAAGTCCTTCATGAAATAGACATTGGCCTCAATTCCTTCCCCACAATTACAATTAAAGGCGATTGAGTCAATTTCTACAAAACTTGTATTCTGTTTTAATGGGTATTGAAATGGAGTGTTCTCCAAGGTCAACTGGTAAGTGCTGGAATATTTCCAGTTTCGAAAATTTGATGGTTTAAATGGTTCAAAAGTCAAGTAGTGACAAAGGAATTCATTGTTTTTTAATTCATTCTTTTCAATAATTAGGGCGCTTAAATAGTCAGCATAGTAAATGCTTCCTTCTCTCCAAATGACAACATGATTTGAGTCAACTAGATTGGCAGGAATAAATCCTTCCATCGCTCTAATGTCCGATTCAATTATTCCAACTTCAATGATGTCATCATCAGGCGACATTTTATTAGATTCGCTTTTACAACTAGTAATTACGAAAAACATAAAAAGGAGAATGAGTCGATTCTGTCGTATTTGTTTCACCATTCTTTAAAAGTAATAAATCAATTTCGTCATTCCACGGTGATGAATCTGTGGAAGAGTTGAAATAAAAATGAGCTAACCAATGGCTAACTCACTTCCTATATTTTTGGATTGTTCTGTGATAATGTGGAAAGGTAGTCTACCATATCATCTATGTAACCTTCTGGAAAGAACCGATTCATATCAACTCCAAAATGCTCAACAGAAAATTCTAATGCTTCTTCATAACTCCTAAACTCTCCAATAATCTTTCCATCCATGTCGTCTGGAACTACATAGCAATAATCGTATAAAGAGTCAATTCCCTCAGCACTCTCATTAAATACGTGATGCATTAGAACATAATATTTACCTGGTTCTTCCCTACGTACTTCAATTGAAATCCATTTAAAAGTTTCAAAGTTGTTGACGACATCCTTACCTATCCAATGTTCAATTGTTTTCTTTCTCGTTAAAAAATTTCTTACCTGTTGAGAGTCTAGAAAATTCATATTTAATTCTTTAGTCTTGAGATTTCATCTAGCAGTTTCCGAATATCTTGTTTAGCATTTGCAATAAAATCATAGTCAGCTGTTGTAGCTCCAAATATTTCCAAGTCCTCACCTCTTTGCTCTCCTTCTCCTGTCATAATAAAGTTAGAGCCACTTGTATGGTCTCTTCCTTCGATATATGATTTCCAAGGACCTCTTTGAGAATTAGTTAACCGTTGTTCTATCTCTTTCAATTCTTTATCTGAAATCATTATTATTTGCCTTTATTTCATTCGTTATTATTTTAAGTTCATTGGAAGAAGTCAGGCTATGATGAATAACTTCATCTTCTGTATTTAGAGCCTTAAAATCAGAAAAAAGAAATCCAAGTTCTCTTGAAAAATACACATCTTCATCCCACATAGGGTCTTCGCTTAGACTTCTATAATGATAAATCATCTGAAATGACTCTTCAAACTCAATATTAATTGAATCGGCTACTAAGCACTTAGTTTCAGAATCATATTCATTTGTCGTAACGCCAATGTCAAATATGTACAAGGTGTCATTACTTTCTTTCAACAAGAAACTCAGGGTATGTTCAAACAACTCTTTATTTTCTCTGTTACGTAAAACTGAATCCTTCGCACTGAAAATAGAGTCAACTACATAATCAAAACGTATTATCCCATTATCGTTCGTTCTTGACATTGAAAAATACTTGAAATCAATATTATCCTGAGTATTCAAAAAACTCCTTTTTATTACTACACTAACCTTAGAGTCATCTCCAAGTTGGTCTTCGGATATTTCATCTATGCTATCAGAACAACCCATGAGTACATTAGAAATAACAATGAGGCTAACTAAATAATAAAACAATTTATGGTTCTGTCGCATTCGTTGCATCATCCACTAAAGGTAATAAATGAATTCCCCAACTACAACGCTGATGAATCTTTTGAAGAGTTGAAGTGATAAATGGTGGATGAGGTGGAGAGGGTTAGAAACTCCAACATTCGACAATAACATAGTGCTTTCCATTTTTCTTACAATAGCTTATTCGACCATTACCCATTTCATCAAATGGAACAACAACTATTTTTCTATAATCATACACTATTGGAGCGGAGTACACTTTTATTTTGTCAAATCCCATCCACCAACTAGTTCCGTCAATTCTTTCTTGTATTCTCTCAAATGTCTCTCCATTGATACTTGCCATTGAAAAAAAGAGCATACTATCTTGACTATGCCAAAATACTTCTGACTCATTGAAAGCGACATCTTCCATTGAGTGTAAATTCAATTCCGCCTTTACATTTTCTAAAGATTCAAATTCAATTAAAGTAGTAAATGGCGCTTTGTAAGATATATCTGCCAGAGTTTTATCGACCTTTAAGTCATCTAATTCCAAGGTTTTCAAAATTGGAAACTCTTCTAAAAGTTCCCTCTTGGCATTTTCCTTGCTGTTGCATGAATTCAAGAACATTGAAGCCAATACAGCCATTAGGGAAGGAATAAAAAAAGTATAGTATCGTCTCATGGCTCACTACCAGTTTTCACTTTCAATTGCAATATGATTAAGTAATTCGATTGTAGTTGAATTATCAGCTAATTCCAATATTTCAGAGTTTGTCCTTTTAATGAATTCATCAGAAGCACTACAATTATGAATAATCAAAATATTTTGAACAAGTGAATCTATCTTCATCCATACCTCATTCTTCAGCATTTCTTTTTCTTCATCATTTGCAGACCTAATAAACAAGTCGCCATCTCCTACATACTTCTCAAAAATATAAAGAACCCTCTTAGTTATCATATCTGGTCAAATGCTAAAATTCTGTCAGCCATGTCAAACCAATCATTCTGGTGATGAAAAACAATCGTCAATCTAGAATCTTTAAATTTCACTTCATATAAACTCTTATTAAACTCACCTCTTTTAACCAAGTCTTTTATTTGGTCATAAAAAGGATGTTGTCTCGATTGTCTTTTAAAAAAAGACTTTCCGATGTAAAAATTTTTGCAGTCAGTGTCCATGAAAATTGCTGTAAAGGTCAGAGTTTCCAATAGATTTTGATACTTTGATGAAAGTAGTAAGTTACCATTCGAGTATGTCGCTTTCTTTATGTCAATAAGCCAAGTATGGTTTGATTCTACTTTCGTGTGTATAGTATATGACCAAGCATTATACTTCCCTTTAATTTGACCACCTCTTGCAAGAATATACTCTTCCCATTTCTTACACAGCTTCTCATTTTGTATATAAAATGGTGAGTCTAATTCGTCAGGAGCAGCATTTGGAACTAAAGACATATTTTGAGATGTGATTTTCTTTTAAGTATTATTCTAATAGTATTCATAAATATAAAGACTCTTCATAATGATGTTGTTATTAACGTCAAGAATCTGAACTTCAATTAGCTGGTTCTTTTCATCATAAATGTATTTTCCAATGGCGGTTGACTGTCTTTCTAGTCCTAGGTCGTGGGATTTATTAATGATATTTTCAATCTTCCCAAAAGTCGTATATGAATAATTAAGGATTTGAACTGTACTATCTTCAACCATTTCGTCATACCAATAGCTAGTTACGGTTTTTTCCCTTTTTGTGCCATCGGGTAGGTGTTCCCATACAATCGTTTCCGTATTATACACTGTATCAGTATCTATTGAAGACCGTGAGTAATTGTAATTATTACTTGTGGAATCTACATTAATGATGTATCCGCTGGCATTATATTCAAACTCATAATAACATTCTTGATTCATGTATCTGAATTCTTCACGTATTAGAAAACCTCTCTCGTTAAATCGCTTTGTATTTATCCAGTTTGTATCAGGTTTGTCACTAAAGCCAAAGTTCATACTAAACTCTGTAACACTCTTCACTTTATTGGCTTTCATTTCAATGTTTTGACCACCCTCAGGTACTTGTGAACTTAAGCTCAGAGAGAACAATAATGCGAAAATGGATAATATACTTTTCATTGCTTCTAGCTGTTACGGTTATACTTTCTTCCACTCACTTAATGCTGTATCCCTTCTCAATTCTCCCCCAACTTCTAGGTTAATGTTTATCAATTCAGCATCTACATTTAAGACAGTACTCAGCCCAACTAACAATACTTTTTTCATGTCAAAATCGTTATTCCCACAATGAAATTGCCATGAAATCTCTCCTTCCTCATCTTCATCACAGCAAACATAAAGTACTGGCATCTTGTCCTCAATAATATAAGTTGTGGTCAATACCGCAACATTTTTACTCAAATTTCTTAATGATTCCATGATATTATTGATTCTGTTGCATCATCCACTAAAGGTAATAAATGAAATCTTCAATCCATGGTGATGAATCTTTGGAAGTTTTCTCAGATGCCACACCTCCCTTTTATTCGCTATATTAGACTTAACAGAACCGAAAAACATCTGTCGCATAAAATGAATAATTTGATAGTAACAGTTGTTATTGTACTCTTAAATAGTTTTGCGTTCTCACAATCCGATTGTCACGAATTTAGAATTGGAAAATATCACAACATTAAGAATGAGACAGTTACGTCCGTAATTGAAAGAAACGACTCAATTCAAACTGAACGATATGGAGATAAATTCATTAAGTTAAAAATTCAGTGGATTGACGATTGCTCATATCGTTTAATATTCTTGGAAGGAAATGACGAGTGGTGGGAATCCAGAGGTAGAGATAGACCAACACCTGATTTGATAGTTAGAATAACAAATATCGAGGGGGAAACTTATTTGCAAGAAGCTAAATTTGAAGGTGATGATGAATTTAAATACAAAAGTCGCATTGTAAAAGTGTCCATATTGTAGAACTATGTGTTCAAGAAAAGAAGGAGTAAAACTGCTTATAATTAGATTTTTTAATTGAATATCAATAGTTTAATCCAATCCTTTCTTTGTATCAATAAATCTCGAACACTACCTGTTGTCATGTCAACAAGGATAAGTGGAACTATTGAAACCATTACGGGCATGGGGAGGAGAGTTATCCACGGCTTATCCACGGTGATGAATCTTTTCATTTTTTACCTTTACTTGGAACCGATAAATAAGTATGACTAATTATTACGAAGTATTAGACATTGCAGAGAACACAACAGTAGCTGATATTAAAAAAGCTTATCGAAGTTTGGCTAAGAAATTCCACCCTGATTTAAACCCAGATGAGAATGCCTCAGAAAAGTTCATTGCCATAGAAGTGGCATATAGTTGTCTTTCCAAAAGTGACTCACGAAAAGCACATGACCGTTTGCTCAACTACAAGCGTAACAATATTTCACACCCAACCGTTGAACGCAAGTATCAAAATGATGTCAAGCGAAGAACACGTCATGGACGCAGAAATGCGGAATATCGTACAAAAATGAGTTATGCTCAATACGAACGAGATGAACTATGGCGAACTTCGAGTAAAGCTATATGGCTACAGGTCATTTTTGGATTGATAACATTGATATTAGTAGCGATTTTGCTTTACAATATTGCGGTGGCTATATATGGACCTGATTCTGAAGAATGGTACAATTACAAG
The DNA here is from genome assembly GCA_033791225.1 of Crocinitomicaceae bacterium. Taxonomy (GTDB): domain Bacteria; phylum Bacteroidota; class Bacteroidia; order Flavobacteriales_D; family Crocinitomicaceae; genus UBA4466. The sequence continues at coordinate 60,881 of JASJHD010000013.1, forward strand.
GGTTCTTTTGCACTTGGCGCACTATTTCTTCCCGCCATTATAGGAATCTCCTATGCATACGAACCTTTTATTAAATACTTAATTGTTGGGAAGATAAAAAAGAGTTGAAATGATAAGTGGTGCTAATCCAGATAAGGGTATACCTGACCAATACGCAACAAAATAAGCTCACCATTCATGAAAATCATCCGTCCATTAAGATTCGATTCAATCTGAAAAACTCTTATATCCTCCTCGGTTAATGTTGCTGATTCTAATCTTAAATTTTCACGTAACTGTTTCAAATCTCTAACGACTGTTAATTCATCAGATGCGAATAGTTGAATTTCAAACTTTATGGTATCTCCTTTATATAAAAACTCCATTGTATCATGGAAGTAGTTCTCATTTACTCTATCTACCGTGACAATAATACCATCTCTACTAACAAGATAATTTGAGTTCAATGATTGCATTTTTTTCAAGTTAAACTCAGACAGTTCGGTGCCATCTATGATAAGCCTGCATTTAGGAATATAAATGTCACTAAAAAGAACCGTAATGTGGTTTTCTGACACCAAGGAATACAACCGATAGTCATCGGTCTGTCCGTTTGCTCCAAACGACATTAGTAAGGCGATAACTACTATTACATTATTCATAATATAGAAAGCTGTTAGATACCCTCTCTAATTTTTTATTATTTCAATTATCACCTCTGAAGAAGTATAATCCTCCATGGATTTCAGCTCTTGTGCTATTTTTGACTCCCATTTTTCTTGCTCCTCACGAATAATTCCATGGTTTGTTTCTGCATCATAAGCCCTGCTGTATTTGTCCAGTTCTGTTGAATAGTACTTATGGTAAATGGATTTAAGTTCTTTAAATCCAGATTTAACGTCAGTCAATTTATATTCAGAGAACTCTTGCCTAATATGACGTGCCATCAATTCTGTAATGTCAAAATGTAATTGCTCATGAGCAAGAAGGTTAGTGCTACTCTTCTTTTTCGACCAAGACCTGCTTTTGTAAAAGTAGGTTGGAACCTGAATTACAACTTTGTCCTCGTATTGTTTTGACGTTAACCCAATTTGAACCCAGCTTCTAGCAAGATATTCATCGTTTAAATCAGGTTCAGCCTGAAAATCACTCCAATTCAATTTTGAATCAGCACTCCAAACTATTATACTATCGCCGAGAATACCGTCTTCTGACATGTTTAAATTCTTTCCTTTTTGAATTGTATTCAACTGTACAAACCCAGATAAAAGGAAAAGCAATGTCGATAAGGTCATTAGTACTTTCATAATCACAACACAGTTGTTAAAAGCTAATTTACAAGAAATAGACCAAACCCCTCCAAGTGATGCTAATGATTCTAGTAGCAAATATTAAGTTGCTATAGACACTTTGTTTGCGGATGACTTCGGTAATGAATCTTTGGAAGAGTTGAGATGAAAAATGAAGGTAAGAGTGTTTATAAGGTGATAATCAGCAGCCGCATAATTATGGCTGTGTAATATTCATATCAATTCCAACATACATAAACCCATTCTTATAAAGGAAAGAAATTCGTCCCTCAGAGTCCTTTTGAAATTCAACAATCTTCTCTTCAGCGTGGCGGTTATAGTAACCAGCAAACTCTACCGTTTCCTCATCAAAGGGCCACCAATGGTATTTTTCTTTTGCATAGACGTTTGTTCCATGATTGTCACTTCCTAACAACCAAAAACTTGCGGGATGAATCTTACCTTGATATGACGCAGTGTCCTTAATGTGATATACTTGTAGAGTATCCATTAAGTATCTAAAATCTCCTTCGCTCATTTCTACTCTAAAGTATTTGGTCGTGGGGTACTTATAGTCTGGAATGTGCTGAACCTCCCCCTCAAATACTTGTCCGACCATCTCATCAACATTAATACCTAAATCCGATGATATGGACGATTCATTTTTGCTATTTAAAAGCGCCACAATCACGAATGCAATGCCCAGCATCGAAATGATAACTAGCCACCATATAGCACCTCTCTGGCTCTTTGGTATCTGTTTCCCCATACTACTAAAGGTAAGAATTTACTGAAACAACCTAAGCGGTGATGAATCTTTGGAAGAGTTGAGATGAAAAATGGTTGGAGGTTGACAGTTATTTACTAAGAAAACTCAACATTCTGAAGCAATGATTTTTCACTTGGCTTATCATGGTACTCATGATAATTAGGTAAAAGATTGTTATCACAACCATCACTGTTGCCTCACCTTCAATACTTGAACGAATTAACAACCCCACATAGCCAATTGAAACAAGCCAAGAAAAAACAATAACCAGCCCACTACATTTTAATTTTGCGGATACGATTTCTTCCTTCGAGGCATCCAGTCTAATTAAAGCACCATCTATCTTCAAGTTCCAATTTCTTGAAAGCCTAAGAGACAATTTGTTTGAGTCGTAGACCTTAACTGAAAAACAACTGGGCTGCTCGACCTTGATTCTGTCAAAAGGAAAAGATGGAATAATTCGGCTTCCACCAAACATCAGTCTAAGTGTACTAATTGAAGTAACTCCAAGGTTTTGTACCATCTGTTTCGCCATGTCTCTAAAGGTAATAAATGAAATCTTCATTCCACAGTGATGAATCTTTGGTCGAGTTGAAATGAAAACATCATCGTATAAGTTATGCCATTATAGTAAAAAGGTTTATTTTTAAGTAAGCACAAACTAGTTGTAGTCAATGATGAAGCACACCTTGTACATGTTTTTTGTAATTATCAGTGCGGTAAGTACTGCGCAAGAAGTTGTTCACACCACGGTTTCTGACTGTGATAAGAAATCATATCCTGAATACATTCGAAATAGATTAATTGAGAAAGAACTTAAAGAAGATACTTTGTTTTTGAATGTGGGTTTGGTATTAAACTGTTGTCTAAGTCCAATGCCGAAGCTTATTTATAGAGATGACACTCTATTTCTAGAAATCATTGACAGTTCAGATATTCGGTGCGCATGTGTGTGTTGTTTTGAAATACAAGTTAAAGCGATAGGAATCCCAGACACGAATTTCACTCTTATTCATCAGTATGAGGCAAGTGATATAACCAACGAAGGTTTTATTGATTGGACAGAATATAAAATGTTAAAAAAATACAAGAACAAGTACATTTTTCCTAGTCCAGAAGAGCTAGATAACATTTCAGAGTATGACCAAATAAGTAGTAGTGGCTCCAAAATAGGCGCATGGAATATCTATTATGACAATTCTGAAAAAGTGAAATATAAAGTGTTCTACTTTATTGATGTAGAAGGGGAATCTAAAATTGCTTGGAGTATCCGATACGATGAGGAAGGAGAAATAAGTGAAATATGTGGGAGAACGGGCGAAAATGAATCAACTTGTGCTGAAGGTATTCAATACAATAAATTAATGGGAGGCCATGAAAATCAATAATTCTTGCTCCAATTTTTTTCTTTTTAATTCTCCGAAAACCAATTATAGCATGTAGTGCGGTGTATCTTGATGGACTAATCAACGAATCCCATTAGAGATTTGTGATTGACCATTTATTACGGATATTTTAATCCAAGTTCATTTACGTTTTCATCTACTTTAATCCATTCAGCCCTATTGTAGTCGCCATTTTCTGCGGAGCTAACAATCATAAAAAAGTCAGTCAGATATATCACTTCAACTGTTCGTTTATTGTATCCAAATGCACCAACACCTTGCATCTGAAATTCCACTTTTTTAAAAGACAGATGTCCGTTTTGATAAAGGACATCTTGTGTATTCCAGCTTCCTGAAGAGAAAACAATTTTCATTGGGCCAATTATCAGAATTCCAATTAAGATTATAGTTGGTAGAGTAGAACCTATTATTATCCATTTCCTTGTTTTAAGAAACAAGAGATTCCAGATTAAAGCCAGAGGTGACAAAACCATTATTCCGAAATAAACGAACGTCTTTATCGCTTGACTTTTAATCTCAAAGGCGGTTAGTGCATCCAGTAGAAACAACAAGATTGTCAGAATAAAAATCCCGTTTAAAAGTGTCGATATGTATTTTCTAATTATCACTAGGGTAAATGGGGTACAAGTTATCCTTTGGAATGGGCTTACCTCTTTCAAATTGAAACATAAAGAGTTCTATAGGAGTTCCAAATCCCTCAATATAAGTATACAATTCTACAATCAAGTTCAAGTGATTTTTTGTGAAATCATTTTCATTAAATTCAATTAGAACATTTTCCACATCCTCAAAGGATTCACTACGTATCAATCTTTCTTTCCTATTAACAACCTGGATGTTTTGCACATAAGAAACAACAACTGAATCCATTCTGTCATAATGCAAACCAATAAATTCTACTAGAATTTGATTACTAGACTTTTGTTCAAAAAGTGCATACTTTGATTGGTTTTCACCTAACAAAGTGGTTCCATTTTCATCGAATGATTTGAAAGCGGTTATTAAACCTTGTCCCGCAAGAAATGTTCGAATCTTTTTTATTCTACCATTCGGATGGAAAAACACACCTGCTATTTTTTCCGAGTTGTCGTTGAATATATCCTGTGATTCTGGTCTTCCTTGTTCATTATAGAAGAATGTAGTGTCAATTTGTAGGTCATTGCGAAATTTACTACGGACTCTCAATGTTCCATTCTCATAATAATCAAAGCGGTCACCATTCAACTCATCATCTCTATAAACTCCTTCTTCTTGACATACCCCCGATTCATAATATAATCTGTACTCACCTTGCAGTAGTTCATTCTCATCAATAAAAAACTCACTTTCAACACCTCCATCGTTGTAGTATGTTTTTTGCTCTATTAAGTTTGATACTATTAGCTCGGTTTGCCCCTCGTTGTTGCATGAAGCTAAAATCAATAATAAGAAGATATAGACTAGATTTTTCATCAGTTAAAGATACTCATTTCCACAACTTAAATTCCTTAACTTTTTCAAATATCTCTGAATCATCATAGTAGTGCTTCATGTCAATTCTTGATGACTTGTGACCAGTGAAGAAGTTGGCATTATCTCCAAACTCATTTCTCATTCTCGTAATGTACTTCTTGCGTAATCCCTTCAATTTTACCTCATCCTTCAATCCAACTTTGCCTCTGTAGAATCCAAAAGAATCCGTTAGGTTATCAGCAAGAGTGTTCCTTTGCTTCACCTCATCTCCAGCAACAATGTATCTATCTGAGTCCTTTTGTTCTTCATATCCCTGGGACAATAGAAAGTCCCTTAGCTCTGGAAAAATAGGAGCCTTGGTATATCTTGGTTTGAATCCAATCTTATGTTTATTCTGACGGGAGTACTTGCTATCAAGCATCCAAATGAAGCCTCCCAAAATTTCACCTTCAATAAGCCTTATGTCTGAGAACCTAGCAAGCATAAACTCTTCACGCCTTCTGCCTGTAAGAGCGGCAAGGTTCATCGACTCAACCAGCCAGTCATGGTGGCGCTTGCGTGTCTTAACTCTGTCGTCTGAAGAGCCACACTCCATTGCTTTCTTAACCTTTTCGAACTCGTCATTGGTAATTGCTCTAGCATCTTCACTGGGTGCGTCAGAGACCTCAATTCCTTCAAAAGGGGAGGGGATGCCATAGCCATTCTTATTAAGGTATCGGTAGAATTGGTTGTAGAATCCAAATGCCTTCTTCTGGGTAGAATTGCTCCATGTGCTGAGGTGCTTAATTGTAGCTGAAATATTCTCTTCTGAAATAGAGTCAGCTCTTAGCCTTTCGAAGTCTTCACCAGCAAGAGTGGTCGCATCCTTCCACTTTGTAATGTGGCCATTGAACTCTCTGAGAGTTCCAGGGTCAAGCTCCTTTTTGAGGTGTTCTGCTACTCCAACTCCATGCTTGTAGTCAAGAAACATAGCAAGGCAATCAATTAATAGCATTGGTTTTTCCTGCTTTTTACTCTGCACAGCTTGCGTTGCATTGTTCTTGACTTCTTGCTTAAAGCTGAACCCTTCATTTATTACCTCATCCAAATTTCTTGAGTCGAACTTATGAGCCTTGCGCTTACGCTTACCTCCATAAAAAGGGACACAAATGGTTGACCTATAAACTTGCTTCGCTGGAGCGTGAGTGCATTCTTTCTTACGAACCTTTCCCTTCTCAGTTCTTGGGTCAAAGAGAGTTTTACAGTCATTGCAGTAGACTCTAATCCCAATATTGTAGGCAATATCATTTAGTACAAGACTTCTCATTTATTCAAGTTGTTTATGAAGTCGGCTACTTGACCAGACTTCGGTTGGTATCTTTTAGCTGGTATTGGCTGAGGTTCTTTTTTATCGGTCAAGAATGCCTTTACTTCCTCATACCTATCGTAGAACTCATGCCACTGGTCTCCGTGAAGTTCTTTTAATCTTTTCATGTCATTCTTGTCTGCGAGTGCATAGAATTCTCCTGAAATAAAATATGACCTATCACTGAATTCATATTTATAAGGTTCAATGCCAACTGCCTTGCACCAACAATGGAAACTATCTTTGCCCAAGCAAAGGTAGTTTCGTGCGTATGTTGGTTTTATGCGTGCCATTGTTCCTTTTTGAAAAGCTGTCAATGGCATTGCTAAAAATTAGGTAGCCATTGAGCTTAATAATTCGTTTTTAAATCGTTTATATAACCTCATCACTCCAGTTGAGGTGAATGTTTTATTGTTAACAGTTTTAAAATCTAGTTTCGTTAACAGTTGTACTATTTTTTCATAGCTCAATCCTTTCTCTCTGTATTGAACTATCAATGCTGTAGCCTGTTGATTAGCCTTACTTACACGAGCTTTTAATCTCATGGCTTCTGCCCCTTTCAAGCGGTGTGCATAAGAGAGATTTTCAGGAGTTCCTAAAACGTAACCCTGTCGTTTTTTCTCTGCTAGTGCAGCGCAAGTTCTTTGACTAATTCTCTTAGCCTCATCTTCTGCGATAGCCATCATAAGCACAATTGTTAGATTGTTGGCTGCGGGCATATCACAACAGATAAACTCTACACCAGCTTCCATTAGAAGACTTACGAAAAGTACGTTCCTTGCAAGACGGTCCAACTTGGCAATTACCAAGACTGCATTGTTTTGTCTAGCATGCTCTATTGCTTTGTAAATCTCAATCCGCTTTTTCTTGGAGGTTCCAGTTTCAATTTCTGTGAAGCTCTCGATAAGGACTCCATCATTTGAACGAAGGAAATTACTCACCATTGTTTTTTGGCTATCCAAACCTAAACCACTTTTCTCCTGCTGTGAGGTGCTAACTCTAAAATATGCCACATACTTTTTCATAATTCTATCCATTTAGTGAAGTCATATCAAATCTTAAACGTTCGATTGTGATTTGATATACACTCCACTAGGATAGGTATTCCATGGTTCCCGTGCCAGCTATTTTAAATTTACTTTTCAACGGTAACCCCTGTGAATAAGGGGTTGAAGTACATTCTTTCTATTAATCTAAAATCCAAAATGAACCATTGTTTGAATCATCATTTTTATAAGCTATTAATTTTAAAGCTGTGAAATAACTATCAGCGTCATCATCATCATCGGAACCAACAACATACCGTATATGGTCTCCAATTATGTTTTCAGAACAATTCCAAAGAAATAGGCTAAATATTACTGCGGCTGTTGTCAGTATAGCCTGTTCATTAGAAAATGTTTGAGGAAGACCATCCAAAAGACCGAAAACCAAGCTTTTGTTTCTATCGGCTTTAAGTTTATTATATGGAATCAACATCTCTTTGTCGTTTATCTTAACCAGTGCAACATTCCAAATTCCTCTTGAAATAAACTCTTTGTTTTTTTTTGCTTCTATTTGTGGTCCAAACAATGACTTATAGAACACAGAATCTTCTGTCATATTCTTATCAATAATATGGTAGATTTTCATTGCAGGACTATTAATCATTTCACCATTTGTTGGGTTTAAAACAATTGACACTTTATAGGTATTACCATCTATCTCAAATTCTTTTTCTTTCATTATTTTTATTTTTATTTTTATTTTGGCATCATTGCCTTGTTATTAATCTGCCTACCTTTTAGTCAGAAGTATTACATTAGGAGAGTGCTCTCCAGTTAATGTTATTGCCTTTTCAAGAATGAGGTTTGCTAATAGTTAGGACATAATCATCCCTTGGAGCGTAGCTCAACAATTGTCAATTCACATATCTTTTGTTACCTCTCTTACTTTCCCTTTTTTATGCAGTCATCAAGAAAATTAAATCCTCTTTAAGGACTTTATATGTATTGCCTTCAAATAAAATCTCGTCATACTCCTTTGAATCAATTCCTATTCTTAAAAATTCGGTGCATTCATAGTCAAGCAATTCGTAAAATTCAGGGTGGTTGGCATCACATATTCCATATACTTCACATTCCTCACCATCTACTACATAGTTAAGCGTGAAACTGTAACCACTATGGTTTTCTAGACTCCCGTCAATAACCTCCTGAGCTGAATGGAAATAATCAGTTCCATCACTTTGAGCTTTCTGAAAAATGTGTGAGTAATCTTTTAGCTTGTTTATTGCTGCTTTTCGGTTTTCAAATGCTGACCCTTTCGAAAATTCATAGGGAAAGACTTTTGAGCTCTTTTCTCCTTTCATTTCTCTGGTAATGTAAATTTGTGCTTTGTAAATCATAATTCAAGGTTTTTAATTTTGTTTAATCCTTAATTGGATAGAAACCCAGCTTTCAAAAGTTACAACTGAGCCCTATCTGTCACTATATCAAATGGTTAGTAGAAAGTTACAAGACGTCTACAAAGCCGTTGATACTTAGCTGTTTAATAATTCTAGAGCATAAAAATGCCCTTAAGCATAATTGCTTTTTGATGAGATTGACCTCATCTATTTATCTGTGTTTTTTTGTTTTGTCTCTTCTTCACCAGAACGGTGACATAGGCGAATCCCTATGATTTTATGCACGACATGTGCTATTTTGCTCTACTATACGTAACTAAGCAACAAAATGTTACATCAGGAGCCATATTTATTTTCATCCATATAACGAACTGGAAAGGAAAAATATCAAACAGACATTTTAAGCGTCTGTAAGCAATAGCAATTGGGTTTTCAAAAGTTACATCGGGATAGTACCGATGAATTCTTTAAATTGCTTCAACAAATTCAACATAGCCTTTACCAAAGGAGGTCAGAATGTAATAGGACATTGTTCCTCTCCATTTCGCATCGCCTAACTTCTTTTCTAAAAGGAACATTGAAGAAAGGTCATTCAAAAGATAGTCGAACTCACTTTTTGATAACTCCAATTCTTCATGTGTCTTTCCGCCAAAAGAATCATTCATCTTCTTAGTCAAGTTATCACCCTCATTGGAAGTATTATTTCTTTTGTCAAACTCAATCCGAATTAAATTATTGAGTTCTTCAATCTGTGAATCTATTTCTTCCGATTCATGAGTAGTAAATTTGTACCCTAAATTTTCTTTTAGCTTCTGTAGCTCTTCATTTAACTCATCATATCTATCCTCTGCTGATTGCTGTTGCAATTTTAGATTAGAAATCTGTTCATCACACTCATCTCTATACTTGGCATTAGTATAATATGAATATAGAATTGCCATTTGCTTTTCTGTAAGCCTTCCTGTTATCTCAACATACCGTTCTACACTTTCGAACTCACTTGGAGTCTTCAATTGACCCACAATAATATTTTTAAATCGCTCAAGCTTAGCCTCGGATTGGGTCAATGATACCTTTTTCAGAATTGCTTCAAACATATCATGAAAATCCTCTGTCAATATGTTTTCGATGTCAATCTCATCTTCACCAATACTTTCAAAGTAATCTTTTAGTTTCTCAGTAAAAGTATTGAGCCTTTGTTGCTTTAATCTGCCGCTATAATCAAAAGCAAGCTCATTAAAAACAGTACCAACAACGGGTAATTGACCAATGGTCGATTTGTACGTAGACTCAATCACATTCAAAGCGATTTCCTTATTTTTCTTGTTCATAGAAGTTTCTCGTTTCCTAAATATACCGATTCAAGACTTTACTCTCTATTTATAAGGGATGAACCAGCATATCAACTTCCAAAATAAGCTCAACTCAGACTTATGGTCTCAGGATAGAGAATTGCACCCGCAGGTGAAGGAGCATCTAATAGACATCGGTACTCGGTTTTATAATTATCTGCACATTGACACTCCACTCATGGATATATTGTTTACAGGGTCCTTAGCTAATGTAAACTGGACTGAGTATTCAGATATAGATTTGCATATTATCATCGACTACGATGAGGTAGGCATTCCAACTCCTGAGTTAACCAGGGATTTCTTCCTTGCCAAGAAAAACGTCTGGAATGACAAGCGCAACATCTTTATCAAGGGAAAACCTGTGGAGCTGTATGCTCAACATGTCAGTGAGCCACATGCGGCAACAGGTCAATATAGCCTAATGCAAGACAAGTGGCTTGTGCATCCAAAGCCAATTGAGAAGCAAGTGGATGACTTCAAGGTCACAGAGCTTGCGCACTTGTTTGAGAGTCTCATTGATGAGGTTTCCATGATTACAGATACAGAGGAGCGTTTTGGTAGAGCCGTCAAACTAAAAGACAACATCATTCTATTAAGAAGAAAATCCATTGAGCTTGAAGGAGAAATCTGCATAGGAAACTTGGTATTCAAAGAGCTCAGAAATAATGGCTCACTAAATCACTTGTTCAGCATCATCTCCTCAAGTCTTGATAAGAAGTTGTCATTGGCAGAGCACAGAGTTCGCAAGCTCATTCGTCAAGAGTTATTATCCATTCTTTAAGCGACCATATTGTACAAGTGCATTATTCTCTGAGTTGATTCCATCTTCGCAAGCTCTTCTCTTAACTCAACCACCCACTGAGGCTCCTGCTGTTCCAGCTTGAGAGTTCCGTGAAAGCCAATTTCTGCAAAGTACTCCTCGATGATTTGTTGTGCTCTTGCTCGGTCTTTTCTATGCACAATAACTGAGTCATGCTTGGTCAAGCAGAACATACACTCTTCCTTGATTCTTGCATAGATGTTATCAATAAAAATCTCAGCTTCCTGCTTCTGTAGCTCAATTGAGAACATGTTGTCTCCATGCTCTTTCTTGTACTCATCAATGAAACTTACAACTGACGGAAAGTGCTCCCTGAGTTTCTTCTTATGTCTTGGCTGATACCTGTGTGATGAGAAGAAGAGCTCGAACATTAGGCTCTTGGCTTCCTTTCTGGATTCAAGCCCAAGCAGTTCAGCAACTTCCTCATAAAGTCCTCCTGATGTAGCGAGAGACTTAAATCGAATGAAGTCCAATGTTCTTGGATTGTCTGCCTGCTCATACGAGTGACAGAAGATTGCAAACTGACTATTGGATAGGTCCAGTGAACACAGATTGTTATCCTCCATTATCTGATTTGTAAGCAACTCACACAAGTTTGTGATGTTGGTGTCCAATCTGTTGTTGGTAGTGTTTCTATGAACGTAATAGATGCTCTTATCGAGCTTGTCAATTGCCTTTTTGTAGTGAAATCTAATAGCACGTCTTTTCTCTCTGATAAATGTATCAGAATAGTCCATGTAGTACTTACTTCGGTCCTTGATAACAACCATGCCTCTAGCTGTTGCAACTTCAATGGCTCTCTCAAGAGTTGTCATTCGCTTGCTTCCATACTTGCGGTCAATCACTTCAAAGAAATCATTCCCTATCTCATCATTGATTTTGAAGTCCTCAATTGTGATGGAATCAGCGTACTCATCGCTGATTTGGATGAGGTTTTGACTGTTAATCCTGAGAGTCTTCAAGTCTGCTACCACAAAGGGTTTTAGATGTTTTGTGCCACATATATGTAACAACTCTTCATAGCTACAGGAACTAAACTTACTATTTAGGAAGTCTGGGTTTATTCTGTACCTCTTGGATTGACCTGTGTGGTATTTTTCGTTTGTCTGAATGATGTCCTGTTCCTTGAGCTTTTTGAGCCAAGTATATGAACCGAATACTTCTCTGAGGTAATTCTTCGGCAAATCAAGATATTCTGTCATTAACAGACTATCTCTATTTGCCCTGTTAAGCATTATCCCTATCAGCTTAATTGCCTTGTCTTCTTGTTTTTGTGGTAGCTCCAGAACCTTAAGCTCTTGGAGCAAGTCCACAGGTAGTACTATATATCTTTTCATTACACCATGAATTAAAAAGAGAGTCAGTAGGCTTGAGCACGGTGCCACCCAAGTTTACCCTACAGAGCTCTCTAATATTGTCATTTGCACCACTATTATAAATAGCTTCATTTTTATGTATTTGATTGTTGTGACGAGATTATCAATTAACTCAGCAAGAACCCAATACTACCAATCATATAAAAATGGAATGACAAACTCAAGGGGTGTTAAAAACTAATCTTACTATTTATTAGAAAACAGATGAAAGAATCAACACTAATAGAGGCAATTGAGACAAAACACCTCATCGAATTCCGTTACAAATCCAAGAAGCGAAAAGCTGAGGTCTATTGCCTTGGAGTTGGAGCAGATGGCTCATTGCTATGTCGTTGCTATGAAACTCCTACAGGAGGCTGGAAACTCTTCAAGGTGGAACAAATGGAATCCGTTATGCTCCTTAATCAGAGGTTCTATTTGGCTCGAAGTGGCTACAACAGAAATGGCGATAAGAGCATGACTGAGGTTTTAAAGCAGGTTTAATCAATTGGCCCAACGTCCATATGAAGAAGTGTCGACTCCATGATACCAAACTTGGTGTATGGATATTGAGTACCTATACCTTTAATCAATTCTATTGTTTGGGTTCTTTTCTTAACCTCCTCATGAGGAGCCCACATCTGTCCATCACCACTACTCAAATCAACAACTTGAGAAGACAGAACTTCAGTAGAATGAAACATCTTTGTTAATTGTGGACAATGTCCACTTGGAGTATTCTCTCTCACTGGAATTGCTAAATTATACATTTGGCCATTCATGTTTTCATTGTTCAAGTCGATATGAGTTGATGAGAACTTTACACCATGAATATCTGGATTTTGCTGAACAAACTGTAGTAAAAGTTGTGGGATTATGTACTCAGGTTTAAATGCATCAGAGGCGTTTCCAACTTTGAAAGAACAAGCCGCAATCACTGGCCATGCCATCACCGCATATAAGTCATCTGATTCCTTGTCAGTAGCCATCCATGATGGAGGGTTAAATTCATAAGACCTCTTGTACTTATCAGTGGTTAAATCTATACATCTTAAGTATACCTTATTTAACAAACGAACCGCCTGGATTTTTTTAAAGTCAGGTCTCCTCATCTCTTCCCATGCTACGTGCATTGAGCTTGACAAATACAGGGTAGGAAAACCAGGTATACTGTATCTTTGTGTACTTAATTTCCTTCTTTTCTGAAAAGGAACATGAAACAAGTCTTCTTTATTCAACGCATAATTAGAGTGAGAAATTCTCGTACGATAGAAATTAGTGTCTTTCTCGAAGCCTGCTGTTGGAGGTAAATAACCGAGGAAATTACTATCCTTAATTGCCTTAGAAAATTCAAAGTATGCTTTAACAGGTGAACCCGCATAATAGAAATATAAAGCACTTAACACTCCTTGGGTGAGTACTTCAAATCTCCTTTTAAATTCCTCTTGGTCAAAGTAATCCCTATTTGATAAATGTTGAGATTCTTTCACATGAATGAGCATTTCTTGAAGAATCTCAGTCAATTGTTTTTCATAATTCTCATCTTTATTAGGAGTAATAGGTAATCGTATTAAATCCAACTTGAGAATTTCGTCAAATGTCATATGTATTTTGAGTTATGGTCAACATGTATGAAGATAACGAAATTACATGATTCTGTGGCTCGTGCTAAAAGTAAGACCAAAAAACTTTTTGCCCCCACCATCGGTATAAGACCTCTCAAATTTTTTGTTCCATTTTTTGGGCTCAGTTCTCAACCAACCCGACAGGAGTACTGCGGGAATAATTTACAGTTAATACTCTTAACTCTCTGGACACAAGAAACAAGGAAGCCAGAACAACATAAAAAGACATGTAAAGCAACTCCATTCGCATGCACGAGAGATTTGTTTCCATGTGTGTGAGATTATTTCAACAAGCGTTTTTAGAGAAATTTCGATTCTTTTATTAGCCACCAAGCACAAGAGCTTTTTTTAGTTGTCTTGAAGAATTCACCATTCACTTAGAATTTTCCCAAGGCGCAACCAAGTAAATTTCCCAAGGAACTTTTTTGCAGACTATTTAAAGAGAAACAATGAACGTTCTCTCTTTATTTGATGGTATCTCAGTTGGATGCCAAGCTCTCAAGCAAACCAATTTACCCATAGAAAATTACTACGCATCCGAGATTGATGAGTATGCCATGGCTATCTCAAGACTCAACCATCCTGAGATATTTCAGCTGGGTGACATCCAAGAACTAGACACCTCATCTTTACCCAAAATCGAGCTGCTTATTGCAGGAAGTCCATGTCAAGATTTGAGTTCTTTAGGAAAAGGTGCTGGACTCCACGGAGCACGGTCTGGTCTCTTCTTCGATGCCCTCAGAATTCTTGAGCAAACCAAGCCGAAGTATTTCATATTTGAGAATGTAGCTTCAATGCGAGATACAGACAAAAAGGTTATCACGGAGCTCTTGGGAGTTCAGCCCATAATGATTAACTCAAATCTTGTTTCTGCCCAGACAAGAAAACGACTTTACTGGACCAACATCCCTAGGGTTGAACTTCCAACAGACAAAGGGATTCTCCTTCAGGATATTCTTACAGAAGGGTTTGGAGATAGAGATAAAGCGCACACGGTTCTTACAAATCAACTGCCTGAGACCCAGGGCGGACTTAACAGATACCTTTACAAGTCTACTGGACAAATCGCTTTTCGTGAAAAGTACTTTACAGGGTTAGATAAAAAGACCAAGCTTGCTCGCTTTTCAAACTTGCTGTTGCTGGAACGCAACCAACCGACTCCGCTATATCGCAATGGCGTTTTTCGTCACCTAAGTGTAAATGAGTGCGAGGCGTTACAAACACTTCCTAAAGACTACACAGCAGGAATTTCAAACAGTCAAAGGTTTAAATGTCTTGGGAACAGTTTTACTTGTTCGGTTATTCAACATATCCTATCATTTATCCCCGTTGATAACTAACGGAGCCCCGTGAGGAACTCAACTGCCAAACTCTTTGATTATCCATTGTTTCCTCATAACCTTGATAGGTTATGAAACTAAAAAAAAAGATATGAATACAGAGCTTAGAACAGAAATCAATAGCAGCTTGCTGTATTTTACTGGCTCAGAACAACTGTGGGAACATAAGACTTTCATTGGAAAACTATACCTGACTGACGGATGCAATTATTTACGAGACAAAGCACAATGTAGATGGTTCTTTGACCTCATCAAGAGCTATCAACCAAAGCTTAAGAATGAAGAGTTTCAAAAGTGGGTTCTAGAGCGTGTGAGCGACATGGACTTTCTTATTACATGTGATGATGGAAATGACAACATCTTAGTGAGACAGAAGATTCCATTCTCTGACTTCCCATTAACTGGAATCACTGTTTGGAAGGTCGATGAGGTGGTCATGCTGCCAAGAGAGTATTAATAAAAAGGAGCTTTATGGCTCCTTTTTTATTTAGCCGTCTCAGGCTTGGTTATATGTTTCTTTTTATATAAGTTTCTCCGATGAGAAAAGACATACCAAAAGGTGCTTACACTTCAATCATAATTACTAATCCTGAAAGTCAACTGATTGCAGATAAGCTTAAATTCTTTGTAGACTGCTTGAGTCTGGTGTGCTTAAAATCGGGCGAGTATTATCATTACGAAGTTGAAAATCATCTATCCTTATTGAGGAATCTAATATTCTTTGCTAAGGGGGAAATTGACTCAATCACGCCAAAAGCTGATAGGCTAAGGAATACCATAAAGCAAATTCAATACATTCTTAAAACGCATCCACTATTTCAAAAAGAAGATGGAATATTGTCCACGGAACTTGATAGGCAAGTGCAAATTGAAAAACTCCTTAAGGAAATACTCAATGAACCATTTAAGAATAAGGAAAACCTGATAAAGATTCGAGAAAAATTGAGGGGAATTGAAGCGGTTATTTCACCTACCTACGTAGATGACTTAATTCAAAGTCTATACTCCATGGTTAATTGCAGCCATAAGTTGAACCATCACAAAAAAGGATTTGAATACCTTTCTCGCTTAGTATTCTCGCATTTTTACAATGAAGGTCATTCTCGTGAACGGATAAATGGATTCATTAGAAAGTTATTAGCCAAAGACATAACTCGACAAGGAGACAGGATTTATACTGAAGCCCCTTTACCACCTGACCTCTATCAAAGATTGATAAATCACAATACCACTGAAGCCCCATTCAGTCAAACACTTTCAGATGATATTCAAGAGTATCTTGATAAAAGGACTTTGAAACAACAAATTGATGGATTTGTACATATTTCACGATATAAAAAATATCCATTCAAATATATTTTCAGGGTTGATGCCATCATGATATGGTCTGACTCATTTGAGCTGCTGGACCTATCCGTTTTTGACATCAATAAGTTTGTGAAAGACCACTCTGATAACGAACTTGAATTTGCTAAAGACTTTTTGGAGCGTCCCAATCACTCCGTTCTAATTGAGGTCTGTGTTGATGCGTATTCACATGATGAAGCAGTTTATGTCGCATTGTCAACACTGAAACAAAAACTCGGTATTCTTGCAAGACGGACAAGAGGTCGATTCTCAATAAATCAAACTGGTTACACTTTTCGCCCATCAAAAGGTGAACAATACTGGATTAACACCATGCCTGAACCGTGGAAACTAAGTCAGTTTGACATAGAGCACGTTGAGTATATGGAGAGAAAAATAGCAAGCTCCCAATACAAGGAATTATATGTTCAACTTGAAAACATTCTTACAGAAGGCTACGTAGAGGATAACATAAACCTTTCGTTGCATCATTTCAGAAGATTCATGCAAGTACTTTTCGATAATATCAACACGGAAGGGATAAGTAATGACAGTGGGGTTCCTAAAGAAATTAGAGTTTTAGCATTCTTACTTGTGTCTTTTGAGAGAGACCGCTTTATCTCAGAAATACATCTTTGGGCTACCAACATTGTCACCAATTTATCAGGTCCATTTGGTGCAGGAGGAGATTCTGCCAATAATTTAAGACAACGAATCAGAGAAACGAATGGTAACATTACCTTAACTGAACTTGTTGCGTCTGTTGAACAAGAACATACCAAGTACGAAGCGAAAAAAGCAAAATACTACTCCAAAAAAGTTGATGAACAGGACGTTTTCGAATATTACTCAAGACAATTGCTATTTATTAAGCAATACCGAGATAAACATGAACATGCGACCTTTCTCGATGACCAGATTGCAAGAAAACTTAATCTATACTCATATAAACTCATGAATCGGTTATTGGAGTATTCATTCAAAGAGCTAAACAAAAAGAAAAATAAGGGAATTAGTCATCAAGTTGCTCTGCGCAATATTGTTGATTCCGTTCTGAATAAACTTGAAATGTAGAGGCATTACATAATCCTCACTTCTTCATATCCAAGGTCTGCAACATAGTACTGACGTGCCATCTCAACAATGAAATTGTTCAAGTTTGTTCTATCCTGAATCAGCATCATTTCCTTGTCCATTAACTTTTGATTCGCCTCGGTTGTTTGGATAAATGCACCCGTAAGCTTCATATCCTCGTTCTCTGAGAAGTAGAATGTATCTCGCACTCCTTCTGTCAGATTGTTGAGGATAATGCGAATATGGGAGGATATGGAGCCTGAAGGGTCGAACTCATCCACTCGGTCAATGAGCATAAGTTCCTTCACCTTGCCGTTGGTGTCTGTTCCTATGAGGGCTTTACTGATGATGTCTGTGGGAATGAACTTCCCATCTATGATTCTTGCCATGTTGTTTATTCATAAATAGGCAAGAAAGTTTGTTGTGATGAGGTTTCTCAACTCTTGGTCTGTGAAAGTAGTTTGTGCTGTCATGGGATAAACGTACAAGGAAGCTAAGCTTTAATTGCGGGCCAATGAGGAAAGATAAGAATGGAGTATCAGCGGCTAGAAATATGCTACATTTAATAATCTATATTATGAGTTACATAAAACTATTTGCCCATGTCATTTGGTAATCTAATGAATCTATCCTCAGAAGAGTTGAAAAAAGGTGCGATTTTCTCACTTGTTAATGCTCACGAGCTATTTGGAGATGCAATGATTCTAAAATGTTTGAGAACTTCACCAAGAGCTTACTCGCTTATCCAGCTTTCATTGGAAGAAACTGCCAAATCATTGATTCTTTTTGAACTATCGGTGCATAAACGATTCGTGAATGTCAGTCCTGAATTAAAGGGCACATATGCTCAACGAATAAGGCTTGCCAACAAAATTCTGAAACTACATGAGGAGAAATCAACGTACGCAATAGAATTTGTCGTTGTTAAACTAAAAGAATTCATTGACTCTCATCCAGCAGACTTACCTGAAGATTCACATATTCGAAAATCACTGGTAGATTTAAAAAACAAAATTGACGATGTACCAAAATTGAATGAACGAAAGAACAGTAGTTTATATGTCTCATTGGAA
This sequence comes from Crocinitomicaceae bacterium, assembly GCA_033791225.1. Lineage (GTDB taxonomy): Bacteria > Bacteroidota > Bacteroidia > Flavobacteriales_D > Crocinitomicaceae > UBA4466. Next base: position 79,496 of record JASJHD010000013.1, read on the forward strand.
GGTAACAAATTCGTTCATCCCAACGCAACAATTTCTAAAGACGAGCTTCATGCACTTGACAATTTTGTTTATCCTCTATTGAAGGAAGCTAAGAACTCTATTTTGACGAAAGATGATGACTATTATCAATCGCTGGGATTAGACCCCAAGAAACTATATGATATGGACCCATACCATCAATCTCAAAGAGCACATGCGTTTAATGTTATGGAATGGAACAATGAAGACAAGTTAAGACAACCATAATCAGAAATAATTGAAGCCGTTGCTCTACCTGTTACGAATAACCAAGTTATTAATATTAATCACCTTTTCATCATTGTCGAATGAGACCTCAGTAAAAATTGATATACCAAAAAGTGTGGAGGTCCATGAGTCCAACTCCTTGCCAGACTTGGGTGGTCTAGTTGAAGTTGCAACTTTAACTTCTCCTTCAATGCTTACCTCATGAACATCTCCGAAAATAATTGCAGGCACAGGTAGTTCATGTACATTATAGAATCTAAACTCTGAGCAAAATGTGGTTTTCTCAAATGTTGAACCAGCAGTGAATGATGAATTTAGGATGTACTTGCTATCAAACCTGTTTATCGAATTAAAATATTTGGTTATCTCAATTCTCAATTTGTTTTGAAAATCTTGCATAACTTTCTCTGTTGTGCTCATGGCATATATTTTTGTGTTAGACCATGAATATCGGAAGAGTTATCGAAGAAAGAAAATAGATTGGTAGATGTAATATGTTCCAATAATAATCAATGATGTTTCCCGTACCATTTTTTTGTTTAATTATAATGTATGATACATAGTGAACATGGGTTGATAGTATTTATAGATATGCAGCCAACTGAACAAGTAAACTCAAACACTGAATCGGTTGGAGTTTTATGTGGAATTGTTACCGACAAAAATGGCATAAAAGGGTTGAAGCAATATAAAGAGGTGCCATCCGCAGAGCGTGTTAAACTTTGCGAGGGAATAGCTCGTACGTTGACTATGAATGAGAATAGGGCAATAGCATGTATTAGCCGATTCAGCCAAATTCAAAGATTGAGTCAGGAATTTTTAGAAAGTATGCCTGAGACCGTTGCCAAGAAAAAAGGAAACAGATACTATATTGGTAGTAAAAGAATCAATGAGAAGGTTGCCCAAGTTCTTCCGTGGTATGGCGTAGGCCTGAGCGCAATAGCCATTCGATGTATACCTTGGGCTAAAAAATTCAATTTGAACAAATTGACGCTAATAATTGACAAATTGCCTGGAGATGCATCAAATTCAATGGAATTTTTGAGAAGGATGACTTTACATCCAGAAGTAGCTGAGGAGTTGATAAAAGTTCAAAAAAAGTTTGGGGTTATAGTTTCAGTAGCAAATATGGATGCATTCTCAGATGGAGAAACATTAATTGATGACCCAAATTGTCATCATGGGATGGTAATTGCCGATTGGGTTGCACATTCAATTTATGCTGCCTCTAATAAGGTGGAAGAATTAGATAAACCAGCTAAGCGAAATGAAGATTATCGACTGGAACTCTCTAAAATTTGGAATGAAATGCGAAAAGCAAATTTGGCGGACATAATTCCTATAGATAACATTAGTTTGAAATGAAAAACGGTTGATGAGGGTTTGGTTATTTCTCTGAGGTGTTATTCTTCGCTCTTTTTGCCAATGGGATAATCCCAATCAACGAGATATTTGCAATGAGAATTTGTACTGGAAAATCTCTATCAGAAAATAACACTAAATAGATTACTGCCAAATTTAAAATTAGAATCACACCGATAATAACTAATATTATCGGACGAAGATATTTTGCTTGCTTTACATGAATTCCTTGATAATTTGTTTCAGTTGATTCGGAATTTTGTTTTTCAATACAGGATTTGAGTTCTAGGATTATTTCTTTGTTTCTTTTGCCTGTAGAGCCTAAAGCTGTATAGGTAATCGTAACAACTTCACCAGAGTACAGCCTGAGCTCTAGAGCTGATGCGTTGGTTCCTTCTTCATTTAAAAAGTATTTGTCGATATCCTTGTATTCGACTTTGTTGCTCTTGAATACGAGTTGGTTATTATCAATAATTAATTCGGTAGTAAACGTGGAAAAATATAAGGCACTAATAATAGATGCGGGCAAGGATGCTAGCAAGAGAATCATTGCATAAGTCGGTTCCTTCAATACTGCTAACCAAATCGTCACACCGAATGCCACGAGGAAAGAACCAATTGAAATTATTAGATATCGTCTTAAGGCTATAGTTTTTAATTCAAATATCAAAATATTTACAGATTATTGGTTGTTCATAATATACTCAGTCTTCGATTAAATATGAATAGAATTTTGCGTCATTAATGTGATACAAAACATGTCGTAGCTCCTCGCCAATATCATGAAGTGCATCTTCCAGCTCCTCAGTGGAAGCACCTTCTATAAATAGCTTAGGTATTAAATTCTCCGAAACTTCCTTGAAACTTTCCTGACAATCAAGAAGAGAATGTGCCAGCACGGATGACTGGGGTTCATTTGGCTCATCAAAAGAGTTTACTTTTTTAGAAGTTTGAAGCGCCTTAGTCAGAATTGAGAGTTTGTCAATATATTCCATTAGATGTTTATTAGTAGGGTCTGTTATATGCCCTCTTTCAATCTTTCAATTCTCCTAATTAGATTGTTGTAATCAATTTTGGTCTCTTTGATTTTCATTAGTTCTGCTAGGGGTTCTATTTCGATTTTGTCGGCTATAATTTTTAAAGCTGATGGCTCATTCACTTTTATTTGATTGTTACGATTCATCAATTCTTTAACAATGGATTTTTTTATATCTCCAACTAGAGTTGGACCATCATAGAATACTTCTTGAAATTCAAATGGAATATTTGGTATAAACTCATCCTTGATTTTTTCTTGTATCTCTTTAGTTGTTGGGTAAAAAATAATTAATGCATTCTGATTTTTCTTTATCCAATTATTCAATTCGACTATATAATTATAATTACCAATACCTGATTTAATCATTGCCAAAGCGATTAAACCTCCCAATATCATTCGAATGTATCCTTCATTTACATAGCCCCAACAAAACAAGGCTACAGCAATAGCTAAACCAATTAATGTGGACAGGATGAGAGAACGATACTTACTCATTTTATATAACGTATAGCTAAAGATACCTCTTTATTTTTGCATTGGGAAGCCCACTTGTAACTACATTTTCAAGATGTGATTGAATAGAACAACTAATAGAATTAAGAGGCAATTGTCAGCTTACAAAGTAAACACCAGAGTGGACATTTCCGCACAAAATCGCAATAGAGTGGACTTTTTGACCTTTTACATCAATTCACTACATCTCAATAACGGCAATGCTTCCAAGGTGATTCTAATGTTGTCACGGGATGCTCTGAAAATCCATGTGTCGCTGGTTCGATTCCAGCTATCACCACTCAAAAATAAAAGACTCTCAGAAATGGGAGTCTTTTTTGTTTCAAATATAAGCGACACGTGTCGTACCTCAGCTTATCGGCCTTTTTGGGCCGAGCTTCGTCTTCGAGAGTGATACTCTCTCTGGTTCGATTCCAGGTTCTTTTGCTTTCTGGAGGTTTTTTGTGGAGTGAACTAAGTTTGGAAACGGAGTGGACTTTTGTACTTCGACAGCCCTGTTTTCTTAATTCTGATAACTTTACAATGTGAGAAAAAGTATCTATCATATTCGTAAAATGGACTGTCCTTCTGAGGAAAGTCTTATTCGTATGAAATTGGAAAGTCACGATACTATTATTAGACTTGATTTTGCCATTGAGCGAAGAGAACTCACAGTCTATCATGATGAGGATGACAAAGAGATTCTAAATTCACTGGATGTTCTTTCCTTAGATTCTAAGCTTGTTAGTACAGATATTACCAATGAAGAAATTCAATCGGAAGAGAAGCTCCAGTCTAAGTTACTTTGGCAAGTTCTAATAATCAACTTTGTCTTTTTTGTAGTAGAAATTGGGTTTGGTCTTATTGCTAAATCAATGGGACTTGTGGCTGATAGTCTCGATATGCTTTCTGATTCATTTGTATATGGCTTGAGTTTATTCGCTGTTGGTGCTGTAGTTTCGAGAAAAAAGAAAATAGCGAAGTACAGTGGTTACTTGCAAGTATTACTCGCTCTGTTTGGGATAATAGAAGTTTTTAGGCGGTATTTTCTTGAGGATGATATTCCCAATTATCTTACCATGATAATAGTCTCTATTTTTGCTTTGGCGGCTAATTGGGTGTGTCTTTATCTATTGCAGAAATCAAAAAGCAAGGAGGCTCACATGCAAGCGAGTATGATATTCACAAGTAATGATATTATTATCAATGCTGGGGTTATTGTAGCTGGAATATTAGTTAGTATTTTGACGAATAGAATTCCAGATTTGATTATAGGCTCCATTGTATTTTTAATCGTCCTTCGTGGAGCATTCAGAATACTAAAACTGGCAAAGTAGGTTTACTTTTTCCACAACCTAAACTCCTTTACCTTCTCAAATATCTCCCTGTCATCATAGTAGTGCTTCATGTCAATTCTTGACCAGTGAAGAAGTTGGCGTTATCACCGAACTCATTTCTCATTCTCGTAATGTACTTCTTACGTAAACCTTTGAGCTGAACCTCATTTTTCAATTCGACTTGGTTTCTGTAGAATCCAAATGAGTTGGTTAAGTCATTACTTTATATATCTCAGAAACACTTCCTATCCTATAATCTCAAATGCTAATAAATTGCTAAATCCTTAAATTATCGCACACCTTATTGGATTGTAAAACAAAAAAGCCCGTCCAAAGTTGAACGGGCTTATTATGAAAAATTGATTTACTATTTAAGCTACTTGGTAATCATTACTTGTTGAACAATTGTTCTGTCGTTCTCGATAGTAACTTCTACCATGTATTTACCAGGCGCAAGTGCTGAACCATCAACCAATCCTGTCTCAAGATCTACTGATACTTCAACTGCTCTTCCAAGCATGTCTATCATCGTTACACTTTGAAGTGTTCCGTCATAATCAATTGTGAACGATCCATCGGTTGTTGGATTTGGATAGAAGTTAATCGATGCTCCGATCATCTCGTCTATTCCTACTCCATTGATGTTCACACACGCTGATGTATCTGTACATCCATTCTCAGTAATGATCACTGCAAAGTTTGCACTGTATACCGGAGTGAAGTTTGAGTTTATCTCTCCCGGCAACAATGTATCACCATCACAGTTCATCCATTGGTAAGTAACTCCTGCATTTACATTCGTTGCTACAATAGTATATCCATCACTTGCTATCCATATTCCAACCTCGATCGCTTCGATTACTACATCTTGCGTTTGAGTCGTCTCATTTCCACAGTCATCTGTGAAAGTCCATGTGATGGTTGTTGTTCCCAAAGTATTGATTGGGAAGGTTACATCTGAAACTCCTGTGATTGCTCCACTACAGTAATCCGTAGCTGTTGCAGTCCCTAGTGTTACATCACAATAATCTGTGATTGTTGGTAACGCGGCGATATCTGCAACTGGTGCATCTACATCCATTACTACAATCAACTGAATAACATTTATCGAGTTACCACAGCTGTCTGTTACTGTAAACGTTCTTGAGATTGTCTCTGGGCATGTAAGGCCATCTGATACATCACTTGTCCATGTTACTGTTGGTGCTCCACAGTTATCAGCCTCATCTGTTACCCATCCTGTTGCTGGCGCTGGAACATCTGTCACACATTGAACATTCAATGTTGTTGCATTAGATGCCGTTGGTGGCGTTACATCTTGAATGATGATGATTTGTGTAACATCGATGTTGTTTGCCGAGCCATCTGCTACATTGTATGTTCTTGTAATTGTGTCCATACAACCATCTCCTGTAACAACATCTCCTGTATGTACTACTGTGATTGCTCCTGTACAGTTATCAGCTTCATCATCCACTACTGTTTCATTGATAATCGCATCACCGATACATTCAAAGTACAATGTATCTGGATTAGATGCCGTTGGTGCTACTAAATCCATGAGAACAACATTCTGTGTTTGATTAGAAGCGTTTCCATTTGCATCAGTGTATGTCCAAGTAATCATCGTGTTTGATGTAATTGGAAGTGTAGCATCATTGGTTACTGCAACTGCTGAACAGTTATCAGTAGCTGTTGGCTCGAGAAGAACTGTGATTTCACAAACTCCATTGATATCTCCCAAGGTAGCTAGATCTGCAACCGGTGCTTCTGTTTCTACATTTGTAAGTGTCAAATCATAGTTTCCTTCACTAGATGACCATCCTCCGACGATAACGTAGTAAGCAAGTCCTACAGTTGTCGGGAAGCTTACTTGTGATTGAACACTTCCGAAGTCATCGTTTCCGTCAATACAGTTAAGCGATCCACATGCTCCTTCAAAGATCCAAAGCTTAGTATCATAATTGGTAGCTCCACCTACTGTAGATGCTGTCCAATCTGTACCGTCTCCTGTGAATGTGTACCAGCTTGCTCCGCCTGTTCCTACAGTTGTTCCACAAGTACCTTCAGTTGTTGGTGTTCCTCCTACTGTCGATCCTGATACTGTTTGTGTGTCTCCACATGGATCCATTGGTGCTAGTGCTATTGCATTTGAACACTCAGCTCCTTGACAAGCACTGAAGTCCAGTACTACATCAAACGTACATGTTCCTGTATTTCCATTTCCGTCATCCGCAGTCATTGTGATCATTGTGTTTGAAGAAATTGTTGTTCCAGCTATTGGAGATTGCGTTACTGTTCCAGTACCACAGTTATCTGATCCAGTTGCCATTCCTGTATAGTCAGGAAGAACAAAGTCACATGTTGCACTTGCTACTTCCATTTGGTTTCCTGGACATGATACAACCGGTGAGATTGTATCAATTACCGTTACAATTGCAATACAGTTTGCACTGTTTGAATTTCCATCAGTTACTGTAAGTGTTACGTTGTTTGTTCCTATGTTAGCACATGTGAATGCTGTTTGTGATGCACTAAATGTAAGTCCTGAACAGTTGTCTGTTGAACCACCATCAAGATCGCCAGCTGTAATGGTAACGTTACCAGCTCCATCCAAATACGCATTGATGTTTTGACAAACTGCTGTTGGTGGTGTCGCATCATTCAAGATTACATTGAAGGTACACGATGATGTATTTCCATTTCCATCATCAGATGTCATTGTGATTGTTGTAGTACCTGAGATTACTGTTCCAGCTACTGGTGACTGTGTCACAGCTGGCGAAGCATTACAGTTATCTGTTGCCGATACTAATGATGTGTAATCAGGCAATGTGAAGTTACAACTTGGGTCTGGGTTCTCTGTTTGATTACCAGGACATGACGTAACTGGTGAAACTGTATCTAATATAGTTACAACTGCTATACAGTTCGAAGAGTTCGTTGAAACATCTGTTACTGTTAGCGTTACGCTGTTAGCTCCAATGTTAGCACATGTAAATGCTGTTTGAGAAGCCGATAAAGTAACTGATCCACAGTTGTCTGTTGAGCCTCCGTCAATGTCGCCTGCTACTATTGTAACGTTTCCTGCTCCATCCAAATACGCGTTGATGTTTTGACAAACCGCTGTTGGTGCTACAGCATCAACTCCAATTACATTGAAGTTACAGTTCGCAGTATTTGAACCAGCATCTGTCGCTGTAAGTGTCACAACTGTAGCTCCTGTAATTGTTGTTCCAGCTAGTGGTGATTGTGTTAGCACTGGTGAAGCATCACAGTTATCTGCTACCGTAGCCATTCCCGTGTAATCTCCCAATATAAATTGACAAGATGCATTCACGGCCACATTCTGATCTGCTGGACATGAAATAGTCGGGTTTGTATTATCAGCAGGGATAACATCAAACGTACAGTTTGCTGTATTTCCTGAACCGTCATCAACCGTTAAGGTGATTGTTGTTGTTGCACTGATTACAGTCCCAGCTACGGGTGACTGCGTTACAGCTGGTGCAGGATTACAGTTGTCTGCTGCTGTTGCCAATCCTGTATAATCTAATAAGGTATAGTTACAGGTGGCATCGAAACTTACGTTCTGATCCGCTGGGCAAACAATCGTTGGATTCGTATTATCAATTCCAATCGCATTGAAGTTACAGTTTGAAGTGTTTGAATTAGCATCCGTCACTGTAAGTGTCACAACTGTCCCTCCAGTAATTGTTGTTCCCGGTACTGGTGATTGTGTAACAGCTGGTGAAGGATCACAATTATCTGCTACTACAGCTGCTCCTGTATAATCAGGGAGCGAAAACTGACAACTCGCATTGACGGGCTCATTCTGATCTGCAGGACAAACAATCGTTGGGTTTGTATTATCAGCAGGTATCACATCAAACGTACAAGAAGCTGTGTTCCCTACTCCGTCGTCAGCTGTTAAAGTAATAGTTGTTGTTCCCGAAATAACTGTTCCTGCAATTGGTGATTGAGTCACTGTTACGGCAGGGGTGCAATTATCTGCTGCTGTTGCGAGACCTGTATAATCTAATAAGGTATAGCTACAGGTACCGTCGAAACTTACATTCTGATTTGCTGGACAAGTAATCGTTGGATTTGTTGCATCTGTTACAATTACACTGAAGTTACAACTTGCAGAATTTGATGCTCCATCAGTTGCGGTTAATGTAATCGTTGTTGATCCAACTCCTACGATTGTTCCTGCAATTGGCACTTGAGTAACTGTTATACCTGGACAGTTATCTGCCGCTGTTGCTGATCCTGTGTAGTCAGGGATAGTGAAGTTACACGCCCCATCTGCTGTTCCAGCTTGGTTAGCCGGACATGTAATTGTTGGTGGTGTAATATCTGATACTACAACATTGAAGTTACAGTTTGCAGTATTTGATGCTCCATCCGTTGCAGTTAAAGTAATTACAGTTGTTCCAGTTCCAACATTTGTTCCTGCTAATGGTGATTGAGTTACCGTTGGTGAAGCAGTACAGTTATCTGCAGCTGTTGCTGATCCAGTATAATCCGGTAATGAGTAGTTGCATGCACCATTTACAGTTCCAATTTGATTTGATGGACATGTAATAGTTGGAGGAGTAACATCTTGAACGGTTATTGTTATAGATCCACAAAGACCGGTAGATTCATCTACACAACCTGCTCCGTCTTCTCCTCTAATATAATATGTTGTTGTAACCGCTGGGGAAACAGCCAATGAAGTTCCAGGCTGTGCTGGACCCAATTGTCCTACGCCACAAGACGTAGTATAAATGTGCCAATTTGTAGCATCATTTAAGCTCGCGCCCGTCCAAGTTAAAGTTGTACTTCCTGAAGGACATATTGTTGTAGCACCTGCTGTTATTGTTGGCACGTCTGGTGCCGCGCAAACTGACCCACATGCTCCCCCTAAAATACCAGTACAAGCTGGAGTTACAAGGACTGTATTCAATCTTGTCCAATTGGATTCAGTATAAATAACTGTTATATCAGCAGTAATGGATCCACATAAAGCCGGATTTAACGTTTGATTATCAACTTCTGTCGAAGTAAAGGACATAGAGTTAAGCCCATCTGTCATTACAGATGGTTTTGCCGATGTCGTATTTGATGTAGCATCTGCATCCCAACCACCACCATTCACTTGAATTGATGTAATGAAATTAGATTGATCACCTGCAGTTGGACGCGTTCCTTGATACATGTGAAGCGCTTCCCCACCAATTGACAGGCTCAAAGCTGCACCAGTAACGGTTCCACTTGTTGCGTATCCACCATCATTACTCGCAATATTCGTGTTATCAATAGTTATTTGAGTACCACAAGAATAGTCCTCTGTAGCTGTCCATGTAACTGTTTGTTCTGGACCGGAGCGAAATCCACCTGCTGCAAACCAACCTTCATCAGTAACACTAAGGGTAGTTCCAGTGGTAACATCCACCAAGAAAATGAAAGTCCAAGCATCCGGGGTATCTGTGTTGACACCGGTAAAAGCGACTTCTCCAAGATTTAGGCTAGTTTGTGCATTAACTTTTCCAGAATAGGCAATCGTGATTATCAACGAAATAAAAAGAATGAATCTCATAATTGAGTCTTTATGTTAGGGTATTGTTATTAATGATTTGATTAATTAGCAGACAAAGGTATTGAATACCAATAGCCCTAACTGGGCAAGAAGGGTGTACAAACAACGGTACACGTTTAAGGTTTTTTAATCTATACTGAAAATGAATAGGTTATGAGTGTTTGATGATTGTTTGTACCCTATTTTGTCATCTAATAAAAGCACAATATTGTTTATTGTTAGGTAGCGTTTCAGTTCAATTATCAGGGATTTATTCTAATATTGATACTTATTGTAATTGAAATAAATTCTTACTTCAATATGTGGAAACTAATCTTCATTTTTGTTCTGTTTGCCAGTCCCTTGAGCGCAAAAGAAAATAAGAAGCTTGACAGTCTACTCAGTAGTCTAACGACTTTAACAGATACCAACAAAGTAAATTGCTTGAAAGATATTGCTTGGGAGTATATTCCTAATGAATTTTCTAAAGCAAAGATGTTTGGTTATCAATCTTTAGAATTGGCTAATAAATTGAACTATTCAAATGGAAAGGGTAATGCTCTTTATCTTTTAGGAATAGCCTACTATACAAAAGATATTATTGATTCTTCCATGCATTATTTAGAATTGGCAAGAAAAGAATATATAATTGCCAATAATTATGAGGGACAAGCAAATGCTTTGAACGGAATTGGATTAGTTTATAGTTCCATGGGTGAATTTCAAAAAGCACAAAAAGCATATATTAAATCCGTTGAGCTCCATATCCAGAATAATAGTGACGTAAAGAGACTCGCTATAAGTTATGATAATTTAGCTAATTCATTAATGTTTCAAAGTAAAAATGAAGAAGCTCTTTACTATTCACAAAAAGCCCTTGAGTTACGCGAAGAGTATCAAGATGCTAAATTAGGTGATAGTTATCTGAACATAGGAATTATTTATAAAAATAAGGGAGAATATGATACTTCTATTGAATATTATTTAAAGGCTTTAGAGAAATATGAAGAAGCACATGATGTTTTAGGAGTTAATAAAGTATACTCAAATCTAGGTTTACTTTATTGTCGACTTGAGGATTACGACAAAGCATTGGTTTTTTTAAATAAAGCGTTAGAATATTACTTAGACCATGAAAAAATTATTAATGCCTCAAGAGTTTATAACAATCTTGGAATGGTTTATAAATCCATGAATAATCCATCTAAATCAAAACAGGCCTATTTAGAGGCTGTTGCTTTAAAAATAAAAGCTGGTTCAACTGAACAGATAAGTTCCACGTATGCAAATATCGCTAATATTTATTGTGATGAGGAGGATTATCGAACGGCAGAAAAGTATTGTTTTAAAGCTTTAGCGGCTGCTCAAAAAGAAGATGATAGTTATGGAAAGTCATTAGCATATAGAGGATTTGTACAAGTCTATAGAGGAATGAATAAGCCTATTGAAGCAACTCAGTACGCTCATAAGAGTTACGTAGAAGCAAAGAATTCTGGTAGAATTGAGTTAATCGATGTTGTAGCCTTATTATTGTCTGAATTATATGAAACGCAAAAAGACTATGAAAATGCCCTATTTTATCATAAAGAGCATAAACGTTTCGCTGATAGTTTAATGAATAAGGAAAAGTTGCTACAAATCAGTGAGGTGGAGGTGAAATTCGATATTAAACTAAAGGATAATGAATTAGCGCAACAATCGGCAGAAATAGTACTAAAAGAGAAAGAGATAAGCCTTTTAAAAGGTGAACGCCTTATTTCTGAACAAAAAGGAAAGATATCCGATTTAAGGAAGCTACTTCTGATCATCACATTAGTTTTTGTGATTACTCTAGGAACAATCCTATATCTTTTTCAGCGTTCTAAAATAGCCAAAAACAGAAAGCTACATGAAAAGGAACAGGAGGTAATACAAGAGAAGTTACGCAATGAGCAAATAGTAAAAGAGAATTTAAAGCAGGAAGTATCTTCAATTGCCACCCGCTTAACAGATAAAGATAAGATACTTCAAGAATTGAAGTTACAGCTATTAGAATTAGAAGGCAGTCAAGATCAAAATGTTCAGTTCATTCATTTATTCAAAATAATTGAAACAAATATTGGATCTAGTGAAGACTGGGAAGAGTTTAAACGGCACTTTAATCAACTTCACAAAGACTTCTTTAATCAACTAAATGTTAAATTCCCGGATTTGTCAGATGCTGAAACTAGGTTGGCCGCACTCCTAAAATTAAAATTCAATAGCAAAGAAATAGCCAATATTCTATCTATTGAACTAAATAGTGTGAAAAAATCAAGGTCTAGATTGCGTAAGAGGCTAAACGTTCCAGAAAAGCAAATATTAGATGATTTTATATCTGAATTTTAGGGTGTTTCTTTGGTAGAATATCTACAAAAAACGTACGCTTTATCAAATGGTGGATATTAAGGAGTCTGAATCTGCGAAGAAAGAGGCAAAAAAATAAAGGTAAAAAGAAGACACTTTGGTATCCTCAAAAAGAATAATAACAGAAGATTGGTGTGCTGTTGTGTCAGAAATAACAGGAAAACAATGACCCAGTTCACTTTCACAACCTAAACTCCTTCACCTTCTCAAATATTTCGCTGTCATTATTAAATTGGCCACAATTTTAGTGGTGTTCACCCCATTTAGATGCTGATTTTGAAGATGGTGGGTAATTTGATTACCTTAATCAAATGCAATTCAAATTACTTCTCATATTGTTTTTTGTGACCTCATTATTGGGATTTGGAGCCTTTGGGCAAAAGTCACATACGCTTCAAGTTATTGCAAATCCTTTTATATATCAATTTGGAAATTTGAACAATCAGTACACCTCAATTGAGAATGATTACATCGAGGCAAAATTCACTAATACACCGACCATGGAGTACGGTCTGAGTTACCACCAGAATTTTGAAGGAAGGTGGGGATGGGGAATTGGGTCTACATGGAAGAATTTAGTGCATAAAACACAGTTCAATCTCTACACTATTAATTACTGGAATTCCACAGTTGGAGACACGATTAAATCATATTATTTTGAGACCAAGATTCAGCATTTTAGTATAAAAGCGAACGTGTCTTATAAGTTAAGCAGTAGGTTTACGATTAATGCTTTTTTAGGTGTTTATTTTCCAGTTTATGAGGAGACGAACTATACCAAAACTCAATTTACAATGGCAAGTAGCATTACAACCATTGAACCAGACACAACATATGCTCAAGGATTGTTCCTGTATGACACTAGAATTTATCGAGATTTTAAAGCGATGTCTCCTCGTTTTGTACCAGAACTAAATGTGAACTATAGATTCTATAAAGGATTTAGTGCAACGGCTGGTTTGCGATTGAAGTTTTGGAAAACAGCTAATGATGATTATTTGTCAATGGAGGTCAACGGGTATGCTGGTGTAGAGAATTATGGAACTAATGAAATCATTCATAGGTCAGACATAAATGCAAGAGAGTTCAGCTTTTATTTTGGTTTGATGTACGACATATCTTTTAAGAGAAAACAGAAGGTGGTTGCTGTTGAATAATTCCTCGGATCTAAGGAAATCAGAAAACTCTTATGCTAACCAGAACCATTGAAGGCAAAACTTCAATTATTAGTACATTTGAGTAAACCGTCAAAATGAGATATATTCTTCTCGTATTAAACATTTGTATTGTTCAATTATGCTTCTCTCAAATTGAAGGAGGAGCTAAATTGGAAGAGTTGGCCGAGAAAGGAAAATATAAGGAGGCAATAAAGCTTGTCGATGAACTGATTGCAGTTAATCCTGAGATGGCAAGTTATCATCAATTTAAGGCAGAATGCCAATTTGAGCTAAAAGATTTTGTTGAAGCATTTGAAACCATGGATGCTGCGATACGATTAATGCCTGATTCCACTGTTTTATGGGATATGCGTGGTAACTACTATGATATGTTTGGGCTGAACGATCTTGCAGTAAAGGATTTTGCCAATGCCATCGAAACGACAGAAGATCCAGAACTTTTAATTTTATTGTATGCGAATTTAGGCGGGTCGAAATACAAGGTGCGCGATTTTGATGGAGCCTACGAAGACTTATCAATAGCGTTGGAAATGGACAATGACAATATTTCGGCAATGAATAATATAGCCATGGTGTGCGACGAATTAGGACGAAAAGATGAAACCTTGGCATATTTGAAAAGAATTGTTGAGATTGAGCCTGATAATCCGGTCGCATATGTAAATCTCGGATTCTTTTATCAACAAGGGGGGAAGCACGCCTTGGCAATTGAGCATCTGGACAAGGCTATTGAATTGGATCCAGGCGAGGCATTTGCCTATAGCAATAGAAGCTTCAGCAAGTTGAAATTAAACGATACTAAGGGGGCGTTGAAGGATGTCAATAAATCCATAGGGATGAATCAGATTAACTCGTATGCCTATAAGATAAAAGCCCTTATACTCATTGAAATGGGCAAGAAAAATCAAGCATGTGAAAACTTGAATACTGCTTTAGAGTTAGAGTATCGGGAGCAATATGGAGATGAGGTTGACCTCTTAATTCGAGAAAATTGTATCGACTTTAAGTAACGAAGTATTTATAAAAAGCCAATACTCCATTACACAAGCACCGATTGGCTAATTAGTACATCTCCAGCTGCAATGTCCTTGATTATCTGGAAGGAATAAAGTATCTTCACGTACTCTATTTTGTAATGGTTAGACGATTTAATCATTGTGAGGTAAGACTACTTAACACTATGAGGACACATATCTTTCTACTCATTTTTTTACCTTCTATGGCTTTTGGTCAAGGTTACCAAGTGAATTTACAAGGTCAAGTTCAGCAAGGAATGGGAAGCGCTGGTACCGGTTTGGCCCAAGACGCATCTTCATTATTTTTCAACCCAGGTGCCGCTTCATTTGTTCACAGAAACGAGATTAGTATCGGTACAACTTTGACCATGGCACGCGGTGCTTTTTTAGAGCATAATACATCGGCTTCGGCAAATACGGTATCGCCGATGAGCACGCCTTTCACAGCGTATGGTTTATTTCAAGTGAAAGATAGTAGCAAGCTAAAATTAGGACTTGCAGTATACACTCCATTCGGAAGCACAGTAGAATGGGAAGAGAATTGGACTGGAAGATTTGCAATTACACGACTTCAATTAATGGCAATTTTCTTTCAGCCAACAGTGAGTTATCAAATTACAGACAGGATTGGTTTTGGTGCTGGATTCGTATACAGTTATGGTAAAGTAAACTTGCAAAAGGACATACCGTTGTTGTTTCAAAATGGAGAATACGCCAGCGTTGAATTGGCTGGAACTGGACATGGGTTTGGGTATAATTTGGGATTATATGTGAAAGCCACTGATTGGTTGTCGATAGGGTTGACATATCGATCACAAGTGAATATGAAGCTGAAAGCTGGTACCGCAACATTTACTGTTCCTGCTTCCGTAGAAGATAAATTCCCGTCAGGTGAATTTGTTTCTACGTTACCATTACCTCAAGTGGTTACTTTAGGAATTGGTGTGAAACCTACCAAAAATTTATCCATTGCTTTTGATGTGAATTATGTGGGTTGGAAAGCATATGATACGTTGGCGTTTGATTACGTAACAAATACTGAATCATTGGAGGATACCAAATCACCAAGAAATTATAAAAACACATTTGCTTTCCGTTTGGGAGCGCAGTATGCTATAGGAGAAAAATTAAAAATTCGAGCTGGGATAGGCTATGCGATATCACCCGTTCAGGATGGATACGTAACTCCTGAAACCCCAGACGCCAACCGCATCAATTATACTATTGGAGTGGGGTATACTTTTGCGGAAAAATTCAGAATAGATGTATCCTTTTTATATACGCAGGCAGAGCGAGAAGACACCAACTTGGAAACAAACCTAAGCGGCACATTTAAAACCAAGGTGCTTGCACCAGGTTTGTCACTTTCCTATATTTTTTAATATGAATTTGAGAACACTTATTTCTGGCTTCGGTTTATTGCTCTTTATTGGGTGTACACCTGAAATTGATGCCGAAGAACAAAGTCTAGGTGATGTGGACCCAACGATTTTTGTAGCCATTGGTACATCGAGTACGGCAGGTTATGCGGATGACGCTCTTTATTCTGATGGACAAGAAAATTCCTTCGCACAAATATTGGCTACGCAGATTTCACTTATTCAGGAGATTGCTTTTGATAGTCCGATGGTGGGAGCTGGGTCAGTTGGCACCAATTTAAATGGAGATTCGAAATTGGAGTTGGGCTACAAAACAGATTGTAACAACGAGACATCACTTTCACCGGTAAGAACCGCTACAAGTGGTGATGCTTCCATATTCGCAACAAACATATATGGATCCAACGCTTTCGAAAACATGGGCGTTCCAGGCTTGAGCAGTTTGGATGTCAATACCGCTGGCTTTGGTAATCCAACTATGGGAGCAGGTAATTACAGTCCATATTATGCGCGTTTTGCCTCAAATCAGAATGCTTCAGTCCTACAAGATGCAGTAAACCAAAACCCTACATTCTACACAGTTCTGCTAGGAGATGAAGACATCTTGGCACATGCATTAAGTGGTGGGACTACCAACCCAATCCCCCCAGCCAATGGTGCTGCAGGCACTGGTTTTGATGGTTCACTGAACGAAGTCGTTCAATCGCTTGGTGCGAATGGTGCAAAAGGAGCTATTGGAAATATCCCAGCTATTCTTTCATTCCCTTACTTCACAACAATTCCTTACAATGGGTTAAATCTGGAGTCTGATAACATGACGAGTTTAAACAACTTATATGATCCTGTAGGAATAACCTTTGAGCTTGGCGACAATCCTTTTATTGTGAGTGATGTTACAATGCCTTTTGGAGTTAGAATGATGCAAGAAGGAGAATTGTTATTGTTGAGTGTCCCATTGGATTCTGTTAAGTGTTTCGGAATGGGCTCAGTTGTTCCTATTCCAGAAAAGTACTTTCTTTCCCTCGATGAAATTGGAATTATTAATTCGGCAATTTCTGCATATAATTCGGTTATTCAAACAACAGCGCAGATGAACAATATTGCTCTCGTAGATGTCAACGCTCTGTATGCATCTCTGAAAACGGGAATAGTTTACGATGGTGTCTCTATGGATGCTGAGTTTGTCACTGGCGGGTTCTATTCCTTAGATGGAAGAAATTTGAATCCTATTGGGCAAGCATTGTTAGCGAATGAATTTATCAAAGCAATTAACGACAAATACAATGCAAAAATACCATGGGCAGATGTCACCAAATTTCAAGGCGTAGTCTTTCCATGATTAATCACCCAAACAAATATACTATGAAACAAATTTACATTTTAGCTTTAGCACTTGTGGGAATCTCTACAGTCGGAAGCGCCCAGACTCCGTGTGATGCAGGGAGATATTCTACAGAATTATTCCCTGCGGTAACAGTTACAAGTGGAGTTCAATTTGGTAATAACATTAGTCTTGGAGGGGCCAGCACGGATCTATTCCTTGATATTTATGAACCAACAGGAGATACAGAAACAGAGCGTCCGTTAATAGTTTGGGCACATGGTGGAAGTTTTATTGGTGGATCAAGAACTGATGGCGATGTAGTTACGTTGTGTAACGCATTTGCAAAAAGAGGGTTTGTGTGTATATCTATCGACTACCGTCTTGGACTTTTTCCGCCAACTGAAGTGAATGGTGTGAAAGCTGTAATTCGATCTGTACAGGATATGAAAGCTGCTGTTAGGTTCTTTTACGAAGACCGCGCAACGGCAAATATGTACAAAATTGATACAAACAATATAATCGTTGGTGGAAGTTCGGCCGGAGCGATTACGGCTTTGCACATGGCATATTTAGATGATGAGTGTGAGATAGAACCTTACATTACGGTTTCAGAATTTAACAGCCTTGGTGGAGTAGAAGGAACCAGTGGGAACCCAGGATATTCTTCTACAATTCATGGCGTTATTAATTTAGCAGGAGCCTTGGCATCTTATGGATGGCTAGAAGCCGGTGATGTTCCATTTTGCTCATTGCAAGGGGATGACGATAGTGTTGTGCCGTACGGAACTGGGTTTGCAAGTGTGTCTGGATTCAATGTTATCCAAATGGATGGAAGTCGTATTTTGAAGGAAAGAGCGTTAGCTGTTGGAGTACAAAACAACTTGTATACACACTACGGAGCGGATCATGCGCCGTATGCTGGGAACGCAAATTATATGGATACAACAATCAATTTCGTAACAGACTTCCTTGTGGATTTCCTTGGATGTACAGAGGCAGTTGTGCAACCGGCGAATACACCAACTGGTCCAGCTGTTTTATATGCATTAACATATTGTGGATTGGGGCTTGATGTAGAAGATGAAATCATTACTGGATTGTTCCCGAATCCATCAGAGGATATTGTACATGTTGAATTTAACGAAGGAAGTGACGGGATTCAATCGATTGAGTTGGTAGATATCTTAGGACGCGTACTACACACCTTTGATGCAACTTCAACAAGTTTGGTGATCGCGAAAAGTGATTACGGAACAGGAACTTATTTTGTACGTGTGACAGCTAAAGGCGGTCATTCGACAGCAAAGAAATTTATCTTTAGATAAGAAAGAAAAACATATTAGAAACAGCTCTTCCTTTGGGAGGGCTGTTTTTTTTATGTGCAAGAACAAGCCACAAGGTACGGGTAGAAGACAAACCCTGCAATTGCAACGGCACCAATAGCACTTATTAGTACAGCACCAGCAGCAATATCCTTGATGTTTCTGATTGATTCTTTGCGTTCTTCTGTGATCTCATCACAGAGTTTTTCGAGAGCTGCGTTAATAGCTTCTAGACTCAGTACTAACAAGGAAGTCAGAATGATAGTAATCCAATCGGCAGCTGCTATATTCAGATAAATCCCAAGTGAAACAACGCAGAGGAGTGCAAAGAGATGAAACTTAAAATTTCGATCATGGCGTATCATTAATCCTATTCCACGGAAGGCAAAAACGAACGCATTGAAAAATTTTGTCATGTTACTTTTTCATGATTTTACCTGTATATAACGTAGAACCATCGAGGTTAATTTGATACATGTAGTTTCCACGTTCAAGATGCTGCAATTCCAATGGGAGTACATGTGTACCTTGAGTTAAAATTCCAGCATTTGAAGTTTGCACAGACCTTCCATACACATCGAATACATGAATGCTTACTTCCCCGATATCGAATAGAGAAAAGCCGACATTCGCATCATTCGTAAATGGATTTGGCCATACCTTGTGGTATTCTGGGGTGAATGCGGATTCCTCGATACTTGCCGTACAGGTTCCTCCTAGATTATTGTCAATCCACACAGAGCGTTGTTCCATGTAAGTCTTCAGATACTGAAGATCCTCCTCGTATGTCTGCCCTACAAATCCATTCCAGTTAATGTAAACACCAATAATCGGCCAACGTTGAAAGTTTCTTATTCGAGCGTCTTCAATGTGTGTAGCGACGGAATCAATGAAATTATTGATGTTTTCTGTTTTTAATGGACCTTCTCGTAATTCTTCCCATCGACAGCGTAGTCCATTTTCGTAATTGGGATCTTGGAGCAACTTTTTCCACCAAAAAGGGATAGATGTTGAGAAATCACAGACTTGGTCAAAGTTGTACTGCCATCCGGTAGTTGTGTTTGCCCCACAATAGTCTGCATTACCAAAGGAGAGGTTAAAGTCCCACATTGGACCTGCACGCATTCGAGAATTCCATGACAATGCGTTCTTGTCTTTGTGTAGAAATGAACTTGATCGGTAACCATCAACGGTTCTTCCTAACTCTTGAAGAATGAAAAAATCGTAGAATGAAGTAGCATCGATATAGTATGGCCAGCCAACATTTGGATCGGCAAATTGCGGTCCATTAATAGCATCCTCAAAGCTATTGATGTGATTTTCCATGTAACTGACTTGAGTCGGGCTTAATTCGTCAAATTCAGGATCATGGAACTGAAAAACAACTTCATTGTTGTAGTTTGAAGTCCATGAATAACCGACCTCTCCTGTCAATTTATCCACTTTCACAATGTACCCGCCGGTTAAGGTGTCTCCCCAAACATCTGGTTGATGCAAGTCTTGAAGATTCACTCGGTTATTATCAATTTTAATACGCTCCATGGCAACATAGACACCTCTGTAGTCACCATTGATGATTAATTCGCAAAATCGTGTGTCAGGGGCGTAGTGTCCCATTTGTCTAGACAAGTCAAAGGTCAGCACATTTCGAATAAGTGTTTTATCTGGGTATGGACCATGTAATATCCAATCATTTTCTGGTGGCATACCTAAAAGTGCAACTTGTAAGTTAAATCCGGCTGAATCTTGTGTCTCAAAACCATATCCTTTTTTCGGGTATTGCTGAGAGGTGGATCCACGAATTTCAATTTCTATCCTACCGTCAAATGTTGTGAAGGGATCGTTAACATTGTTCATGTTTCCGGCGCCGTTGTCAATCACTCCCATGTGCGCAATTACTCTAGGGTCATCTATTATTGGAGCATTATTTTGAGTGGTAATAATTACGATGGGTAAATTGGAATCTGTGAGCGTTTGCCCTTGTGTATGTAGACTTACGCAGAACCAAACAGCAATTAATAGTAGAAATTTCATAGTACGCTAAGTTACAATAAATTGCTGTGATGCTTGGAATCAAAAAAGTGCAATACAATCAAATGTAACGCACTTTCCCCTACGAAACCAGAGTATCCTTAATCTCTCTAGCTGAGTAATAAAAAAGGTGCGTTCCGAGAGGAGTGCACCTTTTTGACCTTGACTAAACCTAACCTAACCTATATTCTTCATTCCGATTTTAAAAACTTAATCACTTTTCTACTTGAATTTCCTTCCAACGTTATGGTGTATATGCCACCCGCCAAATTTTGGATATCCAGTACTTGCGTATATTTCATATTCACGAGCTTAGTAAGTACTACTTTGCCCATGTAATCCTGTATTGTAATTGTTGCGTCGGTAAACCCCTTCGCGGCAATGTTCAGCGTTTTGCTAGCTGGATTTGGAAAAGCAATAAGATCGAAGTCCGACTGATCACAGTGGATAGAGAACGGGCCGTAGACTTTTTCTGCTCCATCTAAATCAATTTGACGAATACGTGCATATTGGCCAGTATTTCCGGTTAAACTGTAAGCGTATTCTGTGGTGTTTAATGAGTTTTCAATGGCTTCAACACTTCCATCAAATTGAAAGTCTTCACCATCTCTGCTTACTTCAATTTCGAACCTGTCAGTATTGTTTTCTGAGAGTGTTGTCCATTCGATTTGTGTATTGTCACTACATTCAAAATTAAACCCACCGAATTCAATAGGAAGTATAGTAGTTGCTGCGTCCGTGCTTCCAAGTGTAAAATAAAACCCTTTGTTTTGAGTAGTTTCTGGTCCAGAAGGAGGTTGGAAATCTATTCGGAAATAAGCAATATTGGTTGTATTGTTATATGAGCTTGGAGCGATTGAAGTGGCACCGCCGTCTGAATAATCGCCATCTTCATCTACCAATAGTCTGAGGTTTGCTAAATCATTGTTCCCAATGACTCCGTTAACTCCAACTACGGAATTCAAGTCAAATTCCAATGTTACCGTTGCAACCGTCCCAGATTCTTGTGATTTCCATTCGCGCTGAAAGATTGTTTCAATATTCTCTCCGTTGTCTGTTGGGTAGTTTACAATTGAGCCGGTATTAATAGTAGGCCCATTGTTATGTCCCCAAACAAGGAAAGATTCATCAGCAGATAGAATGGCTGGACTTGCGAAGTTTGTTCCATTTGCTATTGTTACAATGTCGTTTCGTACGCCTGCAGTCCACATTTCAGTGTGCGATTTACGTTGGTCTTGATTGGTTGCATCATCTCTAGATATTCCTGCAATGTCCCAATTGAAACCAGCGTTTGCAGATTGATCCCAAACAACAGTGTTTGATGTAGAAACATAATCTTTTGTAGTTCCGTTCACTCCAAGTGTTAAACCGTACTTAATTGCCAGATATGATTCAATTTGTTCGCGTTCTGCGGCTGTTCCAGCTCCTCCCAATACGATGAGTTCACTTACATCTCCAAGCCAGTCTCGTGCTGGAATGTCAACACCAAGGTGCTGTCCTCCAAGGAATCGATCTGCGTAGTTATCGAAGTCATCAAATTTCGCTATCGCACTTACGATATCGTGAAGACCAGTGTGGTTTTCGTTGTGCGGCACTTGGTTTCCGTTCTGACGCCAGCTTTGATCACCTGGGCTGCTCCAGAATGTGCTAGAGTAAAATTCATATTGTGCATTACCTGCACCGTCACCGCCACCATGCTGATTACCATCTAGGTGAAGCGGTCCTGAAACATTGTAATATGTGCACATGTGTGTATACTCTCTTGAGAGATCTTCCAATTCAGCAACTAAGTACATAGAGCCGTATGTAACTCCGCCGTTATCTGGTAATGATAAGTAATTATAGTTTCCGTTAAAATGTGTTTTTGGGTTAAAGTTATATCCAGTTTGGTCAAAGTCTGGGTCTGACATTCCCCAATCTGATCCATGAATACCAATCGAACCACCTGAGCCATGATTGGTCCAATTTGATAATGTTCCTGTTCCCGAACTTGGTGTTGTTCCATCATTTGCTTTCAGCCAAACACCAACTGCTTCAGATGTTCCACCTGGAGTCCCGAGGCATGCAGCTACGGTTCTATTCCCAACTGGGTTTATTGGAGTTGGTACATAGAGTGTTCCATCAACTGTAATTCTGTTGCACTGACCGTCCACAACATTTCCCAGAGTAGCTCCGGCGTTCATATCATATACAAGCCAGAAATAATTCGTTCCCGAGGCCAGTGTTTGCGTACCATTTAAGAATACAGGTGTTCCAACGGGAGGCGTGGCAGAACTCGCAAACAATGTGGTTGTCGCGAAGGTTGAACTCGTCCCAGTGTAATAAATATCCATATTGGTAACATCGTTTGTCGGGTCAGTACTTCCATTGGTCCGAATTCTGAATTGAGTAAGGTCCAAAGGAGAAGTAGATCCAGTTGTCACTACTTCAATTCCTATGATTTCTTGGTTTGACGAACACACGGCTGCATTTGACCAGTTGTTCTGAGTAGTAGTCGATGATGTAAAAGACATTGGCCCAGGAATAGTATAGTGAACTGTAATTGACCAAGTAGTATTGTTTATGTACTGGTAGTTTGCATTGCATCCTGCTGGTGCTGATCCCCAAGTACGCCACGCTTGCATTTCAAAAGTCAAAACGCCAGTTGCCGAAATACCATTGGCGATATTCACACCAGTTCTGGAATAGCTTTCTGTTCCACCGGCGTTACCTCCGGTTCCGTTAGCTGTAGCCTCGGTGCTACCGGTTTCCTGACAATGGATTTGTGAACGTTGCTCAGACATCCAAGAACCGTTGAAAGCCGTAAAATTATAAGAGACATCAATCCCTGTTACATTGGCCCCCGCAGGTATTGTTACAACGAGGGGTGTCATTGGCCCATTGCAGGTGGCTGAATAGGAACTTAGATTCGTTGGAATGTCACCGGCTGAATAGGTGTTTGTAACGCTTTGTCCTAGTGACATAGTTGTCAATAAGACTCCGAAAATAAGAGCGCCAGTTTTAGTTAGTGAATAAATGAGTTTCATAGGGGATCATTTGTTATAGTAATTTGTGCGGTGTTAGTCGACACAAAAGTATAACAAGTACAAATGGAAACTCAGCATTGCGTATGTACACAGTGTGTACAAATCGTATACATGCTACTTTAATCTATATACTGGGCTAGGAATCCCTTAAGGTCTACGTCTTTTGAAAGTTGCATCTTCTTCTTGAGACGTGATTTATTTGTACGTACTGACGTCGGTGAAATGCCTTTTATGGTGCCTATTTTCTTGGTGTCCATTCCAGCAATTATCATCATGCACAGA
This sequence comes from Crocinitomicaceae bacterium, assembly GCA_033791225.1. Classification (GTDB taxonomy): domain Bacteria; phylum Bacteroidota; class Bacteroidia; order Flavobacteriales_D; family Crocinitomicaceae; genus UBA4466. The sequence goes on from JASJHD010000013.1 coordinate 103,478, forward strand.
TCCAAATCATTTTCTGTAAGCTCGGAAAAGTTCTTTAGTAGATTATTCCTGAATTTAGAGCTTTGTAGATTGTCGAGTTGAGAAGATCCTTTTTTCTCAGAGTCGGTAGTGATTGAATCAAGTTTGAATTGAATATCAGAAAGTATAGTATTTACCTCTGAAGTGTTCTCACGCTTAATATTTTTCAGGTCTTTTATTATGTCAACCAATTTCTCTTCTCGAGTTTTACTAGAAAGTAGTAGAAGAGACATATCCTTTTTTTGCAATTCAAACCATTCGGTTAAGTTCTCCAATTCGTGTTCCTGTTTTTCTAATTGGGTTTCTAAAAGCTGGCCTTTAATTTCATGCAACTCCTTTTGCCGTAAATTTTCCGTTTTACGCTTTCTATAAAGTACGAGAACAATAATGAAAATGGTTGTTACTATAATAATACATAGAACAAGGATTAGCGAGTTGATTTTTTTCTGCTGCTGATCAACCTTCAATGCAATTTGTAGCTCTTTTCTTTCGCTTTCTGATTTATTCAGCTTAAATTCTGATAATTCTCTTAAAGCTTCGTTGCTGCTATTGTTAATTTTTAATTGAAGTTGAAGTTTTGCATATAGAACTCTTGTCTCTTTCAATTTCGACTCATCCCCTACAGCTGCATATAACAGCGTTTTTTCGAAAAGTATATCTTCAAGAATGTTTAGTTGGTTATAGTCATGTGCTATGCTATATGCCTCGTTAAGGAGTTGCTCTGTGCGTACGTAATCCTTTTTTAAGAAATAGATATCAGCAAGTTTTATTCGTGTATCAGCTCTGTTGAAGTTTTTGTAGTCCAGATATTTTAAAGTAATATTCAGCTTGTCAATCCCAGAATCATCTCCTGATTTAGCCTCAAGATATCCTAGGTTTCCCAATAAAATGTGGTAAATAATTGAATCATTTTCTCTTTTGTTTTGAAACTCATTGTAGTAGCGTATTCCCGTCTCATAATATTCTATTGCTTGAATGTTTCTTTCATCAAGTAGCAATCGATATCCTAGATTATTTGAAGCCAATATTATTACGGAGGTGTCAATGTTATTTCGTTCAACTGCATCGAAAGCTTTTTTACTCGCACTAATGGCTTCTTCAATTTTATTCAAATCAGCGTATATTGTAGCAAGGTGATCATAAGCGTAAAACAATTCTCCAGAAGAGATATTAATTGAATTCACATAGCTGAGCATCTCTAGCTTATACAACAGAGCTCCCTGAACGTCCCCCATAGAGTAGTGACTACTTGCCATAAGTTCATTCGCTCCATATTTCTCCTCAAAGCTTACGTTTTCTATATTGAGAACACTATCACAATGCCGAATGCAGGCAACAAAATCGTTATTGGTAAATAGTTCATATCCTTTTCTTAAAGAAGAAACCGATGAGATAATTGACTCATTTGAACCCTGTCCAAAGCTGAAGGATGTAATCGCAATTATTGAAATGAGTAGGAATCGTTTCAAATGCATAATGAAGATGAAATTAATTATCTCAATCAAATTTAGGATAATTTTGTTTAGGATGATGTTTGTACTAACTTTGTCGCAGTTCATTCAAATAGACTTATGAAGAAAGGTGGAGGGATAGGCCCTACGAAACCTTGGCAACCTAACTAATTCAATTTAGGAAAGGTGCCAAATCCAATTTCGGTGAAAACTGAGAAACGATAAGTTAGCTTGTATTCCTTAGCTTCAGCAGTCGACAATTAATGATAATGAAGAAGGATATAAAATCAATACTTAAAGACAGAATATTAGTACTCGACGGAGCGATGGGTACTATGATTCAGCGTCATAAACTTGAAGAAGAAGACTTCCGTAAAGGATGGTTCGATGATCATGATAGCCCATTAAAAGGGAACAATGATTTACTTTCTCTTACAAGACCAGAAATAATCAAAGAAATTCATGCCGAATACTTTTCTGCTGGTGCAGATATCGCTGAGACAAATACTTTCTCTGGAACTACAATCGCGCAAGCTGATTACAGTTTAGAGAGCGCCGTTTATGATATCAATTATCATAGCGCAAAAATTGCTAGAGAAGTAGCCGATGAATTTACAGCTCGCGAACCTAATAAACCGCGATTTGTTGCTGGCTCAATGGGTCCAACAAATAGAACCGCATCAATCTCCCCCGATGTTAACGATCCTGGATTTAGAGGTATTACTTTTAATGAATTAGTTGTTGCATACAAACAACAGACTGAAGCATTAATGGATGGAGGTGTCGATCTCCTTTTAGTTGAAACGGTATTTGATACTTTGAACGCTAAAGCGGCTTTGTTTGCAATCGATGAAGTTTTTGACGAACGAGGAATTAAACTTCCAATTATGGTTTCAGGAACTATCACAGACCAAAGTGGACGAACATTAACAGGTCAAACAACTGATGCATTTTTGATTTCAGTTGCCCATATGGATCTGCTTACTGTTGGGCTGAACTGTGCTCTTGGAGCTTCAATGATGCGACCATATCTGCAAGTTTTGGATAAAAATTGTCCTTACGGTGTAAGTGCGCACCCTAATGCTGGACTCCCAAACGAATTTGGCGAATACGACGAAACGCCAGAAATGATGGCCGAGCAAATCAAAGAATTCTTGGACGAAGGACTTGTAAATATTATCGGTGGGTGTTGCGGAACGACACCTGATCACATTAGCGCAATTGCCGAACTAGCTTCAAAATATTCACCTAGAGAATTAGAATTACATGTCGAACAATAAAGCGACTTTAAAACTTTCAGGATTAGAACCTTTAATAGTCACTCCGGAAAGCAATTTTGTCAATGTAGGTGAAAGAACGAACGTAACAGGTTCGCGAAAATTCCTTCGTTTAATAAAGGATGAATTGTTTGATGAAGCACTTAGCGTTGCCAGAGAGCAGGTTGAGGGTGGAGCACAAATCATCGATATTAATATGGATGAGGGAATGATTGATGGTAAAGAAGCTATGGTTAAGTTCTTGAACTTGATCGCTGCTGAACCAGACATCGCACGAGTTCCAGTAATGATTGATAGCTCGAAATGGGAGATTATTGAAGCTGGATTACAATGTGTTCAAGGTAAAGGTGTAGTGAATTCAATCTCTTTGAAAGAAGGAGAAGAAAGCTTCATTGATAAAGCGAAAAAAGTTAGAAGATATGGTGCTGCAGTAATTGTAATGGCCTTTGATGAAGATGGTCAGGCCGATAGTTACGAGCGTCGAATTGAAATCTGTGAAAGATCATATCGAATTTTAGTGGATGTCGTTGGCTTTAACCAAAACGATATCATTTTCGATCCAAATATTTTCCCTGTTGCAACAGGAATGGAGGAGCATAACAACAATGCTTTAGATTTCTTCCGAGCAACAAAATGGATTCGTGAAAATCTTCCTGGCGCACACGTTAGTGGAGGTGTTTCGAATGTTTCCTTCTCGTTCCGCGGGAATAATGTGGTTCGTGAAGCAATGCATGCCGCTTTCTTATATCATGCCATTCAAAATGGTATGGATATGGGAATTGTGAATCCTTCTATGTTGGAGGTTTATAGTGATATCAATAAAGATTTACTTGAGCATGTCGAAGACGTTTTAATGAACCGTCGAGAAGATGCGACAGAGAGATTACTCGATTTCGCTGAATCATTTAAAGGTGAAGTAGGGAAGAAGAGAGAGGTTGATTTAAGCTGGAGAGAAGGTACGGTTCAAGAACGATTGACCCATGCTCTTGTGAAAGGGATCGCTGATTATGTTGAGGAAGATACTGAAGAGTGTCGTCAAACATTCGCTCGCCCGATTGAAGTGATTGAAGGTCCATTGATGGATGGAATGAACGTTGTTGGTGATTTGTTTGGAAGTGGAAAAATGTTCCTCCCTCAAGTTGTGAAATCGGCACGTGTTATGAAGAAAGCTGTGGCTTACCTACTTCCTTTTATTGAAGAGGAGAAGGGTGGAAAGATCACTTTTTCAGGTAAAGTATTAATGGCTACGGTTAAAGGAGATGTTCACGATATTGGAAAGAATATTGTTGGGGTTGTTTTGAGCTGTAATAACTATGAAATCATTGATCTTGGTGTCATGGTTCCTGCTGAGAAAATCATTGAAGCAGCAATCGAACACAATGTTGATGTTATTGGACTTAGCGGATTGATAACTCCATCTCTCGATGAAATGGTTACAATGGCGAAGGAAATGGAGCGCGCGAATTTGTCAATTCCATTGATGATTGGTGGAGCAACAACTTCTCGTGTTCATACCGCTGTTAAAATTGAAGAGCACTTTAAGAAAGATCAAACGGTACATGTACTGGATGCTTCGCGCTCTGTGACTGTTGTTGAAAGTTTACTTGGCGGTAAGAAAGAGGCATTTGTAAAAAACCTTCAAGAAGAATACGAAAAGGTAAGAGTGAATCATACTAAGAATCGTGCTCAAAAAACAATCTTACCAATCGATCAAGCTCGTGCGAACAAGTTTGGGATTGATTGGAATACGACCAAAATCGTCGAGCCAAAAGAATTAGGGGTGAATTACATCGAGGTTTCGACAAAAGAATTAATTCCATATATCGATTGGACGCCATTTTTTAGAACTTGGGAATTGCATGGAAAGTACCCAGCGATTTTGACTGATAATATTGTTGGGGAAGAAGCAACTCGACTATTTAATGACGCCAAAGCGATGTTGAAATCGATCGAAGATGAAAAATGGCTTTCTCACAAAGGTGTGGTTGGGTTGTTCCCTGCGTCTTCCGTGGGAGATGATATCCATATTTATAACCCAGAGGATGCGAGTGAAGTACTATTAGTTCAGCATTCTATTCGCCAACAAACGAAGAAAGCGGCAGGAGTTCCAAATATCGCATTGTCTGATTTTATTGCACCAAGAGAAACGGGTGTCGTTGATTATATCGGTGGATTCGTTGTAACGTCAGGTTTAGGTATAGAAGACCGAATCAAGGTCTATGAAGCAGATCACGATGACTATAATTCAATCTTACTTAAAGCGATGGCAGATCGACTCGCTGAGGCTTTCGCAGAATATCTTCATAAAAAGGTAAGAACCGATCTTTGGGGCTACGTTGAGAATGAAGGATTGGAAAATAATGAATTGATCAAAGAAAAATATCAAGGAATTAGACCAGCACCAGGTTATCCTGCTTGTCCTGATCATACTGAGAAACCAGGATTGTTTAAATTGCTTGATGCGACTAGCCTAACTGGAGTTTCATTAACAGATAGTATGGCAATGCTTCCAACTGCTAGTGTTTCTGGATGGTACTTTGCCAATTCAGAGTCGAAGTACTTCGGAGTTGGTAAAATTGGAAATGATCAAGTTAAATCAATTGCTGAACAAAAAGGAATTTCTGAAGAGGAAATGCAAAGGTGGTTGTCTTCAGTAATGCTATAAAAAAGATAAAGCAGTTCGGGCGAACTGCTTTATCATAACCTAACCTAACCACTATTCACTGAAAAAGACTTCTAGTTTGAAATTAATTTCAAATACTAAAATCAATCTTTACACGACAAATATACGGCGGGTATTTCGACTGAGAAAGAAAAAAAATCCCACATAAGTCCCATTATCTAATCCTATGCGCGCACAACTGAATTTGATTATTGCGTCAAAAGTGAAAAAAGGCTAATTGGTAGATAAAATCCACACATTCATAGAAAAGGGCACTACTAAATTATTGGAATCCTAAGTGGTGATAAAAAATGCAAGTATTCGACAAACGTAGCGATTTACACGATGAATATGCATGATTGATAATCCTTAAGGGACTTAACTACCAGCAACTTGTGAGGTTTGGTTGCGCTCAACTTGTGTCGGGCCTAGTAACTGTAGATCACCTTTTATTCTTGTGATTTAAGTTCCGAATGGAAGAGAGTATGAAGTAATAGGAGCAGGGTTTATACAGGTATAAAAAAAGGGAAAACATTTTGTTTTCCCTTTAACACGGTTTACATATTACTGCGTAATTTCCATTTAAAGACTCTATAAATAAAGATTTTCAGTTTAACCATCATCAAGTACAACGATGGAATGATTACCAAGGTCAAGAACGTTGCAAACGTCAGTCCGTAGATGATCGCCCATGATAATGGAGCAAAGAACATATTGTTATCGCCACCAAAGTAAATCTTCGGATCGTATTCTGTCAACAATGAGAAAAAGTCAATGTTGAATCCAATGGCCAATGGAATTAATCCAAGGACAGTAGTGATCGCCGTCAATAATACAGGACGTAGACGAGTTTTTCCACCCTCAATCGCTGCAGAGACAATTTCCTCATATGGAAGTTGGTCATATTCTCCTAAGTTCAATTCCTGCCGTCTTCGCTTACGGATTTGATTTGTGTAGTCAATCAATACAATAGCATTGTTTACTACAACTCCCGCGAGTGAGATTACACCAATCATGGTCATCATTACAACGAAATTTTGTCGCGATATTAATAACCCAAGAAGTACTCCGATGAGTGACAATACAACTGTGATCATAATCACAGAAGGCATCGAGTAAGAGTTGAATTGCGCTACGATGATCAAAAGAATCAAGAATGCGGCTATCATTAAGGCTTTACTCAAGAATGCCATTTCCTTCGCTTGCTCTTCCATTTGTCCAGCAAACTTAAATTCTACACCTGTTTTAACACGATCCGCGTCTGCGTAAAGTTCCATTTTGGCTTTTAAGGAGTCTACAATCTGTGTGGCGTTAAAACCTTCAACAACATTCGACGTAATCATCACGGTCGGAATTTGATCCTTGCGGACAACAGCCGTGTATGAGCCTACTTCTTCTGCACTTTCGACAACAGATCGTACAGGAATATTCAACAGCTTTCCTTTGTTGTTTCTGAAAATCAAGCGTTGATCTAATAATGCATCGTAACTTTCTCTGTTCCTCTTGTTGAACTTAACAACCATGTCGTATGATTCATCTTCAGGAGTGAATGTCGCAACATCTTGTCCGAGAAGTGCTTTTCGAATCGCCATTCCAACTTGAGCAGTAGAAGCATTTAACTTACGTACTTGATCACGGTCAATTTTGATGATAATCTCTGGTCGACTGGCTTCAACGTTAAGTTTTAGCTTCTGCACTCCTTCCACGTGAAGGCTATCCAAATACGACTTAATTCTTGATGCTTCAATGATCAAATCTTTGTATTCGCCTTTACCAGTAATCTCGATGCTAATTGGAGCTCCTTGCGGTGGCCCGTTAGCTTCTTTGGATGCAGTGATTTCAATATCAGCATTAAATTGTCCACGTAATCCATCCTGAATTTCTTTCAAAATCTCAGAAGTACTGGCACCATTTCGGTTTTTAGATTCTGTAAAATTCACAGTTATTCTTCCCTTGTGAGGAGTATTTCCCATTGCTGGACCTTCCATTGGGTCACTGGTTCCTTCTCCAACTTGAGAAATAATAGACTTGATTAAACGCTGATCCTGATCTTCAATAGTTAGATCATTCTCCATGTATTCACCAAGAATATTGTCCAAATGCTCCTCAACCTTTAACGTCGTTTCATTTGTTACATTTATGTCCGTTCCAATTGGGTGCGAGATGAAGATGTTCGCATAATTCGGATCGTTTTCTGGGAAGAAATCAACCTTTGGAGGAAATGTCACCATTAATCCGATAGAGAACACCAAAAGTCCCACTGTTCCCCAAAAGAACTTAGTTGGGCGTTTACCATGCAATGCGTAGGTTAAGAATTTACCGTACGAATTCTCTAATCTAGGCAAGAATCCATTTTGGAATTTCTCTGCTGCTGGAAGTAATAGGAATGCATTGAATACGGTCAAGATTGCAAGAAGAATCAAGAAGTTCCCGAATGCAATTGCGTTAATTAGAACGAAGATGATTCCAATTCCTAAAATAATCACAGAGTTTCTAATGGTCTTCTTCCTACTCGGTTTCTTTGTTGTCACTTTCATATAGGTGACGGCCAAAACTGGGTTGATTACCAATGCCACAAACAATGATGATCCAAGAACAATAATAAGAGTAATTGGAAGATATTTCATGAACTCGCCCATGATTCCAGGCCAAATAGCCAATGGAAGGAATGCTGCTAATGTTGTTGCCGTAGAAGCAATAATCGGCATGGCAATTTCACCAACACCTTCAATAACGGCTTTGGTAGCGGTCTTGCCCTCCGCCATGTGACGGTAAATATTTTCTACAGTTACAATTCCGTTATCTACCAACATTCCTAATGCAAGTACGAGGGAGAACAATACCATTACATTCAAGGTGACTCCCATAACGCTCAGAATCAAGAATGACATCAGCATTGATAGTGGAATCGCAACACCAACGAATAACGCATTTCTTAATCCTAGGAAGAACAACAATACTCCAACCACAAGGATGATTCCAAAGATGATTGAGTTCAAAAGGTTAGACACCATTTCACGGGTGTTGTTCGATTGATCACTGGTTCTGGAAACGTGTACACTTGCTGGAATTGTTCCATCGAGATGTGCATTTTCTAATATCTCAGTGATTTTATCCGATGCGACCAAAAGATTTTGACCACCTTGTTTTTTAATGTCGAGCATGACCACTGGTGAACCAAATTCACGGGCATAGGACGTTGTATCTCCATTGCCAAATCTAACGTCTGCCACTTGCTCTAAAAGAACAGGGAGAAATTCATCTTGCTTTACAACAAGCTTCTTCAACTCTTCGGCATTTTTAAATTCACCTTCAATTCGAATGGACTTTCTGATTCCGTCCATCAGTAATTCACCTCCAGAGATTGTCTGGTGTTCTGCGCTAATGGCATTTTGAATGTCATCAATAGTAACATTTACGGCTTGAGCACGAATAGGATCAACGTCAATACGCATTTCCTGTTCTTGAACACCTCTGATATCTACTTCACTAATTTCCGGTAAATCTTCTATTTGATCTTCTAAGATTTCAGCGATTTCTTTCAGTAATGCAGGATTGTCACCACGTAAGTTGATATTCATAATCGGCATGTCCGAAGGGTCCATTTCGAAAATGTTTGGCTCAACCGGTAGATCTGGGAATTCAGATTTTGAACGGGCGTCATCAACTGCATCCTTTACTTTTTGAAGTGCCTTATCTACAGGCATATCAAAGTCGAACTTCACGCGAATTGTAGTATAACCATGCACAGAATTCGCATTGATTTCATCTACCAGTTTAATTCCTGCAACTTCTTTCTCAATCGTTTTAGCGATTTTTTCAGACATGTAGGCTGGAGAAGATCCTGGCTTTGCAATTCCGATATAAATCTCGGGAATTTGTAGCTCAGGGAAATTTTCCTTCGGCATCGAATTGTAGGATAAAAGACCTCCCAAAACGATGATAATGGCAATTAGAAATACCGTTTTTCTGTTGTTAACGGATAGGGTGGACAGTCCGAACCCTTTGCTTTTGTTTTCCATTTTAATCTATTTTGACAGATTATTTTTTTATACGTACGATATCGCCATCGGCAACGCCACGTGCGCCTCCAACAACAATAGATTCTTTGACTTTTAGAGCTCCACTTTCAATTAAAGTCTCTCCATTGTAACGTTCAATTACATTCACCAATACCTTTTCTACTATGAACAGGTTTGCGCTCAACGAATCATCGGCAAAAGGAACAGCGGTGAAAACGAAGTCATGATTATCTTGATCTTTCAATACACTAGCGGAAGAAATGACCAAACCGCTTTCAACTTCTAGATCAGTAATACTTATCTCCGCCAACATATTTGGTAAGAGATAGTCATTGTCCTTGATAGTTGATTTTATTCTGAATGTTCTGTTAGTTGGTTCAATGTAGTTTCCTACACTGGTTACGTTCAATAACATACTTACGTCCCCATAATTTGGAAAAGATACACGTATTGGAGTACCTACTTTAATTTTGGCGTAGTGCATTTCAGAAACTCCTGCCACTATGTCTACTGTACTGTTGTTTACCAAACGTACCACAGGAGCTGAAGGTCCAGCCATTTGTCCTTGACGTGCAAATACTTGGTCAATCATACCAGAGAAAGGTGCTCGAATAATTGATTTCCCCTGTTGAGTAGAAAGTGAATTCATACTTGCCTTAAGAGAGTTTACTTGGTTTTTTGCAGCTTCTAATTCGAATTCTGATCCAACACCTCTCTTGTTCAATTCCTCTTGCTTTTCGAGCATGTATTCTGCGTACTCTAATTGCGTTTGAAGTTCTTGTAAGTTAGAAGAAAGCACTGAAGCATCTATCTGCGCAATAATTTGTCCTTTCGAAACTCGTTGGCCTTCTTTTACATTAATAGAGATGATTAATCCACCCATCTCTGCTGTCAATAAAACATCCTGATCTGTTTCGATGTTTCCTTGTACACGAATTTCATGAATGAATTTCTTTTGTTCAACCTCACCCAATTCAACTAATTGGCGGTATGTTTCTTCTACTTCTATCTCTTTTTCCCCGCCACCACATGATTGCAATAGAAGCAAAGCTGGAAGAATTAGTGCTGATTTTAATAATAATGATCTCATTTTAATCTATGTTATTTCGATAATAATTTGTTATACAATTTATCCATGTCCAGTTGTGCTTGGAACAGATCCATCAAGGATCCTAAGTATTGGGCTTGAGCAATAAGCAATTGATTCTGTTTTTGTGTTACAAGCATTCCATTTGCTTTCCCAATTTCCTTTTTGGTAGCGGCGTTTTCGTAAATGGACTCAGCAAGTGCAATATTCTCTTTCAATAATTCATATTTGTTGAGCGCGCCTGTAAGGTTGTTCTTGAATTGAATTTCTTGAAGTTGCAATGCTCTTTCCAAACGTTTAAGATCGTTTTGATCTTTCATATAAGTGATTTTTGCTTGTTCAACTCTTGCATGACGTTGTAATCCTGAAAAAATAGGAATGCTCAATTGAAGTCCCCACACAGTTTGTGGATACCACTTTTCATCTGCAAAAAAGTTAAACTCACTTCGATACGCATTGTAGGAGTGCGAGAAAAAGGCATACAAAGAAGGAAGATGCGCTACTTTATGTTGTTTTATTCCATAAACAGAAAGTTCAACCTTCTTTTGCATCATCGCTAAGGTTAAGTTGTCCTGAATGCTTCCGGCGCTTAATGAACGTTTGCCCAACAGTATTTCTGAAGTTTCTGCAACTTCGATTGTCTCATCCATAGGATATCCCATTGAATACTTCAATAGACTGATTGCATTTTGATATTGCATTTTGGCTGTTGCTGCCACGTCCATTGCGGTGAGTAAAGAGTAGGACAACTGATCCATGTCCTCTTGTAAGATTGCGCCAACTTCAAGGAAATGCTTTTGATCATCTACCATGCGCTCAGTCAATGCTACAATAGAGTCCGAAAAAGTCATGTTTTCTCGAGCGATTACTGCAAGTTGATATGCCTGAATCGTGTTGAAAACAAGTTCTTCTTTTGTTGTTTCTGTCGACATCATTTGCAAACTTTTAAAGAGCTTAGACGCTTTTAATCCAACAATGTAGATACCGTTAAACAACATTTGATTTGCTTGAAGGGTTCCAGTCGTTGAATACTCGGTTCCCATTTGAAACTCCATTTGTGATCCTGCCGGTGCCGATGGGTTGAACAATGTGGCATCCACAACGCTAACCGGAATGTTAATGAAATGACTGAACTGTCCAGTTATTTCAACTTGAGGTAATCCCATTCCTCGCGTTTCTATGATCTGTTGTTGAGCAAAGTCAACATCATGCTCTGCATTAACAATGGCGATGTGATGATCTAATGTGTACTCTTTTGCCTCCTCTAGCGTAAGCAGCTTGACTTCTTGACTTATTGCGAGTTGTGCGATAAGGGACAAGAATAGTGTAGCTAGTACGTTAATCTTTGTTTTCATTACTAATTATTTTGTTTAATATTTTTCGACCTTCATCATTTACCATTCCATGAAGTTGGAAGAAGATAAGTTCTGAGAATACTTGCTGAAATTTAAATTCAGGCCAAGGAAAAATCCCTCCGTCCATAATTGAATCCGTAGCTGATACATAAAGCTTTGAAATGATCTCCGCATTAATACCTTCTCGGTACAATCCTTCCTCAATTCCACGTCGGATATTGTCAGCAATCATTGATTGGACAAAACTCCATTTGTGTTTTTCCATAATTTCCCAAGCGTCCGCATGGTACTTTTTCAAATCATAAAAAACGGTAGGGTTTACATTATTGAAGTGTTCAACAACCAATCGGATTAGGTTTACCAAATCATCTACGGCATTCTCAGCATATTGCTGGTAATTCATGCAGATGGCTTTGTCCATTTCCGTCTTCAACTCAATGATGGTACTCACTAAATCATTCTTGTCTTCAAAGTATTTGTAGATCGTTTTCTTTGAAATACCAAGCTCTCTAGCAAGATCATCCATCGTTACGCTTTTGATTCCATACTTCATATAAACATGAGAAGCACGCTCCAAAATTTCTAATTTCTTTTCATCCATACCGCAAATTTAAATAAAAATAAACTATGGAAACAAAAATACTGAAAAAAGTTTCCGAAGTATTGTTAATTTATCATTTTGAAATGAATATCTTCGACGAATAAGCGATTAAAGCACGTGAGATGGCGAAAAAGTACTACGTAATTTGGGAGGGAAAGAAGACCGGAATCTTCGAATCTTGGGATGAAGTCAAGAAACTAATTCAGGGATTTGCTGGTGCTAAGTACAAATCGTTTCCAACTAGATCTGTTGCGGAGGCTGCTTTTCGAAATCCAGAATCAGTGGTTTCGACACCAAAAAAGAAGAAAGCAAAGTACTATGTGATATGGGACGGTGCGAGTTCTGGAATCTATACAGATTGGAATATTGCCCAGCAGAAGTTGAAGGGTATTCCACGTGATCATTTTAAAACGTTTGGCAGTAAAGTACTGGCGGAAAAAGCATTGAAGGCAGGTCATGAAAACTACATAGGCAAGGATTTCAGAAAGACGCAAGATTTATCGAAGGAGCAGATTGATAAGATTGGAAATCCTATTGAGATGAGCTTGGCTGTGGATGCCGCTTGTAATGAAATGACTGGTATTATGGAATACCAAGGTGTTTGGACTTTTGATAAAGACCAATCGGTTTTTAAAAAAGGGCCTTATAAAGGAGGAACTAATAATATTGGCGAATTTCTGGCACTTGTGCACGCGTTGGCTTTGTTTCAGAATGAATCAGATGCGAAGTTTAAAACGATGCCAATTTATTCTGATTCGAGAATTGCAATGGGTTGGATTAGGGCAGGAAAGTGTCGTACCAAAGGAACACCTGGAGCGACAGTGAAAGATTTGATCCTACGCGCCGAAGCGTGGTTGGCAAAGAATACGTTCAAAAACCCAATTCTAAAATGGGAAACGAAAGTTTGGGGAGAAATTCCTGCAGATTTTGGAAGAAAATAATTTAAGCTGTCTTCGATGCGCCTTCAAGTGAAAGCAAGCACGATTTCATAAACGTATAAATAATTGGATGCGGAATTTCTCTTGTAGACGAAATTTGCGGGCAGAACCCACAAGCAACAAAGAAGGGATGATTTGTTAAGCTTATTATTTCAGGATCTTCGAATTGATTATAGGCTTCCATATCGGCGATGCCATTTTGCAATAGTTGAATCAATTGTGGGTACAAACTATAGCGTGTCGCAGTGAGTTCTAACGTCGAATAATTCTCGTATAATTGAATAAAATCCTTTGAATTGGGGGAAAGGTAAATTTTCTCAAACGTTTCACCATCTACCAGATTATCAGAAATCAATTTTTCATTATTTGGGTTCAATTGATAAGTTCCAATAAGGACTTCCAAAAGGGTTTTGTATCCTTCACCAGTGACAATCGTTGGGATTTGCTTTCCTATGATTTCTTTGATGACTCCATGCAGAAAAAAAGGGTTTTTAACTGGGCCAGGCGCAATCCAAATCCCATCATATTGCTGAAATTGTTGCGGCCGAAACTTTGCAACTTCACTGAGTTTAACCCAGTAGTAACTTACGTCAAGGTCTAAAAATTGAGACGAGTGATCAATAGCCAGATTCGTGGCATGATGAGAATTATAGGTGAAGTTATAATCACCTATGATAGCTATTTTTAAGCTTTGACTCATCTATTTTGTAAATATTGTCTTTAGCTCATTTGCGAACTCTATCGCTTGAAGTATCCATGATAAATAGCATCTTCTATCATCATTGAGACCACGGAATCTCGATATGTTACAGGGACTGTTGCTGGAATGACTTGCACTTCATAGATACAGTACACAGGACAGCTAAAAGTACAAACGAACTTAGAATAGTCACCGTTATTATCGGATTCTTGAGTTATTCCAGAAAATGCAACTGATTCAGGAATACTGTCTTTATAGGATCTCCAAGTATCGCCGTATATATCGCGGTATGATGCTTCAAATCCATCCAATGCAGCGTTTGAGTATTCTGGATTGTCATTTGTTAAAAAGAAGGCATTGAATAACGATAGAGCTGGAATTTGTGTTCCATTCGCGTCATTCCATGTCAAACTTCCTAAAGCTATTTGTACAAAAGGAATCTGCTCTTGCGATGTCATTGCGAACAAATATTGCGCATCTGTGATACCGCTCTGTGTTTGTTTTCTTATATCCGAAGTACACGTGTAACCGTTTACATTCTCGGTGTATTCTACAAAAGCACCTCCAATGTTACCCTCAAAGCTACAGATCAAATCTACTGTTGGTTCTGGTGGTGGAATAACCTCGTGATCAATACATGAGCCGATTGTCAAGCCCATCAGTCCTATAAGAAAAACGCTCTTTTTTATCATAATTTTAGCAGTTTACAAGTTGTTAGTGCCTCTCAAAAACCAATTAGGCAAGAGAACAACACAACTAAGATACGTAAAATTACTTAAAAAGGTTGCCTTTGGAGCGTTAAAATATTAGGCACGAATCTGAACTACTGGCTGGTCGAAGATAAATTCACTCAGGTTAATCTGAGCATCTATGCTCTCGGATAATTTAGCAGTGTATAGAATCTCGTCATTGTACATCTTTTCCGTAGTCAATAATTCATGAATATTCAATGAGCTATTTTGGCGATGTAAAGTATTGATTACCTGGTTCAATTGTGTGTGCGAAATGATCATATCTGTAGAATATGCCATGTGCCCCTGATGAGCCACCCCCTTTAATAATACTTCCGTGTCGTTCGATTCAAAAATGATCGTCTCAACTGCAAATGATTGAATGTTTGTGTCCATAACTATTTGTTTGATGATACAAATTTGGGGCAGAACATCGTAATCTATTTACGATGTTAATTTTTGCGCTAAATTTGCAAACCTTTCACCTTCTTTTTAAAGGAAAATCCGTACTTTTCAATTCTCAAAAAATCGAATCAAATGAAGTACAGCAGAATAGATAAAAGTCTATATATCTCTAACCGAAAGAACTTTACCGCGCAAATGGAAAAGTCTTCTTTGGCGGTTTTTAATTCAAACGATATTTATCCTATTAGTGCAGATAGTGCCATGCCTTTTCAGCAGCACCGCGATATTCTACACTTAAGTGGAGTAGACCAAGAAGAAAGTATTTTGGTGATCTGTCCGAATGCATCATCTGAGGAAAATCGAGAGGTGCTGTTCTTAAAAGAGACAAATGAGCACATTGCTGTTTGGGAAGGAGCTAAATTGAAAAAAGAACAAGCGTTCGAGACTTCTGGAATTAAAACAGTTTATTGGTTGGATCAGTTCGATCGTGTATTTAAACAATTGATGTCCGAAGTTGATTCTATCTACTTAAATTCAAACGAGCATTTACGTGCAGATACAACTGTTGAAACGCGCGAAGATCGATTTATCACTCAGGTAAAGAATGATTATCCAGCTCATCAAGTGAGACGAAGTGCACCAATAATGCACCAAATTCGTTCCATCAAGAATCCAATTGAGGTTGACTTAATGCAACAAGCATGTGATATTACCAAGGCAGGAATTAACCGTTTGTTGAATTTCATCAAACCTGATGTTTGGGAATATGAAATCGAAGCGGAATTAATTCACGAGTTTGTACGAAGACGTTCACAAGGATTTGCTTATACGCCAATTATTGCCTCTGGAGCTAATGCATGTGTTCTACATTATATTGAAAACAACGCTCAATGTAAAGCTGGAGATGTGATTTTGTTAGATGTTGGGGCCGAGTATGCAAATTATGCGTCAGATTTAACCCGCTCAATCCCTGTGAACGGAAGGTTTACTGACCGTCAACGAGCAGTATATAATTCTGTTTTACACGTCAAAAAAGAGGCGGAAAAATTATTAGTCCCAGGAACAATGCTCAATGATTACCACAAGGAAGTTGGACAATTGATGGAAAGCGAGCTGTTGAAATTAAAGTTGATTGATCAAACAGACATTAAAAACCAAGATCCAAATCGGCCAGCGTATAAGAAGTATTTCATGCACGGAACTTCTCACTACATTGGACTAGACACACATGATGTTGGTTTATGGACCGAACCAATGCAAGCAGGAATGGCGTTCACTTGTGAGCCTGGAATTTATATCCCAGAAGAAAATTTGGGAATTCGCTTGGAAGATGATTTAGTAGTTCAAAGTTCTGGAGCTCCTTTGAATTTGATGGGAGATATTCCAATTGAGGCTGATGAAATTGAATCAATCATGAATTCATGAAATCAACAGAAATATTGAATTACAGGGTGTCCGGAAATGGCCACCCTGTTGTTTTTTTACATGGTTTTCTTGAATCGAAGAGCATGTGGAGATATTTAGATTTCACAGATAACATCCTAGCAATCCAAGTCGATTTACCGGGTCATGGAGCAGCGATAAATTTGGAGACAGAGAGATCTTCAATGCTCGAAATGGCAAAATACACCAAGCACTTAATAGAAACGGCAATGGATGGTAAATTGTCCAACTATGCGCTAGTAGGTCACTCAATGGGTGGTTACGTTGGATTAGAACTAATGAAGCTCGATCCAAATTGTGATAAAGTAATTTTGTTGAATTCTAATTTCTGGGCGGACAATACTCAAAAGAAGCAAGACCGAAAGCGTGTTGCCGATATCGTTCAAAAAAACAAAAAACTGTTTTTGTACGAAGCAATTCCGAATCTATTCTATCATCCTGAAGAGCATACCAAAGAAGTACAGAGTTTAATTAAAGAGGCTATGGAAATTCCTGCTCAGGCAATTGCAGATGTTTCAATAGCGATGAGTCAACGTGAAGATAATTCTGATCTAGTTCGGAAGCGAGCAGATGATATATGTATCATTCAAGGAAGTGAAGATGCAATTGTTCCTGTCGAGCTAACGAAAAGTGCAATTGATACTACTCAGGCCCGCTATGTTGAGGTTAAAGGCTCCGGACACATGGCGCATATCGAACAACCTGAGGCGGTTATTCGAATCATTCAAGATTTATTGAAATAAAAAAACGGAAACCTTAGTTTCCGTTATCATTAAAAATCCAGATGTACTGGGGGGTAGAAAGTAATTGTGTTTTCATAGATAAGTGCATTTTAATCAGTTAACAACTCCAAGATACTCACTTCTTCCTTTCATTTTTTATTTAAAACCTAAAGTGCCCATTGGATTTAGTAAACGGTGGTAAATTCAATTTGAAGTGAAGTAAATGGATTTCTATTGGTACTCGTATATCAATACGATGCACATAATAATTGTATATTAGAATTAGATAATAAAACTAAAACACTGCAAGATGACAAAACTGAGAGCGCTCGTTGTTGATGATGAAGAATTCGCAAGAAAAAATTTAACCATGATGCTTGAGGAGTATTGTCCTCAAATTGAAGTGATTGGTCAAGCTTCTAGAAAAGAACAAGCAAAAGCAATCATTGAGTCTTCTCATCCAGATGTAGTATTTCTTGATATCCGTATGCCTTCAGGCGCCGAAGGATTTGAATTACTCGAGGAAATCGAAAACAAAGATTTCTTGGTAGTGTTTGTAACAGCATTTAAAGATTATGCAATCAGAGCATTCAATGCGAGTGCCGTGTATTATATCTTAAAGCCTATTGACATTGACGAATTAAAAACTGCAGTTGATAAATTGGTTGAAACACGGTCGACATATAGCGAAGATCCAGAGAGTTATTCCTCATATTTCGAATCTTTGCAAGACTTGTCGCACAATCTGTTGAACAACAAACATAGCAGTAGAATTGCCATTAGTCATACCAGAGGCTTGAAAATCGTTGAAGATCATTCGATAACTCACCTTGATGCAAGTGGTAATTGCACTACAATTTATTTCAAGGATGGGTCACGTTATTTGGATACGCGTACGTTAAAAACATACGAGAACATTCTAAATCCCAATAAATTTTGTCGTGTACATAAGTCACATATTATTAACTTGGACATCTTGAAGGAGTATGTGAATGAAGACGGACACTTTGCCGTTCTTGAAGGGGGTATCAGAGTTCCTGTTGCGCGAAATAGGGTGACCGAGTTTGTGAAAATGTTAAAGGAGTCGTAATGACGAAATCGCTATTATTTAGCATCGCTGTACTGCTATGTGCTTTTAGTTATGGACAAAAATACTCGTTTGTTACTTACAGTACTGAACAAGGACTTCCACAATCTCAGGTTACAGCTATTGCTCAAGACAACAATGGTTATTTATGGGTTGGAACACTCGGTGGATTGGCAAAGTTCAACGGGAATAAATTTGTCACTTTTTCTACAGATGACGGACTTTTAAATCACAGAATCACCACGCTTGCATTTTTTGACAATACTCTTTGGGTTGGACATGACGGCGGAATATCATTTATTAAAAACAACGAAGTTGGAACCAGTACATTCGTTGGAACAGGAAATGATCGTTCTCGAAACGTTTCAAAAATCATCAAATTCAATAACAAGATTCTAATCTGCTCACGAGGCGGATTATTTGAACAACGTGGAGATGAGTTGATCAAGATTCCTGTTGGTGATGAGCGCCAAGAGTTTATTCGGTCCGCGTATGGCTATGAGGGAAAATTATATTTAGCAACAAAAGCAGGGATCATCGTTTCTTCCGATCTAAAGAAATTTGAACTCTATGAAGAGCTGGGAGAAGAATCATTTTCAGATGTGACTGGCCAAGGAGATAAAATTGTATTCTCTTCTTTCAGTCAAGGTGTTTTTATCAAGAACATGACAACTAGCTTTACTCGGTACTTCACTCCTGAAGAGCTTAAGTATAGTATTTACGGTTGTTATTATGACCCTGCAGGAAATTTGTGGATGAGCAGCCTAGAGGGGGTTGTTAAAATTGGAGTGGACGAGAAACTTGAATTTTACAACGATTCAAACGGGCTTCCAGTGAATATGATTGGTTGTGTATTTCACGATGATGCTCAAAACGTATGGATTGGATCCCTCGGGAAAGGAATTTTTAGATTCCCGTCTGCTGAATTCAGGTATTTTGATCAAACAACAGGACTGCCATCAGACTTATACATTACCGGATTACAAGACAAATTTGGCGATTATTATTTAGGAACTTTTGACAAGGGAATTGTAAAAAAATCACGAACGGGAGAAATCACGACCCTCAACATCAATGAAAGTACGATTTGGGCCTCTGTAGAAGATGTCGATGGTAAACATTGGTTTGGGACTGGTCGATCCTTGGTTTCACTGGATCCAATAACCGGAAGCTTAACTGAGCAAACCTCAGAAGAAAATGATCAAATACCTGGGTTTAAGATAACGGCACTCTTTAAGGTTTCAAAAAATGCAATGTACGTTGGAGGAAATGGTGGAGCTGCTTTTTATGAAAACGGCGAAATAACTCTGCTAGGAGGTGAAGATGTTGAAATTGGTACCATTCGAGACTTTGAACTTTTGGGTGAGACTTTGTTTTGCGTTTCCAATTTGGGAATGTTCAAGTATGAGAATGGAAATTTCGAGTTAATTCCAGGGTCTGAAATGGTCGCGTACAGCATAGAAAAAGATGAAAATGGAATTCTCTGGTTAGGATCTGAGGAAGGATTGTACAAATACGTCGATGGAACGATTAAACGCGTTGAATTATTCGATGATCCAGGATCGAATTTTGTCGCATTCATGAATTTAAAGGATGGTCAATTGTTCATCGGAACAAACAATGGTTTATTCGTTGTTTCAAATCTCTACAAATCAAAGCCAGATATTGAGCGCTTCGGAATTGGTGATGGAATTATTGATTTAGAAACCAACCTTAATTCTGGATTCTTTGATCAAAAAGGAGATTTTTGGTTTGGAACGGCCTCGGGATTGGTTTGTTATCATCTCCAACGAAATTTCACGCGTGCACCTAAACCTCGTCCTAAGGTTAATATGACATCCATTCTTCTCAATTATGAGGCCTTCGATTATTCAAAATATTCGGATGAATTAAGTGAAACAGGAATGCCTAATTCCTTAGATCTTCCATATTCTAAAAACAACTTGATTTTCGAGTTCGATGGTGTTTCACTAGTACACCAAAAAAGACTTTCCTATCAATTCATGTTGGAAGGATTGCGTGAAGAATGGTCATTGCCAACTGAAAATAATACAATCGCCTTTACGAGTTTGCCAGCGGGAGAATACGTACTTCATGTTCGAGCAGTGGATATTGATGGCAGGGTGTCAGAAGAAGAAGTATTTCCATTCGTGATCAATCAGGCATATTATAACACGTGGTGGTTTATTACATTGTGCATACTTGTAATTGTGGCCATTTTCATTCTCATTTTCAGGTTTAGAATTAAACGTTTAGGAGAAATCAATGAACGTGAAAAATTGGAGTATAAATCACGCTTATTATCATTGGAGCAAAAATCTATGAATGCCAGCATGAATAGGCATTTCATCTTTAATTCCTTGAACTCTATTCAGTACTTTATCAATACGCAAGATCGATTTTCCGCGAATAAATATCTTACCAATTTTGCTCAGTTGATTCGTAAAAACTTGGATTCGGCTACTTCAGAAGGGAATATGGTCTCCTTGGGGGAAGAGTTGGAACGACTGGAGCTGTATTTATCACTTGAGTCCATGCGATTTAAGGATAAATTTGACTACACAATAGAAACCAATGGGATTGACATAGAATTAGTACCGATTCCACCAATGATGATGCAGCCCTTTATCGAAAACAGCATTATTCATGGGATTTTGCCAAATGAAGAGAAAAAAGGACTGATTACGATAGACATTCGAAAAGGGAAAGAACATCTCGAAATTTGTATCGAAGACAATGGAATAGGGATCAATCATAGCCTTTCAAAAAAGACGCAATCGACCGGTGATCATAGATCTCAGGGAATGGAAATCACTTCTAAACGTATTGAATTGATCCAAATTATTTCGGACAGCGAAATTTCACTCGAAGGTCCCGAAGAAATAGTAGATGAGAACCGTTTAATCAATGGAACGAGGGTTTTAATCAAAATACCCCTTAAAGATTTGGAAATATAGGGCAAAGGGCGTATATTTGTTTGTAAGTCTTTAATAATGAAGAAAATTTTATACATAGCGTTATTATTATTTGGAATGGTTGCCGTATCCTGTGAGAAGCAAGTATTTGTTCCAACTAATGGTGCTCAAGAAGTTCCTGAGTGGACTGAGGAGAAGGGACGCTCTGTGGAAGATGGTACCGATATTGATATCGAAGATGGGTCTGGAGATATCGTTGATCCAGAAAGTGATGAAGACGGAAAGAAAAAGAAAGGATCTCAAACATAATTGAGTTAATTATACATTGAAAGTCCTGCTTATTTGAGCAGGACTTTTTTTTGCTCTATACTTCCGTTTAGTAAATGAAATATACACTTCAAATCTTTGTCAGTTTCTGAAGGAGTTCTTTTGTTACCTTGGTATAACTACTTATTAATGCTAAAATAGTATACATGTCTAGTAAGGTGAACGAAGCGCTTTTTGACTTGATCCAATCAATGTCAAAATCAGAAAAACGGTATTTTAAATTAATGTCTTCTCGACACACAATCGGGGACGAGAACAATTATGTTCGCTTGTTTGATTTTGTAGATAAACAAGAGCAATATGACGAAGCTACATTGTGCGAGCATTTTAAAGGCGAGCCATTCTTGAATCGTTTTTCTATTACGAAGAAGCGTTTATACGATCACATTTTAGCTTCACTTGACTCTTTCCATGTATCTAATTCCATTGAGGCACAATTGTATAAACTACTGCATTCAGCTGATATCCTCTTTGAAAAATCGCTCTACGATCAAAGTAGACGAATTCTCAGAAGTGCGGAAAAATTGGCTGAGAAGAATGAAATGCACGAGGTTCTTCTATTGATTTCCAAAAAGCAAATGCGCCTGATGGAAACAAATGGCTACCTAGATCTTTCTGATCAAGCCCTAAGCTCCTTCATTAAACACCAAGAAAATACGGTTGGCTTAATTCAGCAGCTAAGTGAAATCTGGAATATCAAAAGTCGATTGTTTCTACAGTTGTCAAAAAAAGGAGTGGCTAGATGTGAAGATGACCAAAAGAGTTATACCAACATCTGTCAATCATTATTGGATGTGGGAGAGCTGAAAGAGCCATCGACAGAATCACATTTCCTTCTTCACCATACTTTAAGCGCTTATTATTATGCAATTGGTGATTTTGATCATTCACTCATTCACTTGCACAAGAATTTGGAAATGTTTGACGATACATCAATCCCATTGAATATAGAACCGAATAAGCAACTTTCTGTCCTTACCAATGCGATTTATGTTGCAGATAAAATTGGACATCATAGAGAATCCTTAATGTATTTGGCGAAGTTGAAAAAAATGGCGAACGAAATTGATTCGAATGAAGATCTTTCGATTAAGCTGTTTTCAAGTATCAGTAGCATCGAATTTAGTATGTGCATTCGAAAAGGAAATTTTGATGATGCTCGACGTTTGGCCAAGACTGTGGAAGTGCAACTTGAAAAATACGGGAGTAAAATTGTACCCGTAAGACGTGCATTCCTTGAATTTAAAATGGCCGTAGTCTTTATGGGAATCGGTGATTATTCCGAGGCCCTCAAATGGGTCAACAACATCTTGAACGATTCCAACTTGGACAAGACCGAGGACATAATTGGATTTACACAATTGCTGGATTTACTGATTCACATTGAATTGAACCATGACAAATTGCTACCATATTCATTGAAGAGCACACAACGATTCTTTAAAACGCGAAACCGCTTGTACAGTTTTGAAAAAGTATTCTTGCAATTCATCGGTAAATTGATAAAATGTGACGACCGTTTCGAAATAGAAAATCTCTGGGAGGATCTATACAATGATTTATCTACTGTGACTGATGACACCTTCGAAAGTATTGCTCTTGAGTATTTTGATTTTAAATCGTGGGCAGAGGCCAAATTAAAACGTAAATCCTTCGATGCAGTGGTTCGAGAAAAATACTATCAAATAGAAAAAATAGCTTCTTAATCTTTGAAATGACTCCAGCCTTGTGCCTTTAATTCAATGGCCGAACCATTTTTATCGATGTAGTATATTCCATCTTTTTCATCGGCAATGTGACCGATAACAGTCATATGAGGATTCCCCTTGATTTTATCGTAGTCACTTTGTTTCACGGTAAACAATAATTCGTAATCTTCTCCACCGTTCAAAGCACACGTTACTGGATCAATATTGAAATCAATTGCTGCCACAGAAGTTTGTCCGTCAAGCGGAATTTTTTCATCGTAAATGTGACATCCTACTTTACTCGATTTGCAAATGTGCATGATTTCAGAAGCCAGTCCATCAGAAATATCAATCATCGACGTTGGAACGACATCCAATTCTTTTAGGAACTTAATTATATCCACGCGTGCTTCGGGTTTCAATTGTCGTCCAATGATGTAGTCGTGCCCGTCCAAATCAGGTTGAATCTTTGGGTTTGCTTCGTACACTTGCTTCTCTCTCTCCAAAACTTGAAGCCCCATGTACGCTGCTCCTAAATCCCCTGTAGTTACGATAAGGTCATTTTCCTTAGCGCCAGATCGGTAAACGATGTCTTCTTTCTTCGCCCTACCAACAACACTTACACTAATGGTTAATCCAGACAATGAAGTACTAGTATCTCCACCTACTAAGTCGACTTTGAAAGTTTTGCAGGCCGTGCGAATTCCATCGTATAATTCTTCCAGAGCTTCTACCGGAAAGCGATTAGAAACTGCCAATGAAATTGTAATCTGTTCAGCTACACCATTCATCGCGCAGATGTCAGAAACATTGACAGCGACGGCCTTATATCCAAGATGTTTCAGTGGCATGTACATTAAGTTAAAGTGCACTCCCTCGATAAGCATATCTGTTGAAATCAGAAGAGCTTCTTTTTCAGAAATTGAAATAACTGCGGCATCATCACCAACGCCAAATTGTGTTGTTTCATTCTGGTGAGTAAAGTCTTTGGTTAAATGGTCAATTAATCCAAATTCTCCAAGGTTTTCTAATTCTGTACGCTCATCACTCATCCTAAAAATTTTGACAAAGCTATGAAAAGAAAAGAAGAAAAAGTACTGCTTTTGAAGGATTGGGATTAACCTACCTTTCTATAATTTCAATGTTGTCGCTCAATTATGGTAAAACCATCACTGTTTGATTCAACGGGAAAGTTGTCGTTTGCGAATTACGTGCTCAACTTCTACATTTTCAATCTTACTTGTGAGCCAAGAAATAAGGTCCAAATACAATAACGGTCTTCGCTCATATGGATCTTTAAAAACTTCTTCGAGACGATCTTTTAAATCAATGAAATGCGCATTCATTTCTGAAGCCTGCATGGTTGCCGACTTTCGAATAAACGCGATAATTTGTTCCTGCACATTTTGTAAATCTCCGTATTTAATAAGGAATCGATAGGTGCTTTTTAATTGATATTCTAATAAATCATCATTCCCTAATTCATAATGTGCTACAAGATTTAAAATGCGAGAAAAACACTGAACGTCTTGTTTCAAATAACTTTCTTTTACATCAGAGTGGATAATCTTGTTGAGATACTTGATACAGTTTTTGAAATCATCTGCACCGAAGCACAAACAGGCTAATTTGTATTGGAATACTTGTAAACGATTCAAATCCAAATAACTTTTGTTCTCTTTGAGCCATTGTTCAATCTCCGATATAAAATCTTCATTGTTCCGAAAATTGCCAGATAAGAACAACTGGTTTAATCCTCCAAGATATCGATAAACCCCAGAAAGGATTTTGGTATTTTGATCAAAACTAGATTCATTCACTTTGCAGTACTCAACAAAGTCTTTGTACAATGCCTCAAATTGGCGTGGTTTATTTGAATAGAAAAGAGCCGAAAGTGCGTTGTGAATCCCTTTCAAGTATAAAACAGGTTCTCTGCGTTGGATGAGTTCATTCGACTCGATCAAGTTGACCCAATCTGAAGCATGACGATAGCAACGGACGAAATTCTGTGTGATGAAATGATACCACGTGAACGCCATGTGCATGTAAATTTTCCCTTGTAAGGAAGACACCTTGGTGTTCATACCTTTAGTTTTCTCCTTAAAAAAAGATTCAACGACCTTGAATTGTCGCTCATTTTTTACGTGTCCAAACTTCAAATAGTAATCGTATAAAAGCAAGGCAATATTCGACCAATCATCCCGCGCATCGAGTTGCTTGCGTATGGTCAAGTTTGTTTCAACAATTTCTTGAGCCTTGTTTTCGCCACTTTCAGTAACGAACAGTAATTCCAACCTACGTTCCATTTCAATAATGGTGTGAAGTGCAAGATCATCTTCAATAGATTCTGCGAAAGTACGGGCACGTTTCAGTTGCTCAAGACTCTGCATGTACAGTCCTTTGGAATACAAAACATTTGCAAAACTCAGTAATTCATGGATTCTTACCGAAGAATCTGTGTGATGCAATAGGCGCAGACTGATCAAGAGTTGTTCGTGCAAATGTGCTTTAATATTGGACAAAGCACTCGCACTAGTTTTAGTGAACCTCTTTCGAACCTTGTCAGAATCATAGGAATCCTGTTTATCGAGAGCATCAAATAAGGTCAAAAATTTGACGTCTTTGTCCCCGAAATTACGCGTCGCATACAACCTGAAATGGCGTTTTTCAGCTTTCGTTAAGGACTTGATCAGACTAAATAAATGGTTCGAATTCGACTTGGACATGTGAATAGATTAAAAATTAAAACACTCGTAGATAGTCGGTTAGAGTGATGTTTAGTTGTTTGCACATCTCAATTCACTCTTTTTTTGATTTCATGTCAGGAACTAAACGATTTAGTTTTGATCCTATCACACTACAACAATAACAAGAAAAACGATACTTTGAAAGAACACGTACAAATATTTGACACAACCCTTCGCGATGGGGAACAAGTTCCAGGGTGTAAATTGAACACGGAACAGAAAATTGAAATCGCCAAGGAGCTTGAATTGTTAGGCGTTGACGTCATTGAAGCGGGCTTCCCAATTTCAAGTCCAGGTGATTTTGATGCCGTGCAACGAATTTCTGAAACCATAAAAGAAACGACCGTTTGTGGATTAACTAGAGCAGTTGAAAAAGACATTGACGTTGCAGGAGAAGCTTTAAAGGATGCTTTTCACAGTAGAATTCACACTGGAATAGGGACTTCTGAATTTCATATTGTCCAAAAATTGAATACTACGCGAAGAGAAATTCTGGAGCGTGGTGCTAAAGCAGTGAAGCATGCTCGAAACCAATGTGCCGAAGTAGAATTTTACGCTGAGGATGCCGGTAGAACTGACAATGAATTTTTAGCTAGAGTAGTTGAGAAAATGATCAATGCTGGAGCAACAATTATCAATATCCCTGATACCACTGGGTACTGTTTACCGCATCAATACGGTGAGAAAATCGCGTATTTGATGAACAACGTGCCGAACATGGACAAAGCGATTTTATCAACGCACTGTCACAATGATTTGGGATTGGCAACTGCAAATAGTATCGCAGGTGTACAGGCTGGAGCTCGACAAATAGAGTGTACAATCAATGGGGTAGGAGAGCGTGCAGGAAATACTTCGTTGGAAGAGGTTGTAATGATCCTTAAGCAACATGAACATATTAAACTAGATACACGAATTCGCACTGAAATGTTGACGCAGATTTCGCGAATTGTTGAATCGGAAATGAGTATGCCTGTGCAACGAAATAAAGCGATTGTTGGAGAGAATGCCTTTGCACATTCCTCTGGTATTCATCAAGATGGAGTCATTAAAAGCCGCGAGACTTACGAAATCATTGATCCGAAAGATGTAGGCGCCGATGACTCACAAATCATACTCACCGCAAGAAGTGGAAGAGCTGCTTTAAAGTACAGAGCAAAAATGTTGCAGATAGATTTAGATCAAGAGCAGTTGAACAATGCGTACGATCACTTTTTAAAAGTGGCTGATCGCGAGAATCAAATCAATGATCTTCAATTAAGAGAACTTTTAAATACGGTAGTGCCATGTCCAGTACGATAATAGATAAAATTTGGGATCGCCACGTGGTTAAGTCGGTGACGGAGGAAGTTGACGTATTGTACATCGATACACACTATATTCATGAAGTAACAAGTCCACAGGCTTTCACAGGATTAAACGATCGAGGAGTTAAGGTTTTCCGTCCAAAACAAACAATTGCTACTGCGGATCACAATGTTCCTACCAAAGATCAGCATAAACCAATAAGTAATGAATTGTCCAAAAACCAAATGGACACATTGACGCAAAACTGTAAAGATCATGGAATTGAATTGTTCGGAATTGGTCATGAAAAGAATGGAATTGTGCACGTAATCGGACCTGAAAACGGATACACCTTACCAGGAATGACAATTGTATGTGGGGACAGTCATACTTCCACGCACGGTGCATTTGGTGCCATTGCTTTTGGTATCGGGACTTCACAAGTAGAACATGTGATGTCGACACAATGCTTGTTGTTGAGTAGACCGAAAGCCATGCGCATTGAAGTGAACGGTGAGCTTGGGATCGGAGTTACAGCAAAGGACGTAGCATTGTATATCATAGCACAATTGGGAACAGAAGGTGCAACGGGGCATTTTGTTGAATTTGCTGGATCTGTATTCGAAAATTTCTCGATGGAGGAGCGCATGACAGTATGTAATATGAGTATAGAGATGGGCGCACGTGGTGGTTTGGTTGGAATTGATACAACTACCATAGATTATGTCAAAGAGCGAGTAGAAGTCCTTTCTGATGAAAGAATCGCGTTGTGGAAATCGTTGAATTCAGATGCAGATGCAAATTTCGATAGCATTATTGAACTGGACGGAAGTAAGATTTCACCAATGATCACAACAGGAACTTCACCCGATACTGGAATAGACGTTACATCATCAGTAAATACTTCATCACGAAATACAACCAAAGGATTACAATACATGGGCATCAGCAAGGATGAAATACTCATGGGTAAGAAGATAGACTATGTTTTTATTGGAAGTTGTACGAATAGCCGAATAGAAGACCTTCGTCAAGTTGCCAGATTGGTCAAAGGAAGACAAAAAGCCGATCACGTTACCGTTTGGGTAGTGCCTGGATCAAATGAAGTGTTGAAACAAGCCAAGGCCGAAGGACTCGACCGTATTTTTGCGGAAGCTGGATTTGATTTTAGAGAACCAGGCTGTTCTGCATGTCTAGCGATGAATGAAGACAAAATTCCGAGTGGCGCACTGTGTATTTCAACATCGAATAGAAATTTTGAAGGTAGACAGGGCGACGGTGCAAGAACAATTTTGGCCAGTCCAATAACTGCGGCTGCATCAGCAATAAAAGGAGAAATAATTGACCCAAGAATATATTTAAACTGATATGAAAAAGATCGAATCAACAGGGATTGTATTGGACGCCGACAATATTGATACGGACCAAATCATTCCAGCGAAGTTTTTGAAATCAACTTCACGTGAAGGTTTCGGAGAACATTTGTTTTCCAATTGGAGATACCTAGAAAATGGTGAGGCAAATACAGATTTTGCTCTGTACAACTACCCTTCAGATGCTGCAATTTTAATATCGGGAAACAACTTTGGATGTGGATCAAGTAGAGAACATGCCGCATGGGCCATTTCAGATTACGGTATCAGAGCAGTAATCTCAAGTCAGTTTGCGGATATTTTCAAAGGAAATGCCTTGAACAATGATATTATTCCTATAGTACTGAGTACAGATGAAATTACTGCAATCATGAGATATGTAGAGCAACATCCATCAGCGAAAATCAACATCGATATTGACAAGCAAAGTGTGCAAATCGAAGAAGAAGGATTTTCATTTTTCCAAACTTTTCAAATTGATCAACTCAAGAAAAAGTTCATCATGGAAGACATCAAAGATTTGGAATATATGTTAAGTATTAAAGAAGAAATCGCCCAGTTTGAATTGGCACACATACTATGAAAAGACAAATAGCAGTAATTAAAGGAGACGGAATTGGACCCGAGATTGTCAATCAAGCATTAAAAGTTGTTGAAGCAGTGGGATACTGTTTCGATCACGATTTCAAGTTGACATATGTTGATATGGGAGCATGTGCTATAGATAAGCATGGCGTTCCAATTTCGGATGACGGTTTAGCAAAATGTGCTGAAAGCGATGCGGTTTTACTCGGTGCTATTGGAGATCCAAAATACGACAATGATCCATCTGCAAAAGTACGTCCAGAACAGGGGTTGCTTAAATTGCGTAAGTATCTTGGGTTGTACAGTAATGTGCGTCCAATTAAAACCTATGATTCAGTAGCAGAGCAATCTCCATTGAAGCTTGAAATGATCAAAGACGTTGACTTTGTAATCTACAGAGAGTTGATTGGCGGAATCTATTTTGGAGAAAAGAAGCTGAACGAAGCGGGAACCGAAGCAAGTGATTTATGTTCTTATTCAACAGACCAAATTGCACAAATTGCGCATGAAGCATTTAAGGCAGCCATGCAACGAAATCTAAAGGTGACTTTGGTAGATAAAGCAAACGTATTGGAGACATCACGCCTTTGGAGAAAAGAAGTGACACGAATCGCTACTGAATATCCAGAAGTTGAATTGAGTTTCCTGTTCGTAGATAACGCAGCAATGCAAATTATTCAGAATCCTCGTTCGTTTGATGTTGTTTTGACTGAGAATATGTTCGGCGATATTTTGTCTGACTTGGCAAGTGTAATCACAGGTTCAATTGGAATGCTTCCTTCTGCATCGGTAGGAGGGAACAATGGTTTGTTTGAACCTATCCATGGCTCGTATCCTCAAGCAAAAGGGCTAGACATTGCGAATCCTAAGGCAACAATTTTAGCCACCGCAATGATGTTTGATTATTTTGAAATGTATGATGAGGCAAACCTTGTACGTGAAGCAGTCGATTGGGCATTAGCCGAAGGAATTGTATCAGAAGATATTTCTCCTGAAGATGCAACGAGCTGCAGTATCATCGGAGATTTAATTGCGAATTATATTGAACAACACGGCGATGTTACCATCAATAAGCGCAATACTGAAGAGTGTAAAGGAGTGTTGATTTGAATACATTATTAATGTAGGGATCGTTTGGTTCTGTCGCTTTTGCCCATTTTTAAGTATATTTACTAGATGGATTTATTTAGTGCAAATGCTCTTGTCTCTTTACTAATCTTATCTCTTAGTGTATTTTTTGTTTTCAAAAAAACAGGGAATGTTTCTGCTAATAGATGGTTGGCGTTTACATTATTTCTATTGGCTAACCTGGTGTTTCTCTTTGCCATAATAATGACAGAAGATAGTCCGTTTAAGAGCGCTTTCTTTGACAATAAGATTTACTTAATAGGCTGGTTTGGATCATTTGCTTATTACCCTGCCCTATTCATTTTTGTTCGGAAATCTATCGGTTTGAAAGAGAAATTCAAATGGAGCATCGCATTGCACTTTGTTTTCCCTCTACTTCAAATGGGTTATTTACTTTATTTATTTATTTTTTATCGAGAGATTTTTGATAGCGTAGATAACGATCTCCGTACCGTTTCAACTTCTTGGGATAACCCATATATGGCTTTACCCAGATTGATGATCAACTTCGTAAATGTATTTTATAAGGTTTGGGCCCTTATCATTTTAAGAAAATACTTTATCAAATTGAAAGATTTTGCCTCAGCTAACGTTAAAGTGCATTTTATCTGGATTAAGCAACTTTTGATTGTGACTATGATCACTCATTCGGCTATTATGGCCTACTTCACAGCGGTTAGAGACAGCGAAATCATGGATTTCTTTCCGCTGACATATATCATTATCATCTATTTCATTGTTGTTAAGGCAATTAATCAACCAAAACTGTTTGATGAACTTCACTTTGAATCAATGAGTAAAAGGTTATCTCCTGAGAGTGGAAATGCGGAGTTTTTGGATAGAGGTAAGGAAGATTTTAAGATAATCAATGATTACGTATTGGCCCAAAAAGCGCATATACAAAATAGTATTTCTGTTAAAGAGCTTTCTGAACTAACAGATGTTCCGGCATATCGCATTACAATAGCACTTAAAACACATCAACTAAATTTCTTTGATTATATCAATCAACTTAGAGTAGAATCGGCAAAGACTATTTTGCAAGATCAATCTCAAAAAGCCTTAATGATTGATGATATTGCAGATGAAGTTGGTTTTCAATCACGTGTAACCTTGACACAGGCATTTAAGAAATATGAGAAAAGTACTCCCCATGCTTTTCGAATTCAAAGCAGATTAAGTTCTGAAAAGAAAACGGCCTAATTCAGCATTTTTCATATAAAAAGAAAAGGTTTCGACAATCTTATCTTTTTTCACTATCTCTACATTCCCCTGTATTCACTAAGCAATAGCGGCTATTCTTGAGTTTTTATGTTAGGATTGGTCAAATCCTAACTTTTATGCTACCACGTACCAATATATTTGGTTTTGAATTGTGACAGAGCAATGTTAGTTACGAATTAATAAAAACAGGAACATGAAAAAAACAAACCAAAACAAATTAATTACTCCAATAGGGGTAGAATTAATTAGAGCTGTCTATTATAATAAACTAAATACTAAAAGAACATGAAACATATTTTACAATTTGGATTAATACTGAGCCTAACAATTTTATTTGGCACAAAAGCATCAGCCCAAACAAACTGGAATTTAGCTGCGGGGTATTATGCAGAAAGCACTACATCACCGGGCATAGTGATTGAGCTCGAAAGAGAAAAATTTCATTCAGATCTTTTATCTATTCCTATTCAATTCGATGTTATTGGGTTTCTCAATCCAGAATACTCTGGGATAAGCCTAGAGCTAAAATCTGGTTATAGAAAGTACTTCAATAATGGTTTGTTTATTGAACAAACCATTGGTGTCGGTTATCAATTCACAAAATACACCCGTGACATGTGGTACGTTGACAAATACCACGCTAATGTACCTCATGGCAATTCTATTGTGCCTTGGTTTACCGCTTCAACTAGTGTTGGTGTAGGGTATAATCTCACTCATAAAAAAGATGTTAGTCACTTAATCTGGTTCAGACCCAAATTAACTTGGCTTCCAGGGTTTAGAGGTCTTCACCTTCCCTATCACGCATTCCAAATTGGATATACGTATAATTTAAAATCAAAAAAATAATCATGAAACAGATACTACTAATACTTAGTTTGACATTGATTTGTAATGCTTGTCAAAAAGATGAATTTATTAATGATGGAGACTATTTTCATCTTGAAAATAACGGCGCTAAAATGCCAGTTTGGGTGAAAGGTAATTTTGACTCGGATGTTATGCTAGTAACACTTCACGGTGGACCAGGTGACGGTGGAATATCAAATACAATCTCGCCAGGTTTCCAACAACTTGAAGATAAATATCTTATGGTTTATTGGGATCAACGTGCGGCTGCCTTGACTCAAGGTCATCAAAGAGAAACTACGCTTGATGTTAATCAATATATAGATGATACCGACAAACTAGTACAGCTTTTACAATACAAATATCCAAATAAAAAACTGTTTCTGCTAGGTCATAGCTGGGGTGGTCAACTAGCTATAGGCTACTTAGGTTCTGAAGATCATCAATCTAATTTCCGAGGTTGGATAGACTTAAACGGCTCTATTTATGGTGATTTAGAAAGTCAACTAATGAAAGATTGGATTATGGACAGCATACCAACCAAATTAGCCGACCCAACTGCCGATCACGAATACTGGCAATACATTGTTGATTGGTACGATGAAAATCCAAATCCTGGAAATTATTCTGAAGGGATGCCTTATTGGTATGTATCGGCACTTCATGGGGACGTTTATGACATTGATAGATATTATGAAGAAAACGTAATCCCATATGGACAGCTTATTTTCAATTCAATGTTTGCCATGACATATTATGTTAGTAATACGGATGGAGACATTTGGGCCGATGATCTTAATTTCACTCCAGAAGCAGAAAACATTACTATTCCGAGTTTAATGCTCTGGGGAGAAAATGATGGAATTGTACCTGCTGAAGTTGCCGACTATGTTTATGACCACTTATCCACTCCAGTAGGAATGAAACACGTCGTTAAAATTCCAAAATGCGGCCACGGCCCTCAAAATGAACACCCTGAAATATTCTTTAACGAAGTCAGCAACTTTATTGAAACATATAAATAAACATTATGAAAAAGATACTATTAATAATAATCGCAATCATGTCACTGAGTAGCTTAAATGCGCAATCACGACTAAACATTGGTGCTGGGTACTTTGGACATACCATAACCCATCCAGGTGTTGTTGTAGAGTTGGAATATGAAACGTATGTTAGTTCAACCATGTCTCTTCCATTTAGATTGGATGTAGGGTTCTATCACCACCCTAGAAATCGCAATGCACTGTTTCTAGATGTCAATTATGGTTTTAGACGCTATTTTAAATCTGGTCTGTTCATAGAGCAGAGTATTGGTATAGGTATCCTCGGTTCTGCTCTAAACACAGACGTTTTTGCCGTAGATGACGATGGGAATGTATCAGAAGGATCAAGGCTAAACGAACCTCAATTTATGCCATCATTAACTGTAGGAATTGGATACAACTTAACCAAAAACAAGGAAAACACACTCAATTTAATCTGGTTAAGACCTAAAATTTCATGGGAGATTCCGCACAAAACAACAGCCAATTTTAGCCCTGCATTACAAATAGGATTTACGCATCAAATAAAATAAAAATGATCAAATCAGGCGCATTTATATTCCTTCTTTTAGGAAGCGTCTGATTTGGTTAGGAAGGTAAGTCCCTTTCCAAACAAAACCAATTATGAAAAAAGTAATTTACTATTCCGTTTTCTTAACTCTTATTCCCCTTTGTTCCATTGGTCAAGACACAGACAATGATAGCACAAGTTTAGATTACAATAAAATACTCTCCTATTGTATGCAAACAGATCTTGAACCTATTTTGGACATTATTGATGTGGACACGACTAAACTAAACAAAAAAGATCTCTTCTTTAAATTGAGATTTGAAGATAGATTTAAATACAGTACAGATCAAAATTCTTTCAATAGTCAGCCTAAATCTTCAGTCGATAGCTTGGTGAATATTTTTAAAGAATATTGGAGAGTAGCTTTGCTTAATCCTGATCAGAATTATGATTCTTTACTAATGCAAGATTTGAATTCTTTTTTGGATGTCAAATACACTACAAAAGCTGAATCTTTTATTCTTGATTCTTGCGTTACGAATATTGATTCTTCTATAACGGATTATGTTTCAAGCCGAGGATATTACTCGATTGGACTTGCTAGAGTTGGTAGGCTATATGATTTGCTAATTTGGAAAACTCAAATAGATACTATCTATACCTTTTCAATCAAAAAGGAAGAAATAAGTGCTAAAGTCATTTTTTTAGAAGATTTTATTTCTCTGGGATGGGGAAGATATGCAACTCTAGATAAAAATATAGGAGGCTGGGCGGATGAGGAAGCTTTGTATTGTGTAACAGAATCGTATGATATTGAAAGTGATGAGTTCAAAATTCACTACTTAGCTCATGAAGGGAGGCATTTTGAAGATTATAAAATTTTCCCTAATCTTTCAGGGTATGACCTAGAGTATAGAGCAAAATTGACTGAATTAAGTTTGGCTCAAGAAACAATTTTTCCACTCATTGAAGATTTTATTAGTAGCGCAAATTATGATGATGACAATCAACATCCAGTGGCTAATTATGTCGTAATTAAAAAGTTGTCGAAAAAGCTTTTTAATTCTGAATTTGAAGATGATATCGAAAAATGGAAAGCTCTTGATATAGCAGTTATCAATGAGACAGCATATACTTTATTAATCGAAAACACAGAAGAGCTTCACAATGAAGGTGATGACATTGAATTTTATATTAAAAAATTCGAGCAATAAGAACAATTTTCCACAAACGAAGCTTAAAAAGCTATTAAACATGAAAAAAATTATTCTCTTAATCTTCCCCGTTTTTCTTGCACACAGTCTTTATAGCCAAGAAGAAAAACACAATGCGATAACTCTAAATTGGGGAATGGGTAATATAATGAGGCAAGATCTTACTGTCTCTCCATTCATTCATCAAAAATGGTCGCCAGTAAAAGTAGGGTTAAACTACACCAGAACTAAAAAGTTGGATCATCTGCTAAATGTAGAGTTTGGTCTATATAAACCAAGTGTTGCAGATCCATACCTCTTCAATTCTCTCTTTGAAGGTGAGCTATCAAGTCTCGCACATAACTTTATGCTTATTAATATTGACTATGCCCTTGGTAAATCGGTTATTGAAAACTCAAAGTGGGATTTAATTATCGGCGGAAAATCTAGGAATTACATTTATGCATCAGATTACAATTTCGGTGCATCAGGTCCATCACCAATGCATATCTCCTTTGGTCTTGATTTATGGATTAATGTAAAATATTTTTTGAATGAAAAACATTATTTCAATGCAAATGTCTCCCTTCCAATATTCTCATATATCTATCGAGCACCTTATCTAGCATGGAACGATGAATATTTTGAAAATATCTCTTCTCATGTTGGAATAAAAGAATTTGGAAGTCGGATCGAGGACGGCCAATTCCAATCTTGGGGGACCTCGCAAAGAGTCGACTTTGATATTAATTATGGATACGTACTGAATGCAAGATGGGATATTGGTATGAGCTACCATTTATCAACGATATTTAATCAAACGCCAACATCATTTACTCAAATTGAAAATGTGATCTACTTAAGTGGAAAAATTAAATTTTAAACTATGAAAAACTATCAAATTACGTTACTGACACTAGTTATTTTGAGCTTATTCGGTTGTAAAAAAGTATTTTTTGAACCCGAACCAGAAAATAATCCTGAAGCACTTTTTGAAAATCTTTGGACAACTTTTAATACAGATTACGCTCCTTTTGAAGAAAGAGGAGTTGACTGGCAAGAACAATATCAAATTTTCAGACCTCAAGTTAACGCTTCGACAACAAATGAAGAGCTTAAAGATATCTTTAAGTTGTTATTGAGTTCACTGAATGATGGACATGTTGAGTTAACAACACCAAACTCAGATGTCTTCTATTCGAATAGTATCCTTGACCAAAGAATAGATCATGAATTATTTGATCTTGATCTTATCAAAAGCAACTATTTGCAAGATGATTTTCTGCAAAACGGAAACGATTTAAATACATATGGAATGATTGGAAACATTGGTTATTGGCATATTGAAGCTGTTGGGCAAAACATGCTGGAAATTGATGAAATCCTTAACCATTTTTCTTCAGCAGATGGATTAATTATCGATCTGCGTCACAATAAGGGTGGGAATTCTACATATGCATTTTCTGAATTTGGAAGGCTTACAAATTCAGAGCGTTTTGTTTTACGTTCAAAAACAAAAAGCGGTACTGGTCCAAATGATTACACCGAATGGTACAGCTGGAATGTCTCACCTTCAGGTGACTACTTTGACAAACCAATTGTACTTCTTACAGATAGATATACTATTAGCGCTGGAGAAAGAGCAGTCATGGCTTTCAAAACGCTTCCAAATGTTATTCATGTAGGGGATACTACTAATGGAGCCTTTTCCACAAAAATGGGAAAAGAGTTGGCAAATGGGTGGTTTTATACTGTTTCTACCCAAATAATTCAATTCAACGATGGGGTTTCATACGAAGGTTCTGGTATGTCTCCAGATATCTATATTAAAAATACACTCTCCGAAATGCTAAACGGACAGGACAAAACACTTGAGGAGGCAATGTCTCAGTTTTAGAGATTACTCTTAATCTCAAAGAGAATATAGGTTTAGTGCTTTTGAACTTCAAATGCATGTGATACCCTTTGCCTTTTGTTTTTAACGCCTTTCTGAGTCCCTCGGAAAGGCGTTTTGTTTTCTATCCTCCTTACTCGCATTCCGCACAATAAATCCGCTTAATCTTGTGGTCGCGAAGCAATTGAAACTCATCATTTAGCCAACTGCACCATGCTTTTTTGTTCATTCTAGCCAGCTCAGTATGAATCTTCACGATTTCTTCATCATTGGCTGCGGTTTTCATTCGATTGATTGTTCGCGCCAATAAAAAGGTTGCTTCCTCATTTAAGTTTCCAGCATTGAATTTTGGAAGTAAAAATTCTTCAGTCATGTGGTACATACTCCAGCTATTGAAGAAAAGCGACAAATCAATTTGATCGTCTATACTCAAGGCATGATCCGAGAAGTAATCAGCTATGAATTCAAATGACTTATGAATGTTTGGACTGTCGTTTATTTGACCAAAATATTGAATGTAGGTCAAGTGTAAATTCAGCATCAATTCGCTAGAGAGATTAGAAGGCGTAATCGCATTTATTTTGTGCGGGTGAATTACATTCGATAAGCGCTGAGCGGACACATCCCATCGGTCTATAAGGAAATCACTGATCATGGAATAGAGATGCAATAAATTCGCTCGAGCATCATCATTCAATTCGTCAGTACGTAGCATCCAAGTATAGACAAATACGGCGGCTAAATCTACATTCGATTCTAAGGTATGTGATAACAATGCCGCTGAGTTTTGCACCAATTCTGGATGCCTTTTCAGTGCATCGAAGATATATTCCTCGAAGAGCACTTTGGACAATTTAGGATCTAACTGATACAACTCAAACATCGCTTTATTGGCCAAAGACATATTGTTTGTTGCAATGGCCGTGCGAATGTTCATTGAAAGTAAATCTTCTCTTGGCGCATCTTCGGGATACGTTCCTTCATAGTGGATAATGGCCGTAGAACGTCGTTGATCGAATAACAAACCCTCCCAAGGTAATGTTGTATCACCACTCACAACCAGTGCCTTTAAAGAATCTTTTGGCCAATTAACAAGTGTATCAGCAAAGTGATAATTCAGTTGAAAGAACATCTTTTCCCAGTTCTCTTTGCCGTCAATAACAAAGGTTGAGGAAGCAGCATTGGTTGAACTCATTACGTGACCTTTGATAGATATTGCTCGGCCATTATGTAAATATTCATTATTCCAATAATCTCCTTGAATTGAACTGTAACTCGCGATGTACACGGAATGCACTTTGTTAGGATACTTCTTGACCTTTGGCAATTTTATTGGTGTCACAACATCGGTAGCGAACGTGTAATCGAGTTGTTGAGAGTGTACAATTCCCTTTTTTATCAGTTTAACCTCCGGATTCGTTAAAGTGGGTTCAATTGGTCGTAATTCATAACGCGCTGCATCTACGAACGCTGGATAATTGTAATAACATACCTGACCGTTTTGAATGAGTACAATTGCCGGACTGTATTCGCTTTCGCCAAGATTGTCTGGAATCGTAGCTATCGGTGTAACTAACCTGTAATCTCCCTCAGCTCTATTGTTTGCCAGAAGTTCATCTCGGAACACTGGTTTAAGCAAAATCCCATCATGAACAGGAGATAAATCCATTTGATTTGGAACGTTACAGGCCAATTGATCTCTTGAGATTAGATCAATTGCGATTCCATCTCGAGGACCACTGAATAATTGCGCAATGAATTCTGCACTGTGATGATACAATACAATTTCATTTCCTTCAACTGCCAGAGAATTTCCAACATTCACGATCGCATTCTGCGCCTCAGCAAAAACTCCAGAGCAATCCCTATAGGCCTTTTTAAGTCCAAAAGAATTGTTCGAGAGCTGATTGGGAATTTCTACTCCTTTCTTTCCGAAAACTTGTGTCGCGAAAACCTTATTTGTCTTGTCACGTTCAGCAAACCCAAAATCTCCGTAAGTGTATTCGGGGTCAATCATATTTGCGTAATGCGGCGGTGATTTCTTCCAAGAGTTAAACATGGATTCTGCCAAGGCAATGACTTCTTTTTTACTCAAAGGAAAATCCACAGCCCTTGATTCCAAAATGTTTTCTCCGACAAGTTCGAAATCTTTGCCTTTCATTTTCCGAACACGCTTGTAGGGCGTAGCCAAGCTCGATTTTTTTTCATCATGGGTCAACAAATTGTACTTCGCCATGTAAATACTGTGCAGTTCAGCGGCTTTTTGCAGAGTATCGTTGAAAAGCAGTGGTTCCCTTCCTAAAGAAACGCGTAGTTCATTTACCCTTTCAGCTAACTCAGTGCGTAACAATGCTTTATTCGCATCCGACAATTGTGCAGACACAGATGAAACGATTACCAAGAAAAGTAAGCCAATGATGATCCTCATTAAAATGCATTTTATATATATGTCGAGATCATCGAAAGGTAACTAATTATTTGTTGTTTTCTTTATTGCTGGATACGTTTCAGATCGATGGAAAACTCCAATTCTACTTTCATAATTTACTACTTAATCCTGCAACACTTCCTACTGCTCGTGCAAAAATGATTACCTTCATCACCAATGAAATTTACAGAACTCAATCTTCACGAAGATTTAATAAATGCGCTTTCGTACATGAGCTTCGAAACCGCAACGCCAATACAAGAGCAAGCAATTCCAATGATTCTTGATAATAAAGATCTTATTGCTTGTGCTCAGACGGGTACCGGAAAAACAGGAGCGTTTGTTTTGCCTATTCTCAACAAATTAATTGGGAAGCAAGATACTTCAATCGATACACTAATTATTGTACCAACACGTGAGTTGGCAATTCAAATTGAACAACAAATTCAAGGACTTTCATATTTTATCTCCGTTGGATCAAAAGCCGTTTACGGAGGTGGAGACAGTAAAGATTGGACCTTGCAAAAAGAAGCGTTGACGACAGGAACAGATGTTATCGTTGCAACCCCAGGGAAACTACTATCACATTTAAAATTGGGATATGTTAAATTCGATAAGGTTAAACATCTTATTTTGGATGAAGCAGATCGCATGCTGGATATGGGCTTTATCGATGATTTAAAATCAATTATCGGCTATTTACCAACAGAACGTCAGACCTTAATGTTCAGTGCTACCATGGCTCCGAGCATCCGTCAATTGGCTAGAACAATTCAAAAAAATCCTTTAGAGATAAGTCTTTCTATTGCAAAACCAGCAGCTGGTGTAGATCAAAAAGTATACTTGACACATGACGAGCAGAAGACAAAATTATTGGAGCATATTTTAAGAGAACGAAAGGATTATACGAGAATTATCATTTTTACTTCTACTAAAAGCAAAGTGTCAACGATCGTACGTTCCTTGAACAGAGCAAAATTGTACGCGAAGGGAATCTCATCAAATTTGGAACAGGATGAGCGTGAGGAAGTACTCTTAGGATTCAGGGCTAAGCGAATTCGAATTCTCGTAGCGACAGATGTAATGAGTCGTGGAATTGATGTGAAGGAAATCAATATGGTTGTCAATTATGACGTTCCGCACGAACCAGCAGATTACGTTCATAGAGTGGGAAGAACTGCTAGAGCGAATACCAAAGGTGAGGCTGTAACATTAGTCAACATCAAAGACATGCCGAAATTTGCACGGATTGAAAAATTGATCGAATCATCCATCGATAAATTACAACCACCAGAAGAATTAGGAGCAGGACCAGAATGGCGAGCACCAAGATCTGGCGGTGGTGGTGGAAACAAGAACTTCCAGGGTAATCGTAAGAAATTTAGCGGAAATAAAAACCGTCCTAAAAGGAATTAGGCCACTTTATCCATGATCACAACATATACGTGATCACCATCTATCTTTGAGATATTTATACCAAAGTTCATGACTTTTGTATCTTGCATGTGTACCAATTCTTGGTGATTTTGGTCGTGCAATGTAAAAATCAAAAAATGCTTGTCACCAACTTGGTCCAACAAGTTTTTCATGATCTCCATGTTCGTTTGAGGAATTTCCTCTCTACGCGCGTTAAATTCACTTGGGGGCATTTTGTAATCTACCTGAAACACTTCAGAGATAACACCATTTCCGTTGAGAAAATCATCCATTGACTCTATATCCCAAATTTGAAAATTCTCGTATTGTGAGCAGCTTTCGATAAAATTATTGACAAGCATATTATTGTTTTAAGTGGACAAATTTAAGGAACTAAACCAAAGTGAAACAGATTATAAGTCATACTTATGAAAAAATATAGGATAGACTTGAAGCATCAGTAAATTTTGCTGAGTATCAAAAATAGATAGTCTTTTTTCTATATTTAGGGACGAATCATTTTTAACCATAGCTACTATACATGAAAGCTTCTATCAAAGACAAATTACGGTACCGATTTGAGAAATATTTAAACAAAGGCGGTTCATCCATATTTGTCAGTCTTTTTGTACTATTTATTGTCCTCTTCTTACTGATGATTTTCATTCGTTGGGCAATCTTACTCGTTTGGCCGGACCTCACGTATACGGATAGCTTCATGGATGATATTTGGTATACATGGCTTCAGATGACCGATCCAGGGAACATGAACCAAGATAACATGTCGCCAACTTGGTTAAAGATTACGACGGTCATGTCAGGAGTACTTGGAGTAATTATTCTTTCCATGCTGATCGCCTTTATTACCACAGCTCTTGAGCAAGTATTTTACAACTTCAGAAAGGGTAGAGGAAAAGTAATTGAAGACGATTTTACCCTCATTTTAGGATGGAACGAGCGAGTAGTTGATATAATTCGTGAGTTGATATTGGCCAATGAAAGTGAGAAATATGGTGCAGTTGTAATTCTTTCTAAAGAAGATAAGGAAGAGATGGATGACTTAATCACCAAACGGATTCCAGATACAATAACTACGCGCATTATTACCACAACAGGTGATTATGCGAATATAAATGAATTGAAACGTGTGAATATTGATCAGGCAAAATCCGTTATTTTATTGGCGAGCTGTTCAGAGAGCGCACCAGAAGAAGATAAGGTGTATTCAGACGTGCAATCCGTAAAAGCAATCATGGCGATTATTTCTTGCCAAGGTGGAGAGAATAAATTACCGGTCATCACAGAAATTTTCAATGAAGACAAAATAGAGTTGATTAGCTATTTCGAAGATGAGAATATCATTGCCTTGAATTCCTGGGAAATAATGGGAAAATTGTTGGTGCAGACGTCACTTACCAGTGGACTGGAAATGGTCTACAACGAAATTCTTTCGTTTGATGGTTGTGAAATCTATTTCTATGAAGCCGATTGGAAGAAGATCACATTTGGTGACCTTCCCTTCCATTTTAAAGACGGTGTTCCGCTGGGAGTATATAATGAGGAAGACGGAATGACATTGCGTCCGGGCAAGGATTATACCATGAAGGATGAAGATCAGATCATCATAATGGCAGAAGACGATTCAACCATTAATTTTGAATCTTCCAAAGTCTTCGACCGAACAGAAATTTCACTTGTGAACAAGAAATTGGAGCAAACAAGACGATCCGTTCTTATACTTGGTTGGCATGATATCGCAGAAATATTTATTGGTGAATCTGCAGATTACTTATTAGAAGGCTCTGTATTCAATGTGTACTTTAAAGAACCAGGAGAAGAACTTGTTGAGCGAATTGAGG
This sequence comes from Crocinitomicaceae bacterium, assembly GCA_033791225.1. GTDB lineage: Bacteria > Bacteroidota > Bacteroidia > Flavobacteriales_D > Crocinitomicaceae > UBA4466. The sequence continues at coordinate 146,447 of JASJHD010000013.1, forward strand.
AGATGAAAAAAGAATATTCAGATTTTGAAATCAACTTAGTGGATGCTGATCCATTGGATTTGGTAAGTCTGGAGCAGATGCAGCCATTTGTACATGATAACATAGTGATTCTTTCACAAGACTTGGAAGAGCAGAGTGCTGATAAAACAGATTCAGATACATTAATCATTCTCTTGCTCTTGCGTAAAATCAAAATGCATATGTCTGATGTGACTACGAAAATTATTACTCAGGTATTGAATTCTGACAACCAGGAGCTCATTACGCAAACAGACGTGGATGATTTCATTATCAGTAATAAGCTTATCACTATGATTCTTGCACAATTGAGTGAAGAACCATTGATCATGAAGTTCTACGAGGATATTTTCTCTGAGGATGGAAGTGAGATATATGTGAAGTCAATAGGTCTGTACCTCGATAAATTCCCAATTCAAACAACCTTTGGTGAGCTTATAGGACTTGCAGATCAACGTGATGAAATATGTTTGGGAATCCGTAAAGGAAGTTTGAGCAAAGATGCGAGTAAGAACTTTGGGGTAACCTTAAACTTGGACAAGAACGCCCAAGTAACATTGGAAGAGGGAGACTTTTTGGTTGTTCTTTCCGAGGACGAATTGTAGTATTAAAAGAATTTAATTGAAATTATGGTATTAGCAATAATCGCACTATCAATATTGGCAGGATTGTTTAGCTATTCAGCCTATCATTTTTACAAGCACTCTAAACACTTAAATGTGGCCAAATGGGCGCGTAAAAATAAATCGTATGCCCGTTTACTATTGGTGATTTTCAACTTGTCAATGGTGGTAATTGGTGCAAGTATTGGTCTTCTGTTCTCAAGTCTGAATCTACAGTTGAGTGAGTACACCATTTATGTTGGCTTGGGTCTTTTTATATTCGGAACCGTATTTTTTCCATCAAGTGAAAAGGGCGGCGTGCAAGTGATCGGACGTTATAGAAGAAAACAATTTCTATCCTTATGTAGAATTGGTGGTTCTTCATTGGCCATGATCGCCTTTGCAAATCAATTCATCGGAGATTCATCTTCATCTCTTGTGACTACGGCAGGAGCAAGTCCAGTGTTGCTCATTATTTTGGCTTCAGTTGGGCTCGTCATTTTTGGCGCTATAATTTTAGCACTCAGTTGCGGATTGGCCTGTAACGGTTACGAAGGGGCAGCGATGCTTTTGCTGTTTGGAGGGACGATAGGATTAATCACGGCTTACGTTCTACTAATTCGCAAGATCAACAGAAACCGTAAAGACCAAGAAAAATCCTCACATGGTTCTGCGACAAGGGCAGACGTATTGGATGATAGTTTTTAGATTTTCAAACTTATTGAACGATAAGTTTCTTGGAAGTAATTCTACCTGATTCTTCTTCAACAAGGACCTGATACACGCCTTTCGATAGGTCGCTGATATCAATACTGATACTGTGGATAGTCATTGGGCTCAGTTCGATGGCTACCTTTCCAAGATTGTCTACAATAGAAATGCGCGATGAAACATCTGTTCGAAGATTCGAAAGAGTTACTTCGCCAACCGCTGGGTTTGGATACATTATATACATTGGCTCATCAGCAAGTACATCATCGGTACCTACAATTCCATCCAAAGAGATACTTGCAACTTGTATTACCCGCTCAGTAGAAATTTCTCGTACGTATGCTATCACCGAGCAATTAGACAAGTTCCAAGCAGTATTTGGTGTATATGATACATGATCATTAATTATACTTCCTGTTGGAGTAAATCCAGACATAAAGGGATCACCCCAGGTTGGGTTTAAAACATCGCGCAGTACATTCTGGTGTGAAAATGCTGGGTCAATCGTACTATTTGGAAAACCTTGATCCGCAATAACATCATCTTCAATTAAGTAGTAAACGACATTGTAATCACCATTGTGGTCGATCCATAGGGTAGATTGAAGATCAATGTCCAGTTGATTTGAGGGCCAGGAGTACGTTGCACTTAATATCATATCAATTGGCTTCGGAATATTTACAACGGTATCTATTGCCGCATCCCATTCAGGTCGCATATAGACAAACGAGTTTGGGACAATATTGCCGGTAGTTTGTCTGCTGACCATCGCAGACGGAATTGCGAAAGTTTGTGAAAAAGTCATGTATTCTTCTCCTTGAGAGGTTCTTAAATCAGTGAGATAGTTCGTCCCCGATATACTTGGCTCGGCAAATAGTCCCGCGTGAATATTCACAAAAACAACGGAATCTTGGTAGGCATTTTCTAAACTGTCCATGAGCACCATGGCCTCAGGACACCATACACACCTGAATCCTGTAAACTGTTCCACTAAGGCGACAGTTTGTTGAGCGGTAGAATTATTTATTGAAGTCAGTTGAAGACTAACAACTACGAGGAGCAAAGTTAAATTTTTCATACTTCTAAAGTTACAACACAAATAGATATGAATTACGGAAAAGCAAGCCCATAAGGGAATGCTGATATTGACTAGGATTACGATAATTACGGGAAAATAAAATTTGGGGTAGGAATCAACGAATGTAGGCTGATAAAGTTCAAGAATTTAAGCAGATATATGATGCTAAATTTTGAATTCATAAATCCCGAAACTAACAGCATACGCGAACAATCCAATGCTATTCCGTGCTCCCGTTTTCTTAAGCATATTCTCTCTGTGATTTTCAACTGTACGGGCACTTATCGAAAGTAGCTTTGCAATTTCTGAGCTGGTTTTCTGCTCGCAAATAAGTAGCAAAATCTCAATTTCTCGATTGGTGAGTGGTTCGTTTTTGATGAATTTTGGAAGAGTCAATTTCTTATTCATGATTTCATGAATCAACTTCATGGAAACTTTCTCATCAAAATGAATCCCGCTGTAATGCACATTTTTTATGGCATCTATCAAAATTTCGAAGTCAGTATCTTTGGATAAATATCCGTTGGCACCTGCTGCCATGTAACGTTTAATATGTAAATCAGTATAGTGCATACTAAGCACAATTACCTTGGTGTTCGGATAGAGACTTCTTATTTTCTTTAGAGCTTCACGACCATCCAAGATGGGCATTTCAAGATCAAGGAGTACAACGTCGACCGGAGTTTTATGTAGCTGGTCCAGAAGTTCCTGACCATTTCCAGCACTAAAAATGAATGAAAAACTATCGTCGTCATTAAACATATGCTCCAAGGTCTCACGTAAAATTGTGTGATCTTCAGCAAGCGCGATTGTAATCTTGTGTTCCATCCAAAAATAAACTCTGCGTAAAGTAATGCTTGCAGTTGGGACGACAATAAATATGTTAAAAATCGGGTATTAGTACTGGGTAGAAATAGGTATAAATACGGATTCAAATTGGCGTTTTTGTGAAATAGTTTCTGCAATTCTCTAAATTGATATATTAAAAGGGGGTTACCGAAAGATATAGTTCATTTAACTTTACTCTCCAAATGGAGTGAAGGGATGGTTCCATGACCAGTGTCAATTGCTGTTAAAATGCTAAATAAAAACGGTACGGCTCAAGAGTTGATCGACAAGTCTTGTTCTTGATGAATTCAAGTGATTGGTGGGAATTGGTAACAACAGTTCACAACTAGGAAGTGTACGGACTTGCCGGTTGCATTTTCAATTGACAATTAATTTGGATGTGGTAAAAAAGCTAGAATTATTACTCACTTGAATTACATATGAACCACTTCTGAATTTATCCTTTTGCAATTTGTATTTAATAGTATTAAAAATGTTGTCTTCTAACATAACCCTACCGTAAAGATCGTAAATCTTCAATTCAAATTCATCATTGTTTTGTGGCCCTTCAATATTGAGGGTGATGTGCGTTTCGTCACTCATGGGATTGGGAGCTATTATTAAAGAATGAGGCGTATGCGCAGACAAATTAGACAGACCCAACTCATCACATTGAAGGAAAATATTCTGTATCGACCAAAAGTTATCTCTTGTGAGAAGGTTGTACGAAGTTGCAGTAATGTATAGTCCGTATAATATGGGTTTATTTCCATCCATATAAAACAGGCCGCTTCCGCTTTGACCTTGTATTCCGGTTAATCCATTGTGAGCTTGCATATCCGACCAGGAAATAATAGCATTTCCATACGTGAAATACATATCTTCTCCGTCATAGCCTGATGTCCCTGGGTAGCTATAATTATGGGAAATTAACGAAGGATTAAGAATGGTATCATTCATATTAAAACTTAATCCCATCCATCCAATAAGATCTCCAACAGGTTCTTCCAAGATCAATAAAGCATAATCATTGTTGCGTTGCCATGCAGCCACCCCGTTATCGTAAAAATCTTTAGGGATGATCTTATATTTTACTTTTAAGTTTCCAATTTGTGATTGAGGAAGTCCATTTTGCATTGACGGCGAAACGTAAGTTCCTCCAGTCCAGTGAAATTCATTGAAAACATTTAGGCCTCCTGTACAATGAGCCGCAGTTAAAACTACTTTACTAGAGATTAATGTACCTGAACAATTGGCAGATTGTTGTAATAAAGTATCGGCCATTCCAATCAAAGCTACATTCGTTCTAATTGGATAGGATAGCATATCGTAGTAGCTTTCCGCAAGACTGAGTGAATTAAATGGGTATGATGGAGTAGTTGAAACCAGAGCAGAAGGATTTCCCATGATTCCTTCAAAGTTCAAGCTTTCACCATAAATACTTACAGAGTCTGGATTGCATGGAATCGGCAGGAACTGCACTGTTGCATTGTCAACATCATAAATGACCATCGTATCACACTGTGCATTAGACACAATACTGACTGCACAAAATAGGATATGAAATAGTACCGTTCTAAACATATAGCCTTAAAGCTACAATTTACGGATATTCTATCCTAAAGTTTTTATTAAATGAATCGGATAATTTTTAATTGATGAACCCGATTACAATCTTTACCGTTACTAACGTTCGGGGGGCTATGCGAAGCACGGCCCTTAACCTTAAATTTTATTAAATTTAGAATTCTAGTAAGAACCAACTGGCGTATATTTGTCAATTATTGAATCGGGAGACAAGAAAGCTGTAATACGATTGGTAAAAGAACACTAAGCAAGACGATCATTGAAACAGATAATCAAAGAAGTCATGTATAAAACACTTTTAGGAGTTATTCTGTCCTTACATTTTTACTCGTGCCATGCTCAGGTTAGTCTGAAAGCGGATTTTGCAATGAGTAATCATGGCTTTGTCGGAGATAGTAATTTCGTCAAATTTATTGGCAATTACGACAATCCAAATTATAGTAAAAAAATAGGTCAATTTGAAACTGTGGAGATATTTTTCAACTTCTTCGAAGGAGCTAAATATTTCGTTGTCGTGTTCCATAATTTTCGTCCTAAGCAAGAATATGATGATATCGGCATTAGTTTAAACACTAGGCATGAAACTGTTTTGTTTATTAGACAATTGAAGAAAGTGATCGAAAAAGCCCAGTTAAAAGAACCTAGTCGATGGAAGGTAGATTCAAATGACGACGAGATAATAACCTATGATCATACTGAGGAAATTTATATCCGCCCTTCTCAAAACCAAGCATCGGATGACTCCTATTCAACAATTTCTATAAGATCTGCGAAGAGGATCATTGCCTGTTTGAAAAGAAATTTACACAGGTTTCACTACGGTGGTAATAATTGATATTTTCGCTAATCGATGGGGTGGTGTTCTATCCATCAGCTACATTAACAGGCACCTGAAAGTAATTTTCGCGAAATATTCTGTTCGCGTTCAGAATCCAAGTTCGCACACTTTGCGCAAAACTTTCGGGAAGCGTATTTTCGGGCATTCTAGTACATCTATTACAAGAAGGTATATCGGCATTACACAGGAACAGATTGCAGATGTGTACATGAGCGTGCAACTGTAATGTTTGTAAATACGAACAATAATAGCTACATTTGTATGTAAATACGAACATTATGGCTAATAAGAAGATAGTTTTATTACCAAAGGCACGAAAAATACTAATCGAAGTTGGTGAGAATATTAAGTTAGCTCGATTAAGAAGAAAGTTAAGTAGTGAACAGGTAGCAGAGCGGGCAAACATTGGTAGAACAACTCTTTATCATATCGAAAATGGTGATCCAGGCGTAAGTATTGGAGCCTATTTACAAGTACTAATGGTTCTCCGACTAGGCGAAGATTTCTTAGAGTTGGCAAAAGATGATGAGCTTGGTAGAAAACTCCAAGATGCCAAATTAACGACTAAAGAAAGAGCTCCTAAACGAAAGAAATAGAAGATGGCAAAGCAAGATAGTAAGCGGTACGTACATGTGTATGCGAATTGGCAGGGGATGGAGGAACCTATCCTTATGGGAGAGTTACGTTCTGAAAGGTTAAAGGGAAAAGAAATATTTTCTTTTGAATATGATAAGGAATGGCTAGCGTTGGGTCATGCCCAGCTTCTTGATCCAGAATTGCAATTGTATAGTGGGTTGCAACATCTAGGTGGAGATCAGAAAAATTTCGGGTTGTTTTTAGATTCCTCTCCAGATCGTTGGGGGCGTTTGCTTATGCGAAGAAGAGAAGCGGCAATGGCGAGAGAGGAAGAGAGAGCGGAGCAAAATCTATTTGAAACCGATTACTTACTTGGCGTTTTTGATGGGCATAGAATGGGGGCACTACGTTTCAAATTGGACAAAGAAGGACCCTTTTTGAATGATAACAGAGAGTTGGCAAGCCCTCCATGGACTTCATTAAGGGAGTTAGAACAGATTAGTTTGAGGTTAGAACAAGATGATATTATTGAAGATCCGGAATATTTGAAATGGTTGAGCATGCTTCTTGCTCCAGGTGCTTCCTTAGGAGGTGCAAGACCCAAAGCTAGTATTATCTGGAAGGATCAAAGTCTATGGATCGCTAAGTTCCCAAGTAGGAATGATGAAGGAGATATAGGTGGTTGGGAAATAGTCACATACGAACTAGCAATTGCAGCTGGTATTAACATGGCTGAGTCGAAAGCACAAAAGCTCTCTTCGAGTTATTATACATTCCTAACAAAACGATTTGACAGGGCAACAGATGGTGAAAGAATACATTTTGCATCAGCAATGACTATGCTGGGATATACCGATGGGCAAGATCATGAAGATGGCATTAGTTATCTTGAGATGGCCGAGTTTATTTCAGAGAATGGAGCCAATGTTAGCGAAGACCTTGAAGAATTATGGAGAAGAATTGTATTTAGCATTTGTGTCACTAATACAGATGATCATCTAAGAAATCATGGTTTTATTCTTTCAGAATCGGGTTGGCTGCTTTCCCCAGCATACGACATTAACCCCGTAGAAACGGGTACTGGATTAAAACTAAACATCTCTGATAATGACAACTCCTTAGACCTTGACCTTGTAATGGAGGTACATGAGTTTTTCCGATTAACGGAAGAGAGAGCCAATGAAATAATCGAAGAAGTAAAATCTTCAGTTAAGAATTGGAAAGATGTTGCTACTAAATATGGAATATCAAGAGCCGAACAGGAACTAAAAGCACTTGCGTTCTCACGAGTAGAAGGATAGTAGTTTCTAAGGGGACTTTGTTTCTATATCGTTACTAGAAAAAACAAAAGCCTTGCAATCTAATGATTACAAGGCTTTTTCTGTTGTCCCACCAGGGCTCGAACCTGGACTCTTCTGTACCAAAAACAGACGTGTTGCCAATTACACCATGGGACAGTTTCACAACTGTACTCCGTTCAACGGGTGACTTGTTGAGGGCGCAAATTTAGCAACAAAAAACAAATCCGCCAATACTTCCATCAAAAAAAACTTCATTCAAAGCTTATATCATTCATTTTTAGCGCTAAAAGTGCTTATCTAAAGAAGAAATAATGGTTTCTCAGATCATTATTCATCGTCTTACATCACTTACATGAGCTCCAACATCTAATTCATCCCTCTTTTTTTGGCATTTTTTCACTTTTCATGGGCACTATCGTTGATAGATATTGTTATTTTCGCAGGGCTAATGCCACGAAGACGAAAAATTAACGTCTTCAAACATAAGAACACTACATATGAATTATAAAAAATTTAATCTTTACATAGGCTGGCTTGTCTTCTTAATTGCGACAATCGTATTTTTCATTACGATTGAAGACACCGTGAGTTTATGGGATTGTGGAGAGTATATCACAGCTGCATATAAGCTGGAAGTTGGACACCCTCCAGGAGCACCATTGTTCATGGTCTTGGGTAGATTGTTCACATTCTTTGCTGACCCAGAAAGCGTTGCCGTTTGGATTAATAGACTGTCAGCATTGTCCAGTTCTTTGACCATTTTATTCATGTTCTGGTCACTTACGATGTTGATTCGTAAAATTACTTTGAGAGGGAAATCGATCCGTGAAGAGCTTTCTTCGGGTGATAAAATTGCCATTCTAGGAAGCGCCGCAATTGGAGCCTTGGCTTATACTTTTTCTGAATCTTTCTGGTTCTCAGCTGTAGAAGGCGAGGTATACGCAATGTCATCACTGTTTACTGCAGTTATATTCTGGGCGATACTTAAGTGGGACGAAGAAATGATGTATATCCAAGGTGGGCTCATCCCCAAGGGGTATTCACCTGATCGCTGGTTACTTTTAATCATGTTCTTACTAGGCTTGGCCATTGGGGTCCACCTTCTAGGTATTCTTGTGATTCCAGCAATCGCGTACATTATCTTCTTTAGATATCAACCAACTGTTACTCCTTTAGGATTTATCCTTACAGGAATCTTGTCCATTTTGGTACTCGGCTTTATTCAAGTAGGAGTGATTCCAGGGTCTATTTCTTTGGCATCAACATTTGAGGTAGCATTTGTAAATGCTTTGGGAATGCCATTCTATTCAGGAACTATATTCTTCTTTGCCTTATTGGTCGGCGCTTGCGTTTTCTTGATTCGGTTTGCACGAAAGAAAGGATATAGAATCATGTACTCTTCCTTGATGGGATTGGTGCTTTTGTTAATTGGTTATGGTTCTTTCGCAGTAATCGTTATTCGTTCAAACGCAAACACACCTTTGGATGAAAATGATCCAGAGAACTTGGTGACTTTGCATGCATATTTGAAGCGTGAGCAATATGGATCAGCTCCTATAATGTTTGGTCAACAATGGAACTCAACTGAAAATGACAGAAATAAATGGGGTGATTTAGCTCCTTTCTACCTAAGAAGATTTGTAGTTGTTAAAGGTGTTACAGAATTAAAAGCTTTTGAAGAAGAAAGCAGAGCAACTGAATACTCGAAGACGATAAAGGGGTCTGTAGTTAAAGACATGTATTACGAGTCCAATGCTTCAACGAGGATAGAGGCCGTACCTACGTATAGGCAGGCAGTTTTCTTCCCAAGAATGTATTGGAATCAAGATCAACAGCGAATCACTGGATACAAAAATTGGTCGGGATACAATGGGTCTGAAGACAAGGGAACTGAAATTGGTAAAGACGGCGCTCGACTTCCTTCAAGTGGTGAGAACATAACCTTCTTTGCTAAATACCAAGTAGGATGGATGTATTGGCGTTATTTCATGTGGAATTACGCAGGTCGACAAAACGATATACAAGGGCATGGAAGCGCAATGCGTGGAAATTGGGCATCAGGATTTAGCTTTATAGATGATGCGAGAATTGGAGATCAAGGAGAAAATGGCACGTTCTACACAACGGAGAATCCTTCTAATAATCACTTCTTCTTCCTTCCATTAATCTTAGGGTTTATTGGAATTATTTTCCACTTCTATCGAGCCCCGAAAGATGCATTTTCATTACTCTTGGCATTCTTATTTACCGGCTTGGCAATTATTGTGTACTTGAATCCAAGACCATACGAACCGCGAGAAAGAGATTACGCATATGCAGGTTCTTTCTTCTTCTTCGCAATGTGGATTGGAATCGGAGCTTATGCCTTGTACGATGCATTCAAGTCCTTCGATAAAAGAGAACTTCTTAGAGGAGGTATTATTACTGCCGCTGGTACAATATTGGCTTTGATCTTGGACGCGGGAAGCGATGTATCTCTTCCTACAACCGTTGCGTGGTTAGTAATGGTGGCTATCGGTGGTGGAGCACTTGTCGTTATGGGAATGCTGCGAAAAGTACTTCATAAAGATAGTCAAGGAGCCATTGTCGCGGTATTGTTATGCTTGGTTGTTCCTTTGATAATGGCGTTCCAAGGTTGGGATGACCACGATAGAAGTGATAAAACTACCGCGCATGATGTCGCACTGAATTATCTCGAATCGTGTGAACCAAACGGAATATTGTTCACGAACGGTGACAATGATACTTTCCCATTGTGGTACATGCAGGAAGTTGAAGGGGTACGTACCGATGTGCGCGTCTGTAACCTTTCTTTAATGCAAACGGATTGGTACACAAATCAAATGAAAATGAGAGCGTACGAATCGGATCCGTTGCCAATTGAATTTACAGAAGACCAAATTCAAATGTATTCGGGGAATACTGATCAAGTATTGTTCTTGAACTTAATTGAATTGTTCTCATTGAAAGCAAAAGATGACGTAATTCGAGAAGTGATCAAGCTTCGTGTGGAAGGTAGTCCTGAAACAATTGGAGTTGCGGTTGACAGATTGAATTCAATTGTATCTTCTTATTTGGCGGGAGCAACCGTTAATGATGATAGAGCTACGGATCGTTTAGTACAATTGAAAATCATTTTCAATAAGCCACTTACAGCCGGAAGAGAAATAGACGATGTATTTGAAAAGTATCGCTCAGGAATTGAAATTCTGACTGCTGCAAGCAATGGGCTAATCGGGATTCCTGATCAAGGCTTGAACGCTTTGCAAGATGCATTGATTGATTTTGAATCAGCATGGGATTACGCAAACTTGGCTGATGCAATGGACTTTACACGTAATGATAACAATTTCATTATGCTAGAAGGTGGAAGAGAAGTTAGAATCTTCCCGAGTACTGGATTTGTTGTGCCAGTTGATGCTGACAACGCCTTTGCTTCTGGTATTATTACTGCTGACGAAAAAGAAGATTGCTTAGAAGAACTTCGATTTAACTTTGAAGAACGTGGATTGACACGCGAGCAAGTAATGATGTTGGATATTATTGGAAACAATGAGTGGAATAGAAGTATTGCATTCTCATCACCTGGTGGATCTGACGTTTCTATTGCGTTGTACAGAAGAGGATACATCAAGCAAAACGGAATGGTTTTCGAATTGAGCCCGCTTGATGCTATGGATGTTCGGTTCAACCTTACGAAAATGTATGATAACCTCATGACGAACTACTCGTTCGGACAAATGAGTGATCCTAATGTACTGACAGATTATTATGCACGTCGACACACAGATCAATACAGATTGCACTTCTTGTCTTTGGCAGAAGAGTTTGTTTCGATGGCATACACTGCTGAGAGCAACAACGACATGGTTGCTCGAGGTATGACGCGTGATCCACGAACTGGAGAAACGCTTGAGAATGTTCCTGCGAATGTGATTGCAGAATACAGACAAAAAGCGATCAACCTAATCAACCGTTCACTTGAAGTGATGCCAGCAGAGGTGGTGATCGATTACGGTGAACCAACCCCAGCAAATAACCCACGTGATAATTATACGGTTGATGGCAAACAATTGCAAGCGTACAATGACGGTGTTTTACACGACTATGTTACAGTATTGTACATGGCGGGAGATCACGCTGGTGCTGAAAAACTTGGTACCGTTGTAGCGAATCAGTTAGAGTCGATTATAAGATATTTTGAGAAGAGTGAAGTAGCTATTGCAGCAAGCTCTTGGAACACGAAAGATCTTTACGCAACAATTAACGCTTATATCAAATTGATGAGCTCAGCAAATGAATTTGGTGGAGAATCGAGTGAATTAGCTATGCGAACGAGAGTTCAAGTTGATTACATCTTCAATACAATGTTCACATCGATGATCAAGCGTTTGAAAGAAATTGCCAATGCAAATGGTGAGAGCACTAGAAGAGGATCAAAATCGGGGTATTACTCACGTATGATGTTCGAATTAGAAGATTATCAAAGAGGAATGGCCATTCATTTCGGATTGTTGGATGCTGCGCCACAAACGCCACCTAGCATGGATCCAAATGGAGCTAACATGCCTTCCATGGAAGAAATGCAGCAGATGATGAATCAAATGCAAGACTCAATGGAACCTTAAAATGGTTAAGTTATTTAAAACCCCATATTTCTTTCGGTGGATTTATCACCGGAGAGTATGGGGTTTTTCTTCTTCTGATACTGTCTACTTAACTTTTGATGATGGTCCAACTACAGAGCTCACAGAATGGATTTTAGCTCTTTTGGAAGAGAAAAATGTAAAAGCTACGTTCTTTTGTGTTGGAGCGAACATCCTGAAACATCCTGAATTGGGAAAGCTAATCCAAGAGAAAGGTCACGCCATTGGAAACCACACAATGCGTCATGAAAATGGGAATAAAGTTGACAGAGAAGAGTACTTCAGATCGATTAATGAGACGGAACAATTGGTAACATCCAATTTGTTTAGACCACCTTATGGTAGAATGCCATTGAAATACGACAAGCATCTAGCTGATCAAAAAATCATTATGTGGTCATGGCTCTCGTACGATTTTGACGAAAGTGTTGAGCTAGAAAAAATCCTAAAGAGTGCAGATAAGAATATAAAGCCAGGTGCAATAATCGTAATGCATGACAACGCTAAGGTCGAGGAGAGAGTAAAAACATTGCTACCTCAACTCATTGATCTATTAGAAAAGAAAGGATATAAATTCGCGACTATTTCCGCTTAAATACAGGAACTGTTGAGCACGGTTCTCCATACATGATACTCTTCGCAACAGGTTGTAAATACCGAACAAGCTCCACCATCGCATATTCAGGACAAGAAACATCTGCACAACCTTTAATGATGATTCTACCATCCACATAGTGCGTCAGGTCTTCTTCCTGAATACGTTCTTTAATAAGCTGCTTTTGAAGATCATCTTCTGTACCGATGATGTATTTCGCACCAGCCGATTCCAATTGAGAACCAATTAGCATAAAGGCCCAAGTTGGAACAATGGCGTCTACCGAACAATGAACATATACTGCTGAATCGGCATATTTGTCCCAATCATTTTCTTTGATCCAGGAGCGAAAATCTTTTTCCTTCAATACCAACCCCTGCCACAATTGCTCAGCAATATCCACTGCTTGAATAGACAACGTAGGTTTGAAATCAGCCAAATCCATAGATATCAATCCGCTTTCCTGTACACGGTTCACAATTTCACTCATGCTGTAAAAATATGAATTCATAATTCATAATTCACAATTTTCGCTGCCATCTTGTCACAAAATTAATCAGGGCATAAAAGTTGACTTGAGCGAACCAATGTCAAAAAGAAATGAATTTGGATCTACTACTGAGGCTATTGTCTACCCAGTCCTTTTGGTAATAGTAATGTGGATGGTCTTTTGGGCAGATCAATTATTCGAATTGGTGCATTTCTATAAATTCGGAATTAGACCCCAAGAACTAAACAGTTTGAAAGGGATCATATTAATGCCATTGATTCATTCAAAACAAGACATCGCACATATCTTTAACAACTCGTTCCCTGCACTTATGCTGCTTGGTGCTTTGATTTATTATTACCGCTCCATAGCATTAAAAGTGTTTGTGCTGGCATGGCTGCTTACCGGATTGGGGGTTTGGACTTTTGCTGCAGATACACACGCATACCATATAGGAATGAGTGGAGTAATCTATGCCTTGGTAGGATTTCTGTTTACTTCGGGAGTACTTAGAAACTACCGTCCGCTTCAAGCGATATCATTGTTTGTGACTTTTATCTACGGAAGTTTAATCTGGGGAATATTCCCAATGGATACGCATGTTTCTTGGGAAGGTCACCTAATGGGATTAATCTCTGGAGTGATTCTCGCTTTTGCTTACAGAAATTTAGGACCTCAACCACCTAAGTATCTCTATGAAATTGAGCATGAAATGGGGATCGAACCACCAGATTTTGAGGGTGAATGGAACGAAAAAGTTCGATTGGCAAAATTACGACAAGATGAGTTGGAGCGATTACGCAATGAACAGCAATCTACAACTCAAGGGACCCAACCAACAAGAGTCGTGTTCCACTACGTTGCGAAACCTAAAAAGGATCAGAAAAAGGACGGTAACGATCAACAATAGTCCCTGTTCCGCGAGAAGTTTCAGCACGACTTAAATCGCCAAAATCAAGACAAACGTACTCGGATGTTCTAAGTTCTACGGGCTCCTCTGAGAAATAACTCACAATATCAGAGATTCCAAAATTATGTGCAATAATCACCAAATCGTCTGAAGAGTCTGACGCCCACAAATGTTCCATGAAAGTCGCTTTTGAGCATAGGTAAAGATCATCAAAATGCTCAATTGATTTAAAGGTTATTGTCTTTCCTAAGACGTCTAGGGTTTGACTAGTACGATTTGCGGTACTGCACCAAACATCAATGTTTTCAATTCGAATTTTTAAATGATCTACCAGCGCAACCACCTGCTTTTGTCCTTCATTTGAAAGATCACGATGAATGTCGTGTCCTGAACTGGAACTTGACTTAGCCTTGGCGTGTCGGATAAAATGAATTCGCATAAAATTTAGTTTTCTTTCCAACCATTTGATTCTGATTGACGTTACAAGGATAGAAAGTTTAGATAAAGTAAATAGAATTGGGAGGGATAAAGTGTGGTTTCGATAGTAGTCGGAAGAGAAAAAAAATGTAATTTACATTAGGAACTTGAAAATAAGGCCGTTAAAAACATCAATGGACGTCACACCAGAAATACTTAAAGCTTGCGCTAGTGATGACCGAAAGGCAATAAACCGCTTGTATGAGTATGGTTTCAGGATGTTAATGCCTATTTGTTTCCGCTACAATAAAAATGAAGAAGACGCACGAGCTTCATTCAATGCGGGCTTTATCAAAATTTTAAAAGGATTAAACAAAATTGACGGCGACGTAAATTTTGACGCTTGGAGTAAACGAATTATGGTCAATTCATTGATTGATGAGTACCGTAAGAACAAAAAATACAACGAGCGAATTACCAGAAGCGACAGTGAAGTGGAGTTGGATTATTATTCAACAGGACACCAAAACGAAGCGGAAAGTAATTTAGGATATGAAAATATAATGATGCTAGTGAAAGAATTGCCTTCGACATCAGCTCACGTGTTTAACCTTTATGTAATTGAAGGGTATTCACACAGAGAGATCGGAGAACAGCTAGAAATGTCTGAAGGGACATCAAAGTGGCATCTTTCAACAGCACGAAAATTATTAAGAGATAAATTGGATAGGTTGGAGAATCAAAACCAACGCATGGTAATATGAGCTGGACGGACGAAAATATAGATAAATTGTATCAAGACAGAACAAATGATCTGTCATTTGATTACAAGCCGGAGTATTGGGATGCTTTCAATGCCTCTCTTCCTGCATTCGTGCCAGACGTAAATGCGGTTGATGAAGTTGATAATATGTATCAGCAGGAAGCGAGTGAAGTTGAGATTCCATACAAAGAAAAATATTGGGCAGAAATGGAAACAATGCTGCCCAATAGAAGAAGAGCAGACATCTTATGGTTTGCAACCTCTTTTGTATTCATTGGTTTATTGTTCATCTCGTTATTCATGAATCAGGACATTGATGGTCGCAATGATCAATTAATCAGTGATGCTTCTCTAGATCAAGTTAGCATGAGTGATAATGTGGTGTCTTCTGAGCAAATTTCGACCACCGTTGTGGACAATTCAACACTCATTGACAGCAATGCAAATGGTGGAAACACGAATAGTGGAAGCACCAATAATGAAGTGATTCCTTCAGGATTTGATTCAAATACCAACCAAATTGGAACAACAACGAACTTAAATAACCCGTCAGTTCCAACTTCTGTAGTAACAGAGATTAGACCTTCAGGTTCACAAGTTGCCGATATAACTGCATTAATAACTGTTCTACCAGAACCAGAACTAGACCCAATTGAAGAGCTTCCGGTTCGAATAACGAATGATGTTGCCAATGTTGACATTACAAATATTTCCGAGCCTTCAAATGAAGAAAACAGAAATAATTCGGGCACTGAGGATGCGACGAATACAATTGACTTAGGAGAAGGACCAGTTGGAGTATTGGCGACACAAGAACTCCCAATGAATGAACTCGCTCCTGACACATCCACAATGAGAGTTCCTCAAATGGATTTGCCTATTGCTTCTGCGATGTACATTGAAGTAAATGGAGGAATATCCCAATCACTTATTACGCCTTCAGATAATATTTCTTCGTTCGTAGGGTTTGGGTTTGGAGCTCAATTCTACAAGGGACGATTTGCCTTTACCACTGGAATTAATGGAGTGGTTTCATTCCATGATGATCTAGTATTGAATCGTCAAGCGAAAGTGTACGGATTTGGTTCTCAAGTGTACAATTACACCATTAAATTCAACCAACTTTATACACTCGAGGCGAACCTTTCAATTGGATATAGGTTCGGAAGACATCAGTTAAACGTAGGGATTCGTCCTTCTTTTATCGTAGGTACTAAAGTAGGGTTTACACAAAATTCTGGCGGAGAAGATCTTGAACGTCTAGAGACGTATGGGTATACAGATGGAATTCATAAATTCGGTTTGAAGCCAATGATAGGGTATGCTTTCGACATATCTCCAGATTGGACAGTTGGAATTAACATCGGGGCACAAGTGATGAACACTGTGAACGATGATTATATCAATGGAAGCAATAGTACTTTGCCGTTCGACGGACAATTGTACATTCGCAAATCAATTAGTTTTAAAAAGTCAAATAGATAATGAGAAGGATAGGTAGAAATAGCATTTTATGTTGTGCCTTGGGGTGGATGATTTTTTCATCGTGTGATAAAAAGGAAATCGTTTTGGAAACTACAAACGATCCTGTATTCGTTACGAGTGGAGAGATCAACGGAGAAGCATTTACAATTGTTGCCGGTGATAACGGAGCGTATATGAATACAATGACACTCATGGAGAATGGGGTTCAAGTGTTTTCGGGAGAAATGTCGGGTGAAAACCTTTCCCTTGAATTGGGTATTTATGACGGTAACCTCGATATGCCAACTCAGAATCTTATTGGTGAATTGATCAATTTTAATCCAACATTCTCAATGGGTTATACAGGTGACTACGTAACATTATCAAAACATAAATACTGCACGCAAACGAACAGTCAAAACATTGAAAAAATTGAATGGTTCGTTGATGGTGTGAAGAAAGGAATCAATGACGCGGTTATTAGTGAACCTGGAATCTACAATGTTTGTGCTAGAATTAAGTACTACGGAAGTTCAGTTATTGAAGACTTGTGCAATGAGATGATTGTAGGGTACCGCCGAGCAGAAAATTGTTCAATATCCTTCGTTATGTCTCAAGACTCTATTGTTGAAGCTTCTATAGAATCTTTTGGAGCACCGGTAACCGAGGTGAAGTGGTTTATGGATGGAGATCAGGTTTCAACAGACCATACTTTCGATTCCATCCTTGCGGACGATAACTTGCATAAGTTAACAGCTGAAGTTCATATGGGAGATGTTGTCAGAACGAAAACAGTTATTATTGATAAACTTGGACGTACTGCGAATGATTTCACCTTTTTGGAAGAATTATCGTCACCATCCTCACGTGATTTTGATTTGCGCTTGAAAATTGTTCAGGATGGAACAGTACTAGTTTCTGAAACTACAGACAATCTAGACGCTTCGATTGAAATAACAGGCTTTGAGTACTACGAAAAGAATAGTAGTGGTAATGATGTCTATAAGATTACTGCAAATGTTCATGCGAATGTACAAGAGGTAGTTTCTGAGAATATTATCCCAGTATCATTTACGACTACTTTTGGAGTAGAAATTAAGTAGATTTGTACCAAACCTAACAAATGAAGTATTTCTTAATGGGGCTATTGCTCCTAAGTCACTCTGCTTTTTCTCAAATTATTGTATCTGATGCTGACTTTGCTGATGGTGGTGATGTTACTTGGATGAGTACAGCCTTAGATCCAACCATTGATTTCGCGTCAACTGGCACAAATTATTCATGGGATTTCTCTTCATTAACGAGTACTGGACAAGAATCGAAGACCTATTTTGATATGTCTAACGCTTCCTTTCTTGTTAATTTTATGTTTGGAACATTTGCAGGAGTTGATTATCAGGCCACAAACTTTACATCATCAACAGCTCTTCCTCTAGATCAATTGGGAGGAATCCTGCCTGTCAACATTACTGATGTATTTCAATATTCAAAAAATAGCAGCGACTCAATTACTTCAGTTGGATTTTCCGTGTCAATAGATGGGAACGAAGTACCATTTAAGTCTGATGTAATTGAAACACGTTATAAGTTTCCTTTGATGTACGGCGATAGCTATACTTCGAATGGATATACGAATTTGGATATGAATCCTATATTCAATGCAATTTGGAGACAATATAGAACACGTAACACAACTGTTGACGGTTGGGGAACAGTAACAACACCATACGGTACGTTTGATGCAATTCGCGTGAATCACGTTATTGATGAGATAGATTCGCTGTATTTGGACCTGTTTGGTGTTACAACATGGATTCCATTGCCAATTCCGGAAAGTCATATCTACGAATGGATCACCAATGGTGAACAAGAGCCGATTCTGAGAATTACAACAAATGTCATTGCGGGAAATGAAATTGTCACGAACATTGAATACAAGGACAATGAAATAGTTGGGCTTGAAGAAGAATCATTGGGTTTAAGTATTTTCCCAAATCCAGTTGAAGACCTATTAACAATTGATGGAATCTCAACCGCTACATCATATGCTGTTTATTCAGTTGATGGAAGACAGGTTCTTTCAGGAAGGTTGGATGGAGTAAATAATCAAATTAACACAGCTGATTTAGTGTCAGGAAAGTACAATTTGATCCTATCGTCGGGGGATGGGCAACTTAATAGTTCATTCCTAAAGAAGTAAAGCGTAATTTTGTTGCAAAGGCAAATCAGTCTACCGCTGTCTATCATTTGATGGAGAGAGGAAAGTCTGGGCAGCGTAGAGCACCGTACTTCCTAACGGGAAGGCTCCAGTCTAGTTTACTAGAAGGGAGACAGAAAGTGCCGCAGAAAGGTAAACTACCTCTTCGGAGGAAAAGGTGAAAAGGTGAGGTAAGAGCTCACCGAGCCAATGGTGACATTGGTTGCTTGGTAAACCTTACGGGCTGAAAGACCATGTAAACCCAAAATCATTTGTTCGCAAATGTTAAGGACTGCTCGTTCGATTTGGGAGGGTAGGTCGATGGACGCTGATGGTGACGTCAGTGCTAGAGAAATGGTAGACACTCGTCAGTTGGCGAGTACAGAACCCGGCTTATGATTTGCCTTTTGTTTTTTACTTAATTCCATAGCTTTTTTCAACAATTGCTCTGGTGAATATACCACAGAGGAAGCACGATTGATCACTTTGATTGATCGTGTCCTTCCATCTAAATTGTACCGCAATTTTGTCATTTGAAGACCCAACACTGAATTCGTTTGAACATTGCTGATGGCACGAATAGAGGTAACACAACTTGGTCTACCAGGTGCGTTTAATATTAATGTATCTCCTTTGATTGCAATTGAATTAGTATTACGCTTAAATCGGTATCCCAAAAACCCAAAAAATACAATCAGAAATCCAGCAATTGCTAAATTTAGAAAGGTGATTTCAGCTACATATAGCCCTGATCCAACAACTGAAATTAACACAATTGCCAAAATTATAAGACATGTGTTTATGCTCTTAAAATAGTTTTTAGGTGTAACATCAACTCGATTTTTTTCCGCGAGTCGGTCCATGATGGACTGTTCGTTGAGCATAGTGAATACTTCTTAGGTTATGATATAACAAATATGCAAAAAATAAGAACATTTCTTATGCGTGTGCAGGGTTAATTACAAACAATCGTTGTTCATAATTTTGATAAAACACGCTCTACTGTAGCGTAGTATGGGATAAGCTGGGAGGATTTTGCTTGGTATTTACGGAAGCCAGAATTATTATCAAAGGCAGAAATCGTGTTCCATTGCTGGTTCAATTCCTGATTAATGTCTGGCTGACTTAGGTGTAAAATAAACACTTTCGCTACCACAAAATTTGACGCTTGATTTACAATACTCGCAGTACGCAAATCATAGAAACTCCCAGTGGAATTGGTACTTGGGAAAATAAATCCCAGAGAAGGATCATTCTGCATCTGAAAGGAACTATAAGTGGACAGCATCGGTAAATGGGCTAAAGAATCAGATGGACTCTTACAAGGCGATGCTTGTTCAATAAATTGTTTGATCCAATTGTTGGCCTCCACCTTTTTCAGTTTATCAAGTGCAGGGGCAAGTAGAACTGGATAGTCCTCCGGAGATACACAATTGTTATATGGCATCCGAGTAAGGTCGTTATAGGTTTTGACAGAGATGATGGAATCTTTAGGATATGAAATGATATAAGGATCAATGCCGACTCCCACAAAATGATAACGCATTGAAGTGTATGGGACAATTTCCTCAGGCAGGAAAGTTTCGACGTTAAACGAATGAAGAAGTCCCTCTTTGCTTAGGTTATTTACATCTTGTAAAGAGCGCATTAGCACCAGATCAATATTGGCGCTAGAATTTAAATCTTTCAATCGCGTCATTAATTCTTCAGTAGAGAGAATGATCAGGGTAATATCCACGTTTTCTTCAGTCTCAAACTCTTCGAACATGAGAGAATCAGCTTCAGTTAAAAAGTTCGACGCTATAATTAATTCTTGATGCGATGGGGGATGCGCAGATTCAATGGAACATCCGGTCGAAACCGAAAAAACAATTACCAGAAGCAAGTAGATGTACTTCAAATTACGCATGAGGTAAAGATATTAAATTGTGCCTAGAATAAATATTTAGCTGTATTTTTGTCGAAAATTTGATACATGGCTGAGAAGAAGCAACAAAAACTTAAGCAAATACTTTTGGATCTGAATTCACAGGACTCAAAGAAAATTTCGAAAGCAATCAAGGCTTTGGAAGCGCATGGCGACGCCAGTGTAATTAAACCACTTGCGAAAAGGTTGTTAGATGGTGTTTCTAATAAAAACCAAGAGGAAATAATTGAATTGTTATCAAGCTTAAAGGATACATCTACCTGTGTTGAAATCATTGATGTTTTGGACGATGAGCAATATAGACCAATTCGTCAATTGATCCTTACCGCTATTTGGAACACAAAAGTTGATTTCAGTGATTACATTGATGACTTCATAGAAATTGCAGTCGAAGGAAATTTATTGGAGGCACTGGATTGTTTGACAATCATTGAAAATTTAGAAGGGCCATTCATGGAAGAGAATATTCTAGAATCGCTATTGCATCTGAAAAATTATTCGGAAAGTGATAAACCAAAGGATGATCAAAAAGCGCACATTCTAAGTGAGATCGCAATTGTAATCAGAGACATTGATCAAAATTTAATGGACTAAGATTCCCAGCCGAATCGCTTTTGCAAGAGTTGTTGAGTATATTCTAGAACCGATGTATTCTCAATTTTACCCAAGACATCTCCAATAAAAGCAGAAACCATTAATTGGCGAGCAGCTTTCTCAGAAATTCCACGAGCCCTTAAGTAGAAGATGGCTTCGTCATCAAGTTGACCAGTGGTTGATCCATGAGAACATTTCACATCATCCGCATAGATTTCTAATTCAGGTTTTGAATTCACCGTGGCATCGTCCGAAAGTAAAACATTTCCATTCGACTGAAACGCGTTGATCTTTTGAGCATCTTGACGAACGTAGACCTTACCATTGAAAACAGCAGTTGAGTTATCGTCAATTACTCCCTTGTACAATTCATGTGACTCGCAATTGGCAACCTTATGATCGACTACCGAATGATTGTCGACGTGCTGTTTGTCTTTCAACAAATACGCACCGTTAAGGTTTGTAATGCAATTCTGCCCGTTGACATCTATATTCAAGTTGTTTCTAACCAGTCCACCATTCAAAGTCATGGTATTCATCGTAAACGTAGAGTTTTGATTTTGTTGAACCTGTTCAGTAGAAATATGGAATGAAGCCAGTGATTCGTACTGTACTTTTTCAATTGTTAAGTGAGCATTTTCACCTACCTTAACTTCAGTTGTATTGTTGCAGAAATTATTTTTGCCACCAGCACAAAAGAATCCTTGAATGACAGAAGCCTTTGAAGATTTTTCGGCGTGAATTACAGTTTTGAAATTAGAGATCACAGCATCGCCTTTCAAAATGTGAATGACTTGCACTGGGGATTCCACAACAGCATTTGCCGCAATATGAATCGAAACACCATCCGTTAAAAATGCCGTATTTAATGCATTGAAAATTTCTCCGTCCAAAGGCAAGATACTATTTTCGGCGCCTTCCGTTTCAGAGAGTAAAGTACAGGTTACTCCAGATGGAATTTCCTTTGAAGACAAAGCTTCAGAGAAGTGTCCATTTACAAATACAAAAGAGCAAGCCGAATCAGAAATTAAATATTCTGAAGCGTCCGTAATGGAAGCAGATTCATTTGAGAATTCAATTTTTCCAAGTTTTGCAACACGCGTGTATTTCCAATGTTCGTCACGTGTTGTAGGCAGTGGTGTTGACGCAAGAGTATCCGTAGCTAATTTCACGTCTTGTGCAGAAATAGCGAATGAAGTTGGTTTCAATCCAGCTCCTAATTGCGTTGTGTTTTTTGCTATCACAGTCATTTCAATTGCTTCTTACAATTCGTCTTTGATCCAATCGTATCCTTTTTCCTCTAGCTCCAAAGCCAATTCTTTAGGTCCAGTCTTCACAATTTTCCCATCGTGTAAAACGTGAACAAAATCAGGGATAATGTAATCCAATAGTCGTTGGTAGTGAGTAATGATGATTGTTGCGTTTTTGTCATTCTTTAATGTGTTAACACCATTTGCAACAACGCGTAATGCGTCAATATCTAGTCCAGAATCCGTTTCATCTAAAATAGAAAGCTTTGGGTTCAACATTGCCATTTGAAAGATCTCATTACGCTTCTTTTCACCACCGGAAAATCCTTCATTCACACTACGAGAAGCCAATTTAGGGTCTAATTCAACCAAAGCTGATTTCTCACGCACCATTGCCATGAAGTCTTTTGCAGATACAGGATCTTCTCCATTATGCTCTTTAGATTCATTGATGGCCGTTCGCAAGAAATTAATATTCGAAACACCTGGGATTTCAACTGGATACTGAAATGCTAGGAACAAACCTTCCCAAGCGCGTTCTTCAGTTGCCATGTCCAACAGATCCTTACCGCTAAAATCAACAGATCCTTCAGTTACTACGTACTCTTCTCTACCTGCTAAAACAGAAGCCAATGTACTTTTTCCAGCACCATTCGGTCCCATTATCGCATGAACCTCTCCTGCTTTTACTTCAAGATTCAATCCTTTCAAGATCTCTTTTCCGTCAATCGACGCGTGTAAATTTTCAATCTTTATCATCTATCTAAATTCTAATATCTAACTACGGAACGCTGAGGTTCTCGAAGTGTTCCATTTATTATCCAACCGATCCTTCCAAACTAATGGACAATAGTTTCTGCGCTTCAACGGCAAACTCCATCGGCAATTGATTCAATACTTCCTTGCAATAGCCGTTCACAATAAGACTAATTGCTTTTTCCTCACTGATTCCTCTCTGTAAACAGTAAAATATTTGATCCTCTCCAATTTTGGAGGTTGTAGCTTCGTGTTCGATTTTTGCTGAGCTGTTTTTACACTCAATGTATGGGAACGTGTGTGCTCCACATTCATCCGTCATCAGTAATGAGTCACACTGAGAAAAATTACGAGCGTTCGATGCATTTTTGTGAATTTGGACCAAACCACGGTAAGCATTGTGCGACTTTCCTGCAGAAATTCCTTTTGAGATAATTGTACTCTTGGTGTTTTTTCCAAGGTGAATCATCTTTGTCCCTGTGTCAGCTTGTTGATAGTTGTTCGTAACAGCAACTGAATAAAATTCTCCGATCGAATTGTCACCTTTCAAAATACATGAAGGATACTTCCAAGTAACGGCAGACCCAGTTTCTACTTGAGTCCAGGAAATTTTAGAATTCGTTCCACAAATACCTCGCTTTGTTACGAAATTGAAAATACCTCCCTTTCCTTCTTTGTCACCAGGATACCAATTCTGAACAGTAGAGTACTTTATCTCTGCATTGTCCTTTGCGATCAACTCAACAACAGCTGCGTGCAATTGATTCTCGTCTCGCTGTGGTGCGGTACACCCTTCTAGATAAGAAACATACGATCCTTCATCAGCAACTACTAAAGTTCTCTCAAATTGACCAGTTCCACCTTCGTTAATTCTAAAGTATGTAGAAAGCTCCATTGGACATCTAACTCCTTTTGGAATGTAGCAGAAAGAACCGTCGGTAAATACAGCTGAGTTCAACGCTGCATAAAAATTGTCAGTTGTAGGAACTACTGTCCCCATGTTTTCTCTAACTAGTTCTGGATATTCTTTAACCGCTTCCGAAAATGAACAGAAAATGATGCCCAATTCTTTTAGTTTGTCTTTGAATGAGGTCGCCACTGAAACCGAATCCATTACAAAATCAACAGCTACTCCAGTTAAGCGTTTTTGTTCTTCCATTGAAATCCCCAATTTTTTCATGGTTTCTTTCATCTCTGGATCAACGTCGTCCCAACTTTCGTATTTCTTTGTCTGATTTGGCGCAGAATAATAAATGATGTTCTGAAAATCTGGCTTTTCATAACTTACATGTGCCCAATCTGGTTCCGTCATTTTTTGCCACATAGCGAAAGCTTCCAAACGGTGTTTTAACAACCATTCCGGTTCTTCTTTTTTGGCAGAAATAAAACGGATAATATCTTCGTTTAACCCTTTTGGAGCTTGATCAGCACCAATGTCTGTCGTGAAACCAAATTTATATTCTTGGTCCTCGAGATCCTTGGCTAATTCGTCTTCTGTATAATTTGACATTGCCTAATCTTAAATTGAAAATGATTCACCACAACCACAAGTCCTGTCAGCATTGGGATTAACGAAAACAAAACCCTTGCCGTTCAATCCTCCTGAAAAATCCAGAGTAGTTCCAATTAAGTATAGAAAGCTTTTCTTGTCCACAACAATTTTAACACCATTGTCTTCAAATGATTTGTCGTCTTCTTGCTCCTCGTTGTCAAAATCGAGCTGATACATCAATCCTGAACAACCTCCACCTTCCACACCTACACGAATGAAAAGACCTGTCTTCTCATCTTGATCCATTAAGTGAATCGCTTGCTTTTTAGCTGAATCTGTGACTTTTATCATCTTATATCATTTACACAATTCGGAATTTGTTATTTAGAATTGTTTTAAATAACAAGAATTCCTTCTGCAAAAATACCTAATTTGTAGTATTGATGCAAGCAAATAAAAGGATTATTGTTAGCCCATCGGAGTTGAGGTAAGGAATTCGGGGCGCAGAATTCAACGCTTGGTTACTTCAATGTCTATTGAATAGGCTCCGGAGCCGAATTCATCAACGTTTCTTGGTTCTGGATTGTACGACAGGGTAATTCTTGAATACTCTGTAACCCAGAGGAAGGAAGTGTAATTATTGTCTTCAATGGCGATGTACTGTTTGCCATACTTGAACTTGAATTTCCTTTTCTTTTTCTTAAGGAAAGCATACGCTAGTTTTCTGTCAAGACGATGGAAGTGAGATTCGAATCGAATTTTGTCGAGTAAGTCGTCTTCTGTGAATGAAAGGTAGCAGAAAAATTCTTTGTACTTGAAATTCTCGCCGGCTCGGTATACCTCAATGTTTTTCTTCTCAAGAGCAGCTCGAACTTCTGCTTTCGTCATTCCCCATTTCAGTGTTTTCCAGCTAGAGTCTTGTCCAAGCAAAATCGTTGATTGAGCAATAGCTAAAAAAATGACAAAAATGGTGCGTAGTGGCATCGTGAAAGGTTAAGAGGCTTTGTTCACGTAGGATGCTATGCTGCAAGTTCCGAAAATGAATGCAGTTGAAAAGGCCAAGTATGAATAGAAATGTTCACTAAGAAAATCTGCAAATACCATTTCAGTGCTACCAGTGAAGTATTTGAAGAAAAGTCCAAAAAGAACGAAAGATAAAGCTAAGATGGCGTATGCTTTTTCGTTTCTACCACCTACTTTCCGGATCCGAATCCAGAACAAAACAGAGCTTATTACTACGGCGATAACACCAATTATTAAATAAAGCCTACCTGACTTTAGATGTCTATCTGGATCTCCAAATGAAATTGAGTAATGCTGATCGACTTCATATTTCCATAGATCATTATAAGCCATCCAGCTCGCTATAAAATTGATCAAAATCAAAACAATACCGAAGATCAAAAGTGACACAGCAGTCTTTTCCTTTAATGGTTGATTCATATCTAAGGGCTGACTCATAATTTTTTTCTTAAATATAGATAATTACATTTGTTTGGATTCTAGTCAAACTCCAAACGTAGGCACTTTATGAACTTCCCCTTTGGTATTATTATACTAATTCTCAGCATAATTGGGTATTGGCTCTCTTGGCGAAGTTTTTCTATGCAAAAGAAGTACTTCGCAGTTTTTCTTCTTGTGTTTATTGGATTGATTCTTCGTGTATACTTGGCTAGTGATTTTTACTTGCATAGTTGGGATGAAAGATACCACGCACTGGTTGCTAAGAACATGTTGGGACATCCATTTATTCCCACGCTTTATGAAAACCCGATTTTCCCTTATTTGCCAGAAGATTGGTCAGGAAATCATATCTGGTTGCATAAACAACCTATGTCCTTATGGACAATAGCATTATCGTTCTCGTGTTTTGGAACCAACGAGATTGCGCTCCGTCTCCCATCCATACTAATGTCGACATTTGGCATTTTCGCAACATATAAAGTCGCACGGCATTTTTTTAGTGCTCAAGTTGGATTTATCGCGACGTTTTTATTCTCAATCAATGGACTAATCATTGAGTTAACAAGTGGAAGGGTAGCCACTGATCACATCGATATAACATTCATGTTTTTCATTCTGCTTGGGGTGTGGATGGCCTTGGAATTTGGGAAGCGAAAAAAAGTAATATTCAATGTGCTATGTGGAGTTTTTATTGGCGCTGCAATATTGACAAAATGGCTACCTGGACTAATTGTAATACCAATTTGGATTGGAGCAATGAGGTATTATCGATCTTTTAGCACGAAGTACTACGTGTTGCATTTTCTCTTATTATTGAGTGTAATTGCAGTTGTTGCTTTGCCTTGGCAAATGTATATTCACTATGCGTTTCCTCAAGAAGCAATTTGGGAAGCGCAATACAACCGAAAACACTTAACATCAGCACTTGAAGGTCAGTCGGCTCCGTTCTATTATTATTTCGAAAAAGTGCGACTAATTTTTGGAGAGATGATGCTTTTGGCACTCGCCTTTCTAGCCATTGTAAGTTGGAAAAAGAGAAAAAACCCAAAATTCTGGATCTTCGCCATCTGGATTTTTATTCCTATTGTATTCTTCTCGTTTGCAGCAACAAAGATGCAGGGGTATATCATGATTGCTGCTCCTGCCATCTTTATCATTGGAGCTTATTACTGGGAGTACCTCAAATGGAATAAACATAAGCTCAAGTTTAAGTGGTTGGCCTCGATCATCATGGTATTAATTATCGCTCTTCCTATTCGCTACACCATTGAGCGATTAAAGCCGTTTGATCAAAGCGAACGAAATCCAGCATGGGTTGTTCAATTAAAACAACTAGGTCAGGAAACAACAGGCCAGAATGGAATTTTACTAAATACATCCCATCCAATAGAAGCAATGTTCTATACCAATTTAACCGCCTATGAAAGATTGCCAGATCAAGATGTTTTGGACTCCTTAATAGACAGAGGATATTCAATTTACATCAATGATGGAGAAAATGTGAGTAGCGCAATTCTCGACAACAATAACTATCGCATCGTCTCAATAGATGAACGGTAATTTGCGTTGAAGTCCTTGTGCAATTTGAGTTAAGGAGAATCACAATCCCTGCTTCAAATAATCGAAAAGATAATTACATTTGTGTAGAACTAAAACTATACTTCAGTTAATGAAGGTTTTTCAAGGATTCGAACATCTAGACATAGAAAATCCAGTACTTACCATTGGAACATTTGATGGGGTGCACATTGGGCACCAAAGAATTATTAAGCAGTTGAACGAAGAAGCAGCGAAGATTGGAGGAGAATCCGTTCTATTTACCTTTTATCCACATCCAAGAATGATACTCTACCCAGAGAATCATGGACTCAGACTTATTCAAACGCAAGTAGAAAAAATTGATAAGCTAAGACGGATTGGTCTGCAAAATGTGATTGTTTACCCTTTTACAAAAGAATTTTCACGGTTGACTGCGATTGAATTTGTGCGTGATTACCTTGTGAATAGGCTAAATGTAAAAAAGCTAGTCATTGGCTATGATCACCAATTCGGGAAGAACCGTGAAGGAAGCTTGAAATTGTTGAAGGAAGTTTGTGAAACTTATGGCTTTGAGGTAATTGAAATTGCCGCTCAAGAAATTGATGAGGTGAATATTAGTTCGACAAAAATTCGTCGCGCCATACAGGAAGGAAATATGAAATTAGCCCAGAAATATTTAGGCGAGCCTTTTGAATTGTATGGTAAGGTTGTACAAGGAAAAGCACTTGGAAGAGATTTAGGATTCCCAACGGCTAATTTGGATGTCGAAAGTGAAATTAAATTAGTTCCTAAGCCAGGTGTTTACGCAGTAAATGTATTGTTGCCAGAAGGATTTATCCGAGAGGGCATGATGAATATTGGCAGGCGACCTACCGTAAATGATGAAGATGATGTATCCATAGAAATCAATCTTTTCGATTTTAGTGGAGATCTATATGAACAGCATATTACGGTACAATTATTGTCTAGGTTCCGCGACGAAATTAAATTTGATTCCATCATTGATTTGAAGGAACAACTCAGTAAAGATGAAAGCGATATTCGTACTTTTTTTTCTACTCATCAGTAATATATTTTGCTGGTCACAAGAAACTCCTCATGTAACTATTTATAGTTGGGAGGAGGTTATGGATGCCGATCCCGATACTATTTTGGGGCTTTCCTTGGCTAAGATGAAGCTTACTGAGCTTCCAGAAGAGCTGGCAAGATTTGAGAGCCTTCAGATTCTTAATCTAGAAAAAAATAAACTCATTGTACTGCCCGATTTCATCACTGAATTTAAGAACTTGAAAGAGTTGAATTTAGGTAAAAACCGGTTTGATAATTTTCCATTGCCCCTGTGTCGAATGCCTTCAATTGAGCGCCTAATACTCAATCGAAATCACTTCGATCGTTTCCCCTTATGCATTGAAGGAATGAAAGCCCTGAAATATTTGGACGTTTATGATACACCGGTGGTAAAACTTCCGAGTTCTCTAGAAAATCTGGATCATTTGGAAGAGATTGATTTTTCAGGCATTCGTTTCAGCCAGAAATTTCAAGATTCATGGATTGCCAGATTGCCAGAAGTTAATCTGATCTTTGATGAACCATGTGCTTGTATGGACAATTAATGGGCAGACTCGTTTAACTCTTAAATTTTATATTGGCAACCGATTTTATTTGCAAAAGCCCTAAATCACCCGTCAGACCAAAGTGATCTAAATTATTTAAGAATTCATCCAAAATATAATTACTAAAACCTTTTAGTTCAATCATACACTTGACATACATAGTAGTGTGAAAATTTAGCTCTAGATGTTGGGTGTTTGTTAGATAATGTGGTATTTTTGTGCGTTATAAATAACCAACCATTATGAAAAGGCTGAGCTCAATTATTTCTGGGCAGCATGCATTTGAGTGGAAAAATGCCAATAGACTGATCACACTGGTTTGATATTAAGTACTACTTCTAAACACTAAAATATTATGAAAACAATAATACTGTTATTCATGTTTACGACATGTGTCTTTCTCAGTCATTCTCAGTCCACCGGCTATGTTGACTACCATATAGAACACGATGAAAACTCACCAATGGCTGAAACGGGTACATATCAGATAATGATTCTCAGCAAAAAGAAACAGCCCGTCTTTACTTCAGAAATTCTATACTTTATAGAATCGAAAAGAAAGGACGATGTGGATTGTTTGATTCACTTGTCTGAATATGCTGATGTTTTTATTCCATCAAGAAAGACTATTAATAAGGAAGGTTTTATTCCTCTGGAAGAAATCACTCACTAGACTAAATAAATTTCACCACTATTTTCTGAATTAATTATTATGCAAAAAATTGTACTAATTACGTTCTCCATTTTATTGTCCCTAACGTCATTTGCGCAACCGCCGAATGATGCCTGTGCTGGCGCGTTTACCGTTACGCCTGATGGCACTTGCTACGGCCCTGGACTTCCTGCGACTACAACGACTGGAGCATCTGACCTTTGGGTTGCAACGCTTGGGTGCGCAGGTAATAACAATGAGGTTTGGTTCACTTTTGTAGCCACGAACACTCAATTGGATATTACTGTTACAGGTGGCACCATGGGTGATAACATTGAATTTATTTTAGTAGAAGACCTTACTCCCCCTTGCGGAACACTAATTTTACACGGGTCCGCTTGTGGTCCCTCTGTTTTAACCAACAGTTTCACCGGTTTGTCCATTGGTGCAACTTACTACTTTACAGTCTCGAGTTCAACCTCTGCTGGTGGTGATGGTACCTTTCAAGTTTGTGTTAATAATGTACCAACACCTATTTTACCTGGTCAAGATTGCCCAGCCGCAAATGTCTTATGTAATACAAGTTCATTCTCGCTTGGCTCTATGGCCAGCGGTGCAGGAGCAATTTTCGGAAATGGATCTGAAGAGGATATGTCTGTCCTATCTTGTTTCGGTGGAGATGAGAGACAATCGCAATGGTACACATTTACGTGCAGTCAAACTGGTACTATTGAATTCAATATCGATCCAGTTGTGAATACTGACGATTATGACTGGGTTCTATTTAACACGACAGCTAGTGGTTGTGCGCTGAACTCAGGAGGCGCCCCAGTAATAGCATGTAATTGGAGTGGATGTCCTGATGGTACAGGTCTTAGTTCATCACCAGCAACTGAACCAGGTGCCG
Source organism: Crocinitomicaceae bacterium (assembly GCA_033791225.1). GTDB lineage: Bacteria > Bacteroidota > Bacteroidia > Flavobacteriales_D > Crocinitomicaceae > UBA4466. Next base: position 177,662 of record JASJHD010000013.1, read on the forward strand.
TATTATGTGGTGGCCCTCCTGGTCCCTGTGGCGGTGGCACTTATGAGCGGGCATTTTGTAATGAGAGCACTGGCTCTATGGTACCGCCAACCCTTATTGCAGGAGAAACTTATGTACTCTTAATTGACAACTTTTCTATTACGAACAACGGTTTTGTCTTTACATGGGGTGGAGTTACCAACGGCATGACTTCTACGATCGGACCCGAGGCAGTTTTTACTAACATTAATGTTGGATGTACTTTTACATTTGCAAGTGTAACGGTTGTACCTAATTATACATACACATGGGATTTTGGAGATGGCTCACCATTGTTTGTCGGTCCTGTTCCTCCAGCTCATTTGTATGCAGGTGGTTCTTACACTGCTACACTAACTGTTACTGATGCACTAGGGTGTTCTGATATCTTTTCTACAGTAGTATCATGCTGTCCAGGTTATACTGCAGCAGCTGGCCCTGATCAATCGGTTTGTGCTGGGTCAACAGCAACTATGGCCGGTGGATTTGGTGGTGGTGCTAGTTCAATTACTTGGACGAATGGTGCCGGTGATGGTACATTCAACAACAATACCTTACTAGGTGCTATTTATACTCCTGGTATTGGTGATATTGCAGCTGGAACAGTTACTTTAACTATCACAACTGATGATCCTGACGGTGCCGGACCTTGTCTTGGTGCTACAGACTTTATGGTATTGACAATTAATCCAACGCCAATATTAACCTTCACAGCACTTGCAGATCTTTGTCTCAATGCCGGAGTTCAAGCAGGTCTTGGTGGAGCAACCCCAACTGGTGGAGTTTATTCAGGAACAGGAGTTACCGATGATGGAAATGGAACAACATATTCCTTTGATCCGGCAGCAGCTGGAGTCGGAGTGCATACTATTACTTATTCTTATACAGATGGAAATAGTTGTTCAAATACAATCAACGATGCAGTAGAAGTATTCGCATTGCCAACAGTAACCTTCACAGCACTGGCAGATTTATGTCTCAATGCAGGAGTTCAGGCAGGACTTGGAAGTGGAACACCAACAGGAGGTGTTTACTCAGGACCTGGAGTTACCGATGACGGAAATGGAACGACATACTCATTTGACCCAGCAGCAGCTGGAGTTGGAGTCCATACAATTACGTATAATTTCACAGATGTAAATGGTTGTTCGGGAAGTGCAAATGACAATGTTGAGGTATTCGCATTGCCATCAGTAACATTCACAGCACTTGCAGATCTATGTCTCAATGCAGGAGTTCAAGCAGGTCTTGGAAGTGGAACACCAACAGGAGGTGTTTATTCAGGAACAGGAGTTACGGATGATGGAAATGGAAACACATATTCATTTGATCCAGCAGCAGCTGGAGTCGGAGTCCATACTATTACCTATAACTTCACGGATGGCAATGGTTGTTCGGGAAGTGCAAATGACAATGTTGAGGTATTCGCATTGCCAACAGTAACATTCACAGCACTTGCAGATCTTTGTCTCACTGCCGGAGTTCAAGCAGGTCTTGGAAGTGGAACACCAACAGGAGGTGTTTATTCAGGACCAGGTGTTACGGATGACGGAAATGGAACGACATACTCATTTGACCCAGCAGCAGCTGGAGTAGGAGTCCATACTATTACGTATAACTTCACGGATGGCAATGGTTGTTCAGGAAGTGCAAATGACAATGTAGAAGTATTCGCATTGCCAACAGTAACATTCACAGCACTTGCAGATCTATGTCTCAATGCAGGAGTTCAGGCAGGACTTGGAAGTGGAACACCAACAGGAGGTGTTTACTCAGGAGCTGGAGTTACGGATGACGGAAATGGAAACACATATTCATTTGATCCGGCAGCAGCTGGGGTCGGAGTCCATACTATTACTTATAACTTCACGGATGGCAATGGATGTTCGGGAAGTGCAAACGATGCTGTTGAAGTATTCGCATTGCCAGTTATAGCGTTTACAGCACCAGTAGACTTATGTATAACTTCAGGAGTTCAAGCAGGACTTGGAAGTGGAACACCAACAGGTGGCGTTTATTCTGGAGCAGGAGTTACAGATGATGGCAACGGAATGACGTACTCATTTGACCCGTTAGCGGCGGGATTAGGAGTCCATACCGTTACGTATAATTTCACGAATGGCAATGGTTGTTCGGGAAGTGCCAACGATGATGTAGAAGTCTTTGCATTACCAGTATTAACTTTCACAGCCCCAGCAGATTTATGTATTAATGCAGGAGTTCAAGCAGGATTGGGAGGAGCAACACCGGTTGGTGGTGTGTACTCAGGACCTGGTGTCACAGATGATGGAAACGGTACGACATATTCATTTGACCCAGCAGCAGCTGGAGTAGGAGCTCATATTATCACATATTCCTACACAGATGGAGGCGGATGCTCAAATACTATTAATGATAATGTAGAAGTCTTTGCATTACCAGTATTAACTTTCACAGCCCCAGCAGATTTATGTATTAACGGAGGAGTTCAGGCAGGACTTGGAGGCGGAACACCTACAGGTGGAGTTTATTCAGGACCTGGTGTTACGGATGACGGAAACGGAACGACATACTCTTTTGACCCAGCAGCAGCTGGAGCAGGAGTACACACAATAACTTATAATTTCACAGATGTAAATAGTTGTTCAGGAAGTGCAAACGATGATGTAGAAGTATTTGCATTACCAGTTGTAGCATTCACAGCCCCAGCAGATCTTTGTATCAATGCAGGGGTTCAAGCAGGACTTGGAAGTGGAACACCAACAGGTGGTGTCTATTCTGGACCTAGTGTTACAGATGATGGAAATGGAACAACATATTCCTTTGATCCAGCGACTGCAGGAGTAGGAATTCATATAATTACATATACTTACACTGATGTCAATGGATGTACAAGTTCAGCGAACGATAACATAGAAGTATTTGCATTGCCATTAATGAGTACTTCACAAACAGCATTGACTGGATGTAACACTGGCGACGGTATTATTACGGTATCGGATCTTGGAGGAGCGACAGGAACAGTTTCATGGACAGGAACGGCTTCAGGATCATCTCCAGGGGTAACGCTGCCATTTGATATTACCCCTTTAGCAGCAGGTACTTACGATGTAACATTTACTGATAATGCAACTGGGTGTACATCTATTGTATCGCAGGAAACACTGGTTAACCCAGGAGCCCCTGTAATTGACCCTATTAGCGATACCGTTTCATGTGCTGTGGATTATCAGTTATTATATTCATTAATTTCCGGAACAGGTTTAACAGGTGGTGAGGCTTTTTATACAGCTTCAGGTGGAAATCTAGTAGATATCATCGCAGATGGTACGATATTTACTTCACCTGCTGGTCCGCTGACTGTTTATGCTTTTGATCAAAATGGTCTTTGTTCTAGTGAAGAATCTTTCGTTATCACAATAAATGCATTACCAGTATTGACCTTCACAGCCTCAGCAGATCTTTGTATTGATGCAGGAGTTCAAGCAGGATTAGGAGGAGCAACACCATCGGGAGGGGTTTACTCGGGAGTAGGTATTACGGATGACGGAAACGGAACAACGTATTCATTTGATCCAGCAGTGGCTGGAGCAGGCATCCATACAATTACGTATGATTACACAGATGGAAATGGATGTTCAGAAAGTGCAAGTGATGATGTAGAAGTATTCGCATTGCCAGTTATTGTATTCATAGGCCCAAATGACATATGTGCTAATTGGGTAATGCAGGTAGGTCTTGGAGGTGCTACACCAATGGGCGGAGTTTACTCTGGAGCTGGGATTGTAGATGATGGAAACGGGACGACATATTCGTTTGACCCAGCTGCGGCAGGAGTTGGAGTTCACACTATTACATACACATATACGGATGGTAATAGCTGTACAAATAGTGCTCTGGATGATGTGGAAGTATTTGACGTGCCAATTGCATCATTTACGGCACCTGCTGATTTGTGTATTGATGCTGGAGTGCAAGTTGGACTTGGAGGTGGAACACCTGTAGGCGGAATTTACGTTGGTGGACCTCAAGTCACGGATGATGGAAATGGAATGACGTACTCATTTGATCCTTCAATAGCAGGATCGTATACGATCACTTATATATATTCAGATATGAATGGATGTGTAGGAACTTCAGGGGATGCCGTGCAAGTATTCCAATTACCCGTTGTAGCCTATACAGCACCGGCAGATCTGTGTATTAATGCTGGAGTCCAAGTAGGTCTTGGTGGTGGAACAGCTATTGGCGGTGTTTACTCAGGAACAGGGGTTACAGATGATGGAAATGGAACAACATACTCATTTGATCCAACCGTAGCCGGAATAGGAGTGCATACAATTACCTATGATTATTCTGATGTAAATGGTTGTTCAGGAAGTGCCAACGATGATGTAGAAGTATTTGCATTGCCGGTTGTCACATTTACAGCCTTAGCAGATCTTTGTGTTGATGCAGGAGTTCAAGCAGGGCTTGGAAGTGGATCAGCGACAGGAGGAGTTTATTCAGGTCCTGGAGTTACAGATGATGGAAATGGAACAACATATTCATTCGATCCAGCAGCGGCCGGAGTGGGCACACATACAATTACATATACATTTAGTGATGTGAACGGGTGTACGAACAGTGCAAACGATGATGTAGAAGTATTTGCATTACCAGTTGTTACATTCACAGCCTTAGTAGATCTTTGTGTTGATGCCGGAATTCAAGCGGGACTTGGAAGTGGATCAGCGACAGGAGGAGTTTATTCAGGTCCTGGAGTTACAGATGATGGAAATGGAACAACATATTCATTCGATCCAGCGGCGGCAGGAGTAGGAATTCACACAATTACTTACACATTTACAGATGGAAACAGTTGTGCAAATACCGCAACAGATGATGTAGAAGTATTTGCGATACCAACATTAACGTTTACGGCCCCAGCGGACTTATGTATCGATGCAGGCATTCAAGCAGGATTAGGAGGAGCAACACCAACAGGTGGGGTTTACTCAGGAACCGGAGTTACAGATGATGGCAACGGGACAACATACTCATTTGATCCAGCTTCGGCAGGAGTAGGAGTACATATTATCACCTATGATTACGCTGACGGAAATGGTTGTTTAAATTCAATTACAGATGATGTAGAGGTTCTGGACTTACCAGTAATCAATACAGCACAAACACCGTTAACAGGCTGTAACACGAACGATGGAATTATCGCAGTATCAGATGCAGGAGGAGCAACTGGAATAGTTACATGGACAGGACCTTCTTCTGGAAATTCAGGATCTGTGACTTTACCGTATGATATTACACTTTTGGCAGCTGGAACTTATGATGTAACATTTACAGATAATGTTACTGGTTGTACATCAATTGTATTTCTAGAAACTTTGGTTAATCCAGGTGCGCCTACAATTGACCCCGTTGCAGATCAGGTTGTGTGTGATACTTACACCTTACTTCAAATTACAGGAACTGGATTAACAGGAAACGAAACATTCTGGAGTGGACCTGGAGCAACAGGAACACAGTTCTCACAAGGAGATGTAATCACAACTTCGATGACTATTTACATGTTTGATGTCAATGGGGTATGTGCAGCAGATGAGAGTTTTGTGATAACAGTGAATTATACACCCGTTCTAGATCCAATTTTGGACGTATCGGCATGTGATTCTTATTTTCTTCCTGCAATAACAGGAACGAACATTTCAGGAAGTGCAGCGTATTATGACGATTCGCAAGCAAACGCTGGGTCAACGATTACTGGACCATTAACATCTACGCAAACGGTTTGGATGTACGATGCAAATGGAACATGTCAAGATGAAATCAGTTTTGTTGTGACAGTTAACCCATCGCCAACTGTTACTGATGTGACTGGTGAAGGAACATACTGTGCGGGAGATGTAATTGCTGATATCATGGTAGATGTTACAGGAACTGCTGATTGGACAATTGACTACACATTGGATGGAACTCCACAAACAACTACTGGAACAGGATCGCCAGTTTCCTTAGGTAATACAGCGGGAGTGTACGTAGTTACTGGAATCTCTGACGCAAACTGTTCAAATACAGCGGTTGGAACACAAACGATTGTAATTAATCTTTACCCATTCGCACCATTCGCAGGTACAGATACAGAATATTGTTTATCTGATGATTATGCTGACATGACGGCTTCTGGAAGTGGAGGAACAATGACATGGTATTCAGATATAGCACTATCAGATGTCCTTGGTACTGGTGGAACGTTGTCTCCAGTAAGTCAAGTCGGAGTTACTACGTACTATGTCACTGAAACCTTAAATGATTGTGAAGGACCCGAAAGTATGGTTACAATTAGCATGATTGAGTGCGAGATTGTGATACCAACGGCGTTTACACCAGATGGTGATTTGATAAATGACAATTGGGAGGTTTTATTGTTGGACCAGTTATATCCAGACAATATCGTTTCTGTATACAATAGATGGGGTAATTTAATTTACCAATCTGATCAGGGTAATTATGGCGGTCGCCCTTGGGAAGGAATGTATAATAATGAGTTGATGCCAGTAGGCTCCTATTACTATATCATTGAACTCAATAATAGCGATAATGAGACGGAGACAGGAACAGTATCAATCATATTGAATAAATAATCAATCGTACTATGAAAAAAATATTATTAGCTGCGACAATTGGGTTAAGTACATTGGCATATGGTCAACAGATGCCTCAGTTCAGTCAGTACCAAAGAAATCAATACA
>JASJHD010000014.1:0-585165 GCA_033791225.1 Crocinitomicaceae bacterium
CTGAGCCAGGATCAAACTCTCCGTTGTATAAAACGTTTAAGTTTTCTTCTGTTTCTTGGACGTATTCGTTAAATTCTAAAATTTTACGCTGTTTCCTTATTTCTCAATCTGTCAAAGAACTTCTTCTGTTCTATAATGTAACTTCTATCACACCACAAATAACTCCTCTATTTCCCGTAAACAAAACCGCTGTTTCATCCGTTTGGGGAGCGCAAAGATAGACACTCTTTTTATTCACACAAGCCTTTTCATAAAAAAATCAAAAATATTTTTCCGACCCCCTCACTCTTACTCCTTTCAAAACAAATACCACATAGCGTTCTAAGCGGGGTGCAAAGATAGACACTTCATTTTTATCAACAATGACTTTTCACCGTTTATTTTCAAAAAAAATAATCTTGCAATACTGGATACCCGTAAGTCTTTTAGAATCAGGAGACTGTTTTGAGCTGTTTAAACACATTACGCTTGTCCAAATCAGGAATAGCCGCACTTTTCGCAGCTTCAAGGATTGGTAATGTGACCAAACTATCCCCATTTGCACCAACCATTATATCAGTTTGACCATCTACCAATAAGTTTACAGCACGATTTCCCATACGGGTCGCTAAGATTCGATCAAAAGCTGAAGGTCGACCTCCACGTTGTAAATGACCGAGAATAGAATACCTTAAAGTATAACCTGCCATTAAGGGCAATAGTTTCTCATAAATTTCTTTTGCTCCGCCAGCATCATCTCCTTCTGCCACTATTACTATAGAGTTACTTCTTCTCCTGTCTTGACTTTTTAAATCAGCTGCAAGTAATTCGATATTCGATCTTTCTTCAGGAATTAATACGCTCGCCGCACCAGATGCCAAAGCAGAGTCCAGAGCAATGAAGCCAGCATCTCTTCCCATAACTTCAACTAAAAAAATTCGGTGATGACTTCCTGCTGTATCTTTAATCTTATCCACTGCCTCCACTACAGTATTTAATGCAGTGTCAAATCCAATCGTACGATCCGTACCAAACATATCATTGTCAATTGTTGCTGGAATACCAATTACTGGTATGTTCATTTCTTCAGAGATAGCGCTTGCCCCCCTAAAAGATCCATCTCCTCCAATACATATAAAGCCATCGATATTATTACTCTTTAAATTTTCAATTGCCTTTACTCTGCCCTCCACTGTTTTAAACTCTTCATTTCTTGCAGTACCTAATATAGTACCACCACGTTGAATGATATTTACAACATCATCGGTTTTAAGTTCTACATATCGGTTTTCCATCATTCCTGTATAGCCATCATAATAGCCAATTGGAGTGATGCCCTTCGTAAGACACGTTTTTGTTATAGCCCGAATACAGGCATTCATCCCTGGTGCATCACCACCCGAAGTAATAAGTCCGATTCTTTTCATACACTTAAAAGTAATCAAAGAAAAGATTTAGCGATATATTTATGGAATTCATAATCATCTGCATCTATTTAAAAAATGCTTCTAGGGAAACGCAAAACATACCAATCGTTCAGCGATGAAAAACTACTTCTTTCATATAAGGAGAAGCAATCGTCTATGATTATTGGGGAATTGTATAAGCGGTATGGACACTTAGTGTTTGGTACAGCCATGAAGTATGCTAAAAACAAATTTGATGCAGAAGATATTGCCATGACAGTATTTGAAAAGCTACCAAGTAAAATATTAGCCCATGAAATTCAAAGTTTCAAGAGCTGGTTATACATGGTCACTAAAAATGAATGTTTAATGTTTTTCCGAAAAAAGGGTAACCTAACAACCACCCTCACAAAAGAACTTGAAAGCCAAGACACGTTGGAACAAAAAGAACATCAAGAAGTTCAAATCATATTACTGGAAGAAGCAATTGACACGTTGAAAGACGATCAAAAGGAATGCATCAATCTATTTTATATAGAACGGAAGTCGTATCAAGAGATAACTGGACTATTAAAAATGGATTTAACGAAAGTAAAAAGTGCCATACAAAATGGTAAACGAAATTTGAAAATTAAATTGGAGGGTAGAAATGAATTCAAATCGGTTACTTAACATTTTTGGACTGAAACGGAAGTTAGGCAGAGAGGATATTGATGCCTATAACCGTACGAATGATCCAATAGCTCAAAACGAAATTGAACAAGCTTCAATGTCGAGTGATTTTGAGAATGATGCAATGGAAGGTTGGGATGACCTTTCGTACGATACGTCTGTGATGAAAAATATGGACAAGAAGTTCACCTCTGCACCTAACACGCCTTGGTATTGGGCAGCTGGAATAGTTGGAGCCGGGATTCTTGGATTGATAGCATACAATGGTATGAACGTAAATACTGAAGGTCCCATTATTACTGCAGAGGAAATTGTTCAAGAAAATGTATTGGAAGATCAAACATTGACCATTGATGAAACTGACATCATCATGCCTGAAGAAATAGAGGAAATGAATGTAGTTCCAACGTCAGAGCAAGTTCACCCAAGTCAAATGCAGGATGAATTTGCCGAGATGATCATTATAAAAGAAGAATCTGATAATCCAGAAGCACAACAACCTGTTGATGAGTTGCCGATAATTGAGCCCACAGTACCGGAGAGCCCAACTATCATATCATCGCGTATCACTGGAAAAGAAATTTACCTCAGCGAAATGAAACTGGTAGACTATCGAGAGTACCGTGCGAAGCCAACAGTGGCCACTAAGCAATACATATTAACAGGTACTCCCGCTGATCAAGAAACAAAAGAAGGGGAAGAATATGATGCAACCGCGCAAGTGGTGGATGTTCCTTACATCGATTACATTCAAAAAACGATGCGGATTTTGAATAGAGAAAATTTCAAGAAGGCACTCTCACGTTTCAATATCATTTTGGAGACGTATCCAGATGACGTAAATGCGAATTTTTATGCTGGGCTTTGCTTGTACAATTTTGGAGAGTACGACGCTGCTATCGAACATTTTGATAAATGCTTGAAAACGAATTACTCCAATTTTGATGAAGAATCATTGTGGCTAATAGCACTGTCCTACGAACATATTGGTTCAAGGTCTACAGCTCGTGAAATATTCAAGGAGATTGTGGAGGCTAATGGATTCTACAGTGCCCAAGCAAAAAGCAAATTATAAGAAACGTTAAAGTTTCGACTTTCTTGTTACCAAGCATTTTTTTGCCGTTATTGCATTGAGATAAAGAATACTAGATGCCTTTACGACTCCACTATATAATACTCATCCTTGTCCTAATTTTTCTTACTTCGGTAAGTAAGAATTCAGTCCGTGACCAGCAGAAAGATTTTGCCGTATTTAAAAGTGTGCTCCTAAAAAAGGAAGGGCGTCTCGATCTTCATGGTCCTTCATCTGAAGTATTGAATCACCTTGAACGGGTTGAAACTTTATTCAAAACGGAATTGTCACCATTGGATCAATTTAAATATTACGCATCAACGCTGTCACTTATTCAATGTGGTCATACGCAAATTCATCCTACCAAAGATGTTTTGAGAGAGTGGTTGGCAACACGCAATTCCTTACCTATCGATTTTTATTTAATCGGAAAACGGTTGATCGTAAATAAACGATTAGGGGATGATGATTCATATGTACACGATGGGAAGAGCAGTTATGAGCAGGTAAAAAACATTCAAGCGGGCGCTGAAATATTAATGATCGATGGACTCACTGTTCCTCAAATGATGGAAGAAATTAGTCCTTACATGTCATCTGACGAAAACTCAATAGACTTTAAATACTTCCAAGCTTCGCAACTTTTCGATTTCTATCGACATATGGCTTCTCCTTTCACAAAAGACTCGGTAGTTGTACAATATGTTTATGGCGCCGACACTTCTGAAATCTATTTCGCAACTGGAACGGCTCCCGTCTTAACAATGAACGCTCGCTTAAAAAAGAATGAAGAAGAATTTAAAATTCAGGAAAGTAATTTCGGAAGTTTCAAAATTGCCCAAAAGTGTGGCTACTTCAGATTTGAATCTTTTAAAATTGCACATGGTAAGAATTACGATGCTTTTCTCGAACAATCATTTAAAAAACTAAAACTTAAAAAAATCGATAAACTTATTGTCGATCTTCGAGGGAATACTGGCGGTGCCATGCAATATTCATTTATGCGCTACATCGTAGGAGAAGGCGTTACCCTCGGGCGTTATGTCATTGAGAAACCGAAATCTGGTATTGAAAACGGTCATCTTAAAAAGATGAACTCCGACTACCTTAAGCACAAGCGAATGAGTAGAATTCAGCGTCGGATGATTCGAAAAGAAAATTTCAACGATGGAATTATTCAAACAAAGATGGTTGATGAAAGCCTGATATTTGATGGTGAGATTGTCGTCATCACTGATGAAGGAACATTTTCGTCGGCTGCGATTCTTGCCTGTCATTTGAAAACTATGGCGGATGCCAAAATCATTGGAAGAACTGCAGGAGGAAGCTTTTATGCAGGTAACGCAGGGACTCTGTTGCTCGAATTACCAAAATCAAAAATGAAAATGTTCGTCAATCCGAATACTTTTTATTCTCATTTACCTCAAGTTGAAGACCCATTGGCAATTAAGCAACCTGACATCGAGTTACATCCCCTGATTGTCAAGAAAAGAGATCAAGATCAATACTATTTTAAGCAGGCTAAAAACGCATTTTAGAAAAATTTCTTTGTAGATTTATTCACGAACTAAGATTTACTGAAATGATTCGAATAGTATTTGCTACACTACTTATCTCCATTCTGGTTTCATGTGGAGATGAAACTCCAACCACTGATGAACCAATTGTAGAAATTGTACCTGCTGAGATTCCAGACAAAGACCTTTTTACATATGACACCCTACAAGGGATGTATATTGGTGACTTTGGCGGAAGTGAGATCCGTATTATACTTAATTACATTAGTCAGAAGAATGCAATTGGATATAATATTCACAAAGGATTACAGCGTAACATTAATGGAAAGGTATACAGAAATGGAGACTCAGTTCAACTGATACTACGTGAACCAGGTGACAATGAATACGATGGTGTATTTACCATCAACTTTAATGGAATTGATATCAACCCAACAGGTGTATGGGAATCTAATAGCGGTGAAATACCTTCAAAGCAATTTACTCTTTCAAAAATAGTAAAGCACGAATTCGATTACGAAGCTCCTGTCACAACAGAAAACTTTCACCACTTTTTTGACTATGTATCTGATTCTATTGGAGACTATCGATTTTTTGAAGATGGCTTATGTATTTTAGAATACTATCCTGAGACGAAAGGAGATGAAGAAGAACAGTACCAAAATATTGTTAAACAATTTATTGAAATTAAAGGGAGTTGGTCGCTGAATGAGTCGACACTTACTATTGACTGGCAGCCAAATGATATTTACAAGGACCGAAAATTAGTACTTGAGGTAGTTAATTCCGAATGGGGAGAAAAAACTTTTGAAGGGGCAGAAGATCATTGGTTCTACAATCATTTCTACGGGCCTTGAGAAAATCGTCGTTCATAGCAAAATTTGCTAACCTTGGCGTTTTTATTGTCATCGCTTACGCATCCTATTTGCTTATTTTACTCTCTTTGCCTTACATTCACTTTGAAAAGAATGTTGAATTCCTCGCTACCAAACAACTTATATACCATGTTGATGTATGGCTTTGGAGCTTCTACATTCATGTATTTACAAGTCCTATTATTATCGTTGCTGGTTTGTTGCAATTTAGCCGATGGATCATACGGAAATATCCAAGGACGCATAAACACTTAGGCTATTGGTACATTATCGTTGTACTTTTCATTTCCGGTCCATCTGCATTTGTAATGTCTCTGTATGCCAACGGAGGTTATGCGGCTCAAGTAAGTTTCGTAGCACTCTCCATTATTTGGATGTTGGTTACCTACATAGCATATCGAAAAATAAAAAAGAGAGACTTTGAATCTCATATCAAATGGAATTTACGGAGCTATGCATTAACACTATCCGCAATCACCTTACGGTTTTACGCTTATTTATTTGACGTGTTCAATGTAGACATTGGCCCACGTGAAACGTATATAATACTTGCGTATTTAGGATGGATTCCGAACCTGTTAATAGTTGAGATTCTGATTCGATTGAAATACCCACAGTACTTATTGAGCTACAAGAATTAATCCGCTTCTACAATCATTCCTTTGTTAGTAATTCTCAAATTATATGACCCAATTTCTTCAGAAGAAATCATTGGGTTTTCATAGTAACCGTAATTGTCTGGATCGTTTTCATATTCCGGCATAACTTCCGAAATTGTAATCGTCATGTCTTTGTTTAAGGTTGGATTCAAGATAGGATCATCCAAGGATTCTCTTCCTCCAATTTCCATTTTATCAATCAACACTCCTTCGTGAGTAAACGTTGCCAAACGATAAGTTAAAGGAGCATACTCTCCCATGAAAACGTCGTCAACTGCGTATATAATTGCAACAAAGTCATTTGTTTCATAGGGTCTTGAATAGTAATAAAACTCCTTGCTTACTTCACGAGAAAAGGCTTCATCACGCATTTCGGCTATGTATTTTTCATAATCATATGAAATAGTTGAAAGCTCCATGAGTGATTCTTCATTCGTTTCTGATGGTAGCGTTGATGGTAAACTAACAGTAGAAAACTGTCCTTTGAATTGCAACCAGAACAAATTCTCGGAATTGGAAACACCACGTAATCCACGTTCAATTGCTTGATCGTAATAGTACGTCCCGCGTAGATCTTCTAAGTCTTCATCCTTATTGATATGCTCTATATTATTGTAACCAGCCTGCAGTGCATACTCCAAATATTTACCTGCAAGTTCATTTTCTTCTTGCAAAGCGTAAAGACACGCCTTATTGTAGAGAATCTTAGAGAATGGCTCGTAATCCAGCTGTTCCGCGACGCCAAATGCTAGAAGTGCACTCTCATAATCTTCTTTGTTCATGAAGACATTCCCTAATTCGAAGTACGCTTTAGCGGATGGTTCTTTCAATATTGATTTGCGTAAATAATAATCGGCGCTATCGAGGTTGTTTTCATTACGAAAAGCATCCAAACCTAACAAGAAAAGTTCATTGGCCTCTTGCACAAATTTTTCTTCATTCTCTAAAAATGCTAGAATGATGTTCCCTTCAAAAAGGTCATCGTCTGTAAGTACAATGGGTTCTCTTTGTGTCTGAACATTTGCATCTGAAGGCACTGCTGGATCACCACAACTTGAGATCATCAATGCAGTTCCTGCCACAAATAAATAGAATATGTTTTTCATGGGTTAGATGTTTGATTCTTAAAAATACGGATAACCCTTTAATTATCAAGCAAAAAATAGGATAGAATGTACTTGACAAGTTTGTGGAAAAATTTAACCACTAAGGCACAAAGACACTATTTCCCAAGGTGACAGACACAAGGTCGACTTCGTCAACCACTATATAATCTGAATAAAAGTATATTGTTTACTTAAAGAAAGTATTACCCGATTTAACCATTCTTCTGAGTAATGGGCTTGGTCGGTAACGATCTTCACCGTATTCTGCGAACAAGTCTTCCAATTTTCCCAGAACTGTCTCTAGTCCTAATTCATCTGCCCAAGTTAGTAATCCTTTAGGGTAATTTACACCTTTGGTCATGGCTAAATCGATAGCTTCTTTTGAACCAATGTTTAAGAACAAAGCATCAACTGCTTCATTAATTAGCATCACCAAAATTCGGTCAAGGATTTGTTTTCCAACCACCTCATCCTCTACTGGAGATGGATTCGTTGCACCCTCTCTGTAATCAAAATAGCCTTTTCCTGATTTACGACCAAGGTAACCGGCCTCTGAATGGCGCTTCTGTGTAAACGACGGTTTGTATCTCGGATCATAGTAGAATGCCTTGAAAACAGTTTCGGTAACAGTATAATTCACGTCATTTCCAATGTAGTCCATCAAAGTAAATGGTCCCATTCTAAATCCACCGAGTGAGGTCATTGCCCAGTCAATAGTAGCGAAATCTGCAATTCCTTCTTCATAAATTCTTAAAGCTTCTCCATAAAACGGACGGGCCACTCTATTCACAATAAACCCAGGCGTGTCTTTACAAATCACCGTTACTTTCTTCCAACCATTAATTAAAGACTTAGCAGTATTCAATGTGTCGTCAGACGTTTGAACGGCAGGAATGATCTCTACCAATGGCATTAATGGCGCCGGATTAAAAAAGTGAATTCCTATAACTTTAGATGGAATCTCTAGAGCCGCACCAATTGATGCAATTGAAAGTGAACTTGTATTCGATGCCAGTATACATTCTTTAGGTGTGATTTGTTCCAACTGGGCGAATACCTTCGTTTTGATTTCCAAATTTTCAATAATCGCTTCAATTACAATACCGCATCCATTAAAATCGTGCACATCTTGACTATATGAAATATTCGATTGTGTTTGATCCGCTTGGCTTTGCGTTATCCGTTCTTTCTCAACTAGGCGATTAAGCACTTTTATCAATTGCCCTTTGGATTTAGACAAAATCTGCTCATTCAAATCTACGAGAACCACTTTATGTCCATTCTGAGCTGCTACTTGAACAATTCCTGATCCCATTGTTCCTGCTCCTAAAACTCCTACTATCATATTTTCGATTTTTCGATTTTCCGATTTCCCGATCATTCGAAAAATCAAACAATCGAGCACTCGAATCATCGAGTTATTTTCCTGTAAATTCTGGTTTTCTTTTTTCTAAAAATGCCGCAACACCTTCGTTGAAATCGTGTGTTTGACCAGCTTCAGTTTGTAGTTCTTCTTCAACGTTTAGTTGTTCAGTTAAGGAGTTTGACAAGCTCTGATTTACAGCCTTCTTTGTCAATCCTAATCCTCGAGTAGGCATGCTTGCAATCTTTCCAACGAACTTCGATACGAATGCGTCGAACTCGTCATCAGCAATAGCTTTATATATCATTCCCATATCCTCCGCCTCTTTTGCTATCACCTTATCTGCAGTCATCATTAATGCCATTGCCTTTTGCATTCCAATAATTCTAGGTAGAAAGAACGTTCCTCCTGAATCTGGAATCAACCCTATCTTCGAAAAGGCCTGAATGAAACTGGCACTTTCTTTTGCGATCGTTATATCACATGCTAAGGCAATATTTGCACCTGCACCAGCTGCGACACCATTGACAGCAGCAATAACAGGCTTCTCAATCTCTCTAATCTTCAATATAATTGGATTGTAATGCTCCTTCACAATAGATCTAAGTTCAGGTCCATTAGGATCGGTAGCTTCGGCTAAATCTTGTCCAGCACAAAACGCTTTCCCTTCACCAGTAATTACTACAGCTCTCACTGAATCATCTGCAGCGCAAGTATCTAAAGCATTTTGAAGAGCTATAGCCATCTCCTTATTAAAGGAATTAAATACGTCTGGTCGATTCAATTTTAGTTCACAAACTCCGTTGGAGTTAGAGACAATTATTTCCATGATTCCAATTTTCTACGAAGATAACGAGAAAGGAGAATATTTTGGTCTCAAAAGTTTAGTATCTTTGCCCCCCTCAACCAATAGAGGTAACTTTTCGTTGTTAAGTAGACAGTCTACGTATGAAGTACAAGGATATTATTAGATCTATATTGAACTTTTTGCATCTCGATCTTACTAAGAATTTAGAGTATGATCGATTGACAAAGAGTATCATGAAGCAGACAATTCAAGCTGATTCTAATTGTATTGATGTAGGTTGTCATAAAGGAGAAATATTAGACGGGATTATTCGTCTAGCTCCTCAAGGTCATCACTTCGGATTTGAACCAATTCCTTCTTTGTACGAGCGTTTGAAATCGCGCTATACCAATAAAGCAACTATTTATCCTTATGCATTGTCTGATGCAAGTGGAAAATCTACTTTTCAGTTTGTTAAGAATGCCCCTGCCTATAGCGGATTGCAAAAACGTAAGTATGAAATTGAGCCAGACATCGAAGAGATCAATGTTGAATTGAAGCCTCTGGATGAAGTTATTCCAGCGGATGAAAAGATTGATTTCATTAAAATTGATGTTGAAGGTGGAGAGTTTGGAGTACTGAAAGGTGCTAAGGAAATTCTTAAGAAGAATATGCCTACTATCATTTTCGAATGTGGAATGGGGGCAAGTGAATATTACGGAACCAATCCTGGTGAGCTTTACGATTTTTTAGCCACTGAAATTGGGTTGAAAGTTTCCTTATTGAAATCTTTCTTAGACAAAGGAACATCTCTTTCTCGGGATGAGTTTGAAAGTCATTTCAATGAAAACAAGGAATACTACTTTGTAGCGCACAAGTAAGAACTACTCCAAAATTCTATTCGCTCTTTTTTGAACTTCCTCTAACAGAGATACGGGTTGAATCACTTTAACCTCACCTCCGTAACTCATAATCTCTCGGATTAATTCTTCAGAAATGTTTACTGTCAGTGAAAATGTGAAACCGTTATCTTCCATTTTCACAACCTTCTGTGAATCATGAAATGGCAAAGAATCAAGGTATTTGGCAGAAACAATTCCAGCTTTTAGAATGACTTCTTCTGGCTCGATATTTCCACTGGTAATACCAATGGCATGCTTAAAATAATTGTCAGAACTAAAATCCAATGGTAATAAAGCTTCTTCTTTTGAAACATTCATTTCTTCCATCCGATCCAGTGCATAAGTGATGTAATCATTCTTATCCGCATCAAATGAAATTAGGTACCAACGATTTCTATATTGCTTCAACAACAATGGAATAACCTTACGTGGCTTCAATTCACCACTAACAAAACTAGCGTAGTCAAAATTTACCCATAATTTTCGTTTGATTGCTTCCAGCAAAGGAGATAAGAATTCACTTCCACCTTCAGATGCTGATGTTTCAAATTGAATAAACTTATCATCGTCATCTTCCTTTGAAAGTTCAATTCGATCCGCAATTTTGTCAATCGCACTACCAAATTGCTTGAACATCGCAACATCTTTGAATTGCATCAGCGTTTTCGCAGCGAAGGAAAGCGCACCTAAATCATCATCCGTTAAGGGAATGTCATTGATAGAAAAATCTGGATTTATGTAGTAATAGCCACGCTCTCGCTTACTGTACTTGATTGGGGCATCGTGTTCCATTTTCATGGCAAACATGTCCTTTTCAATGGTTGAATCACAAATGTGTTTGCCATCAATACTTCCGAAAAGAGATTCTTCGCAGGCCTCTCTCAAGTCACGTTTACTAGGAAAAGGAATGTACTTGTTTCGAATGCACTTATCAATAATGCGGTAGCGAATCAATGCATTTTTGATGTGAGGCATACGATTATTTTAGTGGGCTACTACTTTTTTTTTATATCCGAAGAGCTCATAGAATTTGATTGCTTTTACTACCTCAAAAGGAACATCTTCTTCCCAACTTGAGGCACCAACACGGATTTTAGATAATACATCATCCGACATGATTCCAAGAAGTTGTTGTTCAAAATGATCAAATTCTGCAATCTTATTGTTGTCCTTCATATACTGAAGTAATCCTTTCAAATTCTCAGGAACTCTAAAGTTCTCGAGGCAATATAATTCACCTGTTTCAACATCATTCGCTGGATAGACATACATCTTCACATCATGACCGAATCCTCTACCGAAGGCTTCCAATAATCCACCTGGTAAGTTGTCATAATACTTCTCTTCGAAGATCGTTTGCAGGTTGTAAATCCCTACAATTAGCCCCATCATATGTCCACGCGCTATTGAAGACAAGTAATCCACCATTTTATAGTGCTTGAGGTAATTCGAGATCATAACTGTATATCCCAAAGTTCCTAAAAGCTCCGCTCTATCTACAAAATCTTTATCCGAAATTTTTCCGTCCGCTGTAAGATCTTTAAGCGTAAGCTCAAAAACTTCACGAACGTTATCTTCCTTAATACCTTCTTCTTTTAAAAATTGACGTTTCCCTTTCTCAATCATATCGATATGGATCTTCGTCACTGGTCTGAAACGACCGCGCATCAACAAGATATTCTTCTTGTACAAGGCCGATGCTGGTTGCAGGACATTTCCACTCAAATCAAACATCGTTGCATCAGTGATTCCTCTTTTTACAAGATTCAAGGCAATAATTCTATTGTCTACTTCTTCAAAATCGGAACCTGAAAAACGCAACATGTCTATCTCCATACGTTCACGTGGCAAACGGTGCACGAGGGTATTTAGAAATTCATCCAAATCATGGTTATGGAAATAACACGCGTAAATCAAGTTCACTCCTAAAATACCAATGGCCTCCTGTTGTGCTCTATGGCTATTGTCGTGCATTTTGATATGAATAATCACATCGTTTGGTGGTTGTTCCAGCGATAATTGAAAACGCATTCCAACCCAACCTTGTCCTTGATTTGTTTTGTGATAATTCTGCGATTCAACCGTATTACAAAACGAGAAAAAACGTGACTCCTTGTACTTATTCGGCAAACGTCTTTTTAACGCATCGTACTCTGTACCAAGCATTGTCAATAAACGCTCTTCACAAACATATCGTGAAGCTTCACCGTACATCGAATCCGATACTTTCATATCGTAAGCTGACTGGGAGTGAGCAATAGTTCCTGAACTACCACCAGCTTTAAAGAAATTTGAAGCTACTTCTTGCCCCGCTCCAATTTCTGCAAAACAACCATAGATGTCTGAAGTTAAATTAATCTTCAGTGCTTTCTCTTCTGTTGTCAACCGTCTTTCGTCAATCATACGCTAAATTCTTATATACAAAAGAAACAAAATTATTGATTAGGGCTCTTTAAAGTCGGGATTATTAATGAAGCTCTCATCCGACAAAGTCAGCAAGAATGCTTTTAAGAGATTTTTTTGTGTTGCATCTAATTGAACGCCACCCTGTCCCGCGAATTCAATCAATGGATCAATTGTGGTACTCATTTGTATTCCGTGTGAATAATGATCTATTACATCATCCAATGTCGCGAATCGTCCGTCATGCATATAAGGCGATGTGTAGGCGATATTTCTTAGCGTAGGAACTTTAAACTTTCCATCGTCATTGGGATTTCCTGTTACTCCACCTCTACCCAAGTCTACGAAAATAGCATCCAAACCGTTGTTGCTAAATTTCTGAACTTGCATCAATGGGCCGTTGTGGCAATGAAAGCAATCAGCACCATTCAAACTTTTGAAAAGATCATACCCAGCCCATTCTTCAGGTGTTATGGTTTGGTAAATTGTTTGTTCCGCATCCGATAATTGATAACTGTTTTCGTACAAATACATCACATCGTACTTGGAAGAACCTGAAATCATGGTTCGTATAAATTGTGCTATTGCCTTAGCAGCCAATACAGAATCAATTTCCAATGTATTGAATGCTTTGAAGAACATGTTTCGGTACGTTACATCGGCATTCAGCTCTCCAATGGCCGTAGACCAGTCCTCATGCATCTCAATTGGATTGATTACAGGTTGCAATATTTGCTCTTCCAATGTTTTCGCTCGACCGTCCCAAAAGAAGGATGTATTCCAACCCAAATTAATTAATGCCATTGAGTTTCGATCACCTTGAACTCCATCAATTCCGGTAGAAAACTGATTTGCATCTGTGAATGCATTTTCTGGAGCATGACAAGCAGCGCAAGCCTGTGTATTATCTCCACTCAAGTTTACCTCATAAAATAATTTTCTTCCAAGCTCCACTCCTTCAACGGTCATTGGATTGTCCGCAGGTATTATCATTACTGGAAAATGAGACGGAATATCTAAAGTATAAGGCGTAGGTTCATACTCCACCTGATCTTTTTTACAAGAAAAAAGAAAGAGGACTATTGAGAGGAGTATAACTATTCTGAACATCTATTTAATTAGGTGTAATGGCCGCCTGGAAATTTGTAATAACCTTGTTACTAATCACTTCTTGTCCAGCTGCCGTATGAGAAGAAAATTCTGTTTTTAGATCAATTGGAGAAGCAATGTTTTCCAAAAACTCTTTCATGTCAAGACGAAGCGAGAAATCATGTAGACCTCCTGCGTCCATCCAAGTAATATTAGGAAAAGAAAATTGTTGAAGATTTTCATCTTTACCGATATGGAATACTACGTTATGATTAAACAGTGGTGTAGCATCTGGAATTGTATCTACTTTTGCTTCAATTTTCAAATAAATATATCCTGGGTTCCATCCCCAATGCATGTCATTCGCGTTAGAAATGTACAACATACTCGCTGGATCTACAGCCACTGGATCGCCATGATTTATGGCAGAATCAATGCCCAAAACGGCCTCCAATGAAGGATAATCATCTGGATTTCCAACAGTCATCAACATAGTTGTGCCTCTTTCTCGATAATCGAACAATCCGGCATCAATGATTTGATTCGCTCCATTATGTGGATCCCCCATGTAAAACTTAATATCTGTGAATTGAACGCCATAGCCTTCCTGAGTGATGTACGTCGAATCTAAATACAGCACCTGTGATCCAAAGACTGGTAATACAGATATGCGTAAATTTTCTTCTGGCGTAATGTCGCACATAGTACTTTCTTCGTTCTTACAAGAAAAAAGAACCAACGCACTAATCAAAACTATTATACCTTTTTGTAAAATCTTCATACTCTCAAATTTACGGAATTAATCGTTGATAATTAGATGATCATTGATCGAAAAACTTACACATTTCTACCATTCTAATTGATCAATGAGTTGTATCTTCGAAAAAACGAACAAAGCTGTGACTAATACAACGCGGAAACCGCTTAAAATATTGAACGCCTCTGCAGGAAGTGGGAAGACGTATCATCTCGTAAAAGAGTATGTCAAACTGCTTATTCGAGATGACAAGGCAACAAGTTCGTTTGCCAATGTTATAGCAATGACCTTTACCAATAAGGCCGCTCTAGAAATGAAGGAACGAATCATTACTGCATTGGACACCATGAGTTCTCCTGATTTTTTTGAGAATAAAGCAATCCACTTAACGAATGAACTGAGTACTGAATTGGCAATATCGCCAGTAGAAGTTGAGAAACGTTGTAAAAAAGTTCTGGAAGCAATTCTTCATCAATACGAAGACTTTCATGTAATGACGATTGATAAATTCAACCTACGCCTGATTAAATCCTTTGGACGCGATTTAGATTTGCCCAATGATTTTGAAGTGGTGATGGATGAAAGTGAACTCATCGAGAAGATTGTAGATGACTTATTGAATCAGTTGGGTGAAGAGGGATCTAAGGAGTTGAATAAGTTGATATTCTATTATGCACGTACCAATGTCGCTGATGGAAATCAATGGAATTTTAGACGAGCTTTGGTCGACTTCGGAAAAATATTACGCAATGAGCGAAACAATGATATTGTAGAGAAACTATTGGAAATGGACTTCTCAGTGGAGCAATTTGGATCACTAAAAAAAGAACGAAATCGTCTTGATGATCTGTATTTATTGCAAGCGAGTAAGCTTAAATCAGCAGTAGACAATGAACAGTTGTCCGCTGATACATTACCAGGAAAGTCGACAACATATAAAGGGATTTCTAAGTTATATTCGGTAGATGCATTTCCAGTGAAATCGTCATTGGTGACTGATAGTTTTCTGAAAAATATGGATGCCGAACTTAAGCCGTCTCAGCACTATCCCGCTTCAGTAAAACAAGAAATCCGGACATTGATATCCTTGTGGGAAGGCGAACTGAAATCATACGTGACTTTGGATCTCTTCATGAAGAACTTCTTTAACATGGCCTTGCTTCAATACATGGCGGGAGCTTTGAAAAAAGTTCGTAAAGATGAACAACTCATTCGAATATCTGAATTCAACACCTTGATTTCAG
This sequence comes from Crocinitomicaceae bacterium, assembly GCA_033791225.1. GTDB lineage: Bacteria > Bacteroidota > Bacteroidia > Flavobacteriales_D > Crocinitomicaceae > UBA4466. Next base: position 15,832 of record JASJHD010000014.1, read on the forward strand.
ATTTAATTCAGAACGAAAGCACTCCTTTCATTTATGAACGTTTGGGTACTAAATTCCATCATTTCTTGTTGGACGAGTTTCAGGATACTTCACATTTGCAATGGCTCAACTTGGTTCCATTGGTACATGAATCTTTGGGGCATCGACATGAAAACTTAATTGTTGGTGATCCGAAACAATCCATTTATCGATTTAAAAATGGAGTCGCGGAACAATTTGTAGCGCTACCAGAAATATACAATCCAAATCAAGCTCCACATATTGCACAAAAGTCAGCTTACTTCAGTGAAATGGGCTCGGTAAGTGAATTGGAAAACAACTGGAGGTCAAGCCCGAGCATTGTTCAGTTCAATAATTCATTTTTCAAAGGGATGCGAGATCTTCTTCCTGAATCTACTGCCAATTTTTACAATTCAATAGAGCAATTCCCGAAGTCAACTGTCAACGGGAGAATACAAATTGTGTCTAAACCAGAGAAAAAGACTTCCGACGAACTTCTTCCGATGATACTGAAATGGGTAGAAGAATGCAGAACTGCTGGATTCAACATGGGAGACATTTGCATTCTTGGAGGAACCAATAGAGAGTGTAACCGTTGGGCACTTGGACTAAATGATGAAGGGTACAATGTTGTCTCTACCGACTCATTGTTGATCAATAGTAACCTGAAAGTACAGCTGACCATTGCCTATTTAAAAAGAAGGTTGCGTCCATCTGGTGAAAATGAAATGAAACGTTTTGCGGAATTGTTTTTTAGAATTCGTTCAGGTTCATACGCTGATTACAAGCGGTATATTATCGAAAAAGAGACTGAGGCAGGAAAAAAGTACCGCGAGTTCAATGATGAAGCGTTTTTAAGTGATCATTTCAATGGAACAGAGGCATTTTTCTTCAAGCACGAAAATATTTATGACCTCATTCAACAATTCTACGCGTTGATTGGGTATGATGAACTGAACGACCCATATTTACATCATTTGGCTGATATTGCTTTTGATTACGGTTTGTCCAAAGGTCCCGATTTAAAAGCTTTTCTTTCCGATTACGAAACAAAAAAAAATAAGATTGCAGTTCAAATACCTGAGAGTGATGACGCTATTCAGCTCATGACAATTCACAAATCAAAAGGGTTGGAATTTCCCGTAGTGATTATTCCTTCAATGAATTTTTCAGGAGATGTTAAATCGCACTTCTTGGTAAATGTGGAAGATTTTGTTGTTTACAAGCGTCCAACACAATCAGAAAACATTTCAATACTACAAGATCTTTACACCAATGAAAAAGAGCAGATCATTGCCGACAATGTGAACAAGTGCTACGTCGCTATGACTCGACCGATTGAGCGTTTGTATGTTGGGAATTATTTCGAACCAAAGTCTTTTGGAAAACTATTCCATGATGTGATTACTGATTCAGGAATCGGTGCCCTAGATGAAGAAGAGTATCAGGTAGATTTAAATGACGGAGAGCGATCTTTTAAGAAATCTTCTGCCAATAATTCATCCATTTTTTCGCCAGTAAATATTCAAGACCGACTTTGGTTTCCTGATATCGCTTTGCAAGATTCAGATGATCTGACTTCCAATGATTATCTAAGTCAAGAAATGCAATTTGGAATTGAATTTCATTTAATGGCTAGTCGAATTGAAAACAAAGAAGACATTAAAGAAACACTTGAGAGCGCTGTTCAATTAGGTGAAGTATCAACCTCTAACACTGATGATCTTGAAGAAAAATTAATTGCTTTGTTTGATCTTGAATCCTATCAACAGCTATTTGAAGGAGCAAAGTCTGTTCTCAACGAGCAAACCATACTACTGGATGCAAACTCAATTGTACGTCCTGATAAGATTGTCGTAAAAGAAAACGAGACTATCATTATTGATTACAAAACTGGAATTCCATCAGCGAAAGACCAAAAGCAAGTGAATCAATACAAAATGGTAATGCTAGAAATGGGATATCCAAATATTAGTTGCTACCTGTTTTATTCATCGATAGGTGAATTGAGGCTGGTTTAAGACGATTTATCCCGCTTAATAATTAAGCGTAACGACAAGTTATACGTGAAGTAATTCCATACCCAATTGAGAAATACGAGAAATTTGTTTTTCACACCGAGGATGGAGCGTAAATGGACAAGCATCCAAACCGTCCAAGCAAAGAATCCCTGAAATTTATACTTTGGAAGTTCTACCACAGCTTTATTACGCCCAATTGTAGCCATCGTTCCAAGGTTCTTGTATTTAAATTCGGTCATTGGAATATCCTTTAATCTTCGTTTGAAATTCTTGGCTAACAATTTCCCTTGCTGAATAGCTACTTGTGCCAATTGTGGGTGTCCATCTGGATAATCTTGAACGGTCGTCATTAACGCTACATCTCCAATAGCATACACATTTTCCAATCCGATAACTGCATTATATGCATCTACAAGAATTCTATTGCCTCTACCCAAGGTTTCATCAGGTAGACCATCTAGAAAATTACCTTTAATTCCTGCTGCCCAAATAAGTGTTTTAGACTCAATGACACTATCACTGCTCAGGACTATTTGCTCACCATTATACGAATTTACACGAGTATTGACATGTACTACGACCCCGAGTTTTTCCAAATACTGATGTGCCTTTTCCGAAGATACTTCCGACATAGCATTCAACACTCTTGGAGCACCTTCTACCAAAACAATCTTCATTTGTTTGAAATCCAATTCAGGATAATCTTTGGGAAGAATGTAACGTTTCATTTCAGCCAATGTTCCGGCAAGCTCAACACCTGTTGGTCCTGCACCTGCAATAGCTACTGTCAAGTACTTGGCTCTATTCACTGGTTCAATACTCAATGCATCTTCAAAACGTTCTAAGATCGCATTACGCAACTGCAAAGATTCTTGGATACTTTTCATTGGAAAAGCATACTTCTGGATTTCTTCGTTGCCAAAGAAATTATTTCCCGCACCTGCTGCGATTACCAAATGATCATAATCAATGTTTCCTATGGAAGTTATTACGTGCTTCTGTACAACATCTACTCCGCTTACATCAGCCAAACGAAAATGAAAGTTGGACATCTTTTGGAAATTCTTCCTGAACGGGAAAATAATCGAACTCGGTTCAAGCCCTGATGTAGCTACCTGATAAAATAAAGGTTGAAATTGATGATAATTGTTCTTGTCGATAACGACAACTTGGTACTTTGTCTTTCGCAAGCGGCGAGCCAATTCTAATCCACCAAATCCACCGCCAATTATAACAATGCGCTCACTTGTACTTTTAGCAATATGAATTCCCATGATCTGTATATTAAATCAAGCATGGCTAGCTCATAAAATTACATAATATTTTTATGTAAGCATAGCTTTTTCTAGTCAAATTCAATTCTCATTACAGCATAATCAAGTAAGTCAAATTATTTATGTACATTTGACTATAGACAGTCAATAGTCTAATAAATGAAAGTACGTGATAAAATACTGACCCTCTTTGTCGAAGAAAAGGAGCTAACTGTTAAAGAGATCATTCATAAATTGGATGTTTCCAAGCAGATGGTACATCTTGTATTGAATGATTTGCTCGAATCAGATCATGTCGAAAAACTTGGGAAACCGCCGAAGACTATCTACCGTTATCTAGGGGCCAATTATAAAAAACCACAACTTAATGTTCCTCAAGTAAATGAAAAGAAGGAGCATTATTTGAGCAATCAATTTCTTGTTATTACTGAAACTGGTGAAATGCTAGAAGGTATTAAGGGATTCACGCATTGGTGCAATAAGCGTAATCAACCAGTACTCAAAACTTTGGACGAATACCTGAAAACGAAAGACAAGTATGACGGTTACTACAGTACCAATGGATTTATTGATGGCTCAACCAAACTGAAGAAAACTTATGGAGATGAAGCTTATCTTGATGAAGTGCACTATCTCGACTTTTATGCCATCGAACGATTTGGAAAAACCCGACTTGGAACACTACTCCATTTTGCTAAACAAGGACAAAATAAGTTCTTGATGAAAACCATGATGAATGAAATTCGCACCCGCATTCTTACATTCGTGGAAGAAAACCAATTTGATGCCGTCGGATATGTTCCTCCTACCTTGCGAAGAGAAGTTCAAATTATGCGATACATTTCAGATCATCTTAATTTGCCGCTTCCGACCATTGAAATTCATAAAATAAGCGGCATTATTCCTGTACCACAAAAATCACTAGCGAAACTTGACGAGCGCATTAACAATGCAAAGAGCAGTTTTGCGGTTACAGATCAACGTTCATTCAAGAAGGTCTTGCTTATTGATGATGCCGTTGGTTCAGGCGCAACGCTTAATCATGTCGCGGAAAAAATAAAAAATAAAAAAGTTGCTCAACAAGTCATTGGACTCGCCATTGTTGGAAGTTTTAAAGGTTTCGATGTGATTACCGATATTTAGAATAATCCTTCGATAATATCGTCTTCAACAATCTCAGGAATCGTCACTTTCAGGTTTGGTTCTATTTCCATAGCACGCTTTATCGCGAAAATTGCTCCTTTGTTTCGTGCCCAACTTCTTCGAGAGATTCCGTTGTTTACATCCCAGTGTAACATCATTTTTAAACGGCGCTCAGTATCCGGAGATCCGTCCAAAAGCATTCCAAAACCACCATTCACTACTTCACCCCAACCTACACCACCGCCATTGTGAATGGAAACCCATGTTGCTCCACGGAAACTATCGCCAATAACGTTGTGAATTGCCATATCCGCCGTGAATCTAGACCCATCATAAATGTTGGATGTTTCGCGGTAAGGTGAATCCGTACCTGAAACATCGTGATGATCACGTCCTAAAACGACTGGTCCAATTGTCCCTGCTGCAATGGCATCGTTGAAGGCTTTCGCAATTTTCATTCTTCCTTCAGCGTCTGCATAGAGGATTCTTGCTTGTGATCCAACGACCAATTTATTTTCTTGAGCGCCTTTGATCCATTGGATATTATCCGCCATTTGTTGCTGAATCTCACTTGGACTATTTCTCTTGATTTCCTCTAACACTTCACATGCAAGATTATCTGTCATTTGCAAATCTTCAGGTTTACCCGAAGCACAAACCCAACGGAATGGACCAAATCCATAATCGAAGCACATTGGCCCCATAATATCTTGCACATACGATGGATATCTAAAATCGATTCCGTTTTCTGCCATGATATCCGCTCCTGCTCTTGATGCTTCTAATAAAAATGCATTTCCATAATCAAAGAAATAGGTTCCTTTAGCCGTATGATTGTTTATTGCCTTTGTGTGACGTCTAAGCGACTCTTGCACTTTCTCCTTAAACTTGTCAGGGTTAGCGGCCATCATCTCATTAGAAGCTTCAAGAGACATCCCAACAGGGTAATAACCTCCTGCCCACGGGTTGTGTAACGATGTTTGATCCGATCCTAAATCAATATGAATGTTCGCTGCGTCGAATTTCTCCCACACCTCCACGATATTTCCTAAATAAGCTATAGATACTGCTTCCTTGTTCTCTTGAGCTTCACGCGTACGAGTCACAAGTTCATCTAAGTCTTCAATAATTTCATGCACCCAGCCTTGATCATGTCGAATTTTAGTAATCTTTGGATTTACCTCTGCACAAACTGTAACGCATCCTGCAATAGTTCCGGCCTTAGGTTGTGCACCACTCATTCCTCCCAACCCTGAAGTAACAAATAGATTCCCTGCTGGCTCCTTTTCCAATTTTCTAAATCCATTCAAAACGGTAATCGTCGTTCCATGAACAATTCCTTGCGGTCCGATATACATGTATGACCCCGCCGTCATTTGTCCATATTGAGTAACACCTAGTGCATTAAATTTCTCCCAGTCATCCGGTTGCGAATAATTTGGAATCATCATGCCATTGGTTACAACAACACGCGGTGCATCTTTGTGCGATGGATATAGCCCCATAGGGTGACCAGAATACATAACAAGTGTTTGCTCGTCTGTCATTTCTGCCAAATATTTCATCGCCAAACGGTATTGAATCCAGTTTTGAAAAACGGCACCGTTCCCTCCATAAGTAATCAACTCATGTGGGTGTTGTGCAACTGCGTAATCCAAATTGTTTTGAATCATGAGCATGATGGCTTTTGCTTGTTCACATTTCCCAGGGTAATCACTAATCGGTCGAGCGTGCATAGTGTACTCTGGACGATATCTCAACATGTAAATACGTCCTAATTCATTCAGCTCTTCCAAAAACTCAGGTGCTAACTTGGCATGCTGGGATACAGGAAAATATCTCAGAGCATTCCTTAAAGCAAGTTTACGTTCTTCTTCAGTTAGAATTTGCTTTCGTTTTGGAGCGTGATTAATACCTTGTTCCTCTGCTCTTCTCGTTGGAATTTCATTTGGAATCCCTTCCAATACTTGATTTTGAAATGTTGACAAGTCCATGCTATTATTATTTGTTCAGCAAAAGTATAAAAAGAAAAAGCGCCCCGAACTAATCGGAGCGCTTATATATGAAATTTGAATTTGAATCTTATCTCAAGATATTTACGTGACCATTATAGGTATACTTCGAATCGTTGAGAATATCTTTTGTTCGGATAATCCACTGGTAAGTTCCTGCAGGAATAACTCTTCCTTTATAGGTTCCATCCCAACCAACTTCTAGGTCATGTGATTCCCAAACAACTTCTCCCCATCGATCAAAAATCAATAATTCGAAATCGTGAACATCAACACCTTCCATGTACACTCTCCAGTTTTGGTTGAATTCATCACCATCTGGTGTAAATGCATTTGGAGCGTATATTAACACTTCTGGGAAAACAATCAACTCATGCATCATAGTATCTACACACCCTAATTCAGATGTTGTAATTAACATTACATCGTACGCACCTGTCACCCCATCAGGGAAAATAACTTGTACATTCTTTTGCGTTGAGTTATCTGGATATCCATCCTCAAAGAACCATTGGTACGTATCTCCATTAAATGAGTGATTCACAAAACTCACCTGTGTATTGAACATCAATACTGGATTCGGTGAATAACGGAAATCAGCAGTTGGTTTTGGTTTCACGTCAAGCGCATCAATAAATCTTAATGAATCAACACATCCTTCGAACGAAGTAACAATCATTTGCATGTCGTATTGACCAGCATACATTTCGATTGTTGTAATCGTATCCGAATTCACATATTGTTGATCTTCCTCAATCCACCAGTAGTTGTACTGACTCATTGTAGGATCAGTAGTATTCACAATATGGAATACTGCTGGCTCACATTGCTCAGGGTCCAAAACTTGATATTGTGGAACTGGCAGAGGAGCAACACGCACATTCGTTTGCATTACTAACGGAGTTGATTCACATGCATCAGTTACCGTAACAGTATATGTAGTTGTTGCTGCTGGTGTTACTGTAATTGTATGATTATTTGGACCTGATTGAGTATCAGTAGTCGACCACAAGAAAGTGTATTGCGATCCTAATCCACCAATAACTGTCGCAGTTAAGTCCGTTGAATATGTAGGGCAAACTGTATCCCAGTTAGAAATAGTTCCAGTAAGCGGAGGTCTAACCGTTACATCAATAGTTTCTGTTGGAGAAACACAACCAAATTCATTTTCTGCGAAAACAGAATATGATGTTGCGTTAACCGGATTCACTGCTTGCGCTGATTGCGTATCTCCTGTGAAATCCCAATGGTATGTGTAAGTGACTCCACCAGTGGCAGACGCTGACAGATATCCTGTACCATTTTGACAAATCAAGGTGTCATTACTAACTGAAATGGTGACTGGCGCAGGATCTACAACATCTACAACAACACACTTCATACAACCTGTGATTGTTCTACCACATACTGTGTATTGACCTGCTGTAAAGTTTACAGCAAATGAATCTGCAATCCAGTTATTACCGGCGTCAAAACTATATTCTACTGCATCCGCACTTGTGATGTGAATTTCGCCATCAGCATCACCAATACACGATGGCGCTACTGTTGTAGCAGAAATTGTCAATTCCGAGACGACTACGACCATTGTGTCATAGACATCACCACAGATTGCGTTTGTTTCTCTAAAAATAAACTCATACCAACCAACCTGATTTACAGAAACCAAAGGGTCTTCGGTAAACTGGTTAGGAACATAATTTACGATAGGCGCCGGAGAAACTGCACTAACATCGTGTAACCATAAAATGGTATTTGCTGGATCATCTTGTGTTCCGTCTAACTGAATTGGGTCTCCCAAACAAACGTTTTGGTCAAGACCCGCATCTGGAATCTGAGGGGTTACGACTGTTATTAAAAATGTGTCCATTGCTGGTTGAGTAAATGTAGGATCATCAATCTGAACTATATACTCTGTTGTAACCGTAGGTGTGACAATAACGCCAACTCCTGAATTTGGATTAGAGACTCCCGTCGTCACTAGCCATGTATAAGTAGGTGTTGTAATTGGTACACTAATAACAATATCAACTATCGCGTCATCTCCCAAACATATTGTTTGATCCGGTGTTCCAGGAGTACAAGATACACCTGCAGTTCCAAAGAAGTCAAATACACAGTTTCCATTGTAACTTGAATAATTTGATAGGCATAACATATAGGACTCTCCAGCCACAACATTAATTTCATATTCGAAATCATTTTGACTTGCTCCTGCAGGCAAATTCCCTATAGCTGCCATTCCAGTAAAACCACCACAAGCGCCGTTCCAGTTACAAGCTACTGGCGCCTGGGCATCATTTGGTAAATCTGTACAAAGTGTTGGTGTATTCGGCCACATAATCCAATCCAAACAATTAGTTGATCCTGGAGTTTCCAGTGACCATTCTAAAGTTCCAGAAGAAATAATATCGATAGAAATAAATGTCGAAGTTGTTTCTCCCGTCAATAAACACCCACCGTTACCTGGAGCCGCATTTGGGTTTGTCGTAGGGTTAGATACCCCCCCCGTTCCAAAATCTTGAATATCTTGTGAATTATTTGTTGAAAGATCGAAATTTGGAAGGTTACATCCAGGCACTGCTCCACTACAGTTCACCGCAGCAAGATTTTGTTGAGCCAACGCTTCATTGAACCAACCAATCTGGGCTATAGCAATTATTGCAATTAAATACTTTTTCATAACTAGTAGTGCTTAATTTGAGCAATTCGTGAATGGGAAGGGATTCACGGCATCAACACCATGCACTCCAATCTGAACACAACTTACATTGCTCGAGTATGCGCCAAACCAACTGAGAAGTTCATTTTCAGTTAGTGTAGCAATATCGTAGGTTAAAATAAAAAATCGATGTGATGTACGATCTAATCTTACTACTTGTGCGTTTGGATGTAGTCTCATTTCGGCTTCCAAATCAATCATTTCCTGATCTGATGAAATGTTAATCATCCCTTGTGCAAACAAATCTGCCGCTGGAGATGAATTACCCTGCTGTCCAAACGATAAGGAAGCAGTTAATACTAACAAAATACTCAAAAGTAATTTCATATTATAGTCGTTTATACCATTCAGACGGCAACGGTATTGAAAGGTTGCGTTAGAAATGACAATTCTGTGTACAAATTTACCCTCAATAAATAGAATATTGACAGTCGTGTGTTTTATTTAACTTTATACTTGAAATCCTAAAGGAATCTGAACGTCTTCCCAGGATAAACTGCGGTCTGACCAAGCTCCTCTTCGATACGAAGTAATTGATTGTATTTAGCCATTCTATCACTTCTTGAAGCCGAACCAGTCTTAATTTGTCCGCAGTTTAATGCAACCGCCAAATCAGCAATGGTATTATCTTCTGTTTCACCAGATCTATGGCTCATTACAGAAGTATACCCATTACGCGTTGCCATTTGCACTGCCTCTATTGTTTCTGTTAGTGTACCGATTTGATTCACTTTAACTAAAATAGAGTTTGCTATGTTTTCTTTTATTCCACGACCTAAGCGTTTCGTATTGGTAACAAATAAATCGTCACCAACCAACTGAACTTTACTACCCAATGCCTGAGTCAATAGATCCCAACCATTCCAGTCATCCTCGTCCAATCCGTCTTCAATTGACGCAATTGGGTATTTGTTACTCCAATCTTTCCAAAACTCAACCATTGCTTCTGACGACATACGTTCTCCAGTAGATTCAAAGACGTAAACACCTTCTTCCTTATTATAGAATTCAGACGCAGCGGCATCCAATGCAATCCAGACATCAACTCCTGGCTTATATCCAGCCTTCTCGATTGCTTCCATTACTAATTGAATTGCTTCTTCATTCGAACCAAGATTCGGTGCGAATCCACCTTCATCGCCAACATTTGTTGACATCCCTTTTGATTTCAAAACATTTTTTAAGTGGTGGAAAATCTCTGTTCCCCATCTCAATCCTTCAGAAAAGGACTCAGCGCCAAATGGCATCACCATAAATTCTTGAATATCAATTTTATTATCTGCGTGAGATCCACCATTCAAAATATTCATCATTGGAACAGGCATTGTTACAGCGCCAACTCCCCCAACATATTTAAACAAACTTAAACCGGCTTCGTCAGCTGCTGCTTTTGCACATGCCAAGGATGTTCCTAAAATTGCGTTCGCCCCGAGGCTTGATTTGTTTTCTGTACCGTCTAATTCAATCAGCCTTGCATCGATTGCTTTTTGGTCACAAACATCAAATCCTTCAAGCGCTTCATCAATAATTGAGTTTACATTCGCCACAGCTTTCAATACTCCTTTACCAAGGTATACCGAGTCATCTCCATCACGTAATTCAACGGCTTCATGAACACCTGTCGACGCTCCTGATGGAACTGCAGCTCTTCCCAAAACACCTGAAGTAGTAATAACATCAACTTCAACAGTTGGATTTCCTCTAGAATCCAAAATTTGACGGGCGATAACTTGGTGGATATAACTCATTATTTATTGTTTTTCATGTTGGTAACAAACTGATCGAACAGGTATCTAGAATCATGGGGGCCTGCTGAAGCCTCTGGGTGATATTGTACGGAAAAGACTGGCTTGTCTGCCAATTCAATTCCTGCAACAGTTGCATCGTTTAAGTGAACATGAGTGATGTTTACATTATCATTGTTTTCTGCGCTCTCTTTTGTAATCACGAATCCATGATTCTGCGAAGTAATTTCTCCTTTGCCTGTTTTTAAGTTTTTAATTGGATGATTGATCCCACGATGACCATTGAACATTTTTTCTGTTTTCAACCCTTGACTCAATCCTAAAATTTGATGTCCTAAACAAATACCAAATACAGGTTTATTTTGAGCGATGATGTCGTTTACTAGTTCTATTGATTGTGGCATTGCCGATGGGTCACCAGGACCATTAGACAACATGTAGCCATCTGGCTCGAACGATTTCAAGTCTTCAATCGTAGAATTCAATGGGAATACCTTTACATGACATCCACGATCAGCCAAACAAGTAACAATACTTCTCTTCACTCCAAAATCGATCAATGAAACTTTGTATTGCGCATTCTCTGGCTTCATCTCGTATGCTTCTTCCGTCGCAACTTTAGAAGACAATTCTAATCCAGCCATTGAAGGAACGCCTGCTAATTGTGTTTTCAAGGCATCAATATCCGTCGTTTCCGAGGAAATGATCGCATTCATCGCACCTTTACTACGAATATGACGAACTAGCGCTCTGGTATCAATATCTGAAATTCCAACTTTATTGTCGTCGATCATATAATCACTTAACGACTTCATACCAGAAGGTCTAGAGTATCCATCCGAGAATTTTTTTATAACCATTCCGGCAACCTTCATCCCTTCCGACTCAATCTCTGTTTCATGCACACCATAATTCCCGATATGGGCCGTTGTCATGATCAATATTTGTCCGTAATATGAAGGGTCTGTAAATACTTCCTGATAACCAGTCATGCCTGTATTAAAGGCAATTTCACCTGTTGTAGTTCCGGTTTTACCGATGGCGATACCTTGAAAAACGGTTCCATCTTCGAGTAGCAAGATTGCTGGTTTTTTCTCTTCCATTCCGCAAAAAATTTTTACAAAGTTAGAATTTCAAATGGAAAGAATTAAGCAAAGTTATCCACAAAAAAAGGGCAATGTCAACATTGCCCTTTTCAGTATTATATGTCAGTCACTTGCGCGACCAATTAAAATTTACGCTTTTTCTTCTTCAGAATCGTCAGCGTCATCTTTAGCTTCGTCTTCAGAAGTTTCAGCTTCCGCTGCTGGTTCTTCAGCCACTTCTTCTGCAGCAACCTCTTCAACTACTTCTGCTTCGGCAACTGGCTCCTCAACAACTTCTGCTGCTGGCTCCTCAGTAACTTCCTCTACTACTTCAGCTTCTGGAGTTTCTTCAACTACTTCCGCAGTTGTTTCTTCCGTTGCTTCAACAACTTCCTCAACAGTCTCTGTTGTAGCAGCTGTCTCTGTAGGTTTAGCTCCACTTCCACCACGACGTGAACGACGTGTAGTTTTCTTCGCTGATTCGTTTGTATAGATATCATTGAAATCTACCAATTCGATCATACACATTTCAGCATTATCACCTAATCTGTATCCTGTACGAATGATACGAGTGTATCCTCCTGGACGATCAGCAATCTTTGGCGCTACTTCTCTGAATAATTCAGTGACAGTTTCCTTACTTTGCAAGTAACTAAATACAACTCTTCTCGAGTGCGTAGAATCCGTCTTTGATTTTGTCAAAATTGGCTCAACATACTTACGAAGTGCTTTCGCTTTCGCTATAGTTGTGTTAATTTTCTTGTGATCAATAAGTGAACATGCCATGTTAGAAAGCATTGCTTTTCTATGCGCTGTCTTTCTACCTAAGTGATTGAATTTTTTTCCGTGTCTCATAATATTAAATTTCGCAAGTAACGGTTAACTGAATCTTGTATCGCTAGAGTTCAGCCACCTATCACGCCATTTGTTTTAACTAATAATGCGATACTAATCTTTGTCTAATTTGTATTTAGAAACATTCATTCCGAAAGAAAGTCCTTTATTATCTACAAGGTCTTCCAATTCAGTCAATGACTTCTTACCGAAGTTTCTGAACTTCAATAAATCGTTCTTGTTGTAAGAAACTAAGTCACCTAATGTTTCAACGTCAGCAGCTTTCAAACAGTTCAAGGCACGAACCGAAAGGTCCATATCAACCAACTTCGTCTTCAACAATTGACGCATGTGCAATGAAGTCTCATCGAATTCTTCTGTTTCAGCTTTCACTTCGCTATCCAATGTGATACGCTCATCAGAGAAAAGCATGAAGTGGTGAATCAAAATCTTTGCAGCTTCTTTCAAAGCTTCCTTCGGGTGAATTGATCCATCTGTTTTGATGTCAAAAATCAATTTTTCGTAATCTGTCTTTTGCTCAACACGGAAGTTCTCTACCGCATACTTTACATTCTTAATAGGTGTAAAGATTGAGTCAGTGAAGATTGTTCCGAAAGCAGCACCGCTATCTTTATTTTCTTCAGCTGGAAGGTAACCACGACCTTTAACGATCGTTAATTCCATTTCCAACTTCACTGAAGGCTCCATGTTACAAATAACCAAGTCTGGGTTCAACACCTGAAATGCTGAAGTGAACTTACCTAAGTCACCTGCAGTCAACTTATCTTGTCCTGCGATAGAAACAACTACTGTTTCGCTGTCAGTACCTTCGATTTGTTGCTTGAAACGTACTTGCTTAAGGTTAAGAATAATCTCAGTGATGTCCTCAACGATTCCTTTTACTGTAGAAAACTCGTGATCTGCACCATCAATACGAACTGAAGCGATCGCAAATCCTTCCAATGAAGAAAGAAGTATACGTCTCAACGCGTTACCTACGGTGATACCATACCCTGGCTCTAAAGGACGAAATTCGAATTGTCCTTCATGCTCGTCAGAGTTGATCATGATAACTTTGTCTGGTTTTTGAAAATCTAAAATTGCCATTTGTTCTTCTTTTTAATTGTCCTCCAGTTGCGCGGTTTGATAGATTGAAGAAATTCAATCAAACCCTTTGGCTGGTATTCAATATGATTAATTATTACTTAGAGTAAAGTTCAACGATTAACTGCTCCTTAATATTCTCAGGAATCATTTCACGCGTTGGAGTACCAACAATTTTTCCTTCCATATTACTTGGATTCCAGTCTAACCAATCAAAACTTGTTGTTTTTGATGCTAATGAATCAGCAATAGCTTCTAATGATTTAGATTTCTCACGAACACCAATAACATCACCAACTTTAACTTGGTAAGAAGGAATGTTACAAACTGTACCATTCACTGTAATGTGTTTGTGTGAAACCAATTGACGCGCTCCACGTCTTGTTGGAGCAACACCCAATCTAAAAATAGAGTTGTCCAATCTTCCTTCACACAACTGCAACAAGTTCTCACCTGTAATTCCTTTCATACGAGATGCTTTGTCGAACATGTTCGCAAATTGACGCTCAAGGATACCATAAGTATACTTCGCTTTCTGCTTCTCTGTTAATTGGATTGCGTATTCCGATTGTTTTCCTCTACGCTTGTTTGGACCGTGTTGTCCTGGACCGTATTGTCTTTTATCCAACGCTTTGTCTGGGCCAAAGATTGGATCTTTGAAACGACGTGCGATTTTTGATTTTGGACCTGTATATCTTGCCATCTTTACTTTATTTAAGGGAGACTATGAATTAAGGCTTGTCCTTCGATAGTCTGATTTCCCTTTGTTATTAATATAAAATTATACTCTTCTTCTTTTAGGTGGGCGACATCCGTTGTGTGGCATTGGAGTAACATCAATAATTTCTGTTACTTCAATTCCTGCATTGTGCAAAGATCTGATTGCAGATTCTCTACCAGAACCAGGACCTTTTACATATACCTTAACTTTGCGCAAACCATTATCATGTGCTTCTTTTGCTGCATCCTCTGCCGCAACTTGTGCTGCGTAAGGAGTGTTCTTCTTAGAACCTCTGAAACCCATTTTACCCGCTGATGACCAAGAGATAACTTGACCAGCGTTGTTCGTCAATGAAATGATAACATTGTTGAAGGTCGCTTGAATGTGCGCCTGTCCCAGTGCATCCACTTTGACGTTTTTCTTCTTTTTTTGATTCGACTTTGCCATTATATTTAGCTATTAAGTGTTTATTGCTTTCAGTTGAATTGGAATCTTAAAACTCCAGCTCTGCTTCTAATAATTAAGGGGACGATTAATGTGGATAAAATTTCAACCACGGACCGCCTGTCCACTGAATCAAAGAACCCAATCCTTCTCGAACTCTCTGTTCGATCCAGATCAGTAGCTTTGCTACTTCTTCTTATTTGCAACTGTTTTTCTTCTTCCTTTTCTTGTACGTGAGTTGTTCTTAGTACGTTGACCTCTCAATGGTAATCCTGATCTATGACGAATTCCTCTTTGGCATCCGATGTCCATCAATCGCTTAATGTTCAACTGAACCTCAGAACGCAAAGCTCCTTCCACTTTGATTTCGTTCATTGCATTACGGATAGCCGCTAATTGATCATCGGTCCAATCTTGAACTTTGACGCTCTCATCAACTTTAGCCTCAGCCAAAATTCTTTGAGATCTGCTTCTTCCAATACCATAGATGTAAGTCAATCCTATTACACCTCTTTTGTTTTTTGGTAAATCTATACCTGATATACGTGCCATAATTTTTTTCTTTTTTAGATTTCAGAATTCAGAATTCAGTTAGTTAGCTGTCAAACAAATACTGACCACTAATGAACTGAAATCTAAGTTTTACCCTTGTCTTTGTTTAAACTTTGGGTTCTTCTTATTAATCACGTAAACCACTCCTTTTCTTTTCACGATCTTGCAATCTACAGAACGCTTTTTTACTGATGCTCTTACTTTCATCTTTTGTTTATTATTCCGCTTTCCATCTTGTTGGACTTAAGATCCGTTCTTCCAAAGTTGCCTTCTCAAACCAATCGTTCATCCAGATATTCAGCTTCCGTTTTAATTACTTATATCTAAATGTTATTCTTCCTTTCGTTAAATCGTAAGGAGACATTTCTACTTTCACTTTATCTCCTGGAAGAATTTTGATGTAATACATTCTCATCTTTCCAGAAATATGCGCTGTAATTACGTGTCCATTTTCCAACTCTACGCGAAACATAGCGTTAGATAATGCTTCTATAATTACCCCGTCTTGTTCTATTGATGCTTGCTTTGCCATAACTACATTCCAGATAGTTCGTTAGTTCTTCTTCCTTTCACTCGAGTTCCTTCCATCAATCCATCCATTTGACGATTCAATAAGTAAGACTCAATTTGTTGAAGTGTATCCAATACAACTCCCACCATAATTAAAAGTGAAGTTCCACCGAAGAACATTGCAAATGCATCATTCACTCCGGCCATTTTAGCAATAGCAGGAATAATTGCGATGAATGCAAGGAACACCGATCCTGGGAACGTAATTCTTGATACTAAAGTGTCAATGTAGTTAGCTGTTTCTTCACCTGGGCGAATACCCGGAATAAATCCACCACTTCTTCTCAACTCATCAGAAATCTTACGAGGATTAATCATAATCGCCGTATAGAAGTATGTAAACACTATAATCAATAATGCCAATACCAAGTTGTAACCAAATCCGTAGATGTTGCTAAAGTGTTCTTGGATGAACCCTCCTTCACCTCCACTGGCGAAGATCATTACTGGTACAGTCATAATTGCTTGTGCGAAGATGATCGGCATTACACCAGAAGCATTTACCTTAATTGGCAAATAGTTTCTCGCTCCTTGCTCTTCTGCTGATCTTGCACCAACAACCCTCTTTGCTGTATTCAGCGGGATCTTCCTGACTCCTTGAACAATGAGCACTGTTCCTAGTACTACAACCATGAACATGAAGATTTCAAGTACGATCTTAATCATGTTACCCTCTTCGTAAGCGAAACCAAATTCCGCCATAAACGCTTCCGGTAAACGTGCCAAGATTCCAACGGTAATCAACAATGAAATACCGTTACCGATACCCTTGTCTGTAATACGCTCACCGAGCCATACAGCAAACATTGCGCCTGCAACTAGAACTATAACGGACTGTGCCCACCACAATGTTCCAGCGTCAACTGGTAGAGCTCCTTTGTTATCAACGTATAACGTTAAGTAACTTGGTGCTTGCAATGCACAAATGACAATCGTTAGGATACGCGTATAATTATTGATACGCTTTCGTCCTGATTCACCTTCTTGTTGCATTTTTTGAACGGCAGGTACTGCCATTCCTAAGAGTTGCATAATAATCGATGCACTAATATATGGCATAATACCTAATGCCATAATCGATGCGTTCGAGAATCCACCACCCGAGAATAAGGAAAGAAGTGTCTCTAACATATTCTGTCCTCCGTTGGCTTGCGCCGCTGCCAATGCTGTGTAATCAACACCAGGTAAAATGACGAAAGATCCGATACGATAGATTAAGATAAGAGAGAGAGTCAAGAGGATTCTCTTTCTTAGTTCTTCTACCTTCCAAATATTCTTTATGTTGCTAATAAATTTTTTCATTCGTAAAAAATGTTGGCAAAGTTAATTAGATTTCTGAACAATTCCCACCTGCACCTTCAATTGCTGTCTTAGCTGTTGAAGAAAATTTGTGCGCGGTAACATTGATCTTCGTCTTCAACTCACCTCTACCCAATATTTTTACTAGCTCATTTCTAGATACTAAACCATTATCTTGAAGAACTTCTGGTGTAATTTCTTTCACCTTCTTACGATCGATTAATGATTGAATAATATCTAAATTAATTGCTTTGTACTCTACACGGTTAATGTTCTTGAAACCAAACTTAGGTACACGTCTTTGAAGCGGCATTTGCCCTCCTTCAAATCCTACCTTTCTAGAATACCCAGATCTTGATTTCGCTCCTTTATGTCCACGAGTTGCAGTACCGCCACCACCTGAACCGTGACCACGAGCAATTCTCTTTTTATTTTTTGTAGACCCTTTTGCTGGAGTCAAATTATGTAAATTCATCTTTTAATGTTTTTAAAGTTTAATCAACAACTTCAACGAGGTGTTGAACTTTCTTAACCATTCCTAAGATTTGTGGAGTTGCTTCATGCTCTACAGTATGATTCAACTTTCTTAATCCTAGTGCTTTAATCGTCGCTTTTTGTCTAGCTGTACGATTAATAGCGCTTCTCGTTTGCTTAATTTTAATTTTCGCCATGATTGCTATTATTAACCGTTAAACACTTTGTCAAGCTCAATTCCTCTTTGCTTTGCAACTGCTACAGCATCTCTCATTTGAGAAAGCGCATCAATTGTTGCTTTAACAACATTGTGAGGATTTGATGACCCTTGTGATTTTGCCAGTACATTGTGAATACCTACACTCTCTAATACAGCACGCATCGCACCACCGGCGATAACTCCTGTACCTTCAGATGCTGGTCTCAACAATACGCGAGCTCCACTGAATTTACCTTTTTGAAGATGAGGTACAGTACCGTGCAAAATTGGAACTCTAATCAAGTTCTTCTTTGCATCGTCAATTCCTTTCGAAATTGCTTCTGTAACTTCTTTTGCTTTTCCTAATCCGTGACCAACGATCCCGTTTTCATCACCAACAACAACAATTGCTGAGAAACTAAACGTACGTCCACCTTTAGTAACCTTAGTTACACGGTTCACGGCAACAAGCTTGTCTTTAAGTTCCACATCCGAAGATGCTACTCTTTTTATTTCTTTTGCCATTGCTTATAATTTTAGTCCGCCTTCTCTTGCCGAGTCAGCTAGTGATTTAACTCTACCGTGGTATAAATAACCGTTACGATCGAACACAACAGTTTCTATTCCGGCTTTCTTTGCCTTTTCTGCAACCTCTTTTCCTACAACTGCGGCAACTTCAGACTTATTTCCTTTTGCTGCTTTATTGTTGTATGATGATGCTGAAACAAGAGTTGTTCCTGATACATCGTCAATGATTTGTGCATAAATCTGCTTATTAGATCTAAACACAGACAAACGAGGCATGTTTGCAGTACCAGAAATTTTCTTTCTGATTCTTCTTTTGATTTTTGCTCTACGAGCTGTTTTACTAAATGCCATAACTATTAATGATATCTACTGTTTATTTAGCTGCTGATTTACCAGCTTTTCTTCTTAATTCTTCACCTAAGTACTTAACACCTTTTCCTTTGTATGGTTCTGGCTTACGGAGGGAACGAATCTTGGCTGCTACTTGTCCTACTAACTGCTTATCGTGAGATTCCAATGTTACTCTTGGAGCCTTACCTTTTTCAGACACTGTTGATACCTTAATTTCTTTAGGAAGCTCGAGAACGAATGGGTGTGAAAAACCTAATGACAACTCTAACATTTGACCATTAGCGTTTGCACGGTATCCTACTCCTATTACTTCAAGCTCCTTTTTCCACCCTTCCGAAACTCCTAAACACATGTTGTGAACTAATGCACGGTATAAACCATGTTTAGCTCTGTGATCTGGCGCATCTGATTCGCGGGTGAAAGTTATTGATCCATCTCCGATGTTTATTTGCACACAAGAATCCATTTCTTGCGTCAATTCACCTTTAGGGCCCTTAACTGTAACTACGTTACCGTCAACTTTCACTTCTACTCCACTCGGGATTGTTACTGGGGATTTACCTATCCTTGACATTTCTATTGTTCTTAAAAATTAATATACGTAAGCGAGAACTTCTCCTCCTACGTTTTCTCTTTTTGCTTGTTTTCCTGTGATAACTCCTTTAGAAGTTGACACGATTGCAATTCCTAGACCATTCAATACACGTGGCATTTTAGTAGAACCTGCGTATCTACGTAAACCTGGTGTTGAAGCTCTTTCCAATTTAGTAATTGCTGGAATTTTTGTTGAAGCGTTATACTTCAATGCAATCTTGATACTTCCTTGTTTGTCATCATCCTCGAATTTGAAATCAGTGATATAACCTTGATCAAACAAAATTTGTGTCATTGCACGCTTAATGTTAGAACCTGGAATTTCAACCATTTTCTTTCTCGCCAAACTTGCGTTACGGATTCGAGTTAAATAATCTGCTATTGGATCTGTATTCATATATTTAAATTGCGGTAACGGTTTTCAATACAATATTGAACCTGAAACCAGTTTATAATTTTACCAACTTGCTTTCTTAACACCTGGGATTTTACCAGCCAATGCCATTTCACGAAATGTTACACGTGAAAGACCGAACTGACGCATATATCCTCTAGGACGTCCTGTTAATCCACATCTGTTGTGAACTCTACACTTTGCTGAGTTAGCAGGAAGTTTTTGCAATTTTATCATTGCGTCCCATTTAGCATCTTGCATTTCATCTGAATTATCATTAGATTTTAAAATCTTCGTTAATTCAGCACGCTTGTTTGCATAACGAGCTGCTAGCTTTTCTCTTTTGCGCTCACGCGCCTTCATTGATTCTTTTGCCATTTCTTCTTATTTTTTTGTAAACGGGAATCCGAATGCGTCAAGAAGAGCTTTCCCTTCTTCATCGCTTTCCGCCGATGTAACAAATGTGATATCCATACCCATGATACGGTTCACTTTATCAATATCAATTTCTGGGAAGATGATGTGTTCTTTAACACCCATGTTAAAGTTTCCTCTACCGTCAAAACCTTTGGCATTGATTCCTCTAAAGTCACGCGTTCTTGGAAGTGCAACTGATAGAAGACGGTCTAAGAAATCATACATCTTTTCTCCTCTCAATGTTACTTTCGTTCCAATTGGCATCCCTTTTCTCAACTTAAAGTTAGAGATATCTTTCTTTGACAATGTAGCGACAGCTCTTTGACCAGCGATAAGACTTACATCCTCTACTGCTGTGTCAACAAGTTTTTTGTCTGCTACGGCGTCTCCGACACCTTGGCTAATTACAATTTTCTGAAGTTTAGGTACTCTCATTACTGACGAATAACCAAACTTTTCAGTAAGCGCTGGAATAATCTCAGTGCTGTACTTTTCCCGAAGTCTTGGTGTGTGACTCATTACTTAATTTCCTCCCCGGACTTTTTTGAATAACGTACTAATTTACCTTCCTTGTTCTCTTTACGACCTAAGCGTGATGCTTCACCGTTATGAACAACCATAAGGTTAGAAATATGTATTCCTGCTTCCATTTCTACAATTCCACCTTCTGGATTTGCTGCACTCGGCTTCTGGTGTTTCTTAATTAAGTTGACACCTTCAACGATTGCACGCATTTTCTTTTTGTCGATCGAAAGAATTGCTCCTTCCTGACCGTTTGACTCACCTGCTAAAACCTTAACAGTGTCACCTACTTTTATGTGTAATTTCTGTTGCATAATTCACAAATTTTAAAGTACCTCAGGAGCCAATGACACAACTTTCATGAAGTTGGCATCACGAAGCTCTCGAGCAACCGGTCCAAAAATACGAGTTCCTCTCATCTCACCTGCTGGGTTCAACAATACACATGCATTGTCGTCGAAGCGGATGTACGTTCCATCTGGACGTCGTACTTCTTTTTTTGTTCTTACTATTACCGCCGTGGCAACTGTTCCCTTTTTGACAGCTCCAGAGGGCATTGCACTCTTAACAGTAACGACAATTTTGTCTCCAACTGAAGCGTAACGACGTCTTGTACCTCCTAAAACGCGGATGCACAAAACAGTTTTTGCTCCTGAGTTGTCTGCTACTGTAAGTCTTGATTCTGTTTGTATCATTACTACAAATTATTTAGCTCGTTCAACAATCTCTACTAGTCGCCAGTTCTTTGACTTCGACAACGGACGTGTTTCCATGATACGAACCGTATCACCTTCTCCACATTCGTTCTTCTCATCATGAGCTACGAACTTAGTAGTGTTCTTTACGAACTTACCATACTTAGGGTGTTTTACTTTACGCTCTACAGATACAACAATTGACTTGTCCATCTTATCGCTAGTAACAATCCCTATTCGTTCTTTTCTTAAATTTCGCTTTTCCATTTCAAGCTAATTATAAAGTCCAAGCCTAGGCTTGAGCTTCACGTTTTGTTAATTCAGTTTTCAATCTTGCGACCGTCTTTCTCATATTGCGGATCTGAACTGGATTTTCCATTGGTGCTACTTTATGCGCCAATTTCATTTTTGCCAATTGCTCAGAGAAATTCGCAACAGAATCCTTCACGTCTGCATCAGACATTTTTGTAATTTCTTGTTGTTTCATCTTTTAATCCTATTTAGTCGGTACTACAAAATCCGGACGTGTAACAAATTTACACTTAACCGGTAATTTCTGTGCTGCCAATCGCATAGCTTCTTTTGCTGTTTCATACGGTACACCGTCTGCTTCAAACAAAATGCGCCCTGGACGAACTACAGCAACCCAGTGACTCGGAGCCCCTTTACCTTTTCCCATACGTACTTCTGCTGGTTTAGATGTAACCGGCTTGTCTGGGAAAATGCGGATCCATACTTTCCCTTCACGCTTCATGAATCTAGT
Source organism: Crocinitomicaceae bacterium (assembly GCA_033791225.1). Taxonomy (GTDB): domain Bacteria; phylum Bacteroidota; class Bacteroidia; order Flavobacteriales_D; family Crocinitomicaceae; genus UBA4466. Next base: position 38,295 of record JASJHD010000014.1, read on the forward strand.
AACGGCGATTCTAGAAGCTTCAATTTGACGAGAAGTAATCCATCCTGGCTCCAAAGTTTTCAATCCAAAAGATCCGAAAGATACAGTACTACCTCTATGAGCTAGACCTCTGTTTCTTCCCTTCTGAGCTTTTCTAAACTTGGTTCTCTTTGGTGATAACATTTTCTAATAATTTTAAATATTCATCGACTGCTTGCGCAATCTCTTACTTTTTTGGTCTTCTTTTTCCTCCTGGCTTACGGTTTCCGCCACCACCTTTCTGTGCTGACATTCCGATGTTTGGAGAAAGATCGCGCTTTCCATAAACTTCACCTTTCATGATCCATACCTTAATACCGATACGGCCATAAGTAGTGTGTGCTTCAGCTAACGCATAATCAATGTCAGCTCTGAACGTATGTAACGGAGTACGTCCATCCTTGTACATTTCTGATCGAGCCATTTCTGCGCCATTCAAACGTCCGGAAATCTTAACCTTGATTCCTTCAGCTCCCATACGCATTGTACTCGCGATGCTCATTTTGATTGCTCTTCTGAAAGAAATACGAGCTTCAATTTGACGTGCAATTCCATCCGCAACTAATCGAGCATCCAATTCTGGACGTTTAACCTCGAAAATGTTGATTTGGATTTCCTTTTTTGTCAACTTCTTCAACTCTTCTTTCAACTTGTCAACCTCTGAACCACCTTTTCCAATGATTACCCCTGGACGTGCAGTGTTGATAGTAACGGTTACCAACTTTAAAGTACGTTCAATGATGATCTTTGAAATGCTTGCTCTAGATAAACGTGCACGAAGGTAAGTACGGATTCTATCATCTTCGATGATTTTATCACGGTAGTTGTTTCCTCCATACCAATTAGATTCCCATCCTTGGATGAAACCTAATCTATTTCCTATTGGATTTGTTTTTTGTCCCATTTATCTAAAAATTATTCTGCGTTCTTACCGTCTACGACGATAGTCACGTGGTTTGATCTTTTTCTAACTCTATGTGCACGACCTTGTGGAGCTGGTTGAATACGTTTCAACATTCCTGCACTACCTACTTGAATAGATGACACAAACAATGTTTCTTCTTCAATGCTCTTTCCTTCATTCTTTTGTTCCCAATTGGCAATTGCTGAACGAAGTAATTTCGCAAGACTCGTTGACGCATCCTTAGCGTCATGTTGCAATATGTTTAAAGCTTTGTTGACTTCAACTCCACGGATAAGATCTGCAACCAATCTCATTTTACGAGGAGTAATCGGTGAATTGTTCAATTTTGCAAAAGCAATTGATTTATTCGCCTCTTTTCTAGCTTCAGCTTTTAATCTTTTTCTAGCTCCCATAACTATCTTTTCTTATCTTTTTTATTTCCTCCGTGTCCACGGAAGTTACGAGTTGGAGAAAATTCTCCAAGCTTGTGACCAACCATGTTTTCACTTACGAACACAGGGATAAACTTGTTACCATTATGAACAGCGAATGTTAATCCAACAAAATCAGGAGTAATAGTACTTGCTCTTGACCATGTCTTAATAACAGACTTGCTGCCCGACGATTGTGCATCATCAACACGCTTAATAAGCTTGTAGTGCACGAAAGGTGGTTTTTTCAACGAACGACTCATATCCTAATTATTTTTTTCGTTTTTCAATAATAAACTTATCTGAATACTTCTTCTTCGAACGCGTCTTGTATCCTTTTGCAGGAATACCATTACGTGAACGAGGATGACCTCCAGAGTTCTTTCCTTCACCACCTCCCATTGGGTGATCAACTGGATTCATTACAACTCCTCTAACACGAGGACGACGACCTTGCCATCTTGTACGACCAGCTTTTCCAGAAACAACTAAGTTGTGTTCAGAATTAGAAACAGAGCCGATAGTTGCCAAACAAGTAGTTAAAATCATTCTAGTTTCACCAGAAGGCATTTTAACAATTGCGTAACGACCATCACGAGCGTTCAATTGTGCATAAGTACCAGCTCCACGAGCGATGGCACCACCTTTTCCAGGCTTTAGTTCGATGTTATGGATAACAGTTCCCAAAGGAATATCCGACAAGAACATTGCGTTCCCTACATTCGGTGCTGCTTCCTTTCCAGACATCAAAGTATCTCCTACTTTCAATCCTTCCGGAGCAACGATGTAACGCTTCTCTCCATCAGCGTACCATAACAAAGCAATACGTGCCGTACGGTTTGGATCATACTCGATCGACTTTACCGTAGCAGGAACACCATGCTTTTCTCTTTTAAAATCAACTACACGGTATTTTTGCTTATGACCACCGCCAATGTAGCGCATCGTCATTCTACCGTCGTTGTTACGACCACCAGATTTACTCTTTCCCTTTACCAAGCTCTTTTCAGGAGCGCCTTTGGAAACGTCAGAATAGTCACTGTTGACCTTGTGTCTTTGCCCTGGAGTTGTAGGCTTGAATTTTTTAAGACCCATGTTTTAAATCAACTTAAAAATTATTAAATAAATCAATCGTCTCTCCATCTGCAACTGTCACGATAGCTTTCTTCCACTTTCTGTTTGGTTGCTCAACGATACCTCTATTAGTATATTTCGTAGAGGGTTTTCCACCGCCATAATTCATGGTCCGAACTTCAGTAATCTGAACTCCATACATCTTCTCGACGGCACTTTTAATTTCAATCTTATTAGCAGAAGGATCTACTTCGAAAGAGAAACGGTTTTCAGTTTCACTTTGAGCAGTTGCCTTTTCTGTAATTATTGGTTTTTTGATAATTGTCTTCATCTCTCAATTAGTTTAGAATCTTCTCGATTGCTTCAATTGAACTTTCTACCATAACTACTTTCTGCGCGTTCAACACATCGTATGTGTTAACAGAATCAGCTGTTACGACTTTTACTTTCTTCAGGTTACGCGATGACAAATAAACATTGTCATTCTTCTCACCTAGGATCATCAATACTTTTGCATTGTCAACCTTAAGGTTGGCGATTAGCGTTTCGAAATCTTTTGTTTTGATAGCATCCAACTTTGGATCTTCAATCACCATGATATCTTTTGCTGCTGCCTTATAAGAGAATGCAGACTTACGAGCTAATCTCTTCGTCTTAACATTCAACTTGAAGTGGTAGTTACGCGGACGAGGTCCGAAAATACGACCACCACCAACACGTGTACCAGACTTGATAGATCCCGCACGGGCTCCACCAGTTCCTTTTTGCTTCTTGATTTTTTTCGTTGATCCTTGAATCTCTGCTCTTTCCTTCGCCTTATGTGTTCCTTGACGACGGTTTGCTAAATGTTGTTTAACATCTAAGTAGATTGCGTGATCATTCGGTTCAATTCCGAAAACTTCCTTTGACAAGCTAACTTCCTTCGAAGTAGCAGCCCCTTTTGCGCTTGTTACTTTTACTTTCATTACTTCTCAATTACTACGGTTGAACCTTTAGCTCCAGGAACAGATCCTTTCACCACGATTAAATTCTTTTCAGCAAGTACTCTTAAAACTTGAAGGTTTTCCATTTTCACACGCTCGTTACCCATTTGTCCCGCCATTCTCATTCCTTTGAATACACGTGCTGGATAAGATGCTGCTCCAATTGATCCTGGGGCACGCAATCTGTTGTGCTGACCGTGTGTTGCCTGTCCAACTCCTGCGAAGTTGTGACGTTTAACAACACCTTGGAAACCTTTACCTTTAGAAGTTCCTATTACAGCAACGAATTCACCTTCTTTAAAAAGGTTAACGTCTACTGTGTCTCCGAGATTAAGTTCTTCGAATCCTTTAAATTCAACTAATTTCGATTTTGGATCGGTCTTAGCTTTTTTAAAGTGACCCTTCAATGCGTTTGGAGTGTTTTTATCCTTGCGGTCTCCAAACCCCAATTGAACAGCCTCGTAACCATCTCTGTCTTGTGTTTTAACTTGAGTTACAACACAAGGACCAGCCTCTATCACCGTGCATGGCATTGCTTTACCCTCGGCACTGTAGATGCTAGTCATTCCGATTTTTCTACCAATAATTCCTGGCATACTTTAACTATTTATTATTAAACTTAATTTACTTATACTTTAATCTCAACGTCTACTCCGCTTGGTAATTCCAAACGCATCAACGCGTCAACTGTCTTTGAAGATGTACTGTAGATGTCCATCAAACGCTTGTAAGAACACAGCTCAAATTGCTCACGAGCTTTCTTGTTTACGTGCGGAGACTTCAATACAGTATAAATTCTCTTGTGTGTTGGCAATGGAATTGGTCCACTAACTACAGCACCTGTTGATTTAACAGTCTTAACAATCTTCTCAGCTGACTTGTCAACTAAATTATGATCGTATGATTTTAATTTGATTCTAATTTTTTGATTCATCTCTTTAAATATTATGCTGTAACACCTTTAATTTTCGCGACTACTTCCTCAGCAATGTTCTTAGGTGCTGCAGCGAAGTGTGAGAACTCCATACTAGACGTTGCACGACCAGATGACATTGTTCTAAGTTGAGTAACATATCCAAACATTTCTGATAATGGCACATCCGCTTTGACAACTTTTGCTCCATTTTTATCATCCATTCCTTTCATGATACCACGACGACGGTTAAGGTCACCTACAATATCACCCATGTTCTCTTCTGGTGTTACCACCTCCATTTTCATCATTGGCTCAAGAAGCACTGGTGAACATTTAGGCAAGGCATTCTTAAATGCCAACTTAGCACACAATTCGAATGACAATGCATCAGAATCGACAGCGTGGAAAGAACCATCTTTCAATGTCACTTTCAATGCGTCCATTTCGAAACCAGCCATTACACCGTTCTTCATTGACTCTTTAAATCCTTTCTCAACAGATGGAATAAATTCTCTAGGAATGTTACCACCTTTAATTACGTTTACGAATTCTAAACCTAATTTCTCTGGATCATCTTGAGGCTCAATTGTAACAACAATGTCCGCGAATTTACCACGACCACCGGATTGTTTCTTGTATTGCTCTCTGTGATCAATAGGTTCAGTAATGTTCTCACGATAGCTAACTTGAGGTGCACCTTGGTTCACTTCAACTTTAAACTCACGCTTCAAACGATCTACAATAATCTCCAAGTGCAACTCACCCATTCCTGAGATAATTGTTTGACCTGAATCTTCATCAGTTTTAACTTGGAAAGTAGGATCTTCTTCTGCCAATTTAGACAAACCAACACCTAATCTATCAGCATCTGCTTGAGTTTTAGGCTCAATTGCAACACCAATAACTGGATCTGGGAAGTCCATTGACTCAAGAACGATTGGGTGCTTTTCGTCACACAATGTATCTCCTGTTTTAATATCTTTAAATCCAACGAATGCACCGATATCTCCAGCTCCTAATTCAGGAACAGAATTTTGTTTATCAGCATGCATTTGGAAAATACGAGAAATACGTTCTTTCTTACCAGAACGAGCATTCAACACGTAAGAACCTGCATCTAATTTACCAGAGTAAGCACGAGTAAAACACAAACGACCTACGAAAGGATCAGTTGCAATTTTAAACGCTAAAGCTGCGAAAGGCTCATCAACTGATGGCTTACGCGTCTCTTCTTCGTCTGTTTTAGGGTTAATTCCAACAATTCCTTCAACATCCATTGGCGATGGAAGAATCTCCATTACCATATCCAACATTGCTTGAACTCCTTTGTTCTTAAATGCAGATCCACACATCATTGGTACAACTTTACCAGAGATTGTAGCTTCTCTTAACGCATCTAAAATTTCTCTTTCAGTCAAAGATTCTGGATCCTCGAAATATTTTTCCATTAAGGTATCATCGAATTCAGCTACTGCTTCCAACAATTCTTCTCTTAATTGAGTTGCTTCTTCAAGAACATCAGCAGGAATTTCAATTTCTTGAAAAGTCATACCCATATCCTCTTCACTCCAAGTAATTCCTTTGAAGTTGATTAAATCAACAACTCCCATGAAATCATCTTCGGCTCCAATATTAATTTGTAATGGCAAAGCGTGGCTACCTAACATTTCTTTAACCTGCTTACATACGTTAATGAAATCTGCACCTTGACGGTCCATCTTGTTAACGAATCCAATTCTAGGAACATTATAGTTGTTTGCTAGTCTCCAGTTAGTTTCTGATTGAGGCTCAACACCATCAACAGCAGAAAACAAGAATACTAAACCATCCAATACACGTAATGAACGATTCACCTCTACGGTAAAATCAACGTGACCAGGTGTGTCAATAATATTCACATGGTACTCTTGTCCTCTATAGTCCCAGTTAAGCGTTGTAGCAGCAGAAGTAATTGTAATACCTCTTTCCTGCTCTTGCTCCATCCAGTCCATAGTAGCACCACCATCGTGAACTTCTCCAATCTTGTGATTTACACCACCATAATAAAGAATACGCTCAGTAGTTGTAGTCTTACCTGCATCAATATGCGCGGCAATACCAATATTTCTTGTGAATTTAAGATCTCTCGCCATGACTAAAATCTAAAATGTGAAAATGCTTTGTTTGCCTCAGCCATTCTCATTGTATCTTCTTTTTTCTTGTAAGCAGCTCCCTCTTCTTTAGATGCAGCAATTATTTCTGCAGCTAACTTCTGAGCCATTGTTTTCTCGTTACGCTTACGCGAGTATCCGATTAACCACTTCATTCCTAATGAATGCTTACGTCCTTCACGAACCGGTGTTGGAATTTGGAAAGTAGCACCACCTACACGACGGCTACGTACTTCCACCGGAGGATTAATGTTCTCCAATGCTTTCTTCCATGTTTCTAAACCAGTTGCTTCTTCTACTTTCGTGTCAACCATTTCGATTGCATCGTAGAATATCTTAAATGCCAAATTTTTCTTCCCGTCCAACATCATGTTGTTCACGAACTTCGTTACTTGAACATCTTTGAATTTTGGGTCCGGAAGTATGGCAATTTTTTTCGCTTTTCTTCTTCTCATCTTCTTTTAAATCTTAAAAGGTTACTTCTTAGGTCTCTTAGCTCCATACTTTGAACGACGTTGAGTTCTTCCTTCAACACCCGCTGTATCTTCTGCACCACGAACAATGTGGTAACGTACACCTGGAAGATCTTTTACTCTTCCCCCACGTACTAATACTAATGAGTGTTCTTGAAGGTTATGTCCCTCACCACCGATGTAGGCATTCACTTCCTTACCATTTGTAAGTCTTACTCTGGCTACTTTACGCATTGCCGAGTTTGGCTTCTTAGGTGTAGTGGTGTACACACGCACACATACTCCTTTACGCTGCGGGCAAGAATCAAGTGCAGCTGACTTGCTCTTCTTAACCACTGCTGTTCTCCCTTTGCGAACTAATTGTTGGATAGTTGGCATAAAAAATACTGTTAACTTTTATTAATAAATAACTAGCCCAAATACACTTTTTGGGAGCGCAAAGATAGCAGGAAAATTTTATAAACCAAGGCGTAGAGCAAAAAAAATGAGGTTTTTTCACAACTCTGTGTTTACATCTTTTTTTGACTCAAAATGTCCAATTTAATTTTGAATAAATCCGTAAAAAACTATTTACTTTTTTGAATAGTTTCCGATTGAAATCGGATGACAACAAATATAAATGAAGAAATTACCTCAAAATGTTTTTGACTCGTTTTTATTAACAAGTTGTTCCTAATTCGTTTCGAAACCACACCCACCTTGGAGAGCGTTGTATTTTTACTCATCTTTACATCCGCTTATGCAATTGCTAAAAACATTATCAGGAAAAGTTGTTCTACTCTTATTTGTAGTGTTCGCGGTTGTCTTTTCTTCAAAAATCACTGAAGTCGTAAAGGATGAAAACACGTGTATTTGTTCCTACGACGGGTTTGGCTACTACGCCTATCTTCCTTATCTGTTCGAAAACCAATCTTTGGCCATCTCTAAAGAATGGATGCAAGAAAAACAGAACGAACACTGCAACGGCACGGTAGCGTATCAGGTCATACAACATGAAAACGGCGCAGACATCAACATCTACCACATGGGGCTGGCCTTTGTTGAACTCCCCTCTTATCTGATAGGTGATCTTTTTGCGCGAGTATTGGGATATCCCACCGATGGATTCAGCAAACCCTACCATATTGCATATTTGCTTAATGCCTTGCTATTCATATTTCTTGGGTTATTGTACCTCCGTAAACTATTGCTCCTATTTTTTACAGACAGAATTACTGCCATCACTACGCTCGTCTTGTTTATAACTTCAAACATTTATATCACGTTCAATTATCAATTCGAATTGCAGCATGTTTTTCTATTCGCATTCAACGCAACCTTCCTGTATCATATTATAGTATTCACTCGTACGGAGCAGAAAAAGAATCTTTGGATCGCGGCAATTATACTTGGACTCACAGTATGCATGCGGCCGACTCAGGTATTGATGGGACTAATCCCTTTAATTCTGTTCATTAAGAAATTTGGAATCTCCAAAGTTTTTTGGAAGCACATATTGATTTTTCCACTATTGGGTATCCTCTGGAACATACCCCAAATACTTTATTGGTATATCGTCGGCGGTGAACCATTCATACTCAACTTGCATTCAGAAGAGATCATTCTCGTTGATCCGCACATTAGTGATTTTCTCTTCTCTTATAAAAAAGGGTGGCTTCTCTATAGTCCTATCTTCTTGATAACGATTATTGGATTTATATACCTCTACACGAAAGAACGCTCCCTATTTTGGGCCTCTCTAGCATTTTCTGTCGTATACATATACATTATGAGCTCTTGGGAGTGCTGGTGGTACGCAGCATCGTATGGTTCTCGCGTCATGGTTGATATATACCCGCTACTCGCAATCGCTATTGGAGGAGCCTTGATGTCGCTTGGGAATTCAACCATAAAAAAAATCATTGGAGGGTTATTCATTGTTGCATGTGCACTTTTGAATACTCTACAGCAATACCAGTTCAAAGTAGGATATTTGCATTATGACAGAATGACTGAACAACATTACTGGTATATTTTCGGTCGACTTAACATTCCTGACTACACAGGTCAACATTTAGAAATTGACAGAAACCCTTCTGAAATTGGCTGGGTAGAAAACGCCCCCAATTTACCCAAGGAAGATTACTCACTTGAAACAAAAGAGATTTATTCACTTGAAGAATCACTTGTCGCCAAAATCGGTGAGGAGTATTTAACGATTGGTCGACTTAACATTCTTGAACTCGTCCCAACTGATGAGACCATGTTCGATGTAACGATAGTAACGAAATCCTCTGACACAACGAAAGCTGGAACACTGAGAATGGAAATTGTGAGCCCGTATAACTGTTACACATGGAGAACATTGGAAATATCTCAAGATGCGGCCCAGGGGGAATATGTAACGCATATTTATAAATTCAACCTAGAGCGCTTGAGACACCATGACGACCAAATGCAAATCTACATTCACAAGGATTTAGACGTGGAAATTGAGGTGAAGAGTATGACAATAGAGGCTACTTCTTTGGTGAGGAAGTGAGTTCGGTAGTGTTATCGCGGGTCGACCATAAAGTCATAAAGTGTTTCTAGAGAACCGCATAATGCGATTCACAGTCTGGTTAAATGTAAAGGATCGAGAAAAACTTACAACAAAATCGTAACTTACGTGTAAATCAATCACTCATCCATGCTACGCATTATTTTCTTAGCTTTTATTTTCGTTAGTTTATCTTCAAATGGTCAGTCATGGGAGCCATTCGATTCCACCTCAATAATTCTTTATGAAAACTCAAGCGAGCCTCTACCGCGTGAAGTTCAAATAATATCGTTTAAAGAAACCGTATTAAATGGTGGTATAGCTCAATACAGTGGCTATTTACGTCCATACGGGTCTGCGACAACCCTTAGCGACCAATGCGGTTGGGGCTTAACCCCTTGGACCGTTTTAAAAATGACTCACCCATGGTTTGGAGCAGCCATCCTGTCTGACGGTTCATCGATACGCGTTGTACAAGACAACACAGATACACTCCATTTTGACTTTACTTCATTGGTAAATGACACCCTCTTTATTCTAGATAATGACACTCTTATTTATGGCATTTGTCAATCGGCTCAAACCGAAACAATTCTTGGGTTTACCGACTCTATAAAACGTTACACACTTTTTCACTTGGATGCCAGTTTAACACCCATCGCCAATTCCCAGATTCATGGACAAACACTAGTCCTTGGAGAAGAATTGGGATTCGTTACTTACTTCCATTTCAACAGTAATCATCCCCAAGGAGAATTTTTGACGATGCTAGGACATCGAGGCCTTCTAGCTGGGGAACAGTCCTTTCTGAAATCAGATGCCTATGACTTACCAATAGGAAGTGTTTACCAAGTAAAATTTTCCGTCCCCTACATCAATGATTATAGAACTTATACGATTAATAATGTCGTCGATAATGGGAATAGCATTGATGTATACCGAGATCGGCTTTGGCAAACTTTAGATTACAGCCAAGGAGGGGGCTTATACGATACTACTACGAATTTTTACCCCAATGAATTAGTGACAATTCAAAAAGAAGAACTCATTAATAGGAATCATCATGATGCCGTAGGTCTAAACACCTTATCCCGTGTGATAATGTGTGATGGAGACACCACCTTGCAATTTTACAGAACCGATTTTGGACAAGCGGCTGTCTGTTATTTAGATTCGTTAGCTTGGCTACCTGAATTTAGTGACCCAACGGCTTATTGGTTTCATGATCGTTACACAAAAAATCAATGCTTATTGGAATTTGTAGATGGACCATTTGGCTCCAAATATGACATACTAACTTACCTCTATAATGGATCTTGTGAATTTAGTACATCTGATTTATTAGTAGGTAATCATAGCCCCACAACTCCCACTTTCGAACTTGTTCATATAAGCAATAGCACGTATCAATTGAAAGGTAATTTTCTTAAAGCCGAAATTTATACAACCATCGGAAATAGATTAAGTGCTTTGGAACAATATCAATTCAGTTTAGAAAAGAACAACATTTACCTATTGAAATTACACTATAAAGATCAGAGCATCGTTCGAAAAATTCAAATTATCGAACAATAAAAAAGCGCCACTCAACGAGCAGCACTTTTATTATAAGTATATATTCTTTTAAAAATCTTACCCTCTATACATTGTTGCCTTAACAGCAGCAACGATACGTCCTACGCTTGGCAGTGCCTCTTCAATCAACGTTGGTGAGAATGCAAATGGAGTATCAGTTTGAGTTACACGCATTACCGGAGCATCCAAATAATCAAAGGCATAGCGCTGAACGTGGTAGGCAATTTCTGAAGCGATTGAAGCTAACGGCCAAGATTCCTCAACCACTACACATCGGTTCGTCTTCTTAATTGACTCAACAACTGCTGGATAGTCAATTGGACGAACAGAACGAAGATCGATAATTTCAACAGAAATACCTTCCTTCTCTAATACAGTTGCTGCTTCCTGAGCGACCTTAATTATTTTACCAAAAGTAACGAGAGTAACATCTGTTCCCTTGCGTTTAACATCAGCAACGCCAATTGGGATAATGTATTCTCCTTCAGGAATCTCACCTTTATCTCCGTACATTTTTTCAGACTCCAAGAATACAACTGGGTCATTATCACGAATCGCTGCTTTCAACAAACCTTTTGCATCATAAGGATTCGACGGTGTTACTACTTTCAATCCTGGAACGTGCGCATAAAATGCTTCAAAACTTTGTGAATGCGTTGCTGCTAACTGTCCAGCAGTACCATTTCCTCCTCTAAAAACAATTGGACAATGGAATTGACCACCTGACATTTGCAACATCTTTGCCGCACTATTAATGATTTGATCTGCTGCTAAAATTGCGAAGTTCCATGTCATAAACTCAACTACAGGTCTTAATCCGTTCATTGAGGCTCCAACACCAATTCCTGTAAATCCTAACTCAGCAATTGGAGTATCAATTACTCTTTTTGGACCGAATTCATCAAGCATTCCTTGTGAAACTTTATAAGCTCCGTTGTATTCTGCAACTTCCTCTCCCATTAGAAATACGCTTTTATCGCGACGCATCTCTTCAGACATTGCTTCTCGTAGGGCTTCTCTAAACTGTACCGTTTTCATGTTCAAAATAGTTTAATCCACAATTAAGGGATGCCAAATGTAATAATTTAGGATAATTGAAAACCAAAAAGATCACGGAAATCCACAATTCCTAACGTGCTGTTCAAAAATGTACGTGAAACCACGGTAATTAAGTGCTAAAATCCATTAAAAAACGCGAATAATTTATTAAATTCGCACTCGATTTAAAGAAAAATAATCCTTATGAAAATACTCGTTTGTATTAGTAAATCTCCGGATACTACTTCAAAGATTGCTTTCACTGATAGCAACACTAAATTTGATGAGAATGGAGTGCAGTACATCGTTAATCCTTATGACGAATGGTACGCTTTAGTTCGCGCCCTTGAATTGAAAGAGGCGAATGGTGGTACTGTATCAATCGTAACGGTAGGTACTGCCGCTGATGATTCTGTAATAAGAAAGGCTTTGGCAATTGGAGCGGATGACGCTACTCGTATTGATGTTGAACCTACGGATGCCTATTACACAGCAATGCAAATTGCTGAATTCGCTGGGTCAAATGGATATGATATTGTCTTGACAGGAAAGGAAACGATTAATTACAATGGATCTCAAGTTGGAGGAATGATCGCTGAAGCGATGGATCTTCCATTCGTTTCGTTGGCATCTAAATTAGATGTGAACGGATCAACTGCTACTTTAGAAACAGAAATCATAGGTGGAGTTCAAGTTGTTGAAGTAGCTCTTCCTGCTGTTATTTCTTGTGCAAAAGGAATGGCGGAACAACGTATTCCTAACATGCGTGGAATTATGGCCGCTAGAACGAAGCCTTTAAATGTTGTTGCACCTGCTGCAATTGACACATTGACTTCTTTCGAAAGCTATACACTCCCAGAGGCGAAGTCGGCTTGTAAAATGATTGATCCTGAAAACATGGATGAATTGGTAAGCTTATTACACAACGAAGCTAAAGTTATTTAATCAGAAAGTTATGGCAACATTAGTATACATAAACAGTAGAAACGGTCTAGCGAAGAATTCATTAGAAGCAGTTTCATATGGTAAGAAATTAGGCGGAGATGTTATTGCTTTAACTACTGGCTCAATGAACGATGCAACACTTTCTTCTTTGGGAGAATATGGAGCATCTAAGGTCTTAGTAGATCGTAGCGTTATTGCTGACGATACACAACAGCTGACAAATGTTATTGCAGCTGCAGCTGAAGCAAACGGAGCTGATACAATTGTCTTTTCTCACGATTTCGTCGCGAAGTCGGTGGCACCAAGGTTGTCAGTTCGATTGAAGGCAGGACTTGTTTCAGGAGCTATTGCAATTCCTGATGGTGACACAGTTCGTGTGAACGTGTTCTCTGGAAAGGCATTCGGAAATGTAAAGATTTCTTCCGCGAAGAAGATTATTTCTTTACTACCAAACAGCATACAACCAGAAGGAGGAAATGCAGCATGTTCAGTTGAGGAATTCAATGGAAATGCAGGTGAAGCAAAAATAAAAGTGTTAGAGACTAAGAAACCAGAAGGTGATATTCCTTTACCGGAAGCTGAATTGGTTGTTTCGGCAGGAAGAGGATTGAAAGGTCCTGAAAACTGGGGAATGGTTGAGGATTTAGCAACAGCATTGGGAGCGGCAACAGCTTGTTCTCGCCCAGTTGCTGATATTGGCTGGAGACCTCACCATGAGCACGTAGGACAAACAGGTGTTGCTATTCGTCCAAACTTGTACATTGCAGCAGGAATTTCAGGTGCTATTCAGCATTTGGCAGGAGTAAATGGTTCTAAGGTAATCGTTGTTGTGAACACGGATTCAGAAGCGCCATTCTTTAAAGCTGCTGATTACGGAGTATTAGGAGATGCATTTGAAGTACTTCCGAAATTAACGGAGGCAGTGAAAAAATTCAAAGCATCGAATTAATCAATTCCGATTAGAAATATTATTTTTACAAATAGGTAAAGGTAGTTAGGGAAGCAGAACAGGCTTCCCTAATTGTTTGAGTTAACTAGGTTATTCTCTAGCATGGACAAAATTAAACTTGAGATCGTTGGATTATCGTACAGTCAAACCCAATCGGGGGCGTACGCATTAGTTTTGTCTGAAGTTGAAGGGAATAGACGTCTTCCAATTATCATTGGAGGATTTGAAGCACAAGCAATTGCTATCGAACTGGAGAAAATGGTTCCTACTAGACCATTGACTCATGATCTCTTTAAAAACTTTGCTACTACATTTAAGATAGAGGTCAAAGAAGTAATCATCTACAAATTAGTCGAAGGGATTTTTTATTCGAAACTCGTTTGTGAACAAGATGGTAATATTACCGAGATTGACGCCAGAACTTCTGATGCAATTGCCATAGGGGTCCGATTCAATTCTCCGGTTTATACGTTTGAGAACATTCTTTCAAGTGCTGGTATTATGTTGGATGAAACAAACATGGACGACGACGATATGTTGGCCGAAACCATGGAAGAAGAACCTGCAAAAGAGACGATTGAAACCGTGTCTGCCGAAGACCTACAAAATCAACTTAACCAAGCCATAGAAAACGAAGATTACGAACTCGCCTCCAAAATTAGGGATGAGATCAATCGGCGTTCTGGCAATTAGCCTTTGACTTCTTTTAAAAACATACTACTATTCCTTTGCTTATCGACTATCTTTCCGATACTCTCACAGGCAACGACCAATGATAGTATACGGGAAGTTGTTCAAGGAGAGTGGTTTACCAAAGACAAGCATTTTATTGTATTCGAAGACAATCGGTTTTCACACAACCTTGGTTCTAGAGACACCCTAGCTGGAACATGGAAATACAATGCAGAAAAGAAGAGTATCGAATTTACCAAAGATCTACATTTCAACAAATCAATAGATTCCACTGTTCTTATTTCCGATTCTACGGGTGAGTGTTTTTTATACTATTGTCATGGGGAACACATCGCTTCGAAGATAGGTGATCAATTTATAAGAGCTACTGAGATTGCCGATTTCACTCTGACGTTAGAGAACAACGTTCTAATTCTGAGAGAAGGAGAGAATGGATACGAACTGACCAAACCAACCAAGCTTGAGAGTACAACAGACATGGCATTCAGCTTAATGTCAATCTTTAGAGGATTAATTGGAATGGCATTCTTGATTATTGTAGCATGGTTGTTTAGCGCCAATAGATCTGCTGTTAACTGGGGGCTTGTGGGAAAGGGACTGCTCTTACAATTGATCATTGCATTACTTGTACTTAAGGTTCCAGCGGTAGCAGTAGGATTCGATTATATCAGTGCTGGGTTTGTTTGGGTCATTGGGATGACCGATAGCGGAGTTAACTTCCTATTCGGGCAATTTGGAATAGGTGTAGTACAAGCACCACTACTCACTTTCGCCATCAAAGTTCTTCCAACAATTATATTCTTCTCTGCATTGGTGAGTCTGTTCTATTACTGGGGAATCTTGCAGAAAATTGTTTACCTATTCGCTTGGGTCATGAAAAAATTCATGCGTTTATCGGGAGCCGAAAGTTTAGCAGCAGCTGGAAATGTATTCCTTGGACAAACGGAAGCGCCACTTTTGGTAAAGCCATATTTGATGGGGATGACCAAGTCTGAAATCATGTGTCTTATGACAGGTGGAATGGCAACTATTGCCGGTGGTGTATTGGCGGCATATGTTAATTTCCTTGGTGGAGACGACCCTGTTCAGCAGGCATTTTTCGCTAAGCACCTTTTAACTGCTTCCATTATTTCTGCACCAGCAGCAATTATTGCGGCAAAAATATTGGTTCCAGAAACAGAAACGATTAATGAAAAGCTTACAATCTCAAAAGAAAAAATCGGGACAAACGCCCTTGAGGCAATTTCTAATGGTACATCTGATGGACTACGTCTCGCAGTAAATGTGGGAGCAATGCTTTTGGTATTTATTGCCATAATGGCATTAGGAAATGGGATTCTTGGAAAAATTGGAGATTGGACTGGACTTAATGAAATGATAGCGGCTGGAGGAGTCTATGGAGGTTTATCATTCGAGTTTTTATTGGGATACGCTTGTCGACCCGTAGTTTGGCTGATGGGAGTAGAATGGGCCGATTCTGTTTATGTCGGTGAATTACTTGGTACCAAAACAGTGTTGAATGAATTTGTTGCATACCCTAGATTGGGTGAAATGAAAGAAGCAGGGTTGCTAAGTCAAAAATCGATTATCATGAGTACCTACATGCTATGTGGATTTGCTAATTTTGCTTCAATTGGAATTCAAATTGGTGGAATTGGTGCTCTCGTGCCTAGTCGTAAAGGATTGCTTTCAAAATTAGGAATGCGTGCCTTGATTGGTGGAACAATTGCCTGTCTCATGACAGCAGTAATTGTCGGAATGACGATGTAATCAAATTCCTTCCCTTAACTTTGTCTCATGTTAGAAGATTTGGAAAATCGAATATTTACGATCTCGAGCGAAGATGAATTCGCTCAGTTGGCACTTGATATTTTCCAATATCAATATACAAATGTTCCAGTCTATAGAGATTATGTCAATCAACTTGGAAAGGAACACCCAAAAGAACTCGTAGAAATTCCCTTTTTACCGATCTCTTTTTTTAAATCTCATGTAGTCAAAGACGATCAGTACCCCACGCAAGTCACTTTTAAAAGCAGTGGAACGGATGGAGAACGAAGTCAGCACCACGTGGTTAATACTAACCTATACGAGAAATCTTTCAATCAGAGTTATGATCGACTGATTGGCAATCCAAAAGAACAGGTGATTCTTGCACTTCTTCCAAATTACTTGGAACAAGGAGAATCAAGTCTGGTTTATATGGTCGATCACCTTATCAAACGTACCGATAATTCAATTTCAGGATTCGTATTGGACGATATGCAGTCTTTGGTTACCAGACACGAAGAAGCTCTTTCTCAAAATAAACAAGTTGTAATTTTCGGTGTATCCTATGCCCTACTGGATCTTTGTGACCTCAAACCCGATTTGTCTCAAGCCATCATCATTGAGACCGGTGGAATGAAAGGGCGCCGAAAGGAAATAACAAAAAGTGAATTGCATGGAACACTGAAGAGTGGGTTAAATTGCTCTTCCATTAGTTCTGAATACGGAATGACTGAATTGCTCTCACAAGGATACAGTACTCATGAAGGCGTTTTTGAATTAAGCTCAACGATGAAAATACTTATCCGCGAAGTCAACGATCCTTTTTCTTATACGAAAGACTCTAAAATGGGCGGTGTTAATATCATTGATCTGGCCAACTTATACAGTTGTGCATTCATTGAAACACAAGACTTGGGGAAAATAAGTGAAAAGGGATTTGAAATTATGGGCAGGTTTGATAATTCTGATATTCGTGGATGTAATTTGTTGATGGAGTAGTGAAACTAGATATTAGACTTTGGATTTTAGATGTTAGACTTTCAGATTATCGGCAGACAATCGAAAATAATTATCTTTACTATTCACTATGAGTCCACAAACGATATTAATACTAGTTGCCATTGGTATGCTTGCCGGAATGCTAAGCGGATTCGTCGGCGTTGGCGGCGGTGTTATTATAGTTCCCGCACTGATCTATGCTTTAGGCATGTCGCAGTTTGAGGCACAGGGAACAAGTCTCTTTGTATTATTACTTCCTGTGGGAATTCTTGCAGTAAACAATTATTGGAAATCTGGTAACATAAATTGGCAATTTGGTCTCGTAATAGCCATTACATTTGTAGTAGGAGGTTTTATCGGTTCAAAGTTGGCTCTGAAAATCTCTCCCGCATTGGTTAAACTAATATTTGGAATTATCATGACGTTTGTGTCTATTCGACTTATTATGTCTGGTATAAATGGGTTATCGAATGAATCCTGAAATAAAAAATAGCATCAAGGAAATGTCCAGCCTACTATTCAGTAAGGTGAAAGGCTACCGTGAACACATACATGCGCATCCTGAACTTTCGTATGAAGAACACGAAACGATGCATTATGTTTCAGAACAGTTGAATGCTATTGGAATTGAACACACGTGTGGAATTGGTGAAACTGGAATCATTGCTACAATTAGAGGAGATCATCATACTGCAGATCAAGAAGCAATTGGACTTCGCGCCGATTTGGATGCGCTTCCTATTCACGAAGAAAATGAGGTTGCTTACAAGTCAACTGTTGATGGAGTTATGCATGCTTGTGGTCATGATGTTCATACATCTGTTTTACTTGGCGCAGCGGAAATTCTGAATACCTTAAGAAACGAATTACCATCGCCTGTAAAGTTGTTATTTCAACCGGGAGAAGAAAAAAACCCTGGCGGAGCAACGTATATGATTCGTGATGGAGCCTTAAAAAACCCACGCGTAAAAGAAATGTATGCTTTGCATGTATTTCCTGATATGGTAACAGGAAAAGTTGGATTCAAAGAGGGTATTTATATGGCATCCTGCGATGAAATATACATTACCATTCATGGTAAAGGTGGACATGGTGCGACACCGCATGAATGTATTGACCCAATCTATATAGGTGCAAACATGATTACATCAATGCAGCAAATTGTAAGTCGACAATGTGACCCTACCGTACCATGCGTACTTTCATTTGGTCATTTTGAAGCATTGGGAGCAACGAATGTTATTCCTTCAACAGCTTATTTGAAAGGAACTTTCAGAACAATGAATGAACCTTGGAGAGCTGAAGCACTTGAATTAATAGAAAAATCTGCCAATGATATTGCAAAAGCAAACGGCGGAACAGTTACGGTTGAAATCAGCAAAGGATACCCTTATTTAGAAAATGATCCTGCCACAACTGCTAAAATGAGAGCCACCGCAATTGAAACTTTAGGAGCTGATAAGGTTGAAGAACTTCCGATTCGCTTAACTGCTGAAGATTTCTCTTATTATTCTCAAGAAATTCCAGTTTGCTTTTTCAGACTTGGAGTGCGAAATGAAGAACGTGGAATAACGTACGGTGTACATCATCCAAAGTTTGATATTGACGAAAATGCTCTAATCACGGGTGTTCAAATGATGGCCTCGGCCCCCTTTTCTAGCGAATGAAAAACTGGTTCTACTATATCGCCCTATTTGTTTTCATAACAGCTTGTTCTAGCGAAAATGATATTCCTGAAGACCAAGTGTACGCCATTCGTGAAATTGGAATACTGTCTACTACGGAATATACGATTGGGAAAGTAATCAAGCTCGACGATTCAGACTTAGGACTTGACGAAATTGACTGGAGTGACCTTTCATGGACTGATCTGGATAACATTCCTAAAATTGGCGATCGTAAATTATTGATTAGCTGTAAGGCAAAAGTAAAAGCTGGAGTGGACTTAAGTCAAATCAAAGACTCAGATATTACCATAAAAGGAAATACAATCGAAATTATACTTCCTCCTGCTACAATAACCTCATTCTCTATGGATCCAAAATCTGTTCATACTGAAATGGAGAACATTTCTGGATTCCGTGATCCCTTTACCCAAGAAGAGAAAACTAATTTCTTACAACAAGGAGAAGAAGCAATATTAGAAGATTTAGATCAAAGCACAATACTGAAAGATGCAACCGACAACGCGGAAATCTTCTTGCAAGATTTTTACAAGCAACTTGGCTTTGAAGAGGTAATAATTAAACGTTCATCAGATCAATAATGGATAACGATATCAAACGTTTATTGAAAAATGTGCTGGCCTTATTAATTGTGGCCGCTGCTGGTGTCGCTATATACATCTTTGTCTTTACGGGCAATAGTGATGATCTAGAAATTGAGGACACTCCGATTCACATCGAATCTATACGCACGATTGCGGAGATTAGTACCGTTAGTTATACGGATGAAGTAGTGATGGACACTGTCGAGTTCCACAAAGGTATCACTAGTAATTACAGCATTGACGATTGGATCACTTGGTATAACAATGATGTTAAGAGAAGATTGACGTTGATTATTCGAGGAGAAATACGCTACGGTTTAGATCTTACTGATGGTAATTTTACCATTGAGTCTAACAAGGATACTATTTGGTTAAGCCTCCCTCAAGCGAAATTATTGGATGTAATTGTATCTCCTTCTAATACTGAAGTATTTCAAGAAACCGTTTCTCGAGGGAATGCACCGTGGAGTGATGATGTAAGAAAGCAAATGGAAATGAAAGCCAAAGCTCAATTGACGGAAGACGCAGAAAGTTTAAACCTTGAAGCCCAAGCTCAAGAAAATGCAGAACGTATGTTCACTAAGTTGATTCAAACTGACAAAGAATTAATTATTGAATTCGATGAAAACTAAATTCCTTTTATTGATAATGATAGGTGTTCTTGCGTTCAGTTGCGATAAAGTGGCTAGCACACAAGAGAAACTAACTGGAGTGTGGACAATTGAGAAATATACATTTATCAATTATAATAGTTTGTCGTACATCTATCCTGCAACTGGTTACATGTCATTCGGAAGTTGCGAAGGCTCTCTTTGCTATTATGACATCTTCATGGAGTATAACAATGGAGTCCCTTCTGAAAAGTACGCTTATGGGAACATTGAATTATTGGATGAAGAAAAGTTCAATTTACACCGAACAAACGATGATGGTACCGTAACGGTATTGCCAAACAATCGCATTATTCTATTGACAAAAGACGAGCTTAAGTTAGAATTTACCGACGAAATCGGTTTGCATATATTGATTCTAGAAAAATAGCTTAGTTGGCCATCTCACTCATGAACTTAATCCACATGAGTCGAAGTTCCTCTTCTGAATAATCTCCTTCAAACTCTTCATAAGCAGCAGTTAAATCATCTGTTTCGGCCTCTGAGAAATACTCGTATATTTCTTCCTGAACCTCTTGATCTAATATATCATCAATGTAGTAATTGATATTTACCCGAGTTCCAGAAGTTACAATCGCTTCAATTTCTCCTATTACTTCATCAACGGATTTTCCCTGTGCACGACCAATATCTTCCAGTGGAAGTTTTCGGTCAATGTTCTGAATCATCTGTACTTTCAAGCCTGATTTATTCACTACCGATTTCACCACCAAATCTTGAGGTCGTTCTATGTCATTTTGATCGACATAGTTTTTAATCAGAGAAGCAAATGGAGCCCCATAGCGACTCGCTTTACCGTTTCCAACTCCCTGAATATTTGTCAACTCCTCAATAGTTATTGGGTATTGGAAACACATGTCCTTCAACGAAGGTTCCTGAAATATCACAAACGGAGGAATATTTTTCTGTTTTGATAAACTCTTACGTAGGTCTACTAATTGCTCATAAAGAGCTTGATCAAATGCACTACCACCAGTATTTGTAATAACTGTTTCTTCATCGACTACCAAGTAATCACGTTCCTTAATCAGTTGAAAAGAAGACGGAGACTTCATGAATGCACGTCCGGCATCTGTCAATTTAAGTACTCCATATGATTCAATATCTTTTGAGATCAGACCTGAAACATTGCATTGACGAATTACTGCATTCCAGAAATGTTCGTTCCTGTCATCACCGACGCCAAACAATTCGTGCTGGTCGTGTTTATACGCTTTGATGTCTGAATTCCTGATTCCAGCCATAAATGCACAATAATATCTCGACTTTTGCATTTCCTTCAATCCTTCAATGGACTTCAGTAAATTAAGCACATAGTCTTTCCCTTCTATTTTTTCCTTTGGATCCTTACAATTGTCGCACATGCTTGAGCAGTTCTTCTCATCGTACTCTTCTCCAAAGTAGTGCAGAATCATTTTTCTTCTACAAACAGATGTCTCAGAAAAAGAAGCGATCTCATTCAACAATTGTCTTCCTATCTCTTGTTCAGCAACTGGTTTGCCTTGTAAGAATTTCTCCAATTTCTCAACATCCTTGTAACGGTAGAACGCTAAACACTCACCCTCACCTCCATCACGTCCTGCGCGACCAGTTTCTTGGTAATAACTCTCCAAAGATTTTGGAATATCATGATGAATCACAAAACGTACATCCGGCTTATCTATTCCCATTCCGAAAGCAATAGTCGCAACAATAATGTCTACATCTTCCATTAAGAACATGTCCTGATGTCTAGCACGTGACCCAGCATCAAGTCCTGCATGATACGGCAAAGCACTGATTCCGTTCACCTGCAACAGTTCGGCTAGTTCTTCAACTTTCTTTCTACTCAAACAGTAGATAATTCCGCTCTTTCCTTCTTTCGAACGGACGTAACGAATAATCTGTTTTTCCACATCACTCTTTGGAAGAATTTTGTAGAATAAGTTATCTCTATTAAACGATGATTTGAATACCGTAGCATCCAACATGTTTAAGTTCTTTTGAATATCGTGTTGAACCTTTGGTGTCGCTGTAGCCGTCAAAGCAATAATTGCAACGTCGGAAATTTCTCCAAAAATCTCTCTTAATCGTCTATACTCAGGACGGAAATCATGCCCCCATTCAGAAATACAGTGTGCCTCATCAATCGCGAAGAAAGAAATATTTACTCCTGTTAAAAACTCGATGTTTTCCTTTTTCGTAAGAGATTCCGGTGCTACATATAACAACTTGGTTTTCCCCGCTGTTATATCCTCCTTGACTTTAGTGATTTCAGACTTTGTAAGTGATGAATTCAAGAAATGTGCAACAGAATTGTCTGCGCTTACACTGCGAATTGCATCTACTTGGTTTTTCATCAGTGCAATTAAAGGCGACACAATTATCGCAGTACCCTCAGAGATTACCGCAGGCAATTGATAGCACATGGACTTCCCACCTCCCGTTGGCATAATTACAAACGTATTCTTACCGTCAAGAACATTCTGAATTATATCCTCCTGTTCACCTTTAAAGCTGTCAAAGCCAAAGTATTCTTTTAATGCTTCCTTTAAATTCATTTATCTGGTCAATTCAGTATTGTAAGCTACAAAACCTTATTAAAAATACGAAAAAAACTTAATCCAAGACATGCAATGGGAAATAATAAATTGGTCTCAAAGGAGTCAATATCTCTGCTAAATCTTTTACTTGCGCTATTCTTGATCTAAATTGAATCTAGTCTATTCAGTTTCACTATTTTTGTCGTGCTCATGGAAGAACAAGAACAAGAAACAAGGATGTCATTTCTTGATCATCTCGAAGAATTGAGATGGCGAATCGTTAAGTCGGCAATTGCGGTTGTACTTGTGGCCATCGTTGTTTGGATCTTCAAGGGATGGATAATGCAAAATGTATTCGTAGCCATGAGTAGCCCTGATTTCGTTTCATTCAAGTTCATGTGTGATTACTTTGGACTGTGCATTGGTGACATTGAGATCGACTATCAAAACATTGAGCTCACAGGTCAGTTCTCTTATGCATTGTTGATGAGCATCATGGGTGGCTTTATCGTCGCGTTCCCATTCATTTTTTATCAACTATGGGCTTTTGTCAAACCTGGTCTGAAATTGAAAGAAAAATCAATGGCTAAAGGAATTGTTTTTTACATCAGCCTCTTGTTTTTTGTAGGAATCGCCTTCGGATATCTAGTCGTTGCTCCTTTATGTGTTCAGTTCTTTGGTAACTTTCAAATTATTGAAGAGTTTGAGAATAACATCCGAATCAGCTCTTTTATGGGAACTGTATTATCGACAATTTTCTACACGGGACTTCTTTTCTTGCTTCCAGTTGTAATCTATATCATGACAAAATTGGGGATCATGACATCAGGTTTTCTTCGTAAATACAGAAAGCACTCAGTTATTGCGATCTTGATTTTATCCGCTTTGATCACTCCTCCTGATTTTATTAGTCAAGTGATTGTTGGTGTTCCAATATTGATTTTATACGAAATTGGAATTCTAGTTTCTTCACGGGTTGAAAAGAAAAACGTTAATTGATTTTCCTAGGCAACAGATTTATCAATATTCTTGGCTAACTTTAGGATCGATTACAAAAGCATGAAAATTAGAATACTGCTTCTATATTTCCTTCTGCCACTTGCATCACTTGCACAAAAAACTAAAGTTGAAGGTATTGTAACTGACCAAGTCAGTGGCGATCCTATGCCATTTGTTATGGTGCGTTTCCAAGATTCAAAAGTTGGAACCTTTACCGACACGCTTGGTCATTACGTATTGGATACATATTATGCTACTGATTCTCTCGTCTTTTCATTTTCAGGTTATTTAAAAATTAAGAAATACGTAGAAGCTGACGAAGTACAAATCATTGATGTTATGCTTCCAGTACTATCGACCGATTATGAAGAGGTAGTTGCTTTGGCTCCTGACGAATTGCCCTCTACCATATTGCATAAGCGAGTAATTGCTCACAAAAAAATCAACGATAGAGAAAAATTGGCTGCATACGAGTACGAGGTCTACAATAAAATTCAACTGGATATTAACAATCTCGGAGACAAATTCAAGGAAAAAAAGATGGTTCAACGATTGGACTTAATCATGGATTATCTTGATTCTACTTCTGATGGAACAAATTTCCTGCCTGTTATCCTGAGTGAATCGGTATCAGATTATTACTATCGAAAGGAACCAAAAAAGAAACGTGAAATAGTAAAAGCCAGCAAGATTAGTGGAATCGAGAACCTAGAATTGAATCAGTTCATCGGTGACATGTACTTAGATGTTAACATCTACGACAACCAATTGTTCTTGTTCAACAAGGCCTTCATTAGTCCGGTAGCGAACAATGCTCGAAGCTACTACCGTTTTTATCTTGAAGATTCCACTTTTATTGACCAGTATTGGTGCTATAAGCTGCGGTTTGTTCCCAAGCGCACGGGCGACATGGTTTTTGAAGGGGAAATGTGGATCCACGACACAACATATGCAGTAAAAAAATTCAGCGCCAATATCGCATCTTGGGCAAACATTAACTACGTTAAGGATCTTTACCTTGAACATGATTTTGAACAAGTGGCGCCTGAAGTTTGGATGCTCACAAGTGAGAAAATGATTGTTGATTTGAAGCTTACAAAGAAAACAGCAGTCTACGGCTTGTTCGGTCGAAAACATTCTACCAGAAGAAACTTTGTCATTAATAATGATCATCCTCCGGATTTTTATAGTTCCAATAGTACCGTTGAAATAATGGAAGGGGCTGGCGATCGCTCTGACGAATACTGGGCAAAAATCAGGCACAATGAACTCTCTGCGCAAGAGGCTGGAATTGATGCAATGGTCGACTCATTAAACAACGTTCCTTATTTCAAAACCTTAAAGAATACTTTAACTCTTTTTGTAACTGGGTACTACCCTCTTGGGAAAATTGAAATAGGAGATGCATTCTCTATGTTCAGCTATAACCAAATTGAGCAATTTAGGTTAGGGTTGGCTATTAGAACTTCGAATTCTTTCAGTCGTAGAATAGAGCTAGGAGGACGAATTGCATATGGCTTTGGCGACAAAAAATTTAAATATGCGGGATTGGTTCGATTCAATATTACCCCTAAGAAACGTGGAATACTGTCCTTGTATTACGGTTATGATCTTGAACAAATTGGACAGGCGCCCAGTGCTGGAGCAATTGGTTCAACTTTTGGAACCCTTTTCCGCACGGGTCCATTAGATAAATTAACCTTTGTAGAGAAAGTCGGAATCAACCTGGAAAAGGACTTTCATAAAGACATAATTCTCTATGGTGGATTTGAATGGAAAGAGTTTGTTGCATTGGGTTCAGCGAATTATGTCAAACCTAATTTTGAAACTGGAATAGACGACACAATCACTCGTTTACAGACCACTGAATTTATTGCACGATTCAGATGGGCCAAGAACGAAGAATTTATCTCAGGTGCATTTGATCGTAAATCCATTCGATCTAAATTTCCGATAATTTCAATTCAAGGGATATTTGGTGTAAAAGATCTGCTCCACGGTGATTACAGCTATCAAAAAATTGATTTATTCATAGAACACAAAGTCCCAGTTGGTCCACTAGGAAGAATTCGATATGGAGTGAATGCAGGGTATATTTTCGGAACAATGGCCTATCCATTTTTGAAGGTACATGAAGGGAATCAATCCTACTGGCTCGCCGATGACGCATTCAACAAAATGAACTTTTTTGAGTTTGTTTCGGACAAATACGTTTCCGCATTTATTGAAAATCACTGGGACGGATTGTTCTTTGACCGAATACCTTTAATAAAGAAAGCTAAATTACGTTTAGTCACTACGGCTCGCGCAGTGTATGGTCAAATTGATCCGCGGCATGAATCTGAAATGAGAATGCCCGATTTCACTAAGAAGTTTGGTAATATGCCATATGTTGAAGTAGCTGCAGGTATCGAGAACATTCTTATGCTCGGTCGCGTAGATATATTCTGGAGACTTACACATTTGGATCCTGGAGTAAAAGTAACAGATTGGAAAGCCTTTGGAATTAGGGCAAAATATGTAATCAATTTCTAATGAGTGAACGTTTAAAATTACATACAAAAGAAATTCGTAAATCATACAAGGGTCGCGAAGTTGTAAAAGGCGTAACGGTTGAAGTAAGTCAAGGTGAGATTGTAGGTCTTTTGGGGCCAAATGGTGCTGGTAAAACCACTTCATTTTACATGATTGTTGGGTTGGTAAAACCGGATTCTGGACGAGTATTTTTGAACGACACAGACATTACTAGCTATCCAATGTACAAGCGATCCCAGTTAGGCGTGGGATATCTGCCACAAGAAGTTTCAGTTTTTCGTAAGCTTAGTGTTGAAGACAACATCATGGCTATATTAGAAATGACAGATCTAAACAAGCAAGAACGAAAAGATCGCCTTGAAGTACTTTTGGATGAATTCAGTTTGAATCATGTTCGGAAAAACCTAGGAAATCGCCTGTCAGGGGGAGAAAAAAGACGAACTGAAATTGCGAGAGCATTGGCAACAAATCCAAAATTCGTTTTGCTGGACGAACCCTTTGCAGGTGTAGATCCAATTGCTGTTGAGGACATCCAAGCTATTGTTTCTGAGCTAAAAAAGAGAAACATCGGAATCCTCATTACAGATCATAATGTACAGGAAACATTGTCTATTACAGATCGTGCATACCTCCTGTTTGAAGGAGATATTCTTCGTTCAGGAACCGCCGAAGAGTTAGCAGCTGACGAACAAGTGCGGAAAGTATATTTGGGACAAAATTTTGAATTACGAAAGAAATAATTTTTATTGCCGTTTAAAAAGGATAAATTTACTGCTACTTACTACAAATTGAAAAGTTTATGAAATCATTTAAGTCTTTAATTGTTCTAGGATTATTCGGAATGATAATTTTAGTTTCTTCGTCTTCTTGTAAGAAGTGTCAACCGGGTGATGATGTCAATATTGGTATTATTGATGTGGTCGGAGATCATGAGGTGATTATCTATCGAAATATTGGATTACCGCCCACTCCTTATTATATCACTGGGAGTCATCCGTCAGCAGATGGCTTTCAAGTAAGCTTTGATGGTGGTGTAACAAAGCAAGCAATTAACTATAATCAATACCAGTTAATTGGTAATCCAATGACTATTCATTGTGAAGCAGCGTTCGATAGAACTGTAACTAAGAACTCACTTTCCAATACGATTAATTATCACGTTGTGGCCAGAACTTGTAGTGAATGTGAAGGAGAATATGTCGTTGACAACTGGGCGCTTATTAATGCGGTTAGTGGTTACACACTTATTGTAACGAATGAAGAAATAGTCGAATAGGAGTTTCGATACAACACTATTTAAAAGCTTGACGAACAGTCAGGCTTTTTTTACGTCAGAAAGTTAAGGCATAAGAAAAGGTCATCAATTGATGACCTTGAAAACACTTAATGTGATTGTGAACTATAGAGATGCTACATCGCTATTTTCAATCTGATCTACACTACCGTAGGCATCACAATGTCCTCCTCTAGAAGATCCACATGCCGCTAAAACAGCCGTTAGCATCAATCCCATTAAAGTCAAGGTCAAAAATTTCTTCATTATTCTCTGATTTATGTATTAAAAAAAGGTTTCATATCATCGTTAAACAATAAGTAACGCGACAAAATTACAACAATTTATACAGTCCTTGAAAAATTATTATCCACAGTGTGAGCTAAATCCTTTAAAATAAAGTAATTTCCATTTCGTTAATAATTCCGATGCGCACGATATATCTACTTCTTATGATTTTTACCTCGACGCCATTATTGGCTCAAAAAGGGTATACTATCTCCTATGAGAACGAGAGTTATCAACAATTCATCAAGCATCCCAAGGTCAAATTCAAAGACTCTATCTCTGCTATCCAGTACCTCAATGACTTTCAACTTTCTGCTATTTCCAAAGGATTCATCATGGCTTCAGTAGATTCGGTTCATTATTCTACTGGACACGCCAATGTATATTTTGAATTGGGACCAGAAATGGAAGATGTCTCTTTAAGTACAAGTCCTGAAGATTTACGCTTCATTCGAAAACACTCTCGAATTACAGAAAAGCTGATTACTCAAATTCCATTTACACCAATAGAATTATCCTCGACACTCAGAAAAATTCAAAA
Source organism: Crocinitomicaceae bacterium (assembly GCA_033791225.1). Classification (GTDB taxonomy): domain Bacteria; phylum Bacteroidota; class Bacteroidia; order Flavobacteriales_D; family Crocinitomicaceae; genus UBA4466. The sequence goes on from JASJHD010000014.1 coordinate 66,829, forward strand.
AGCCTATCTAGACAACGGCTATCCATTTGTTGCATTACAACTTGTCAATAATGAATTAATAGACGGCCAACTCTCCGCGGAACTTCAAATAGAGCGAGGTCCTTTTCTAAATTGGCAAAAAATTCACGTAAAGGGAGACTCAACAATTTCCTCGAAGTACATGTCCAATTTACTCGGAATAAAAATTGGCGATGCTTATTCAGAAGAAGAGGTCCATAAAATTTCAGAACGTGTTGATCAAATACCATTCATCAAAGAAATTAAGTCAGCAGAAATGCTCTTTACTAAAGAAGGCGTTGAATTGTATCTGTATTTAGAAAGTTTGCCTATTAGCTCTGTAAATGGTGTTCTTGGCTTTCAACCAAATCCTACTACTAAGAAGCTAGAATTCACGGGGGAAATCAGTCTCAAATTGCAGGATGTTTTACACCGCGGAGAATTACTTGATGTGAAATGGCAAAGCATCCGTGCCCAGACCCAATCACTCGATGCGCATGTCAATTACCCTTTCTTTTTCAATACACCTTTTGGGATAGATGCTACTTTCAATTTGTACAAAAGAGACACCTCGTTTTTAGAATTGGGAGTAACAGCAGGAGTCCAGTACTTTCTTAATCGAGGAAATTTCTTGAAAGCATTTTACCGTTATTCATCTTCCAGCGTTTTGGCTGGAGGCGCAAATAATCCTCTATTCTCTAATCTTGGACATGTGAAGACAAACAATTATGGACTTTCCTTTACGTCCAATCGTGTTGATTACATCCCTAACCCATCCCGCGGATTGAAAATATTGGTTGAAGGAAGTATTGGTACGAGATCGTCGCAGCTCAATGACACTTCTATTGTGGAAAAGGCAATCGTTTATCGGGGCAAACTAAATGTAGAGTATTACATTCCTATTTTTAAAAGGCATGTTCTTCGCCTCTCTTCACAAACTGATTTTTACTCCTCAACGAACCTTTATGAGAATGAAGTATATCGATATGGAGGATTGAAATCACAGAGAGGTTTCAATGAAGATGAACTGTTTGCCACAACCAAAACTACTGCAACCATTGAATATCGATTCCTTTTAGATAAAAATTCTCATGTATTCGCTTTCTTCGATCAAAGTTGGTACGAGAATAATGCCAGTGACTATTACAACGATACGCCTTTCGGATTTGGCTTAGGTTTTTCTTTCAGTACTAAATTCGGTGTCTTCTCAATATCATACGCTTTAGGCAAGCAATTGAACAATCGGATCCTATTTAGCAATAGTAAGGTCCATTTTGGATATATTCTCTATTTCTAAGCAGGAACATATATAGATTACGATCTAGGTTCGCATATTTGTTCTTAACTTTAAAACATGGATTACATTCTTTTATTAATTGGCTTGGTTGCCGGAGGTATCATTGGCTTTCTAGTGGCACGTATTTCATCGAATGGAAAAAGCGATGAAGGTGCTGATAGTAGACAACAATTACGCATCGATAATGCCACCCTCAATACAAGTAATGAAAGTCTTTCTTCGAATTTAGCAACAGTAAAGTCTGAATTGGAATCTACCAGAGAGTCGTACCGAATAGAATTACAAAGTGCTACGGAATGGAAGAGTAAATACTCGGCTTTGGAAGAAAAAATCCAAGGGCAGAAAGAAGAATTTGAAACACTTCAAACGAAATTCACGAAAGAGTTTGAGCTTGTAGCGAATAAAATATTGGACGAAAAGAGCTCTAAATTTACTGAGCAAAACAAGGAGAATCTGGATACCATTTTAACTCCTTTGAAAGAGCGCATTAAAGAATTCCAAAATAAGGTAGAAAACAATAACGAAAGTAGCGTTCAGCGTTCAGCGGCATTGGAAGAACAGCTTAAAATGTTAAAAGATCTGAATCAAGAAATCACGCAGGAGACGCGCAGTTTAACTCAAGCCTTGCGAGGCGATTCAAAAACTCAAGGGAATTGGGGCGAAATGCATTTAGAAGCAATTTTGGGAAAAGCAGGGTTGCAAAAAGACGTTCATTATACCAAAGAAACGAACTTAAAAACCGAAGACGGGAGCAATCAACGATTGGATTACATCATCAATCTTCCGGACGGTAAGAACCTGATTCTCGACTCGAAAGTCTCACTCACAGCGTACAGTAATTACTACGATACGGATAAGGAAGCTGAACAAGAGATGTATTTGAAGCAACATTTGGACAGCATCAATGGACATCTCAAACTCTTGAGCGGGAAGGATTATCAAAAGCTTCATGACATTAATTCACCCGATTACGTATTGATGTTTATTGCCAATGAACCAGCATTAACCTTGGCTCTAAAAGAAGATCAAGGGCTCTTTGAAAAAGCGTTGGACAAGAACATTGTAATTGTCTCTACCTCTACTCTTTTGGCAACACTTCGCACTATTTCATACATTTGGAAGCAAGATTTACAGAATAAAAATGCTGAAGAAATTGCCCGTCAAGCTGGAAATCTTTACGATAAATTCGTAGGATTTACCGATGACTTAATAGGTCTTGGGCGCCAGATGGACACAGCGAATAAGACGTATAAAAGTGCAATGAATAAGATGACTGAGGGGTCGGGCAACTTGACCAAACGTATTGAAGATCTAAAAAAACTAGGGGTTAATCCTTCAAAGAATATTGATCAGGGATTGATTGATAGAAGTGGGGAGTAATTACTTACGCTTCTCTTGAATGGAAGCACGGATCTCTTTCATGAAATCTGAGGCATAGACAAAATCAATCACCTCTTGGTTCTCAGTGGTAATAATCGATTTACTATCACCCGTCCACCAATTCTCACCATTGTAAATGAACATAATCGAATCACCGATCTCAATTACAGAGTTCATGTCATGAGTAATTACAACCGTCGTGATATCGTATTCGTAAGTAATCTCTCGAATCAAATTATCAATAACGATAGCTGTCTGAGGATCCAATCCTGAATTAGGCTCGTCACAGAACAAATATTGTGGTTTCATGGAAATAGCTCGAGCGATTGCAATACGCTTTTGCATCCCTCCAGAACATTCTGCCGGAAAAAGTTTATTTCTTCCTTCAAGATTTACACGTTCTAAACAAAAGTTTACACGATCCAGTTTTTCTTGTTTGGTCATCTTTGTAAACATAGTAAGCGGAAACATGATGTTCTCTTCCACTGTCATGGAGTCAAATAATGCTGACCCTTGAAACAACATTCCTATCTCTTGTCGAATAGACTTTTTGGCTTTACGACTCATTGTTGTGAAATTCCTGTCATCGTAGTTTACACTACCAGAATCCGGTTCATGCAATCCAACAATACATTTAGCCAATACGGACTTCCCAGAACCAGATTGTCCAATAATCAAATTCACGCGCCCTTTCTCAAAAACGGCTGAGACGTCTTTCAGAACATGATTGTCCCCAAATGATTTATCTATGTTCTTAACTTCTATCACAACAATATCATTTGAGTTAGGAGGAAGTTCGCAATCAATATTGCAATACTACTCATTACCACTGCTCTTGTTGCTGATTTACCAACATCTAACGCACTACCTTTGGAGTAATATCCATAGAACGATGAAATACCAACAATCAAAAATGCGAATACCACTGTTTTCGATAAAGCGTATATGATATCTCCAACCTCAAAAAAGGAACGAATACCAAGTACATATGTTTCCGTTGATGCTAAGCCTGAGAACAACAATGAAAGCCATCCACCAACTAAACTTAATCCCATTGAAAAGATAATCAAGATTGGGAAGAATAGAACAGCCCCAATTATTTTCGGCAACACGAGGTAAGTCAAACTATTCACACCCATAATTTCAAGGGCATCGATTTGCTCCGTGATTTTCATTGTACCAATTTCAGAAGCAACATTCGACCCCACTTTACCGGCTAGAATTAGCGAAATAATTGTTGGTGAAAACTCGAGAATAGTACTTGATCGTGTGATGTAACCAATGGTGTATTCTGGCAACAATGGATTGTCCATGTTAGATGCCGTTTGAAGGGCGATAACCCCACCGATAAACACTGACATCAGAGCCACCAAAGGAATTGAATTGATCCCGATTAGCTTGATTTCCTCGAACAATCTCCTACGGAAGACCCCCCATTTTTCAGGCTTCGAAAAAACAACCCAAAGCATTTGGTTAAATCGACCTATATTTTTAATTATGCTTAGCAACTTGCGTAAAGTTAATTGTATTTTTTGTGCTGGCAATTAAATCAGACCGTTTATAGATTTATCGATAAATATTATCTGTAATTTTAAACCATCTTGGAAACTAAATCCCAAAAATATCGTGCCGTACTGAGCAAATATTTACCTCCCGAATTTATCGAGCCGGTCGTAAACTTATTGCTCAATCATACTGTGACATTTAAAGTAGTAAAACCACGAAAAACAAAACTTGGTGATTTCAGAGCAGGTAGATATGGTGAAAAACACCAAATCACAATCAATGGAAACCTTAACAAGTTTTCTTTTTTAATCACAACAGTGCATGAGTTTGCGCATTTGATCACGTTTAACGATTTCGGCCCAAGAGTTAAGGCACATGGTCCTGAATGGAAAAAAATCTATTCAGATTTGTTACTCCCGTATGTTGAAAGTGGGCTTTTACCAAAGGACATTGAGGACAACTTGATGAATTCTTTGATCAATGTAAAAGCATCTTCTTGTTCCGATATCAATTTACAGCGGGTCTTGATTAAATACGACAAACCAACGAATGGTACTGTACCTCTTGAGGCATTAGAGAAAAACAGTACTTTTGCGCTCAACGGTAGACAGTTCACAAAGGGGATATTGAGAAGAACACGCTTTTTGTGTACCGAAGAAAAAACGAACAAACAATACCTGGTTAATGCTCTTGCACAGGTGACACACATACATCATGAATAACAATTATAGCATCATCATGGCCGGAGGAATTGGAAGTCGATTTTGGCCAATGTCCGTTCCAGAAAGACCAAAGCAGTTTTTAGACGTTTTGGGAATTGGAAAATCTCTCATTCAGATGACCTATGAGCGATTGTTACATGTTTCTCCAAAAGAGAATATTTATATTGTTACAAACGCGCAGTACAAGGAGATGGTTTTGGAGCAACTTCCAGACTTAACTCCTGATCAAGTACTCACCGAGCCGGAACGTAAAAATACTGCTCCATGCGTAGCGTATGCGGCGGCAAAAATTCATGCGTTGAACCCAGAAGCTCATTTAATTATCTCTCCTGCCGATCATTTAATTGTTCAAGATCAAAACTTTGCAAAAACGATTGAATCTGCCTTGGAAAGTTCAGCACAAGGACGTATTGCAACCATTGGAATCCAACCTACTCGCCCTGATACAGGATACGGATACATTGAATTTGAGCAAACTGGAAGTCAAATTGACACTGTTCCAGTAAAGAAATTTAGGGAAAAACCAGATTTGGTCACAGCGCAAACCTTTGTTGATGCGGGAAATTACTTTTGGAATGCCGGAATCTTTATTTGGAAATCCCAAACAGTTCTAAATGCATTGAAAGATTTTCAACCTGCGCTTTTCGAACTCTTTGCAGGTAATATGGAAAATTACAATGGACCCAACGAACAAGAGTATGTGAATCATGCATTCTCAACATGTGAAGATATTTCTGTTGATTATGCCATTATGGAGCATGCAACAAACATTGACGTTGTTCGTGCATTGTTCGATTGGTCAGACCTTGGGACATGGGGAAGTTTAGACACACATTTAACGAAGGATGACAACAATAATTCGATTGTAGGAGAAGGTATACATGCTTTTAATACCTCTGACTGTATTGTGAATATTCCAGATGGGAACACCGCAATTATTGATGGTTTGGAAGGATACATTGTGATCCAATCCGACGATCGTTTGATGATCATTCGTAAAGAAAACGAGCAAGAACTGAAGACATTCCTGAAGTCTGTAAAATAAAAAAGGCCCAAAGAAGGTATGTGTATCATCCCCTTTGGACCTTGTTAGGATCAGTATAATCCTTTGAATATTTTATCTTCGTCCTGCTCTAATTTCATCAGCTTCCCACTCACGGTACAAGTCGAAATAGCTTTTAGACTCCATCACAATTACTCCACCCATTGTATCTCCGTACTTAGCAGGAATTCCTCCCGTGTACACCATCACTCTTCCGATAGAAGAACTAGGAACCGCACCAATTGAGCTTGTCTTAACTCCGTCCATTAGGTACAACATATCTCCTTTTCTTGCTCCTCTAAACATCAGATCTCCATCTGGAGACATGCGAACTTCCGATGACATTGTTGTGATTAAATCACTTAAATTGTTCTTCAAAGGTGACCTCATCAATGACTTAGAATCGATTGAAAGAACCGGTAGGTTGCCACTCACAAGTTTTACGTCGTTCAATCCAGCACCAGCATCAACTGGTCCCCATGCAACTATAGAGCTTGAAAATTCGATTACCCCAATATTATCAAACCCATCCATTGGTACATTCACGAGAATGTTTGTCATTGTATCTTCATATTGACGCACATTTAAAATATATCTTCCAGCAGGAATTCCTGAAATTCTAAAACGACCTTCATAATCTGTTTTTGTACGATACAAACTTCCGTTGTCATCGATAAAGACCGTAGCGTCATAAATAACCGCTCCATTTTGATCTCTTACTTCTCCCATCACTTCTCCAAGTGCACCTTGTCCGAATATTTGTCCTGATAACAAAAGTGCCGCAATAACTACTAAACTTTTCATACGCTGTATTTTTAGATTAAATTCTCTAGTGAGATGCGACAAAGAGGCAATTCCATAAAAAAGACAAAAAAAACTCCCAACTTTCATTGGGAGTTTCATATAAATATTGAAGATTCCTAATCCAGCACTGCGCTAGAGACTGGGAATTTTCTATCAACCTTTTTAAATAATCCTTGTAAAACTTTTCCAGGTCCTACTTCAACAACTTCGGCTGCACCGCCGTCAATCATTGCATGCATTGTCTGCGTCCAACGAACTGGAGCTGTCAATTGTGCTACTAAGTTCTTTTTAATCTCGTCTGGACTAGAAACTGCGCTGGCCGGTACATTTTGATATACTGGACAGATTGGATCATTGAATGTTGTGGCTTCAATTGCCGCTGCAAGCTCTTCTCTTGCAGGTTCCATTAAAGGAGAGTGGAATGCGCCACCTACAGGTAAAACAAGAGCTCTGCGAGCACCTGCTTCTGTCAATAGTTCACATGCCTTCTCTACTGCCGGAATTGCACCAGAAATCACCAATTGTCCAGGGCAATTATAATTAGCTGCAACAACAACACCATCTACTGTTTCGCAAATCTCTTCTACTGCACTATCTTCCATTCCAATGATGGCTGCCATTGTCGAAGGTTCTTTTTCACATGCCGCTTGCATCGCTAAAGCTCTTTTCGAAACCAATCGAAGACCATCTTCAAAACTCAACACCTTATTCGCTACTAAGGCAGACAATTCACCTAAGGAGTGTCCTGCAACCATATCCGGTTTAAATGCATCACCAAGGCATGCTGCCAATATCGTTGAATGAAGAAAAATTGCTGGCTGCGTTACTTTTGTTTGTTTAAGTTCTTCATCAGAGCCTTCAAACATGATCTTTTGAATGTCGAATCCTAAGATTTCATTCGCTTTATTGAAAAGTTCTTTTGCCACTTCAGAGTTATCGTAAAGATCTTTCCCCATTCCTGAAAATTGAGCTCCCTGTCCTGGAAATACATATGCTTTCATTCGTTTGTTTTATTTGTTCAATTTGCGTAGCACGCATCTTTCAATGCAAAAATAAACAAAGATGTGACTTTATAGATCAAAAAAAGGGGCTGACTTCCGTCAACCCCTTTCTATATCAAAGTGATTTACTTTAAAAGCAACAATGCTTATTTAATCACAACTCTTTCTACGATTGAACCGTTATCGTTAGATACAGTAACAACGTACATTCCTGTACCGTTAGCAGATAAATCAAGAGTAGTTGTTGCTGTAGCAACAGTAGTCATGATAACTCTACCAGCCATATCAGTAACTGTAATAGTGTTAGAAGCGCCGTTAGCGTTAGTAACATTTACAATTCCTTCAGATGGGTTAGGATATACAGAAACACCGTCTAATGATAACTCATCAGTTCCAACGTGGTTAGCTTCCATACGGATCGCGAAAGCATCACCGTTAGAGTAAGCAGCATCACCAGGGATGTAAATCATAGAAGCGTACCATGGTTGTGCAACAGTTCTATCATCCAAAATACGGATATCGAACGTGTTACCTTGGCTGTACATTTCAATAGCAGCAAAGTATGCACCTGGAGCCAATGTTGCTCCACCAGGGAAATCCAAACGAATGTATCCGTTTGCGATATCAGCAGCAGAAACAACAAGTGCAGTAGTATTGTACAAAGAAGTCATGTCATCCGCGAAGAATGAAACAGTATCCTTAATTGATCCATAAACCTCAGCACCTTCAACAGTTCCAGTAGCAAGCATTACTATAAGAGAGTGAACCTCTTCAGTTTGCTTAATATGGTACATGTTAGCACATACTAATCCGTCTTCTGCATCTGTAAATGATGTAGTACCAGTAGAAGTCAAATCTTCGTATCCTGCTGGGTGACCACCGATCAAATCAGTTGAATAAAGATCATCAGTAATTTCAAAGTTTCTCATGTAAGTGTTATTACCGAAGTTAGCTCCAGCCATTTCACCTTGAGACGTAGCAACATAAGTACCAGCGTACGCGCCAACAGCAGAAACTGCAGCTTCAGTTTGCTCAAGGAAAACAGTAGAATCAGCTTCTAACAAAGCATAAGTACTATTTGATGTGAATCCAGATGGTCCTGTAAAGACTGCATCCACTGCAATAGCAGTTTGATCATTGATACCAAAGTTAAATACTTGACCACCTACTAAGTAATCTGCATCAATTTGGTCAGAAGGAGTTCTTCCGTACTCAATTCCTTCGTTTCCTGAACCAGAGATCCAAGCAGAAAGTAATTGAATATCATCAGCTGGTTGCTCAATGATTTGTACATCATCAACAAACCAAGCATACCCCCATGTTCCAGTCCAGTGGAAACGTAAGTAAAGATCAGTTGGGTCTGGAGCAGCTGCAACGGCTGCAGAAATATTCAATTGAAATATTTCTGGGTTACCAGTCAAAGCTTGTTGAACAACATTCGGCATTGCTTGATAAACGTTAGGCATTGCTGAAACATCCGTTAAAGGATCTAAAACAGGCCAAACAACGTTACCAGCACCATCACCATAACCAATAACGATATATGGCATCTCAGAGTTGAAACTTCTGTACATTGATTCCCATTGTACAACAACATTTGTAAATCCACCTAAAGTAATAGGGGCAGCAGTAGTCATCCAGCTATTCTCAACTTCAGAACCACCAGCAGATCCGCCGTAGAAATCTGAATCTAAAATTGCGTAACCATCTGCTGCAGTAGTTGAAGCGAAAGCATTGTTGTTATCAATTGGGTATGACCCTTGACATGCTAAGCCCATTCCGATTTCCCAATCTAATGAACATGCTGATGCGTCGTGATCAAGTACCCAATCATTTGCATCATCGAACGTGTTCTCCCAAAGTGGAAGAGCTTTAATTTCATTTCCCACGGCAAGTGGTTTTGCTTCTGACGGATCGCTAGATCTCAGTGCAGGAACATCTTGTCTGATCTGAGCGTTAAGTCCTGAGACCATTGCTACAGATAAAACACTTAAGTAAATCTTTTTCATAATTGCGTTTTAGTTTTTACGAAGGGTAAAGTTAATAAATTGTTATTTAAGTACCAACCTTGGTACACTAAAAGAATAGAACGAAGAATTTGACTAAAAGGTTGAGGAGAAGTCCATTAATATTTAGAGCCTACTGTAAATTTGTTATATATCAATGGATATTTAAGGAAACAGGTGGATAATTAAACATTCGAATTCCGTAATAAATAACGCAAACCACAGTCTAAACCATGGCGATAATCGGCAGTAATTAACTTAACATTGTTTGAATATGTGCCGGTTTGTAGTGGCGCTTCAGGCGCTATTTGAATCAGATTCAAATCTTCAGGAGGATTATTCATGAAATCCACGGAGTCATTATACTTTAAATGGTTTTCTTCGAAACACGCCTTTAATTTTCCTTGGGAAGAATAGATATAAGTTCCGAAATAATCTGACCAAGTTTGCTCAAGTTTTAACTCACTAGGTGAAGTACGAACTATGACGATATCTCTAGCACCATGATCAAACGCCCATTTTACGGGTAATGGATCACTCCAGCCTCCATCCATAAAATCTTCACCATGTAACATATGACTTCCTTTTGTAACGAATGGCAATGTGCATGTAGCTATGATAGCGTCAATCCAATGCTTTCGATCTGGATGGTAATAATGTGCCGCACCATTTGACCTATTTGTCAGTACTATTGCCATCTCTTTTCCTTCCACTGTCTCTAATGCCTTATCAATGTCAAATGGTATAATTTCTTCAGCGACAGTTCTAAAGTAGTCAACGTTCATCACTCCCATTGGGGAGATTAAGCGATTCCAACTCATGAAGTGTTTATCTTCTGCCAGCAAGCACAACGCGTCATAATAACATCTGTATTGATCACTTAAATAATACGACAGAGCTATTGCGCCTCCGGACACAGCTACGTATCCATCAAATGGATTGTAATGATGTGTACGAAAAGCATCCAAAACTCCAGCAGTAAATGCTGTGCGGAAACCTCCTCCTTGTAAAATAAGTGTTTTACCAACCATATATTAAGATGATGATTTTCTATCAGATTTGCAACAATTGAACCAAGAAAAGGCGCAAGCTAACATACATGACATGATTTCTATCAGAATTGAAGAAAAGAGATAATAACAAGATTAACTACTTTAGCTCAGAATGAAAACCACGGCGGAGACATCAAAATCAGATCATCATAGATTACCTACGGTTGCCGTCCTATCTATACTACTAATATTGGTATTGATTTGTCTATTCCCTACTTTCCAGAATGGTTGGGTCAATTGGGATGATCCCGCCTATGTATTGAAAAACCCTTTGATTCAAGATTTATCAAGTGGTGGGATTTACACTCTTTTCGCTACTGGTCATCAAGTTGGATTGTACCATCCACTCACCTTAATTTCTCTTGGAATAGATTATCAAATCTGGGGGGTAAATGCATTTGGGTTCCACTTGACCAATCTAATTTTTCATCTGTTCAATACTTTTCTTGCCTATTATTTTTTCAAAAAAATACAGACTCCAGCTTTGGCTGCTTTCGTTGGTGCACTACTCTTTGGAATGCACCCTATGCATGTGGAGTCAGTCGCGTGGATCTCGGCGAGAAAAGATGTTCTCTATACCTTCTTCTTTTTAATCACACTCATTTCGTATGTCTATTATTCGAGGGGAGAACAGCGAAACAAAATTCTCTGGTACTCCGTCGCATTGCTCGCTTTCATCTGTTCACTTCTTTCAAAAAGTTTAGGCTTTACTTTGCCAATCATTCTGCTATTGTTGGATTATTTACTCAAAAGAAAAATTACAACAAAGGTGCTATTAGAGAAATTGCCATTTTTTATTCTTTCAGTATTGGCATTGATCATGGCAAAATACGGCCAACAGGCAAGTGATTCAATGAACGCGTTAACAGAGATTCCCTTGGAAAAAACGATTTTTATTGGGTCGTATAATGTCCTCGAATATTTGTTTAAAGTATTTGCGCCAATAAATTTGTCCAGTTTTCACCCTTTCCCGTTTAGAGGGTCCCCTGCACTATCAATGCTTTTTTATGCCTCAATGATTCCGTTTTGTGCATTGTTGTTTTTCCTATTCCGCTGGTTCAAAAGATCGCCAAAAATATTTTTTGGGATTGCCTTATTTCTAATTACCATAAGTCCAGTACTCCAAATCATTCCATTTGGTAAGACCATCAGTAGTGAACGATATACATATGTTCCATACATCGGTTTGTTTTATTTAGTTGGACTGGGAATTCAATTTCTTCTTAGTAAGAAATTTTACAAAATGCGTTTTGGATTCCTAGGAGTGATAATTCTCTGGTTTTTGTTTTTGGCTTTTCAAACCCGTCAGCAATCAAAAGTTTGGAAGGATAGTGAAACACTATGGTCCAAGGTTATTGAACAATACCCTGAGAGCGAATGGGCTTACATGAGCAGAGGTATGCACCGATTTCAGGAGAAAGATATCAATGGCGCCAGACAAGATTTGGACAAGAGCATCTCCCTTTCCCCAATTCCCCAAGCACTCTATGAACGAGGCTTACTTTGCGAACAAGAAGAGGGTTATGTACAGGCTATTGATCTCTACAATCAAAGCTTAATTCTTGATCCTAGTTATGCCAAGTCCCATTTAAATCTTGGTGTGATTTATTCCAAAATGCAGAATTCCGAGTTGGCTTTCGAGCATTTTAAGGCTGCTACAGAGTATGATGATAGTTATGGCCTTGCCCATTTCAATTTGGCCATTTCCTACAAGATCAAGGGCCAAGTAGCAGAAGCATTAACATCCTTTACAAGAGCGATAGAGTTAGAGCCCAACAATCCCCTTTATATCCGTCACCGAGGGGTTTTGTACTATAACTTGGAAGATTACCCTGTGGCTATAGCAGATTTTGAACGAGCGATGCCGCTTGAACCAAACTCGGGTGAACCTTACTTTTTGCGCTCTCAAAGTTATTTCATGATGGGTAACGTTGAGCAAGCAGTTATTGATGCTAAACGAGCCGAACAATTGGGAAAAATAATTCCAGAGGATTACAAGGAAATGTTGTTGAACAATCAAGATTGAATTAACTTTGCTGCATGGATCAAGCATCAATAAAAAGAGCTCAAAAACACCTTCGAAGAGATGTCTGGGAAGCATGGCAAAAATACGCTCTCATAGAACAAGGTGATAAAATCATGGTATGTCTTTCGGGTGGAAAGGACAGCTATACGATGCTTGATATGTTATTACATTATCAGAAAGAATCGGACATCTCGTTTGATATTGTTGTGGTAAATCTGGATCAGAAACAGCCAGGATTCCCTGAAGATGTTTTGCCAAAATACCTGAGCAAATTAGACGTTGATTATAAAATTTTGGAGAAAGACACGTATAGCATTGTCACAGCTAAAATTGAAGCTGGCAAGACAATGTGCAGTCTATGTTCTCGTCTTCGAAGAGGTAATCTTTATACTGCCGCAGATGAATTAGGTGCAACAAAAATTGCGTTGGGTCATCACCGCGATGATCTTTTGGAAACATTTTTCATGAATTTGTTCAACGGAGGGAAGATTGAAACGATGCCTGCCAAGTATGTAACAGACGATGGCCGTCATGTCGTAATTCGACCGTTGGCATTTTGTAAAGAATCAGAAATAGAAATTTATTCTGAAGGCAGAAATTTCCCTATCATTCCATGCACCTTATGTGGCTCTCAAGAAAATATGATGCGAAAAAAAGTAAAGAAGATGTTGAAAGAATGGGAAGATGAATTTCCAGGCAGATCCAGCTCTATATTTGGTGCACTACAAAACATCAGTCCTTCACATATGCTGGATACTCAATTATTCAATTTCGAAGAAGTCATCAGTAAAACAAAAGAACTTAATTAAACTTCTTCTGCATATGCTTTGATGATGTCCATAGAACTCAACATGCCAATTACTTTACCATCGTCCATGACAACGAGGTGATGCACTCCATGTTTCACCATAATTTTAGCAGCATCTTTAACTCTGTTATGTCGAACACCAATATGTACACGATCAGACATTACTTCTTCAACAAGCAATGATTCATCATGACAAGCAACCAAATCGCTGGAGGATACAATACCTGAAATGGTTCCATCATCATCAATCACAGGAACTGCATTAATTCCTTTGCGCGTGAACATGTCTTTCAGATTTGAAACTTTAACGGTCTTCTGTGTAAACACAACCGGTGAACTCATTATCTCTTCTACTCTCATAGTCTCTTGTGTGGTAGTTATTGTTTAAACATAAATATAACGATTCCCTATCAAGTTAAAAAGTATTTCATACTGAAAACAAACAACTATTTGATAAGGCTAGTCTGTTTCACTACACTAAAGGATTGTAGATTGAATTATTGAGCTAAACCAATTATGTTGATCATGGACCAAACAATTAGCACACCTCCAAATGCAATCAGCAAATACGAATATCCTTTGTCCATAGATAAGAAGGTTGTACTATGCTTTTTGTCCGACCCATTCTTTTTCAAGTTTTTCACACCCCACACCAAACACAGTATACTTAAGGCAAGATGAAAATATTCATTATTGATAAACTCCTCCATAGAGCACTAATTTATATAAAAATAATTGACGATTTAAATTGAACAAAGTACTTTCTCTTGATGCTCAATAGACTCGGTGTGAATTGCCTCAAATACTCGCGTGATAAATTCAGTAGACAGTCCTAACTCTCGTCCTATATCCATTCGGTTTTCTAATAGATCATTCCACCTGTTTTCCTGTAAAATCGACATGTTTGCGGCTCTTTTGTAGTCCGCTATCCTTTGCGCTATATTCATTCGGTTTGCAAGTAAATCAAGAATTGTTGCATCCACGGTATTGATAGATTCTCGCAATTCTTCAATACTCTTTGTTCCATTTCTTAGTGTAATGTTTGGCTCAACTAATCTTTCAGCAGTCTTTTCCATTTGGTATGAGCTCATTGAAGAATATCCTTTGAGCTGTTGAATTCTGCCCAACGCTTCTTTCAACAATTCTATTGGTGTACATAAAGAAATACGAATAAACCTTTCTCCATTCGAGCCAAAAACAAACCCTGGTGTGATGAATACACTAGCCTCATGCAAGAGAAATTCAGTTAGCTCCTCCCCACTACTCCATCGATTTGGAATTGACGCCCATACAAACAATCCTACACCATGCGCATCGCATTCACACTCAAGAGAATCTAAAATTTGAAAAGCGTGTTTCTGTCGTTCTGAATAGATGACATTCAATTCCTCTATCCAATTCAAGTCCAACTTTAACGCTTTTGCCGCAGCCAATTGTAAGGGTTTATACATTCCGGAATCCATGTTACTCTTGACCAGTAAAACTGCATCAATTAACTCTCTTCTTCCTGACAGCCAACCAATTCTCCAACCTGCCATATTGTGAGACTTACTTAAGGAATTGAGTTCTAAACACACAGATTTTGCTTCGTCCAATTGGAAAATACTGAAATAATCATCAGTCAAAATCGTGCTGTATGGATTGTCATTTACAATCAGAAATCCTTTTTCTTTCGCTAGGTAAATCAATTTCTGAAGATTCTCCTTGTTCGGTGCTTGTCCTGTAGGCATATGTGGAAAATTCAACCAAAGAATTTTTGTTTTCTTAGAAGTTCTCCTTTCGACCTGATCGAGATCAATGCTTTCATTTGGAATCACATCATAACTCAAAACTTCGGCTTCAACGATATTTGAAACTGCTCTGTATGTTGGGTAGCCAGGATTAGGAATCAACACCTCATCACTAGGATTGACAAACGCTTGAGAAATATGCATGATTCCCTCCTTCGACCCCATCATTGGAAGGATTTCGCGCTCGGCATCAAGTGAAATCCCGTAAACCCGTTCAGACCATGACGCTATCGCTTCGCGCAATTCCAATAATCCACGGTAGCTCTGGTATCCATTTGCATCTCCTAAAAGAGAGGTTAAATGAAGTTCATTCAACACTTCTTCTGGTGGAGGTTGATCGGGATTCCCAATTCCAAGGTTAATGATGTTTGCACCTTTCGCATTCATTTCAGAGACTTGCTTTAACTTTTTAGAGAAGTAGTATTCTACTATTTTATTCAATCGTTTTGCTGTTTTCATATCAATTGTTGTTCACTATTCATTCATTCATTCATTCATTGACTTGTATCTTCCCATGATGTTTAATTCCTCCGCTAGAGGGGTTAAAGTTTCTTTCATTGATTCGAAACTTACATTCTTGCTTAAAATAAGGTCAAGGAAAAATCGATATTGAAATGGTTTACCTACCATTGGCACCGATTCAATTTTAGTTAAGTTCACATTCAATAAATGCAACAGGGTTAGGACTTTTGAAAGTGCTCCTGATTCATGTTTCAATACCAAAGAGAGACTTACTTTATTCCCTAATTCGACATCGCTTTTGAGCTTCAAGACTGCAAAACGCGTGAAGTTGTTCGGATCAGTTTCAATGTTCTCCACCAAAAGTTCAAGCCCGTATTGTTCAATTGCCAATCTGCTGCCGATTGCAGCAATAGTTGGATCTTGCAATTCAGCGACCTCACGAATGCAAAGCGCTGTATCTTGCCCCTCCACTAAATGCACTTCTGGATTTACTCCGAAAAAATCTCGACATTGGTTGAGCGCCATGTAATGCGACCGTACTTCTCTCAATTCGGAAATGGACGCATCCTGAATACCTCCTAAATTCTGGTGAATCCGTAAATAGACCTCTCCAACAATACAGGCAGAAGATGTACGGATCAACTCCAGATTATTCAGGATAGTACCAGAAATAGTGTTCTCAATTGCCATAATGCCCGCATCGGCTTCACCATTCTCCAGTTTCCCAATTTCTTCTTGGAAGGTCAAACAGGAAACGATTTCGATGTTGTTTCCAAATACATGTACTGCGGCTTCTTCATGAAAAGCTCCTTTCACTCCTTGGATTGCAATTTTTTGTTTCATTCTATTTTAATTATTGGTTATAAAAAAAGCCTTTCTCTATAGGAGAAAGGCTAGCATTTTCGATGGTGCATATTATCTCCCTAATCACCCCGAAGCGTGTTAAAAAAGAAATAATATGTTGCGTGCATTAATGTCATGTTAGTGCATAAAAAAAGCCTGCTTTCATTGAGAGCAGGCTTTAAAGTATATTTATAAAACGATCACTCTCAAATGTCCTTCGAAAAATAGAAATACATAAAATAAGTGTTCTGTGTCATGTCTTGTTTGTTACTAGAGTGCAAATATGAATAAATTATTCAATCTATAAACGGTATTAGTTAAAAAGGGTAATAATAAACAAGAAGCGATCATTTGGGTATTAACCTCTAGGTGCCAAGACTATTATGATAAAGGTCATTGTTTCAAATATTATGAACTCTTAATTTCAAGTATGAGAGTAATTACTGGAAGTTTAATCGTTTGTATTATTTTATTCAGCTGTTCAAATAATAAAATTCGTTATTCAAATCGACAAAAATTTGAACCAAAAGAACAGCAAGTTTCTGCGGAAAATAGTCTTAGAGCTGTTCTAGCGGATTCAATAAATGAAGCTGTTTATATAGCCACTATCGACTCTACCTTAAGAGAATTAGAGACGATTGACATTGATAATCCAATTCGTTCTATGATCAACTCGGTGCAAGCATTAGGATCAAACACCATTCAGCTAAAGGATGTTAAAAATGACATAAATGAGCTCAATAAACTGAAGAAGCAAACCCCATCTCTTGGAGGGAATAGAATCGGTGTACAAAAACAATACGTAACTGGAATCGTCCTTCTCTGTATTGGACTTGTTCTAGAAGTCCTATTTCTAATCATCCTACTCGCCGGCGGAGGGGGGGGTAGTCTTACGAATTCTAGTTCTTATGGGAGTTGTTTGGGACAATTAATTCTGATTATATTATTAATAGCAGTTGTATCACTCGGAAGTCTCGCAATGATCATAGTTGGTTCTGTGTATATTTACAAATCAAGAAGAAGGTTTCGATAGCAGAAATGTTTAGGTCTTTAAGCAATTGATTCTCACAGCTAACATTAAAAAAGCCCACTTGGCATGGTACAATTATTGCAATAGCCAAAGTGATCTATAGCTTATGAAAACACTTCGTTTCACCCCATTCTTGTTCTTGACAATCGCATTCATTACTTCTTGTAATTCTGAAGAAACGAATGCTACTCCTGATTTTAGTTCCTTGAGTACTGCGGACAGTTTAGCCGTTGTAGATAGTTTATTTGAGGAAATGTATACACAAATATATGCTCAGAAAATGTACCAAGCCGACTTCAATCCTGGATGCGGTTTCATGCCTATCGAAGAACGGTGCTTTCTACAAATAGAGATGACTGAAAATGGTGAACAGTTAGTGAATCTGGAAATTAATGAAGATATCACTGAAGCGACTATTGCATTTTACATTACCAACCGAGAACAAAATGATCCCACCAATAATTCCCCAATGTATTCAAGAGTTTCTCGCACTGAAATAGCTAACGCGATAAACGTAGTTGTTGAAGACGCCAAGGCGACTGAAGAAATTGAAAATATTTCACGTGATATCGTTGTCTTCAAATGGATGATTGTCAAAGAATGGAAAAAGAAACTCATTGTTCTTGAAACATTGCAATTGGAAGAGCTGCCTGAAATACATATTCAGGCACATATTCGTATTATGTACCCAGAGAACTACAATCCCAGAGAAGAAATTTTAAATCCAATTTTTACATCGATACTTTCTTTACGCAATGAAGCTTCGTTACAGCACTTCAATGAATCTTATCTATCAATATTCTATCGAAATTCCTTTACGAAATCCCTCGAAGATAAAACCAAATTAAATGCCTTAGAAGCTCTCTATCCATTGAAAATATTTGATCTCACTTACTCTTTACTCAATAATCTATGGTCAGAAGAGTATCCTCCGCCTCCACCACCTCCCAGAGTTCTAGAACCGGAAGATGTACCGTAACATTTTCTCCTCGAGCTCATAATTGATCGAAAAGAATTGACGGATACAAAAGTTTACTTTATGTTAATCTTCTAATCATTCTGAAAAGTTCATCGAATATTTTCTCCCCATTCATCAATAGACCAATCACTAAAAGCACCAAAAAGATACCTGTCATAATTAACTTGTTCTTTTTGGGGATCTCTTTATTCTTCCAAAGAAGAAACAAGCCTACCGGCCAAAACAATAGCACCAGTATATAAATCCATTCTGCCTTTTCATACCATTTCTTTTCTGCTTCCATAGTAGTAGTTTTGACCAAACCATTCGTTCGGTAGACAAGATAATTAATCTTGTTGATATCCACATAGAAGCTGTTGATGATCGAAATGTTTAATTGACAATTATCATATTTTCATTTAGTATTTTGTTGTAGCTTTTAAGCATATACTTGCCCTATGAAAAGGATCCTTATTTGTCTTTTTATTATACTATTCGGCTGCAATTCGAATCTACTTGCTTGCACGACTGATTCTTCCTTTAGAATTTCTATTGATAATGAGATGTTCACCGCTCCTGAAGTGCTTAGCCTATACATCCAAAAAAAATCATTAAGCTGTGAAGAGAAGAATGCTGGTGAATGGCTGAAAAACATTTGTGATGAAAACGGGTTGCACATATATAATTATGGGAGTGAAAATGGCAATTATAATTTCGCAGCAACTCTATTTCCAATAAGTGATTCTCTTCCCAACATCGTTTTATTGAATCACATTGATGTTGTTGATGCTGGCGACTCAAATCTCTGGACCTATCCTCCCTATTCAGGTTTTATCACAGAAACTGATATCTGGGGGCGAGGTGCTTTCGATAATAAAGGACCTGCAATCATGCAATTATTCAGTTTACTCGAATTTAAATCTAATCACCTTGGAGAAAATTTAAATTACAACATTACATTTTTAGCTGTGTCTTGCGAAGAAACTCTGTGCGATGGCGGAGCACAATACGTGCTAGAAAATCATTTATCGGAACTCAACATAGCCGTAGTTATTGGTGAGGGTTCAACTGAGCTTGGCGAATTAATTGGGTCAGAGAATGAAGAACCGATATTTGGTATATCCTTGGCGCATAAGCGACCATTATGGCTGGAGTTAAACTTGTCAATACCTACATCAGGACATGGTTCAGTGACGCCCGAAGAGTATGCAAATAAAGAAATGGCCATTGCCTTATCAAACTTAGCTCAGAAAAAAACACCTCTCATTTATATTAAAGAAAACAAAGAAATTCTAAAGTTTATAGCAGAGCAAAGATCGGGAATGAGCAAGTTCATTCTAAAGCACCCAGTTTTATTCAAATCAACTATTTCAAAACAACTAAGAAAGCAACCTGAAATTTTTGCTCTTTTTTCAAATACGGTAACTATTACTTCAATAGGCAATAATAACTCAACGATTAACATGATTCCCCAGAATGCAACTGCTATTTTGGATTGTAGATTACTTCCGGAATTTCCTCAAGAAAAAATGATGAAATTTATCTCTGATGCTTTGGAGAATGATAGTATTAAAATATCAATAATTGAGACCATGGAACCATCTCCTATTTCAAGTTCCGAAACATCATTTTATAAGAACTTAGAATCCGCTATTGAAGCATCTTATGACAATTCGAATGTGATCCCTATTATCCTTCCTAACTATAGTGATATCGGACAATTCCGTGCGTACGGCATTCAAGGATACTCCATAATACCAATACAATTAGATCTAGACTTTCTGAAGTGTATTCATGCAGAAAATGAAAGAATTCCAATCAAAGCACTCCATAGCGGCGCTTCAGTTTATTTAAAATTCTTAGAATTCTCCCAAATTCACTAGTTATGTCATTAAAAGAAATTTTCACCCGAATATTTGCACGTAGGATCGCAAAAAAAACAGACAAGTGGATGTCTAATGGCATTACTTTGCAAAGAAATACCTTGCAGGAATTACTTGTTCAGGGCAAGAAAACAGCCTTTGGAAAAGACCATAACTTTGAAACTATCACCGATTACGATTCCTTTAAAAAGAGCGTTCCTATCCGAGATTATGAAAGGATGAAAGCATATTTTGATCGTATTGTGGCTGGAGAATCAGATGTTCTATGGCCGGGAAAACCTATTTATCTCTGTAAAAGTTCTGGCACAACTTCTGGGGCCAAATTTTTACCCATTACTAAGGCTTCATTACCAAATCATATCAATAGCGCTCGCGATGCATTGTTGAATTATATTCATGAATCAGGCCACTCAAATCTAATAAATGGTAAAATGATTTTTATTCAGGGGAGCCCTGAACTAGAACAGAAGAATGGAATACAAATTGGCCGATTGTCAGGTATCGTAGCGCACCATGTACCAAACTATCTTCAAAAGCATAGATTGCCTTCATTTCAAACGAATTGTATATCTGATTGGGAGGAGAAAGTCGATGCAATTGTGACCGAAACAATGAATGAGAAAATGACGCTCATCGGAGGAATTCCACCTTGGATGCAAATGTATTTTGAAAAGGTTTTGGAAAAATCAGGTAAGCAAACCATTAAAGAGGTTTTTCCTGAACTGCAACTCATCGTTGTTGGTGGAGTCAATTTTGAACCCTATAAAAAACGGTTTTTGAAGTTATTAGGGCCAGATATTGACTTTCTGGAAATGTACCCAGCCTCAGAAGGATTTTTTGCGTATCAAAACAAACAAAGCGAGAAGGACCTACTATTACTTCTAGATGAAAATATCTTTTATGAGTTCATACCGGCTGAAAAGGCCATGAGTAGTTCACCTGAGCGGATTTGCATCAAGGATGTGGAATTGAACAAGAACTACGCAGTAGTACTTAATTCAAATGCTGGTTTCTGGGGCTATTTACTAGGAGACACCGTCAAATTTACATCCATAAAACCTTATAAAATAGTAGTTACTGGGAGAATTAAACATTTCTTGTCAGCCTTCGGAGAACATGTAATAGCAGAGGAGGTAGAATCAGCTATAGAAGAAATAGCACAGTTGGAGAATGTTGACATCACAGAATTTACGGTTGCTCCACAATTGAGTGTAGCTGAAGGTGAATTACCCTATCATGAATGGTTCATTGAGTTTAAAGAGCATCCAGATGATTTGGTCGCATTTCAGCACAAACTTGATGCGCTAATTTGCGAAAAGAACATTTATTACAATGATCTAATAACAGGAGCCGTTCTTCAGAAATTGAAAATAACAGTGATTAAGCCCAACGGCTTCAAAATGTATATGGAAGAAATGGGGAAATTTGGAGGTCAAAACAAAGTCGTTCACTTATGTAATGACCGATCTATTGCTGATAAAATCAAAAACTTCGATTTGACTTAACAATTCCTAAGTGAGACTAAAAGTCACGTGATTTTGAAAACAAAAAGCCCGTCCATTCCGATAATTACCGGAAGAACGGGCCCATTAATAAAGTTTGATTTACTTCTTAATTACATTGATTCTAGCAGTCTTTCCATCTTCTGTATTGATTTCAAGAATATACATTCCAGCTATTCCTTCTATTTTCAGATCAATTTCATTTGATGATTCAAAAGAATCTTCGGAAATGATTTGCCCCAAAACATTCAGCACTTTAACGCTTATTGCTCCGTTAACGTCCTCAACATTTAATTTCAAAGCTCCTGTTGTAGGATTTGGATACACAACCAAGTTTACACTCTCCTCTTCAGACAATCCTAAAAAACAAGAACCAACTCCAGTAGCAATGTTAACTGTAGGTTCTATCACTCCTAAATTGAGGAATGTACCACTAAGTGTGAAATAGTCAAATGTTCCCGTAAACACGCCATTATTCGCACTCAGACCTCCAATGTAGTATTCCCCTGTTCCAGAAAGTGTATCACCCGGACAATTAGCAAAGTCATTGGTAACGCACATAGTTCCATTATTAATAAACATGGCATCTAACACCTGCGTGTTACAATTAGAACAATCATATCCAACAGTTATAACATCTTCATTTGTTACCAGTCCCTGATTATTAAAGTTGTGCCCTATCTGCATAAGCCCAGTATTTGTAAAATCTGCAACTTCATCATTCGCAAAATCATAAATTGTAGAAGTTCCGCTATTGATAAAGACACCTTGATTCAGCAAACTATCTCCATCAATCGTTCCAGTAGAAGTAACCGTTGTTCCTTGAGAGAAAGTAGCATCTTCCAGATTAAAGGCACCATTGTTTGTGAATGTCGCACCATTGGTAACCCAGACACCAGTTCCTCCTGGATTAACTGTTAATGAAGCTCCCGTGTTAATTAATACACTTCCGCCGTCCACTAGAACACCTATTGTGGCCGTCATATCGTGATTTATTATCATATCCTCGCCGGCTGTTGGAATACAAAAGCAATCCCACATCAGTGGATTATAATAATCTCCCGACCCGGTTGTCGTTATTTGTGAATAGCCAATTGTTGGTAGTACAAGCGCAATAAGTAGTAGTCTTTTCATAATTTTTGGTTTTTATTGATTCGATTTTGTATTGATTATAAATATGCTTTTTTGTGAGTCGACACCCTTTATATTATACGCTCCTAAAGCAAGATTTTTTCGTTCAGAAATTAGTTCACTTTCAGTAAACGATTTACAAACTCTTACCAATTGACCTGTTGATATTGGTGTTTTCATAGTAGCGTGGTTACAGTATTAACCCATATGAAGGTAACACTTATTCAGGAAATATGAAGTACAATTATCTCTTTGGGTCGAATTGACTACAAGAGGGGCATTTCAATTATCAAATGGTTCATCGTGAACAGAAAAGGCTTTTGTCCAATTAATCTCTTCATTACGTTTCGCAATTCTGTAAATTAACAGGGATGAGAAAAAGGACTTACTCTTTCAATTTCCGACTGCTGGCAGTTCGCCTTGGCTCTATATGAAAATCTATAATTCAATAAAATTGGCAACAGATAGAAATCCGTAACAAGTGCCACGAATAGAGATAATCCAACGATTATACCCATAATTGAAATACTGGTAAATCCTGAAAAACCAAAAACTAAAAAACCAAGACCGAGTACTAAGGAAGTCCCTATCATTGGACGTCGTAAAAGAAGTACTGTACGTGGAATTGAGGAGTTTTTATAGTCTTTTCTCAAGCGATGGTATCTAAAAATAAAGTGCAAAGTATCGTCTACCGCTAAACCAAAAACGATAGAAAAGATCATCGCCGTTCCCATATTCAAGGGCACTTCAAAAATCCACATAATGGAAGTCGCAAAAAGCAAAGGCAAAATGTTTGGAATAAGCGACAAAATGGTGAGTCGAAATGATCTCGTAATAATCAGCACACACAATAAAGAAATGGCCATCGCCAACAATAGTCCATATATCAGACTCTTCGCAAGTTTTGAATTTGCCTGATCCATCAAGTGTGCGGCTCCCGTAAATTGGATTTCTATGTTTGGTAAGTTCTTCGTTACAAATGCTGATAATTGTGCGTTTTTTGCGTCCAAAGTCTTACTTCCAAAATCCCTTACCCTTGAAGAAAAACGAATGCCGAGATTAGAGATCATATTCTTCGTTGTACTCTGAAGGTTCTTATTCTCAACGATACTCATCACTCGTTTTAGATCACTTTCATTTTTCGGAAGCTCATAATAATCTTTATTATCTGCATGTAATGAACGATTAATGGAGCGCACCAAATTAATTGGACTAATTACGTACTCCACTTCAAAAATAGACTCTATCTCATTTTCAAGTACCTCTAAGTCTCTTAAAAAATTGAGATTTTCAATTGATTCTCCCGTTTTAGAATTCACAATTATTTCAAGGGGTCTTATTCCTCCAAAATGAGTTTCAAAATAGCTCAGCCCATTTTTCAGTGAACTGTCGTCCTTTAGATCTTCCAAAAAGTGATTTGAGATGTCTAGGTGACTTGATGAGAAAGATCCTAAGAAAATTAAAATGACCAATAACGACCCTCCAACTAAGCCCTTTTTTCGAAACTGTTTAATCCGTGGTAATTCGATCATTGGGCGAATTCCTTTCAGTGGACTTGAGAGTAAAAATGAAGAAGCTATACCAATGGAGATAAGGAAAATAAAAACAATCAAAATCCCCATTCCAGTTAGGATTCCGAAGTATTGGATTGGTTTTACGGGGATGAGCGCTAACGAGAAAAACCCAGCCGACGTAGTCAAAACATTAAAGAAAATAGGGAGTCCCGTATTTCGTAAAGTAACGCGAATGGCTTCCTGTTTTGTGGGGTATTGCTGTAAGTTGTGAGATACATCGGAGAAAAAATGTATGCTTGAAGAAGCTCCAATGATTAATAAAATAGCTGGCATCAGAATCAGCATTAAATTGATCTCAATTCCTGACATTCCAACTGCTCCGAAGGTCGATACTATTGCGAAAGAAATAGTAAGCAAAGACAACAAACTGTAACGGATACTGTTCATCACTATTATCAAGGTAATAATGACAATAGCCAACGCTAATCCAACGAATAGCTTCATTTCTGCTTGCATTGCGTTGATATAATATTCTTGTGTTTCTAATCTGCCAGCAAAGTGTACTTCGTCAAATTTAAATTTCGAAACTTTTCGTTTGTAGTCGCCCAGTAATTCAAATCCCGCTTTTTGTTCAACTTGAGAGTTCAACTTGAGTACAAGCCGTATTGAAGTTCCATCAGATGAAAACAAACTGGCAATGTGGTCTTCCGAATCGTAAACACGCTTCCTATCATCCTCATACCTCGTTGGATCGTTTACATGAATTGCCGGAATACTCGTGAATCCAAGAAATGGAGTTTTTACTTGTCGAGAAACATTGGTTGGAGAAAAGACCCTGCGAATATTGGTGTCCTTTTGGAGTATCGATGTAAGCTTATCTACTTTATTCAGAAATGATTCATTAAAGATGCCCTCATCATTTGTTAATCCAATAATGAGATAATCGTTTTCATTTTCAAATTCCTCACGAAAAGTTTCATAAAATTTTACTGAAGGGTCATTCTGACTAAAAAAATTCTCAATGTCATATCCAAAACGTACATCCTTTAAACTATTCATGAAAAACATGCTAGCTCCAACCAATACAAATAGTATCAATACGGATAGGCGTTTAAATGTAAATGCGGATGACTTTATTTTATTGCTCTTTCTCATCACAACAATTACTGACCCTCAAGCGAAGATTCTCCTAAACTTAATAAAGATGCAACGTCAGAAAAACCAACTTGACTTGTTATTGGTTCACCGTCTGATGTCATAATGTACAAGGTCGGATATGAATGTAATTCAAGATTTCTAGCCATTTGAGGACCTACACCCTTCTCCATATCCATTTTAAAATTGATATAGTTCTTGTTGAATAATGCACCTACTTCTTGATCGGTAAATACATTTTTCGACATACGTTTACACGGCCCACACCATGTAGCGTATGCATCTAGAAAAATCATTTTGTTCTCTTCCTCAGCCTTTTCAAGTGCTTCTACCCATGTTCCTTCAAAGAACTCAATACCAACTATTTCTTCATTAAGTTCGGATTCAGCTACCTCAGAATTGACCACAACTTCAGTTTCTTCTGATAATTCAGTGCTGTCAACAAAAGCCAAACTACTCACGGCCAATAGTAAAATCACTGTTCCTATTATTCCTTTTTTCATAACTATAAGTTTTTAATTATTTCTTCTACGGTTGATCGTTGTTTATAATCTTCGTCAAATTGTCGCCAAACAATAATTCCATTTTGGTCAATAATAAATGTGGCCGGAACAGGTAGAAGAATGTTCTCATTTGAATGTGCATTCTCCAAATCCGCCCGTAAAAAGGCGTTGTATTTTTTCACATCTGCTTTGCTCGGTACAAATAGCACATCAAAAGCTCTACAGATATCATAATTTTCATCTGATAGCAGAGTGAATTCAAGATTTGACTTCTCTTTTGTTTTGTTAAGACCTTCCTGATTTTCTGGAGATATTGCAATAATTGTGGCTCCCCTTTCTTCAATCAATTCTAAGTTCTCTTGAAGTTCACTTAAATGTCTGTTGCAGTACGGACACCACTGACCTCTATAAAATACGACAATTACAAGGCCATCCGCTAAAGCCTCCGCTAAAACAAAGGTAGAATCAAACTGGTTCTGTGCAGAAAAGAATGTCACAGTATCACCAACATTTAATCCTATCGGTTCATCAAGTGAATTTGATTCTTGGGCCGATCCAAAAAAAGCCGATAATAGTAAACCCAGTATTAATAAACCCATATTTCTCATTGTTCTTTATTTTCTCTGTAATGATATCTGACGATGATTTTGTTCAATACTTACGTTCATACAATTGGACGGAAAATCTAACGAATAAGTATAGAGAACTACTGATGGAAAGATTAAAATTGTTTACGTTTCTTAATTTACTATAGCAGGCAGAACCAATCAAGATCCCGCCTGCTAAATAAATCTGAAGATCATTTTCAGATGGCTAATCTGCCTTACCTCGAGTATTCTGTATTAACAGTGATGTCAATTGTTTTTGCGATGTTAGTTGAAGGCTTTCCATCTTCAAACGCAATCTTGTAGTCGGCCAAAGTAACTTTCAACTCTGAAGTCAATGTGATTTTAGCGCCCTTAACAACAATTGTAGCAGATGCTGTTATTGATTTTGTCACACCATGCATCGTAAGTTCACCATCGATTGTTACATTATAAGTCCCATCTGTAGAGAAGTTCACATCACTAAGGTTTGTGATTTTTCCTACGAATTTTGATTTTGGATATGTCTTTGTATCTAAAAATTTAGGGCTGTTATAGTGCTTCTGCATTGCTGCCTTCTCGAATTCATAACTTTGCATAGGAACTGAGAAGACCACTGCTCCTGAAGTCATATCTACGGTACTCGTTACTTTGTAATTATGCGCCTCAATATCTTCTATTGCAGTATGCGAAAAGAAAGAAATATGCCCATTTTTGTTTACCAGTTTTGTTTCCTGAGCAAACAAGGATGATGCTCCAACTAATAGTGTAATTGCTAATGTTAAAATTGATTTTTTCATTTTTCTAAGTTTAATTATTGATTGATTTAATTCTTGAATTTTGTTATTGTAATACATCGCATTTTTCGATTATTACATCTTCGTACATCTCTAGATCTTCGTCATAAGAAGCTCCTGAACGTATCACTCCTTTAATGGTGACTTGATCTCCAATTTGTAGTTTTTCGGCGTTTGCATTTGTCTCAGCTGTGAATGTGCAACTCACACCAGCCTCTTCATCTTCATTTCTTAACAGAAGAACTTTTTGATCGTTCATGTCCGTCTCGATAGAAATAATACTTCCGGTTACCGCTATAATTTTAGAATCTCCTTCTTCTTGCAAGTACTTATCGTTTGCCTTCGTTGGGTCCTCTAAATACTCATTGACTAATTGGGTGGCTTCGATGGTATAATCAACTGGAGTTGCCTGAACATCTCTATGCGGCATAAACCAAACATATGCCCCGTATGATCCTCCTATTACAATTGCTAACACTACTGTTAAAATTGAATATCTAATTATTTTTCTTTTCATGCTTTTAATTTTGTTTGCATGAATAGTTGTCCATTGGATTAAATCCTGACAAATAATTTCGAGAAAAAACAAGAAGTTTATGTGAATCCCTTTAATATCAAGGGTGTTGAGTTTGAATAAATTCTCTAGTTACGACTATTTTATATGATGACCTGTCGATAAAAGGCGAATAATAGAATCTTATTCTCCTTTAGAATTATCAATTATTTGCTGCTTTATCTTTGCCGACAATTCCAATTTTTGGGCAGTCGAAGGTGTTTGATGTTTAATCATTTGATCCATTTTTTCTGAGTCAATTTTGAAGTTTTTACAATCTTGACACTTATTCAAATGCATACGGAGCTTAATACGCTCACCCAATGAAAGTCGGGTTATTGTTTGTTTTTCTATTAAAACTGTAGCTTTTTCACAAGACAAACTCATATCCTTATTTATTTTCTTTAGTAAACCAATTTGTGTTGAGGCATGACCTCAGTTGTAATTTTGAACGGTGAAGAATTTGCCAATAATTACTCTCCGAAATGCCCAATTCTTGACAAATTTCACTTCCCTTTTTTTGGGAGTGATACTTCATTGTTGTTGCGGAAAACCACAATTCTGGTAAGGCATGCAGACATTGCTTCAATGCGTCATTAAACATGCTGTTATCCAAAAGGTGTTCATCATAATTCTCCCAAATTGAAGGTAAATTATTTTCGCGCCATTCGCCTTTCTCATTAAAAAAAGAACTCTGGTCTCCATCTTCCATGATCCCCGCGTTCATTTTTTTAAACTTCTTTTTATGATAGTCGGCAATTTTATTGTTTAGTATCGAAAACAGCCATGTCTTTGGATTGCTGTCTCCTTTAAATTTTGAAGCCCCCTTTGCTGCAGCTAAAAAAGTATCTTGTGTAAGATCTTCGGCTACTTCTTTATTACTGGTTTTATAAAATGCCCAACTGTAAAGATCATCTGCATAATCACTCACCCAACGCTCTATGGAAGTTGTTTCTGAAATAACATCATTATCCATGTACCCACATATTTATTTGTAAGATAAAGTTTCTTTTATACTGATCGTATTTTTTAAAAAATCGCTCATTTGAATGAATACTACAACTTCAAATGTTGTTGTCGAATATGTACAGCTTTCAATGAGTACACTAATAAGATCAATATAGATACACAGATAGCCGTTACTCCAATCAATAAAACACCTATAGACAAACTGAAGACACTTGGAAAGATTGATTGTGCGATTCCAGATATTAAAAATAAAAGCACACCAACGTATTGAAAAACAATAGAAATACTCAATCGCTTAAGCTGTGTCAACTTTGCTTGAATAACTTCCACATTCCTATTTTGACGTTCTTCTAATTCTGAAATTTCAGTGTTCAATGAAAGCATTATGTTAGAAGTTGAGAGAATTATTAGTCCAATTCCAGGGATAATAGTCAAGGGGATGTACCACTCCATATTGTTTATTTTATAATCATTACGCTAATTTCCAAGAGCTCTCTATTTCGCAACCACCTGAGCGAAGTAAACTTAAAATAGGACAACGGCTATCTACGCGTTTACCTAATTCAATAATTTGGTCTTCACTGATTTCGCCGTGAACCACAGCATTAAAATTTGCTCGTTTAAAGCAGTATTCAGAATTGTCATCCAATCCCATAAAACCATCTAAATTTAAATCTACCGCCAATGTGATGTCAATTTTATCAATTGTAATAGAAAGCTCTTCAGCAACAACTTGCGCCTGTTCATTTTGGCAACTTGCCAAGGAAGCAATAAAATACTGCATAGGATTCGGTCCACTGTTAGAACCTCCGTCTTCTTCTGGCTCGTCAGCTTGAAGATTCCATTCTGTTCCTGTAATTGTTATGGAAGTCGGCCAGCCTTTTCCTTCCGCCGTTGCATTAAATGTTTCCAAATGTTGTATTTCACTCATCTCTACTATTCTTTAGTTCTGTTAATATTCTATATGTGTCGGATGACACAATTCTAACCTTAGACGAATGAGTGATGAATTCTCGACATCGCTTATAATAAACCAATATGTTCAGCCAATAACTACCTCTAAATCTATTTGGAAAAAGATGAATTGGAATGCATTCAGGTTCGGCGAAATTATAGCTTTCGAATTGATGAAATTTCGGAAAAACAAAAAGTTCAATCTTGTTCATTAGGGAAACAATTTTCATTGATTCAACATTTTTTTATTCAACTAAGATGTTCAAATGCAATGGTTCGCCACATTTTCTCAGGGGTTCACCACAAATGCCACATTATTGAACAGTTTGTTCACTGAGACAATTTAAACTAGCGCAAAATTTAAACTATTCAAAAAGCACGATTAATTATCGGAATACTTTTCAGTGTCCCAATAGTTGCTCGTAAAACCAACATCTATGAAAGTACTATTCAAAAAATTGAATCTAAAAAACAGATTGAGAACAATCAGTTTAACACTACTACTTGTAAATCTGTGCTTCTCTTATAATGCGCAGGTCTTTGATCTTACTACAGGACAAGGGTCACTAGGCAGCACTGATCCAGTTTGGACGGCCAAAATAAGTGGTTCCGTATATTTACCTACCTATATAATTTTTCCTGTCTCCGCGGATTTAGACGAAGGTACTTCAGCTCTGTTTGGAGTAGAGAATGAATGTGGTCGATGGATCAGCAAAATTCAGCCAAATTCTTCCCATTATCTTGAATGGTCCTACTCCACAGCATCACCCACCTCGCTAACATATACATATATGAGACATTTTACTATCAATGAATGTCTTTTCGATCCAGTCGCTCATTTGAATCTCGACTTTCTTGCTGCTACAAGTTCCGTAATGGAGGTAAAAGTAAATGGTGTTGTAGTATATAGTGCAGCATATGGTACTGTAACAGGTTTTACACCGACTAGTCTAATTGTGGATGCAAACGTTCACTATGGACTAAACTCTGTACAAGTAGTGGTTAAAGGAAATTGCTGCTATAGTGCTTTGATTGTATGCGGTGAAATCACTGTGGATAGTATCGACGAAGGAACTCCTTCAAATCTAGGCTGCTGCGATCCTGCAGCTGGAGAAATTCTGTCATGGACCACTGTGCCTGGAGCAGTTGGATACGAAGTTGTCGTTCTATCCAATGATCCTGTATGTTATAAAGGTACCGAAATCCCATTGCCATACGAAACGACATACACTACTACAGAAAATATATTCTTAATGCCTCCATCAACCGATAGTCACGCATGGAAGGTAAGAGCAATATACCCAAGTGGATGTTATTCGGAATTTAGTGAGCAGCAATGTGGGTGTGCGGCAGAAATTGGATGTTCTCCACCAGTTGACAGAAACTGCCTAATGGACAATGGTGTTTGCCTTCTGAATTGGTCGGATATGTCCGGAGCAACTGAATATGAAGTTGAAATTTCATATAATGATGATGCATGTTGCGAGGGCGAGGGTAATCCTACCTCAGAGATCTTCACTGTAAATACTAACTCTATGAGCATTCCCGATATTGAAGACTGTTTCTCTTGGAGGATACGTTCGGTGTGTGGTGAAGGAAACTTTTCTGCTTGGACAAGTTTTGAATGTGGTTGTTATGTTAAAGAAGGGAAAGCTTTAGAAGTTGAACCTAAACTTTTTATTGAACCAAACCCGTCAAACGACATTGTTACTATTCGCTTAGATGATTTGGAAGTAACAACTGAACAAAAGGCTGAACTCATCATAGTTGACATGTCTGGAGTAACAGTATACAAATCAGATATTGGAATCAATGAACCTATTGATGTTGATGTAAATTCAATGGTACCTGGACTCTACATCTGTCGAATCGTTAGCGAAGGAGCAACCGTAGTTTCAAAAAGATTAATTGTTGAATAACGAGAGTAGATCAACTTAATTTCACGATACAAAGGCCTTCTCAGAAATGAGAAGGCTTTTTTGTTAAAATAAGACAATGGCATTATTGACTAATAATATTCGGCTGTCCCATTGGACTCCACACGATTCTTCAATTGGAGGTAATCCGTAAAAAAAAATCCCTATTTTTATTCCATAATTTTCTAACCACTTCGATGCGAATACCACTGCATAGACTGAAAACTACTTTATGGAAATCGTGTTTATTGTAGGTGCCGTTCAAGCTTTCTTCTTGACATTCATGGTCATCAACAAAAAAAATAAATCAAAGGCGGATTATTACCTGATGGCGATGCTGTTGATGATGGGTTTTAATCTTTTAGTATACGCAATGGAGGTAATGGGAATTGACACCGATTATCCTATTCTCCTTTATTTACACACTGCAGACGGCATATTGATCGCTCCTCTGATTTATTTATACATATCGAGCTACACCAAGAGCTCACAAAAATTCAGCCCGCTTGTTCTCATTCATGCCATTCCATATGTCTTTTTTACGGTTTTCGTTTTTCTACAATTTACTGTAAACAGCGTAGGCTCAATAGATGAAGACAAGTTTCTTATTGAGGATTCTGGAACAACGCTATTTTTTATCATGGGTCTGTTCCGCGTTTTTTGGGGAACGATTTATATGATTGCAGGTCTTTTAATGCTGAAAAAACACTCGATAAATATCCGCAAGCAATTTTCGTACACAGAGAACATTGATTTGAAATGGTTGAGAAATGTGGTATACATGATGATTGCGATTTGGGTCACAGTGATAATTATCAATCTTCTGTCTAATTTCAATAGGTTTATTGACTACCGCATAGGGGATAATATTATTCAGTCCATCGTTACAATAGTCGTCTTTCTACTTGGCTACTATGGCATCAAGCAACAGATGATTTTTGCACCAACTGTAAAGGTTGAGGAAAACAGTACTCCAGAA
The DNA here is from genome assembly GCA_033791225.1 of Crocinitomicaceae bacterium. Classification (GTDB taxonomy): domain Bacteria; phylum Bacteroidota; class Bacteroidia; order Flavobacteriales_D; family Crocinitomicaceae; genus UBA4466. The sequence goes on from JASJHD010000014.1 coordinate 99,993, forward strand.
AAGCCCAAACCATCCACTGATTCGAATGAGCCAAAAAAACAATATGAAAAATCAGGCTTGTCGAAAGAGGATTCTGAAAGTCACTTGCAGCGTTTACAAGACTACATGACGGGCGAACAGCCTTATGCTGATGGTAAGTTATCGCTAAAAGAAGTAGCTGAATACTTGGACATTTCACCCAATCACTTGTCGCAAGTAATTAATGAGAATCTCAACAAAAATTTCTTCGATTTCGTTAACGGTTATCGTGTAGATTTGGTCAAGGAAAAAATGCTGGATTCTTCAAATAAGAACTTTACTTTGTTAGGTATAGCTTACGATAGTGGTTTCAATTCAAAAAGTAGTTTTAACAGTATTTTTAAAAAAATAACTGGTCTTACTCCCACAAATTACATAAATCAAGAAGTTAGATAACCCCCTGACTATCTATCAATTAAACGTCCACACTCTCAGGGGTGTGTCCTGTCCTACAAGGAAGGTCGCAAGCAGGATTTCTATGCCTTTACTTTGGCTTCATAAACGAATCAAACAATTCAATTATGAAAACAATAAATAGTCAAATCGAAAACACAACTAGTAACTCAAACAAAGTTCAAAACACATCTACTTTTAAATCATTAAGCACCCCTTATCGAAACAGAAGAAAGAACAATCTACGTTACTTTAAATCCAAGATGTTCATGGTACTTATTTGTTTATCTCTAATTGCGATAAACAATAATTCAATCGCCCAGTATGATCACCATAAATCAGATAGTGATTTACTAGAGAACTCACTATTGGAAAACGGTGACTTCAATACCTCATCAGACTTAACTTATTCTTTGAGCAATACAACTAGCGTTTCTGCTTCGGCAATGAAATTGAGAATGGGAATTACAGAAAGAACCTATGCGGGGATCTGTTATACTCCAGCACCACTATTTGGAGGGAGGAAAGGATTCCTTGGGCTAAAATTAAGCGTTACGCTTTAATTCAATCATAGAAACTTGGAAGAGCAGTGTGCCCATGTCGTCACTGACATAATTTATAAAAAACAACACAATGAATAACGATAGACTTTACTACATAGATTGGCTGCGTATACTTGCCTTTGGCCTATTATTCCTTTTCCATTCATGGAGACCATTCGATCATTTGCCATGGCATATAAAAAATGACGACCAAAATGCCTTTTTTGACCTTCTCACCATATTCACGCATGGATGGCGCATGTTTCTTATTTTCCTAGTTTCTGGAGCTGGTGTGTGGTTTGCCATGAAATCGCGCAAGAACAATTTTATACTTGATCGAATCAAGCGATTGATTGTTCCATTTTTATTCGGAATCTTGGTCATAGTTCCACCACAACGGTTTTATGAGTGGACAATGTTTCAAGATTTTCAAGGTGGGTATTTGGACTTTTTATCAATCTATCCAATGGAACAGCTGGGTGCTGATATGGGGGTGAGTGTACTGCTTTGGTTTGGACACCTTGGAACTCATGTATGGTACTTACCTTTTCTTTTTGTAATGACGCTTGTCTCTATTCCAATCCTTCGAAAAATTCAAAAAGGACAAATCAAATTTACTTACCTCAAGAAAATTATGTCAGCCAGATTTGGTGTCTTTGTTCTAGTGATCCCAATGATCGTTTGTAGGCTTATACTTAAACCGTTATTTCCAGAATATACCGACTGGGCTGACTTTTCAGTATACATATGGCCATTTATCTATGGATTCATTTTTATGGCTGATAAGGAGTTCATTGACATTATTAAAAACAAGATGTCCTTATTTTTGAATGTAGGCCTATTGAGTTCTTTCATTTTAATTTATCAGGCCTTAACTACTGAGTACTTGATTGATGTGTACTTGTATCCAGATTATTCTTGGTTGCACCTTGGAATAACGGTAAACGCAATGCTAATTGCAATTAGTTGGATTCTATTTTTCCTTGGATTCTTTGCTAGATATATGAATTTCAACCACAGAATTCTAGTTCCAGCGAACATAAGTATCCTGCCTATTTATGTCCTGCATCAAACACTGATCATAGTGTTTGGATACTATATTCTAGCGCTGGACCTTGGCTCGATCACTAAGTTTATCATCATTGTTTGCACTGCCATTCCTGCCTCAATACTTTTGTATAAGCTTATACAAACAAACAATATAAGCAGGTTCCTATTTGGATTAAAACCATTGGTAAAAAAGGCTGAACAGAAGAATAGTTCGCGCAATTTAGCCGAAAGAGTGGATTGATTTCTTGAAGAAACAACGTAGGGACCGTATTCAATTGAAAACTATAAATGAATGGAGCTCCAAGTAAAATTACTTGGAGCTTTCCATTTCATTTTTTTCTTAGTTTCGTATAATGGAAACCATTTTTCTTCTAGGAACAGTTCAGGCAATTTTTCTTGCTTTAATTCTCCTTGGAAAAAAGAATAAAATGTTAGCAGATAAAATTCTGGGAGCATGGCTGTTGTTTTTAGGCGTTCATCTATTTTCGCATTACCTATTTATCACTAATTCACTAGAGAATTATCCTATATTCCATGCTGCTTCTGTTGGCTTTCCAATGCTTGAGGGAGCTTTTATCTTTATATATATTAGGGCAATTACGAATAAAATTCAGCGCTTAAATTGGAAATATTTCATCCACCTTAGCCATTACTTCGTACTTACGGTTCTGCTTTTCATAGTTGTTTTCGCGAATGATGAACTCACTATTAAAGAATCAGTCCTTCATCTACAAAAGGATCCGACAGTTCTAATATTTTTGTTTGGAATTCTAAATGTATTCCTAGGACCAATTTATCTGATTTTGAGTTTAGTATTACTGCTGAAACATCGAAAAAATATTAGACGTGATTTTTCCTATACAGAGGACATAAATTTAAAATGGCTCTTTTACCTTGTTGCCATCATGGGGCTCGTATGGATAATTGTTGTCCTTGTGAACGTATTGGCAAAGTACATTAATGTGATTGATCCTAATTTTGGAGATAACATTATTTATGTCGCTTTAACCATTGCCATATTCTTTATCGGGTATTTTGGAATTAAACAGCAGGTAATTTATTCGCCCTCTGCTAAAAAGGAAGAAAAAGAAACTGTCCCTAATGCAGTTGATGAAAAACCAATTCAACCAGACACTGATCGTTACAAAAAGTCAGGTTTGAAAAAAGAAGAGTCAACCCAACATGCGAATCGATTGAAAGAATACATGCAGGAAGAACGTCCTTACCTTAATGGGAAGTTAAGTTTAAAAGAGACTGCGGACTACCTCGAGATTTCAGTGAATCATTTATCTCAGGTTATCAATGAGCAAATGGAAGTTAATTTTTTCGATTTTATAAACTCATACAGAGTGGAAGAAGTAAAACGACTTCTGGCCGACCCAGAATACAAGCAATATACATTATTGGCCGTTGCCTACGATAGCGGCTTTAATTCCAAGTCCAGTTTCAACAATATATTCAAGAAGTTTACTGGTCTTACCCCAACAAATTACATAAATCAGTAGTCTAGGTAATGCCCTGACTATCTACTGATTAAGTGTCCCAATTCTTACGGATGTGTCCGTCCCAATAGGGAAGGTCGCAAGGAGGATTTCAATGCCTTTACTTTGGTCTCACAAACGAATCAAACAATTCAATTATGAAATCAATTAAAAGTAAAATCATGAAAAATCAAATTATCAAATTAGGAACAGCAGTAGCATTAACACTCATCACATTCACATCATTTGCACAAGCAGAAGCATTAGACCTCGAGCTTGCTAATGAATCAGAAGCAGTGCTATTGGAAATGATAGACGAATCTCCGAAACTTCAAAAATTCTATGACGAATCTTACGGTTATGCCATTTTTCCCAAAGTGACCAAGGCAGGCCTAAGGATTGGTGGGGCCTTAGGCAGAGGAGTAGTTTATGAAAACCATGAACTGGTAAGCACTTCAAAACTGAAGCAATTAACCATTGGAAAACAATTTGGTGCACAGCAATACAGCGAAGTAATCTTCTTCGAGACCAAAGAAGCCTTCGATAAGTTTATGAACGGAAAATTGAAGTTCGATGCACAAGTTTCGGCTGTTGCTTTAAGATCTGGTGTTTCAGCAGATGCAAGTTTTGCGAAAGGAGTTGCAGTGTTTACTCATACCATAGGAGGATTAATGTACGAAGCTTCTATTGGAGGGCAGCACTTCCGTAACACCCCAATCAACGATTAAAGATGTTCTGATACATAGAAAGAAAAAGTCAATCTAAAACCGAATCAATAATTCAAACAAATTTTTAAACTCAACAATTATGACCTTAGAAAGAAAAGTTGCCAAATTATTCAATTTAACCCATGAAAACTGGATGAAGCATTCAAACCCATGGAGTGTATGGACAAGATATTCAGTATTACCAATAATCATATTTGCTTTCTGGAGTAGAGTATGGATTGGCTGGTGGTGTTTAGTCCCAGGAATTTTGTCCTTGTTATGGATGTTCTTTAACCCCATATTTTTTAAGCAGCCAAAATCAACAAAAAACTGGGCGTCAAAAGCCGTTATGGGAGAACGCGTCTTTTTAAATCGTGATGAAATCAAAATACCAGAGATCCATATTAGCCCAATCCACCAGATTCTAAATTCTATTTCATCAGTTGGAATGATAGTCGCAATTTGGGCAACAGTAGAATATTCTATTTGGGGAGCAATTCTCGGAATCACAATGGCATACTTAGGTAAAAGTTGGTATTTAGATAGAATGGTTTTGCTTTATGAGGACATGAAGGAGACGAATGAAGAGTATAAAAGCTGGGATTATTAATTGAAGACAAATGAAACTTAGAAAAACATATTGGATTGTCTTTGTAACCCTTGCAGTTCTAGTCGGGCTTTACCCTATCTCATATTGGATCACTGATATGAGTGGGGGTTTACTGTCTGAGAAATCACTAGAACTGCTTTCAAGTAGATTATATAACCTTGCATTTTATGTGCACATATCTACCGGAGGAGTAGCTCTATTGATAGGATGGGCGCAGTTCGCTCAGAAGTTCAGATTACGTAAACCCAAAGCGCATATTACAATTGGTAAAACCTATATAGTATCTGTACTATTGAGTGGTTTAGCCGGATTGTACATTTCTTTCTACGCGACAGGAGGACTTGTTACAATAATGGGATTTTCAGCACTCTCTATACTATGGCTAAGTTCTACCATTATGGGGTATCTCGCCGTACGAAGAAAGGAATTTATAAAGCATAGAAATTGGATGCTTCGAAGCTATGCATTGGCTTTTGCAGCGGTAACATTACGTATATGGATGATTGCAATTCCAGCATTATTTCCAATTGAACCCTCAGAAGCTTACAAATTAGTTTCATGGATCTGCTGGGTTCCAAACCTATACGTAGTTGAGTTATTAATACATAATAGACTGAACATCCACCGAAAAGTATAATGCTTCACCATAATCACTGATTATTCTCGCTTAAAACATTAGAAAAATGGAAGCTCGATCATTCAAAATCAAAGCAAAAGTCAAAAGTCAAATCAAAAAAATAGTTTGGATCACTTTATTGTGGACACTCTACTCGATATTTAAATTTTTCACAGGGTATACAACCTTAAAGGGTTTTAATGTTGATTTTTCAAATTTGAATCCAGTTGATTTTTTAAAGGGAAGTATATTTATTGGAATTGTTGCAGGCCTTTTCGGTGGCAGCCTTATAGTAATATTTTGGAGCAAGTGGCTAAGAACAAAATCCTATGGTTGGTCACTGCTAAATATTTTTTGGTCTTATACTGTTCTTTACATCTTGGTACTTACATTAAGTGGTCTATTTTCACCAGAACTTCAGCGGAACACTTCATTTATTCACTTAAATGCATTGCAAAGGGTATGGTCGGAAATATCGTCAATTTCATTTATTCAAAATTATTTGTCTTGGCTTATGATGGTCATCTTTACACTAATTGCATTGTTGGTAAATGATAAATATGGACCAGGAGTATTCGCGTCCTTCTTACTTGGAAAGTACTTCCACCCGAAACGGGAAGAGCGTATTTTTATGTTTTTAGATCTCCGTGGCGCAACGACAATTGCAGAAAAATTGGGGGAAAGCAGATACTTCGATTTCATGAAAGATGTCTTTAGAGAGTCTACACCAGAGATTTTAAAATCCAAGGGAGAGATATACCAATATGTAGGTGATGAGATAATCGTTAGTTGGAAAAAAGAAGCTGGAACTCAGGATGCAAATTGCTTGCAGTGCTTCTTTGATATTCAAAAACGCTTTTTGGATAATGCTTCCTACTACCAGGAAAATTATGATGGTATTGTGCCCGAATTTAAAGCAGGATTGCACTTTGGTTCAGTTATGGTCGGTGAAGTAGGTGTCGTAAAGAGAGACATCGCGTATTCTGGAGATGTGCTAAATACAGCGGCACGCATAGAGTCAAAATGTAATGAACTAGGCGTCAATATTTTATTTTCCAAAGACCTACTGATTGGCTTAAAGTCTTTACCTAATCAGTTCAAACCTTCAGAAATTGGTGAGATTGACTTGCGAGGCAAACAAAATTCCTTAATGTTGTATACTGTATAGGTGAATGGTTTGGCTTTATAAGGACATGAAAGGGACGAATAAAAAAAATAAAAACAGGGGTTACTAAATTATAAAAAAATGGAAATAGCAGCTGGGATCTTACTCGTATTAATCAGTATCGTTCACAATATATATGGAGAGAAAAAACAAATTCCAGCACTAAAGGAACTAACCAAAGATTCAATAACAATTGGATCTCAGAGGATAATGATTTTTCAAGGAGGTGTTTTATTGTTCGCGGTTGGTATTATTCAAATCCTAAGTTCTTTGGACATCATAGCTCTGACAGGAGTAGCTCGCTATTTTCCTGTGGGCATTGTCCTAATAAATGTCTGTACAAGTTTGTTTATTATACTCATCTCTCATAAGGAGGTATTAAAAATTACAATTCCTCAATTTGTAATTTTTGGTGTAATTATTAGCTTACAATTACTCTCCTTGAAATGTGCTTAATAGGAACATGCTAAAACAAGACCTAAACTGGATTCTAAATGCTCCCGTTAATCAAGGGGGAAATCAAGCTAAATTGCTTCCTAACAACAACAAATGGCCTTAAAAAGACCATTTGTTAAATGCGTTTTTGAAAATTAAAATGAGTCATCCATTAAATCGCGTGACCTCTTTAAGCGATACTTCTCACACGCTTAAAGCCATATGCAAGAACAACTATAGCTGCTATTATGAAGATAGTAGCATTTCCCACAAAACTTACAGGAAAAACAGCCATACAAACATTATACACTGCATGAAATACTATTACAATAAATACACTTTTCCCCGTATTTAGAAATAACCATGTAATTAGAAATCGCAATCCCATCATAGAAACCAATTGTGCTACAATTGTTATTGAATCAGGAAAAGTGAAAAGGTACATTGGCACATGCCAAAGCATCCAAATGATCGCTAATATTAAAGTTGCCTTATTAGCTCCCCATCGCTCTCGCATAGGCTCAAAAGCATATCCCATCCAACCTATATTTTCGGTCGTGGCTGAAATGAAAAATGAAATTAACAGGATTGGCACAGCTATTAGAGGTACTCCAGGAATAGTAAGTTCTAGTCCTAGCACGTCTGAAGCTCCCCAGGATAAAAGAAAAAGAAGGGGCATAGATAATAAAGTAGGCAAAAACCATTTTTTGTTTTTCACCCTTTTATAATCAAATGTTCTCTTCAGTAACTCTTTAACACCAGTCCTGCCAGATTTTCTATATGTGAGAACTAAGGCTGCGGATATTGGCGCTAAGACAGCCACAGGAATAAAGGAGAAGACCATTTCTGGTGACAGGATAATGTTCAACCCTGTCAATGTAATCAGCACATATGCAGGTATCGTAAAAATAAATGTTAATGTAAAAAATTGTACAATTGATTTTTTTTGAAAGTTCTTTTTAGAAGTCATCATGATTTTTGTTTTTGTTGGTTATTTTTAATAATTAGTTGATATCGGATAGTGATTGCGCATGAACCACATTTAATAGTCCATCGTTAGAGTCTCCTAAAGTTTCTGCGCGAAATAAGGTGTCGTTAATACTTATAGAGTTAAGAGTTATATCAAACCCAACTGGTGGTTGCGGATCGAAATCATTCAAGAAATCAATTTTTTCGCAAGACGTACTTGTTGCCATAAGTAAGCCAGCCGCTACAACAGACATTGTTAAACTCTTGTACCTTCTAATTCTCTCTTTGTGGCGTTTAACCCATCTATTTTCAGTACTATTTTGCGATACTACCATTTGGGTATTTGCGCTACGATCTTTATTATTTAGTGTTGAATGACCGCCAACATTGTTTTCATTTTTCATAACTGTTTTTTTTATTTGTTAAGACAAAGCAACGGCCATTTCATCACTCTTGCGCCCGAACCCATAGGCTCACAACATTAATGAGTACACATACACAGGCGCCTATCGTAATCACTTGTATGTCTGCTTGTTATGTGTTTGATTGTTTTGTATTGAAAAACGTCCAATCGAATAGGCAGCTATCCCATACTGAGAATTTTCGTCTTAAAAAGATAAAAAACGTGCAAGGTTTCATTCGAAAACCATTCTATGCTGACAGAAGAAATCTGAACGATCAAGCTTTTGATTACTGCCTGATAAAGAAATGGAGCACGGCGTCTAGTGATGCTGTGCTCCATTTGTTGATTTAAAATCTAAAATTAACTCCTATTTGTGCATAGTATGGTAATACGGCGTTCATATCCTTGAACTGTGCATTTGTAAATCCTGCGCGTAGGTTAATGTCAAAACGTTCTCCAATTGTTTTACTTCCTTGGATACCGTAGTAAAAATTTCCGCCAGTTGCAGTCATCCATCCATCAGCTATTCCAGGGTAGATTTCACGCATTTCATCCGAATGCTTAAGGTGCGTTGAAATTGCTTTATCAAATCCACCTTCAATAGCTACATGCCATTTCGGTCTATAATATCCGATAGTCGCAGATAAGTCTAAACCAAAACTCGACATCGTTACGAAGCCTGTTTTATGCTGTCTAAAATTTCCCATTACACCGGCAGTAAAAGAGAAGTCTCTAATTTCATATACTTCAATTAGTCCACCATACTCGATTTTAAAGTCATCGAATACTGTTTTCCCCATTGGTATAGAGAAATTCGCTCCCACTGCAATTGGTCTGAAGGTGTTTATTACTCGGTAATAGTCTGTCTGTACCATCAAACTATAATCATATCCAGTACTAAGACTTACGATGTTCTGCTGATTTTCACCAATGGATCGCCAATTGATGTTCTGGGCTTGTGTATTTTGCATTAGAGCAAAAAGCGCGATTGTAATTGTTAGTATATTTTTCATGATCTTAAATTTAAAAGTGAATTGTTTAATTGATTTGATTTTCTGATTCTAAGGTTTATCTAAAATTTAGTTTGCATTGGATTCAGCGATGATTGGGCTGTTACGGAAGTGTTGTCCTCCTATAGAGGCTTCGTACATTAAACCACCTATTGGTTGAGTAAATACTGCAACTCCATCGGCATAAGAAGCATCTGCAGAAACTCCTGATTTTAGAGCTACTGCTGAAGCTTGTGCGCCCAACTTTAATTCGTCATTCATAAACTTATCGAAGGCTTCTTTGGTCTCGAAGAAGATTACTTCGCTGTATTGCTGTCCGCCAAATTGAGCTCCGATCGTTAATTGCTTCAGTTTCGAAGTGCTTACAATCTCATGGTTTTGAAAAACCACTCCATTGCTTACCGCTCCACCTAAGCCCATACCTGCTTTAGTCACTTTCGGAAAAACAACATATCCGTAGGATTGGTCATATAAGGTTTCAAGATTCGGAGATTCATCCAGCATTTGCTGTAATACTACGTTCGACTCATTAGCAAGCTCTGGCTCTAATACTTCGGTTTGCGAAAATGATGTAAAGGTGATCAATGCTACTGCTACTGCTGTTCCTAATTTGATGATTTGATTTTTCATGTTTTTAAAATTTAAAGGGTTAACTGTTTTAATTATTTGATTTTGTGTTTTTAAGGTTTTCATGATATTTATTTTTTAGAATTTGTATTCTTAAGATTTTATTAATTAATAGAATTCAAGTACGTTAGTACTGTTGGGCGCAAATTGTTCCATCCGGAAAGAACCATCTCATGCCCTGCTCCAATCACTTGGAATAATTGAACATCTAAGAAAGGGGCGGAAACTTTTTGTGCATGCTCAAACCCGTATGCCTTATTTAATTCGCTGTAAACAAAAAGAACGGGGATGTTTACTTGGGAAAGATTTGTTGTGAAATCAAAAGGCACCTCGTCCGCATGATTTTTCAAGGCTCCGTTGCAAACACTTCCGAATCTCCGAAAAGGTGTAGGCCCGATTAATCCAGTAACATTATCACCTAAGTGCGCATTCGCACCTCCCACTGCAGATTTATAATCAAGCTCAGCATGATCGCTAACCGTTAAGAATTGGTCTTGATACAACATGTCGCTTGTAGCCTCACTAAAGATGTTAATTGCGAGCACCTTAGATAGGTAGTCTTTTGTGTCCTCCCAAGTAAGCCCACCTGGCTCCATCAAAATCATTCCATCTACTTCGTTGGGATATTGATTGATATAAGCTGTTGCCAGCATCGCTCCCCATGAATGACCAGCTAGAATTATTTTACTTCCTGGCATTTGGTAATGGTTAATTACTCCTTTCAAGTCATCAATCATTACCTGTACAGTAAAGGCATCTGCATCATGTCGTTGTGACAATCCAGAACCTCTTTGGTCATATAAAACAACGAAGTAACCCTCACTTGCAAAATCTTTAAGGTTTAGTATTGATTTATAATCTGCTCCTGGACCACCATGTATACCAACTATGATTGGATCGCCTGGGTTACCAAAAGTTTCTGCATGTAACTTGGTACCATTAACATCAATAGATGAAAGAGATCCATCAAATTCTACTGTCTGTGGAACCAGCTCATCAAAGTTTTCAATTTTGTCACAAGAAGTACTTGTCACCATAATTAAACCAGCCGCTACTACAGACATTGTTAAACTCTTGTACCTTCTAATACTCTCTTTGTGGCGTTTAATCCATCCACCATTATTATTACTTCGCGATACCGCTCCTCGGGCATTTGTGCTTTGGTCTTTATTATTTAGTGTTGAAAGACCGCCAACGTTTTTTTCATTTTTCATAACTGTTGTTTTTAATTGTTGGAACAAAGCAACGGCCATTTCCTCGCTCTTGCGCCCAAGCGGATAGGCACGCAACATTAATGAGTACACATACTTAGGCTGGGACATGCTAACTACTGTTTTACAGGCGGTTGTACGTAGTTTTGTTTTCTTTAGAGAAACGTCCAAATGCATAGGCAGCAACCTCAGACTGAGAGTTTTCGTCTTAAAAAGATAAAAACGTACTAGATTTCATTCGAAAACAATTCCTAAACCGTGAAATTAGCCTAGGTAAGATTCAAGCCTTCAATTTGAACATATAGGCTAGGTCCTCCATGTAGTACCTAGGGGTCGGAAAAAGGGAGGAAATCACAAATAGCAAAACCCTCATCTGGAAAAACAGAAGCTTCTATAAAAGTATATAAACAAAAAAACTCCTCACTTAAGAGAAGGCTTTTGTACCCGTGATGATGGTATTGTTGAACCAGATTAGAATTTAATTTTCTAACTTTAAGACAATCAGAATTCACTATGAACAAACTAGATTTCATACCTCTAGCGTTACTGTACTCAATTGGATGTTTTCGGTGCCGGATTTATTAAAACAAATATGAAACAAATCATCTTCTTTTTGTCATTTTTAATTCTAACACTATCGTGCTCACTACTGGTAGAGTCTGAAACTAATTTTGAAATCAATACAACGAAATACCCAGTTTTAGATAGTATTCATAATGACATTACAAAAGGAGATTATGGAGGATTTATAGATCATTTCTTAGTAATCCATAAGGGCGAGGTTATAGCTGATCATCATTATCCCCATGATTACGGGGCGGTTTATGCATCCTATGAACACGATACGACCAATCATCCGTATAATTTTGATCACACAGATTGGTATCCCTACTATAAAAACACCGATTTACACACACTTCAATCCGCTACCAAAAGTGTCACTTCCCTTCTTCTTGGCATTGCCATTGACGAAGGTTTAATTTCTGGTGTTGATGAAAAAATAATGCCGTATTTCGATGACTATGATATCGATTGGTCAGACGAAAGAAAAAGGAACATTACCATTAAGGATCTGCTTAATATGTCGAGCGGACTTAAATGGGATGAAGACTACAACTCTGAAGAGAGCAATTCATCCATTCTGTACACTTGTGAGAACTGGATAGAATATATTTTAAATCAACCCATGTCAATGGAACCAGGAAAACATTTTTATTACAATAGCGGAGAAACTGTTTTACTCGGAAAGATAATTAATATGGTAACTGGTAAACGGTTAGATGAATGGGCCAATGAGAAATTGTTCGGCCCGATAGGGATATCAAACTACCACTGGACAAGAAATGTAAATGATGATTTTGACGCGCAAGCCGGATTATATCTTTCGGCACTCGACTTTGCCAAGTTGGGGACTCTAGTCTTACATAAAGGAAAATGGAATGAAAAAATCATTGTTTCTGAAAAATGGCTGAATGAATCGGTTAATAATCTCATCTCTAATGTTGACGATGACACACATTATGGCTATCAGTGGTGGTTTCCCCGCGAGATTAAAAACCAAGGGGTGATTTATGCTATGGGAGGATATGGCGGGCAAGTTCTTATGGTTTGTCCTAAGTACGATTTAGTAGTTGTGTTTTATGGCTGGGATTATGCGGAAGACCAAATTGACACAGAACGCTATACATGGTATGCATTACAATATGACATTTTACCAAACTTTATAAAGGAGCAAAAACTTGAGAGTGAGAATTAATAGAAAACGAAACGGTGTGGTTAAGGTTCTAGAATGTTGTACTTCCCACACGCATTAAAATATTGATGGTATATTTAGATTATCATCTTTAAATAAATTTAAGCCATGCGCTTGAAAAACGTACTACTACTTTTGTTCTGCATATTTGCGCTTACATCTTTGGACGCTGCTCCTCAATGGATACAACGCGCCGATTTCGCTGCAGTTGGAAGACACCGTACAACGAGTTTGTCAATCGGAAACAAAGGCTACATAGGGCTTGGGCATTATAATGGTTCTGGCTCGGAAACATACTTCTCTGATTGGTGGGAATATGATCCTGCAACGAATTCTTGGACGCAAAAAGTAGACTACCCTGGGAACAACGGAAACGGAGAACTTGGCGCACATGGTGTTGGTTTGGAAGTCGTTGGTTACGTTGGACTAGGAGAATTAAATGATTATAGCCTTTATAAATACGATCCTGTTACAAATACATGGACTCTGATGACCAATGCTCCAACAGGAGGAACTTTTCAGGATTCAGGAGATTTCACCATTGGACACAAGGCCTACTTCACACGTTTGAATACAACTGAACTATGGGAGTATGACGCTGATCTTGATATCTGGACAGCGAAGAACCCATTGCCTTTCAATGCATACTATTCTTTTTCCGGATTCTCAATTAATGGAAAAGGATATATGAAAGTATCAAACAGTTCAATAACGTTAAACGAATTTTGGGAATACGATCCGGTCACAGACACATGGCTGCAAAAAACACCCTTTCCCGGATACGCACGCCTTTCTTCCATCTCTTTTGTACAAGACAACAAAGGATACATTATTTGCGGGTATGGCCCTGGAGCATTTTCGGATTTAACCTCTGAAGTTTGGCAATATACTCCAGCAACTGATACGTGGTTTCAATATCCGGATTTCCCAGGAACAAAAAGACGTTACTCCACAGGTCTTTCCATTGGCGGAAGATGTTACCTCGGAACAGGAACGAACGGAACTAACTTTAACGATTTCTGGGAGTTCTCTGCTGTTGCGGGAACCCATGAAATGTTTGACGAAAGCTCATTTTCCGTATACCCGAATCCGGCAGTTGATTTTGTTGAATTTCATTCAGAAAAGACAGTTTCTTTTGCTGTCATTGTCTTCGACGCTTCTGGCAAGAAGGTGAATACAGTGAACACCGAGAATGGAGATGTTCGATTGAATCGGGATGATCTACCAAGCGGCAGTTATTTCTTTAAAGTTGAAATCGATGGTGCAGCGGTTTATTCGGATCGCTTTGATTTTCTTTGATACTTCCTTCTATCTTTAGTAAAGAAATAATGACAGGTATAAAGGCGCACGTCATTTTAGCCTTGAACCGTTATAAGGAATGTAGGTTAGAGCACTCCATATCCAAAAGTTAACGCCAATAGCGAAACATATATGAGAGGCACAATTCATAAGATTACCGAAAACAAAACTTTTTACAACCGTGATCGAGATGCTTTCGGTAATGTAACAGTAGAAGATTATGAAAAAGCCATACCTCGTAAAATTCAATTAGTAGCTGGGTTGCCTCGTTTTGGCCACTATATTATTGATGCAGTAATAATTGGCCTACTATTTATTATCGTCGATTTTTTTCTGCTCGCCGGTCTCAATATAAGAGATTCTATTGGTTTCGAAGTTAACGGTATCACATACAACTTGACACCCGCATTCGAATATATAATCATTAAAGTTGGATATTACTTTATCTGTGAAATAACCACGCAACGAACAATTGGCAAGCTTGCAACTAATTCTATAGTAATTAATGAATACGCTGAAGCTCCAAAAAGTGGATCACTAATAGTCCGTTCATTTATAAGATTAATCCCATTTGAAGCATTTTCTTGTTTCAGTGATAGAGGTTGGCATGACAGGTGGTCCAAAACGTACGTGGTAACAACTATCGAAAGGGATACATTAAAAAAACTATTAAACGAGCAACAAGGTGTTTTTATCAGCGAAAGACCAGATATTCTCGATTAACTCAAAATGTAATTAATTGTGCTATTAACACCATTTTTACTCCCATGTTGAAACCGCTCAAGACATTGATTAGATCAATATTTTGAATCCGAAAAAAGTATTAATATTGCATTCGCCATGAAAAAAAAATACAGCCGAGAAGTTGTCCTAAGAATTGCAGCAGAAAAAATGCGGCTGAAAAAAGAAAAAGAAGAACGCGAGGATAAAGAATTTTATGAGCGAATGACCTCAGGAACGTCATGGCTCATCTTTAAAACGATTGTTGTCTTCAGTACATTAATGCTATTGGTTACCACATTTGAATTTTTCGTTGACGGTCCAACAAAAAAACTAACCGAAGAAGATTGGAAAATTGATCGAAATTGGGAATGGACTTGGCACAAAGTACTAGACGTGGAAGGATATATGTTCTCTCCATTATTGAATGACTGGGTTAATAAAGTTGATAGCAGTCTTGAAATTACCTATTCTCCTATTTTTCGAACGGGGAAGAAGTTGAGCTACGATGTTCAAGTCAATGGATCCAGAATAAGAAGGCACGAAGAAATCAGACAGAGATCCGTCTTTACATGGTTTCCTGCATTTCAACTTTTTCTACTGATCCCCATTATCACCTTCATTTTCAAGCGACAAAAACCCTGGTTTTACTTTGCACGAATGGTATCATTTTTCATCGTGTTTCCCGGAACATTGATGGTGATATACTTTACATTGCTCTAGATTCATTCAAAATTGGCACTACATTAAATACCATTCTTCTGAACAACTCTTGTGCCTGAGGATAGTCCAATCTGAGCATACGCATTGTTTCAAATAGTTCTTCGTAGCTATACATATTTACTTCACGTGTTGGATAGATCCTTCATTAGTAGTATTAAATTGCACTCATGATGGTTTTACCCATCATTAATCATCGCGATAAGTAAATATTATCAAAAGAATAAAGAGGATTGTTTTAATAAAAAAAAGAGAAATCAGAACTATGCTTAACGTCAGCAAAAAGTGAATCTAAAGAGATGTTTATGTATTGTCAGTTTATTAATTTGGTATCTTTAAACAAAAGAAGTAAAATAAGGCAGCGTGAAACTGAAACAATTTAAAATTATTTGTGTCATCCTATTAACATCTTTTGTAGGTCATGCTCAATTCACTTCTATGTCCCAATCCACACAGAATACATTTTATTTTGCAGAGGTGAGTGAGGCTAATAATGTGGTAATTGCAGGTGGAATCCGTGCTACAAAATCTGTAGATGGCGGTTATACGTGGGGAGAAATGCCGCTTGGTAACTTAGCGTTGCCATTTGCGACGTACAGTTATTACGGTGCGGCTATTGTATCTCCTTCTGTATATTGCATGATTGGCAAAGACAATACTAATCATCGATCTAATATAATTAGAACTATAGATGGTGGATCGACTTGGATAAGTGTTTTACAATCCCCTACAGGGAGCTATAATTATTTCACAAACATTGTTTACAATGGAAATGTTATACTTGTCACCGCAAAGAATGGTATTTATCGCTCCGTGAACGACGGTTTAACTTGGACCTTTGTGGCTGTTGCAAGCGCTACGTCCAAGTGTCTACAGTACAATCAAACCTCCAGCGACTGGGTAATCAATCACAGTTTTAATTATTATGTTTCCTCTGATGATGGTTTGACATGGGTTCTTAATTCTGCGATAAGCTCCACTAGTAGTACGAATTTATCAATTGAGCAAAACAACAATAACTTATTGATTTTGCATGGAGGGGCGACTATTAATGATCGATTATATCTAATTGATGATAATTACATTGGGCTTGACACCCTTTTAATTCCTGGAGTTGCTTTACAAAATGATCCAATCAGAAAATCGTACTATCTGCCTTCTGCTGATGTTATTGCCTCTAGTTATGCTTTCTTCATTAAAATTGACACATTAACCGGCAACTTCTATTTTTATAATCATAACCTCGTTGACCCTGGAACTAGTGATTTGGTTGTTACTAATGATTTTGATTTTGACCAAACTTTTGGGATTGCGGTTGGTGAATATGGAGGACTGAGCCGTTTTGACGCTTCTGCACAAGAAGACTTTTACCTGCCAGCTACTTTCACTTTGCAAAGTACGGCCTGTCCTGGTGACACGATCTTTGCCGAACCAGACTTCCCGTATTCAGATTCCCTTCAATGGTATTATGATGGCAACCTAGTTTCTACAAATACAAGCCTAGAGTATCTTACTCCTTATATTTTCGGGCAGTTTGACTTAGTATTGAATAATTGGTATGATGGTAATTTAAGAAGTGATACTTTACAGCTAAATTTCGCGCCTCTAATTGACGCACCTTCTGTATCCGTTGCCATCGATACTACGCCTTGTTTTAATGATGCTGTTACAGCAGATATAACTTTTGACTCTGGTAATTGGTGGTTTTGTAGTCAAGATGTTTGGTTAAATGACGTATTACTTTCAAGTATGACGGCCCCTAACTCACCGTCAAGCTCCTACTCTATCGCAACACCAATAATTGCAACGGAGGATACGCTTACCATTATTTCAGATTATCCTCAACAGTGTGGCACAACCTATGATACAGTTTCCTTCATTCTTTATCCAGGAGACGATTTAAGCGATAATTTTGCCTTGGTTAGTGCTAATGAAGTATGCATAGATATGAACAATACTACACCTGTTCAATTTGAAGTGACAGGCACAAATTCCACCTGCGAGTATGAGGTTGAAGTGACTAGTTCTATTTCTGGCGGTCTTTGGTGGACAGAATCCTATCCAGGTATTAGTAATAATACCCTTATTAATGCAGATGTTTCTACTCTCTATTTTTCAGAAGATTATTTTGACACTCCTCCACAAGTGAGTACATTTCAATACTTCTCGGTGTCCATATCAGATGACAATTATTGTTCAGTTAATGATATCCCAATCGACACAATTGAATTTTTCAACCCTAGAGCCCATTTTTTCACTTACTCAAACGCTTTTTATCGTAACGACACGATAGAGATCACTAATTTGAATATTGAAGATAACAGGTTGTGGTCAGCTACACCCAGCGGATTAACAGTGAACAATAGCTCGTTTGTTGAACCGACAATATTTGGAGATACTACAGGGATTTACAGTATCTCCTTAATTAACTCCCCCCTTCTCGGCTGTTCTGACACAATGAGTCACGAGATCTATTATAGCGATAGCCTTCCTGTAATCACACAAGACTCCTGCTGGACAGAAGACGTTGACCTCGTAGGAGTGATGATGAAAATGGTAGTTGATCAGGAAGGTAACATCTTTGAGCTAGGTGTATTCGATGCACATACTGGAAATAGTCAGAGCCCTGGGTTCCATCTTACAAAACGAGCACCAGACGGAACTATACTTTGGGCCAAAAAATCAAACATGATGACAAGCTCGTCGGATTTTTATGGAGCTGTGATTGCCGATATAGATGTTGATGAAAATGGTGATGTATTTGGAGCTCTCTGGATTCGTTCGGAAGCAACGTACAACTATGAATTAATCAACTATGGTTCAAATTCTGACGCGGGGAATTTCCTGTTCAAGTTGGACGGTCAAACCGGTGATATGCTTTGGTTCAAGAATTTATCATGGTTCCCAATAAGCCTCAATGCATCGACAAAGGTAACTGATGTCCTTACAACTGACGACCGCATCTATATCACTACAGCAGAATCATATGGATTCGATATTTACAGTACAGACCTAAATGGTAATTATATCACCCAAGATTTCGTCTATGGTAGCGCGGGGTTTATGAAGAGAGATTATTTATTGGGGAGTAATAACAATACAAGTTATGCAGCACACCTCTCACCACAAATGATAGAAATGAGCACCGGAGAAATTCTGATCGGAGCATGGTACCAAGGAAATGCTAACTATGCTGGAACGTTGTTACCTGAGCTTAGCTCTTTCCGAACAGATGCTTTTGGTACGCAACACAAAACACCGAGTATTCTTGTAGTTAAATACACGGAAAATGATGGCTTTTACGATTTTAAAAAACTTGCAACTACACCTATATATAGTGCAGGAACTGCACCAATGGGAGAGCCGTTTTTCGATTTGGATGAAGACGATAATATTATCGTAGGCTTTGACTACAGAGATGCGGAGGGACCAGTGATGGTACTCGATTCAGTCTTGAATACCGAAAAAGGAACATGTATTTTTCAAGTAGGTCCTGATTATGATTTGCACTGGTTGAACACGGGGACCGTTACAGAAATAAATGATCTTCATGTAGCGAAAGGTACGGGTGAAATATTTGTAACAGGAAACACTGCTAGAAATAGTGCATTTTGGTCAGCAGACAATTGCGTTATGCTTGGTGAAGATGGTGAATTCCCAACACAGTACGGAACGACTATTTATGGCTGGGACCTCTTCGAACATGATTTCGACATAGATGACATTTACACCATTATTATTGATACAACAGGTGCTATTACACAAGGAGAATTCGTTGATGTTGAATCCACTTCCTCTTGGACAAATATCCGCAGTAAGCTAGCTGTAACACCTTGTAGCGATCTATATACTGCGTACACCTTTTATTATTCAAATAATAGTACTCTGTTCACTGCTCCAAATTGGAGCACGACAGTGGATTCTAGTTTCACGAGAAAGACAGCGAATAATTGCAGTACTTTATGTACCTATGCCACGATTAATTACGACACTTTGTTTGTCTGTGGTTTGGAAGACTCCATTTATGTTGAATTCGCTTATAGTACGAACGTAGATAGTGTAAACTATACGCTACTCGAAAACGGCATACCTACTGGAATTTACACGGTGTCAACGAATGGTTCAGGGTTCTATGCGTCGCTTCCCAATTTCACTTCAGACTTCTCAATAGAAATCAACAGTCCGTTACAGACAAGTTTTGTCGTGTATGAAATATCACCCCCAGTACCGACATACAATTATCAGGATACAATATGTTCAGGAGATTCGCTTCAGTTCAGCGCATCTCCCGCATCGAATTCCTATTTATGGAATAATTCAACTACTGGAATTAATTACACCTTGAATAATTCTGGATATTCTGCCGGAACCAACTACTTGCACGTGCAGGCGGAGGCTAACAATGGTTGTATTCTACAGGATTCCCTCCTCTTCTACGTTTACCCTCATGTTGATGATACCATTGCAGCGAATTATTTCGTGGCTTGCGGTGATACACTCTCAGTTGTTTTTAATGAAAATAATTTTGTGTCACAAAGCTGGACAATCGCAGGGTCGCCTGCAACCAATGAATTTCATGGAGGAAATCTGAATAATTTCAGCAATGACGTGGCTGTAACACTTACAGACCCTAATGGGTGTACACATACAACTGATTTCAATATTCACTACTGTTATAATCTTGGCATTGACACATCGTTGGACGAGGATCAAACAATTCACATCTACCCGAACCCATCTCAACGATTGTTCCATATTGAATTGTTAAATGAACGAACAATAGAAAGTGTTCGCATTACCAATATCCTTGGAGTTCTCGTTTATGAAGCAAGAGACATTCACAAGGACGCGCTGGTTGTCATCATCGACAATGATCCGGGCATGTATATACTTGAGGTTAAGACGGAATCATATGAATTTTTCAAAGCGCAATTGATAAAACACTAAATAGTTGCTCGAGATAAGAAAAAGCCATTCTTCAAGGATGAAACAGAAAACCCTAAGATGTATCAATGTCTTAGGATTTTTGCTGTTTAGTCTGGGGGATGGTTCAATTCAATCTTCCCTCCTATTACATGTACAACTGATTCGCTACCAACAAATCTTTTTCCATTATTTATTAGATAATTAAGTAATGATGTGTCGTCTTGTAAAAAGATACTAATAAATAAACAGTACGATTACAAGGAGTCTCATTTCAAAATTAAAAAATGAACGGGGGATGGAAAAGGGGGATGAAATTCATAAAAAAAGACATTTCCCAATCTAGAAAAACAGAGACTCATCTTACATCAAAAAACAGAAGCTTATTTTAACAAAAAAAGCCTCCTCAATTAAGAAAAGGCTTTTGTACAAGAGATAATGGCATTGTCGAACCGAATACAAGAAAAATAAGTTTATTTGTACTTCGTTTGCAAATCATGAAATACATTTTAAATATTCTTTTCGTTTTTACAATTGGCTTAACCTATTCTCAGCAAGGCCCGATAATACGTTTAAATCATCTTTTAGTTGTTGTAGATTCCGCAACATATTCTGCGCTATGCGATTCTTCACTTAAAACGAAGGAGCTCTGGTACTCACATCAAAAGCAACTGAAAGACTGGGAAGGACTTTATATAATTGGAGAGAACAACTACTTGGAAATTTTTCACCCCAATAGTTTTAATGGTAATCCAATGCTTAAAGGGGAAAATTGGACATGCTATGCATCTATGAAATCAGAATACCTTGAATCCCTGTCCTATGACTCCACTTATGTTAAATTCGATGAGGACGATTATACTCAGACTTTATCTTTTGCGCTAAATGACTACTTATCGCCATTTGAAATTTGGGAGATGAAAGCTTTACAATATGAAACCTGGACAAAGCAATGGACAAAGAAAGAATTTGAATCAGGAATGTCATTCAATCCTGTCGACTACAACAGCCCCGCCGAATCTGACTCTTCTAAAAACTATTTATTTAATGATATTGTTGGAATCACCTATACCATTCCATCAATTGACTCAGTCAAAACTATTGGTTTCTTTGAGATATGTGGATACTCCATTACGGAAAGAACAATTGACATGGTATCATTTGACAATGGAGCTGAAAGAGTTACTCTTTTTTTTAAAGATGAAATCAATACAGTCTTGGTAAATTCAATTGAACTGAAGCTAAATCAAAATTGTAGGAAAAAAGAGTATTTGATTGGATTATCAAAGTTAGTTATTGATGGCAATACAGCTATATGGAATTTTAATTGATTGTCGAACCGTTTTTGACGAATGTCGAACCAAAAAGCCCCGTAATTTAAATGTTACGGGGCTTCTTTTTAAAAGTACAGGAGGCGGGACTTGAACCCGTACGCCCCGAAGAGTACAGGATTTTAAGTAACGTCGAACACCTGCGTTGCAGTGCAATCGATTGCAATGTCTGTAATAAAATCTATATCCCCTCCTCCAATCGCAAACGCCCACATATAATTCCCACTTGAATCATGTTTTACAACAAAGGAATCAAAGTCGTCAACAGCAGTAAGATATGCCGAACCCGGTCCAGAAATAAAATCTGCAGTGTTCTGAAAATACCCAGCAGTGTAGACTTCATTTGTTATTTGATCAACACAAATATCTGTTGTCTCGATATATCCTCCTTGAATACTTGAATCGACATGATTAATAGCCCATTCCAATGCAATATTTTGAGCCGAAACATCTTGAACTCGAAAAAAGCAACCGATGGTAATTAGAAAAATGGCAATTAAATATTTCTGACTTTTCATTTTAGGCTTGAATAATTTCATTAGAAACTGCATTAAGTAGTATTAACAGTTAAACGTCTTTGATTTTTAATTCGTTGATAAATGATTAGTTCCTAACAACCTTCACCACATTAAAAATTCCATCTCCATTCAACACCTTTAAAACAAACATACCCGAATATGGAAGTTCTACTAGATATTGTGTGTCATCCACTTCTTCATCCTTCACAATCCTACCTTGCATATCCAATAAAACAAACCTAAACGGACCCTGATTTAAATTCAGCCCAGTAATTCGAACATTAACATGCGTTGGATTTGGGTAAATTAGAAATGACGTAAATTCTTCACTTTTTAGTCCGCTATAATCCAAGGCAACATCTATTGTGAGTATGCTATCACAACCATTCATGTTAACTAATAGCTGTTCATATGAACCTGAAGATAAATATACTTGCCCATTCACAACAACAGAATCGAGTCCATTTTCAAAAATGCTTCCAGAAGTTGATTGATTAATTGTTAAATCTAGCCATGTAGTACTATCACATCCATACGAATTACTGTTAACAAATGAATATAGTCCGGAGTTCGAATAATAATTACTATTCCAAAGTACAGAGTCACATTCAGTAAGATATAACTCTACAAAACTTGTGTCATTATTGCCGTCAGAAATAGTATTAAACACTTCATTTGTCAGCATTGGTCCATTATAGTCGTAGAATACTCTAGCGTAGTTTTCAATTACGGTTCCATATGGTATTCCATTGGACGGCATTATTTCAAAGGCTAAATATGCATTGCTTCCAACGGGATCAGAAACTGAATCCGGTAGCAGAACCCCATTATAATGTACTCTGAATACGTTTCCAATCACCTCTAGATAGTAAGGGTGACTGGATGAAACAATTGTCATTGTAGAGATGTCAAGAGAGTTGTCAAGACTGTCTTCAATCATAATATTCACAACTGTATCTAGACTATTATTGTTCCACTGTATAACATACGTTAATACTTCATTACTGTCAATATAATTCGGAATACAATCACCTTGAGGATGAACATCTTTCCTAACACTTTCAAAACTAGACCCGACGCTAAAACAATAGTCTTTAATATTGTTTGTCGTATCATTATCTCCTGTAATTGGGGACATTATGGCGCGGAAGCATAATTCATCGCCATTTTGAGCGCTGGGAGAAACAAGCACATTTACTTGTGCATCAATATAATTACCGTAATTCAAATTGTTAAAATACCAAACGAGAGTGTCTGATGAAATCACATCCGGTGTGGGATTAGATGATACAAAAGAAGTTTGTGAATCGATTATAAAGATCATTTCACCATTCACAGGTGTGCACTCCTCATTAAATCCATTCAATAGCAAAGTAGTTTCCATTCCATTTTGGAAATCAGCGGGTACTAATATTGAATTCAAATCCCAGAGACCGAGATTCCCAGCAGCTTCTAACGAAAATGAAAGAGTCGAAATACAACCGATAGAATCTGTTACCGTGACAATATGATTTCCGGACTGGTTAGTTTGAATGACATTGGTGTCAATAGGAGAACTCAGCCCCCAATCATAATTGTAAGAACCTGAACCACCTTCACCATGAATTTCGATAAAAGCAGGATCCGAACAAGTTATATTGGATAGTGAATCAATTGATATGTTCATTGAAGAACAACTATCAGTCTCCATTTTAAAAAGAAATCTATGGTGATATGAATTTACTGACCATTCCCCTGAAAACAATGTATCCCCAATAAGCCCAAAAGAATCTAATGCGATAGTATCTCTGGTATTTCCTCTTCCATAGAGAAATCCATTATGGACGGCCAAATCTTCTACTCGGCTAAAGCCAAAAACATTAGAACTTCCGATGTTGTTACCGAAATAATGAGACCACTTGTAATTGAATGAAGAGTCTGTTTTTATTAAGAACCCATCACTATACGCTCCTCCACCTGAAGAATATATATATGACGTATCTGGACCAAAATCACAGTCTATAGATCCTCCGAAACTGCCACCAATGTATAGGTTATCAAATTCATCTGAAACTATTGAATAAACATAATCGCCAGAATTTAAATCAATTAGGTCCACTGTTACTCCAAGAGAATCAAGCTTACATAAAAATCCGCCTGAGGCTAACGGAAAACTATCGAAAGCCGTCCAGTAGCTGAGTCTACCACCAAATACACAGCTTCCGTTTGAAAGAATTGTCATGTCAGTAGCCAAATGGTTACCGACATTTGAATTCGTTGATTGAAAATTTCTAGACCAAGCAACATTGCCATTCGATGCTATTTTGGAGACTGAAACACTAGGGGTAACAGCACCAATCATTGAATTAGACAGGGTATATGTGTTACCAAAGCTGTCAACCTTAACGACCATACCATCCCCTCCTGTTAAGTCAATTTCATAATATTCAATTCCATCTGAAGTCAGTTTCTTTAGTGTCACGAGAGATTCATTGATAGATCTATTGACTAGAACATGTATGTTATCATTATTATCTATTGCCACATCTCGTACTATCCCGTCAATACTGTTGGACCATACAAAGTTTCCGTAAGTATCATAGCAAGCAATGAATTCACAAGCGTAGCCTGAATTACTCGGTATTTCACTCACAAGATTTACACCAGTTGTTGCGTCTGAATCATAAGGACCAACAGAACACTCGTACTGCATTGATACAATTATATTTCCATTACTTAGAGTACCACATTGTTGTCTTCCTGTATATGCATTGTAGGCATTCACGGAACCATACCCACCATACGACCTTCCCCAAAGTGCATTTCCGTCTGGATCATATTTCGTTACACCTCCAAACCTAGATTCAAATACATTACCATAAAGATCTGCATTCAACCTGAAGTGAGCAGCATAATTTGAAGTTGGATAATTTTTAGCCCAAACCATATTTTGTGAATACGAATATCCCCCTCCGAGCAGAAGTGCAACAGCTAATAATAATTTAGTAACAAACACAGTATTCAATTTATGCTCCATATGTAATAAATGTACAAAATTTATAGTCGAAAGTATGAAACATAAAAAGTTAGCGTGATGAACTTTAGCTAAACAAATTATGAAGGAATCCTCGTTTTTAAAGAACCCAGTCAGGATAAAACAGATTCCATAGAACCTGAATTTTTATTTGTACAATAATATTCAGCTAATTTAAAATCATTCAAATTAGCCGCTACGGTTACTGGTACTTCATCACTTGAATTACCAGTAAACCATTTAGCATTAACTCCAGCAGCAATTGTGAGCTTTATAATTATTCTGTTTACATCCGTTTTAGTCTGTAAATGGAACTATTTGATATTTGAAACAGGGTAAATAACTGGTTTCCAGTGATCGTTTCAGTTTTATACAAAGTGGAACTATTATAGGGTGGTCAAATACTACACTTCAAGGCTAGAGAATACAAAATGTAAAGTATGCTGACTTAGAAATAAAAATATTTATGTAACCATATAGTTACATTACGGCTATAAAATGCATTTATATAACTATATGGTTACATTAAACCAAATATAATTGTAACTAAATAGTGTCATATATTGTATATATTGTATATTTATCACTAAATAGTTACATTATGTTACTTTTCGGAAAGTTAGACGGAGAAATTTTAGAAGAAATCGGAGCCAAAATTAAAGGTCTCCGCAAAAGTAAAAGGTACAACCAGGAACAGTTGGCAATTAAAATTGGTGTGAGCAGAAAACATATCAGTGATATAGAGACAGGTAGAGGGACTAGCCTTTTAATTTTTATAAAATTGCTAAAGGAGTTTAATAAAACAGAGAAGCTTCTTGAAATTTTAAATAGTTCACATATCTCGCCAAAAGAAAAATATCAAAAAGAGAATAAATGAGTTCAGCTAAAATATCAATATGGAATACTACCGTCGGTTATATCTCGTGGGATGACCGAAACAATACTGCAATATTCGAATCTGATCAAGAATATATTGATTCTCCATTTAATATAGCTCCTTTGATACATCCAGATAAAAAAGAGTTAATGTATGGGAATAACCATCATGAGAAGTTTAACGGAATGATACCAACATTTAATGACTCACTCCCTGATTCTTTCGGTAACGTAGTATTCAAGGAATGGTTAGAACAAGTTGACATCGATCAATCCCAAATGAATCCAGTAGAAAGGCTTCTGTATGTAGGCAGGAGAGGGATCGGGGCAACAGAGTATCATGAAGGCAAAGACATCCCTAATATAATACACAACCTAGATTTGTCTGAGTTGTCCCAAATTTCGGATAAAATCATCAAAAGAAAATATGTGCAAGAAGATTTCATGCATAACCCTGATGCGTTAAGAAACATCCTTACGATAGGGTCATCTGTAGGAGGCGCTCAAGCAAAAATATTAGTTGCCATAACGAGAGAACAAAAAAAAGAAAATGAAAAAATATTAGCCGGAGATATTATTCATCACATTCCAGTAGATTACTACATTGTTAAATTGGAGCATGATTCACAAGATATTTGGAATCGAGAAAAGAACTATGTTGAATTTGTTTATAATCAAATTGCTAAGGATATTGGAATAAATGTAGCCGATTCAAGACTAATTCTTGAAGGGGGTAGAGCTCACTTTGCCAGCAAAAGGTTTGATAGAGTTGAAAATAAAAAGATTCACAAACAAACTGTAAATGCTCTTACTGGATTTTTCGGAAAGAATACCGAATTTTCATACGAACATATATTTAGAGTGATAGAACACCTTAACCTTCCTAGCAATCAAAAGGAACAGTTATTTATGCAGATGGTCTTTAACGTGGTAGCTTCTAATAGGGATGATCATACCAAGAATTTTTCCTTTTTAATGGATGAAAAGGGACGGTGGTCATTATCCCCAGCTTACGATTTAACCTTTCCCTTTGACCCTTATCAGAGCTTTGCAATTCCTCATAAAATATCTATTAATGATAAAGTAAAAGAAATTAATCGTGAAGACTTAGTGGCCACAGCCAAAAAAGTAGGGATCCTGCACTATAATGAAATAATAGATAATGTTGTGGATAATGTAGCTACTTTCAGTAGCAGAATAAAAGAATATGATTTAAACCAAAAGACTATTCAGCTTGTCACTGCCAATATAGAGAGGAATATTAAAAGGGTTAAACCTGGATTGGATAACTCATACGGAATTCATTGAAGGACCTAGGTAAAAGATACGCGTCAAGCAATAGGATTTACAAACGGTAATACGTCCAATTTAGGTCGTAGCCTAAATTTGTCACACTTATCGAAGAATTCCGATGTAAATAGAACTTTCTTGTAGTACACTGAAGGTAAGTAACAGTATATCAGTAATAATTGCACTTATGACAAAAGTGGAACACAATTATTCTTAGCGGAAAAAATTTCATTAATAATTTTTCCGCTAAGAACTGATCATCTATTCTTGTTTAAATCATAAAAACAATAGAATGAAATTTAAATTTACAATTACCCGAAATTTGGAAGTGCAAGTAGCAGATATAGTAACTATAGATGCGAACACTCAAGAAGAAGCTGAAAAATTAGCTCAGAAGAATATGGAAAACCATACACTCTGTCCAGAACTGTCCACTAACTCAGAATCAAGTTTCATTGCCGATTACTCAATTGATGATTATTCGCTGATGGAATATGACTGGGATTAATCTACTCTAAAGCCAAAGGCGTCATCCATTTGGAATGGCGCCTTTATTTTTGTGTAAACATCTTTTGTTGTTACACTTATCGAAGAATTCCGATGTAAATAGAACCGTCTTGTTGTTCACAGAAGGAAAATAACAGTATATCAGTAATAATTGCACTTATAGAAAAAGTAGAACCGTATTTAGGGGGGGGGGCATTTTTTTAGGGTCGTCAATAAAACATGCCTCATAAGCCAAGTACTTTCGAGTATTAGTGTATCATTTTAGACCATGGCCTAAATTTGGTACAGTTATCGAAAAATTCCTATGTAAATGAGCATTTTAATTCGGAAATTAAATATCTGCCAAATTTGAAATCTACTTGAAAACTTTTGTCAAGTCAGAGTTAACGAAACTGATTAACTTGTTTTTTTTTGTTTGAGAAATTTCTTTAAGTGATCAGCAATAGCCTTACTAAGAAGAGGTGGAACTGCATTTCCAATTTGATTGTATTGAGAAAGGAAATCTTCATGCTCTTTTCCCAGTTTAGCAAGTAGTTTTTTTGAAATTTGAGTTCTTTTTCCTTTAAAAATATAAGTGTCTGGGAATGACTGAATACGTGCGGCTTCTCTAGCCGTCAAATTTCTCGGTGCATGTGGATGAATAAAGCTCGAGTAAAATGATGCTGGAATTGTGTAGGATACTGCATTCGGAAGAAGGTGTCTGTAATTGGAATTATACTCAGCTTTCGAAAGCTCCCCTTTCCCATTCCTTTGTCT
Organism: Crocinitomicaceae bacterium; assembly: GCA_033791225.1. Classification (GTDB taxonomy): domain Bacteria; phylum Bacteroidota; class Bacteroidia; order Flavobacteriales_D; family Crocinitomicaceae; genus UBA4466. The sequence goes on from JASJHD010000014.1 coordinate 128,936, forward strand.
CACCTTTAACTCTTCTGGCATAGATTCTAAATTGATTCCTCCTTGAATACTTAAGTACCGATCCACGAGTCTTTGTGTGTGTTTCATTGCAACATGATTATGCACATGTGTGGAGTCTTTTCTTGCCCAAATTTGAAATTCTGAACTAGGATCTAAAGTATAAGGTTGTTGCTCTTCACCTTGTCTGGCTTCAATGTAAGGAAGGTCCAATATCGCCTCACCAATAGTCACAGGGACTTTTAGTTCGTTTTCTTCTTTAACTATTTTTGAAGAATAATTGTGAGTTGGACTTGGAGGTGGAATACATAAACCATCTTTGCTCCCAACAAAAAAGACTCGTTCTCTTGATTGAGGGACACCGTAATCTGCGGCATTTATTTTCCAGACGCTAACTTCATATCCAAGTTTATCAAAAGTCTGGATAATAATGTCAGAGATTTTAACATTGTCAGCATTTTTTTTTGTCAGTATTCCTGCTACATTTTCCATTACGAAAAAAGTAGGCTCTAACTTTTCAACCCATTTAGCAAAGTATACGAAAAGTGTGTTCCTTGGATCATTAGGGTCTTTTGTAGGGCCAGCAACACTGAACCCTTGGCAAGGAGGCCCCCCAATAATTACATCTGGACCCTTATATTTCAGATCTATTTCAACATCTCTAATATCCCCTTCTATAATTGTAGCTTCAGAATGGTTCTCCTTTAAGGTATCAACCGCCCATCTATCTTGTTCAAGAGCTAAATCTAAATTAAAGCCACTCATTGAAAACCCTAGACTAAACCCTCCTGCACCAGCAAATAGATCAATAAATCTATATTCACTCATTCCTCCTTTCGTCTTAATCATACATTGGACTCTGTAAATCTTGGAAAATATCTATAAAAATCTGCGAATTTCTCAACGTCTTCTTTTGGAACAATATCAAAAAGGCTATTTGTTGATTCACCTTCTACTAATTCCCCATCAATGACATTTCCATTTTCCATATTGATATTATTTGGTAAATGTGACTCCAATTTGTGGATTTCTCGAAAAGTTAAGTTTGGGATTAAGATTTCAAGTGATTTAGATCCTTCCTCTCGAACGAAATCTAAATTTTCAATGTCGGTTGCCGCATATTTACTAATATCATTCCCAGAGAATATTAAACCACCTACTGTTAACATTTTTGCACCATCTTGATAAACAATATTAACTACCTCCTTATAGTGCAGATAATTTTGAGAGCTTACAAGTGTGTCCCCATTTCTTATTTTTAAAACACTCTTAATTTCATTAGTGATTATGTCCTTATACACATCAGAATTCCCTTTTGCGTTTAAATTTTTACCCGTTGTGCCAAGTGGAATTCGCTCTGGGGTTACCCTTTCTTCAAGCTCTTTCAATCTTATGCCCCATGTCTCTTCGTTTGTCTTAGCTTTAACTGGTAGGTGGTGAGCGTTTACTGAAATTAAGATTAGACTACCACTTTGCATATTCGCTCCTAACGTTGTTAAGTCTTGTAACATTCCAGCATCCAAAGGAATGTCATAATCTAGCCATGCTATTGATGGTTTACCCCAATCTAGGGAAGGTAGAATGTCATTGGAACTTTCAAACTCCATCTTAATACAGGAGTATGGGCGGTTAAACATGAAACGAATTTTATTCTCTTTGTCTTGCTCAATACTTACCATATCATCTATTCCTAGATTTTTATGGAACAGCGAAAAATCACTAAAATAGGTTGAGCCAAATCCTACATATTGATATTCTTTGAGACTATGAAATGCGGATAGTTCAGAAAACAATTCACAAAACATTTTTCTCTCAATCGACTTAGCTGGTCGTAGGCTATAGTTAATCTTTTCGTAGCTTCTTCCCATCTTCTAGCCGATTTCTGATTCAAAATAATAGTTAAAAGTTTCTAATCCTATATCCCTATAAGACTTAGCTCCTAACATTTTTTTTACCTTATTTGCTCTTTCCGTTGAAACAACATATTTGATTTGAGTTTCTGAAGGACCTTTCTCAATTTTAACTGTATGAGTTGGGAATGAAAATTTATTCGAATAGCTAGCAGGTTTTATTTCTGCGATTACTACAGAAGTGGCTGAATTAATAGACTGTTCCAAAGGTCTATCTTGATTTCCTTTTTCTCTTTCTTTTTTAATATTGTTTAAAAAAGTGATAACTGGCTTCATTAATTCAATCATTTGTTGCCTTACTTGCTTAAAAAGAGGTGAATCTCGATCCATTCCATTTTTAGTAGTATTCCACGGTAGTTTAGACGAGTCATCAGCTTGAAAAAAGATGTAACCTCTGAATCTACAGAATTGATGATGGTAATTTGGACCACCGTCTCCTTTGTTTCCTGTCCATCCAGATAATTCAGTCTGTTCTGGACCAACAATCAACCTATCATTACAAAAGATGTACCAGCCACCTTGTGCTAAATCAGCTTCTTCAATACCTACGACCGCTTTTACTTTTATGTCTCCATCATTAAACTCTTTCTCCCAACTCGCCGATTTAAATTCATCGGATTCAATAAGAGATAGGCTGCGACTTTTTAAACGGCTTCCGTTTAGTTTGATCTTCAAGCCTTGGCTGATATTGTACATGTGTTCCATTTCTATTTCCTTTACGAGTGTTGAAAGGAATTTAGAGTCTTTAAATTGTTCTTTTACATCATAATTAAGGTCAGAAACAACTATTTCGGTCTTCCTTAGGGAAACGTCGTTTTCCTCTCCTTCTATTAAAGAATCAAAAACAAAATCCCAGTTATCTTCATTTTTTTGCCATTCTGCTACATTTACTGTCATCTGAAAACTAGATGTAGGAGAAATTGACTTGATGACAAATTTCTTTCCAAGTTTGAAAAGTGACCTTTTCATTCCAATTCCAAATTGTCCGACCGATCCAGGAGAGGTTGGCTTATCCTTTGGTCTACCAAAACGAAAAGCATAATTCTTTGCTTGCTCAACCTCTATTCCACCACAATTATCAATTATTTTGAATTCACTATCATTTGCAGTAATGTCGATCTTAAACCCATCGTATTTGGGGGCTTCTGCTTCACTAGAAGAAACCTTTGCTCCATCAACTGAATTATCAACTAAATCGCCTATAGCATCTCTTAGCGTCAAGTCCCTAGTCAACATCGTAATGAATAGGTCTTTTGTTGGAGAAGCTTTTATTATATTATTATCTGGTACACTCATGATGGCCATATTTTTCAAAGGTGAAAGATATAAAAACCAAGCAATTTGAACTAATATATTCTGCTCCAATGAAGCGAATATGTGGCTTCTATAGGATTCAGTTATTTTTCCATATAAAACATCTTTAATTCAAATTAATGTTCAGTCACATCTGCGAGAATTTTAGTCAAATTCGTTGAGTTTTAATTTCAAAAAACTACTGCCGTATGTGTGATGTAAATTTTCTATAATAAATTCACAAGGCTATGTTTTTGTAAGGTGTTCAGTTAGAATCTTCTGATGAACATCACACAACCAATCAAAGACTTCTCCATGATCCAACATCAGGTAAAATGCCTTGCGCCTATGTAAGCCTCCAAAATCATCTTCTATTACCTCTCCATCAGGCGGAATTGACAAGGTGAACCTAAAGTCATCTTTGTAGACCCGGAGATCATAGGTGTGCCCTTTCCCAGAATCAAATTCTGATCTCAACTTATTACTGTTGACAAACTCGGAATAGTTACTTGGTTTTCTCATTGTCGTCTCGCTTATTTTTGACTTACTGATATACCCATTTGTAGTGGAGCTGATGGTAAATCAAGTCCATGTAGCTCACACATTCTTCTCAGTTCAATCTCCAACTCACCGTTTTGTATAAAAATGAGCTCTGGACTCACAAGAAAAGCGTCCTTAACATCGAAATACTTCACATCCCTTGGGAGGCTGATCCACACTTCAGTCGTCTTTTCACAAATGCGTATAGTATACATTAGATCATCTATTATTAAGGTCTCTTGAACTACTCCCGCTTGGGTTCTTATTCTATTGACTTTCTCTCTGATTAAGATCATCCAGTCATAGATACCGTCATATTGACCGTATAATTCTTTCCGTTTATGCATTTCGAGGAAATTGTCGTCAGTTTTGTCACCGTTAGGTGCAGTCAATACGAATTCATCCGTATCTAGGTATACTGTTAAATTAAACCATCCTTCATTATTTTCCAGAAAGTATTGACGCATAAAAGGTAGTTCCTCATTTTCGTGTGGGAACGTATCACTTCTGTGTAGGGGATTTGCCATGAGATGTTTTACTTTATATATCCCATTCACGCTACTCATACTATAATCTGAAATGCTAATTAATTGCTAAATCCACAAATTATTGCACACCATTATTGCACACCTGCTCAAAAGTGCCCCTTCAAAAACAGCCAAAATCACATCAAATCTCAACGCGTACAATCACAAAAATTAGCTGAATAAAAGTTCCTAGAAACAAAAAGCCTCAGTTGTGAAACCGAGGCTAATCAACGAGTACAGGGTGGAAGCCCCAATACAAGTGCTTTAAATAAAAAAGCCCTTCTCAGTAAGAGAAGGGCCAAGTACTCGAGGCGGGACTTGAACCCGCACGCCCCGAAGAGCACAGGATTTTAAGTCCGGCGTGTCTACCAATTCCACCACTCGAGCATTGTTTATTCAGACTGAATAAACTGGTAGTATTTTTATTCACCTAAGTGAAGTATGTCAATTGTTCTCCTTCATCTGAGATTAGCTGCGCTGATCTCTTCAGGAGGTGCTTTCAATTCAAAATAGTTTCTTCGAAACCTTCTTTTAAAACCCAAGATAAAAAGCTGAAGTGAAACTTCGCTTTTCCCTTTGAGTTTCAAAAGCCAGCAGAGCTGGTTTTAAATTGAGCGGGCGATGAGATTCGAACTCACGACCCTAACCTTGGCAAGGTTATGCTCTACCCCTGAGCTACGCCCGCTTATTTCATTTAATCCGCCGCATCGTTTTGCAACGGGCGACAAATGTAACACGAATTTCTAAATTATGAAATATCTCTTTGAAAAAAGTGTAGAGAATTCACACATGAATCCAAAATAAACTTCCTAACAACTGTTAGGCCCGACCCTCATTAGATCTATTTCTTTCCAAAAGATTGAGTATTCGAAGAATTGAAAAGCAGGGTTCAGTCTTTCTAAGCTCCATTTCGTAAATTAAATGGGAGCACTATACCTTTACCCCAATCACGCACACATCGTCTAATTGCTCCAGATTTCCTTTCCATTTTTCAAAGGCATCATCGAGAATTATTTTCTGTTGCTCCATCGGCTTATCTTGTATACTTAACAAGAGCTCTTTGAATGCCCTCGACTTAAATTTCTTTCCTCCCTTCCTTCCATTAGGCAAATCCTCACCTCCAAATTGATCCACATATCCATCCGAGAAAATGAACAAGGCGTCACCCGACTGTAAGTCAAAGGTATGTGTAATATACTCCTTCTGAGCATCGAATTTTCCGATCGGTTGTTTATCTGCTTTTGTTTCTATCAACTCTCCATTACGAATAATCCACAACGGGTTATTAGCTCCAGCATATTGCAACTTATTACCCTCTAGGGAGCACAAGGCGATATCCATTCCATCCTTCACCTCTTCATCGCTCTTTTCGAACTCTTGAATAACAATCTCACGGGTTTTGTCCAGAATTTGACCTGGTTCCGTCAAACCGTGTTCTCGCACAGAACGATTAAGCGCGTTGTTGCAAACCACACTAACCATAGCGCCGGGGACACCATGCCCTGTACAATCCGCAGCTGCAAACAGAACTTTGTCATCCCTGTGTTCCATCCAGTAGAAATCTCCTGCGACGATATCTTTTGGTTTGTATAAAATGAAGGATTCCTGCAAATACACTTTTACAACCTTATCAGGAGGAAGAATGGCCGACTGAATTCGCTTGGCGTAGGTAATAGAATCCATGATTTCCTGATTCTTTTCTTCAAGCTCATGGTGCGCCAATTCTACAACTTCCTTTTGTTCTTCAATGACCACTTTTTGTTTCTTGGTTACCCTTAATCGGTTGAACACAAAAATTAAGAATCCGATCACCAAAATCAGACCTCCAGTAATTGCTACGATCATGATCTGCTGCTTTTCGGTCTCCTTATTATGTTCTATATCTTTGAGCTTAGACTTTAAATCTTCTAGGTTTTTCTCCTCCACGCGACTCAAACTATCCGCAATCGATTTTTTTTCGTAGTCATAGCGAAACCCTTGTTCAATTATAACCTTTTGATTGGCCTCCTTGGCAATACTATCCCTCATCATGATGTAATTCTCATGCATCTCAAGGGCCAAGACGAAATCACCTCGTCTTTTATACAATGTGAAGAGCATATAACTTACATCTCGCTGAGCATCTACATATCCACCCTTGGTAGCTACCTCTAGTGATCGCTTGGCGTAACGCATCGCCATTTCATAATCCCCCTGCTTCTCATACACCTCTGCAATACTGTTGCAAACATCAGTTACACCAGATTCCATCTTGAGTCTCTCAAAAGTTGCAAGACTCCACTTGAAGTGAACCATGGCGCTATCAAGTAGTCCAATAGCATTATAAACTTGTCCAATATGATTGTAGGAATGTGCAATTCCGTTCTTGTTTTTAATTCTGACCCTGATCTTTAAGGCTTCTTGCTGATAGTACATTGCGCTGTCATAAATCCCTTCATTCATATATCGGGTACCTATTCCAGACAACAAGAGTGACAGTCCCAATTCATCATCTGTATCCCTCTTAACTTCTAAAGCTCTGGCATACCATTTTCTAGAGTTTTCATAATCCTCCATGTCTGCATAGACGGCTCCCAGATTCCCCAACACAGTACTGATTGCCTGCTTGTTCTCCATCTTCTCATGGATTTTGAGCGATAACACATAGTAGTCAATGGCATCTGCCAATTGACCACGATCCCTATACACATTTGCGATGTTGTTGTATGCACTGGCCGAAGACCCTTGATTGTTTAATTCTAGATGAATTTTTAGTGCCCTTTCATGATATTCAATTGCTAGATCATGTTTTCCCAGATAATAGCAGGCATTTCCTTGAGTCGCGAGTGCATGGGCCTGAAACTGCTTTTCGTCGGTTTCAACGGCAAAATCATACATCTGTTGAGCCAGCAGATAGCTACTATCTGGATTGTTGAACAAATAACAATCATAAGCGATGAACCACATTGCCATCAAACGCGTTGAATCTGTTTTTTGCTCATTGTTGTAGACACCCCAAAGACTGTCAACGTCCAATTGGGCGTGTGCATTCTGAAAAACGAACAGGCTTAGACTTAGTATGAGGTAGATTTTTTTCACTTACTCAAATATAAGATTTTAAGTATGTATCGCTTTTACATCTATAGAGGCAAGGAAACGCGTACAAAGAAGAATTAAAAAAAGAGTCCAGTTCTTCTAACCTCCCGTTAACTTTTTGATTTCATTCAATTTCATTAACGCTTCAACGGGTGTTAATGTGTTGATGTCAATACTGACCAATTCTTCTCTAATCTGCTCAAGAACAGGGTCGTTCAATTGAAAAAAGCTCAATTGCATGTCACCCAAATCCGCAGCAACGGTTTCTTTTACTTTCTTCGATTGGGCCTTTGACTTTGCAACAACGCCACTGCCTTCAGTCAATTCATGGGAAGATTCCAATTGTGCTAACATGCCTTCAGCACGCTCCAATACCTGTGGGGGCATTCCTGCAAGTTTTGCCACATGAATACCAAATGAGTGCTCACTTCCGCCCTCTACCAGTTTACGTAAGAACAAAATCTTCTTACCTACCTCCTTCACAGAAACATTGAAGTTCTTAATACGGTCAAAACGATTCGTCATTTCATTCAACTCATGGTAATGCGTTGCAAAAAGCGTTTTCCCTTTTAATTTTGGGTGCTCATGCAAATATTCCGCAATCGCCCAAGCAATAGAAATTCCATCATACGTACTCGTACCACGACCAATTTCATCCAATAGAATCAATGAGCGATTTGAAAGGTTGTTCAAAATGCTTGAAGTTTCATTCATTTCAACCATGAATGTCGATTCACCTGAAGAGATATTATCCGAGGCACCTACCCGTGTAAAGACCTTATCGACCAATCCCAATTTTGCTGATTTTGCAGGAACAAAAGCTCCCATCTGAGCCAATAATGAAATTAGCGCTGTTTGACGAAGCAAAGCACTCTTACCAGACATATTCGGTCCGGTGATCATCATTATCTGTTGTGTATCGTTGTCCAAATAGACATCATTGGCAACGTACTCTTCCCCAACTTCAAGCTGTTGTTCAATTACCGGATGTCGACCTTCTTTTATATCCAATGCAAAACCTTCATTCATTTCGGGTTTCACGTAATTGTTCGATTTTGCCGTTTCAGCAAAAGACAAGAGACAATCCAATTGGGCAATCAAGAATGCATTCAATTGAATAGGCTGAATGTAGTCTGCCATGGCAAAAACCAAGTCTTGATACAATCGCGTCTCCAAAGTGTATATTTTCTCTTCTGCACCTAATATCTTCGATTCATATTCCTTTAGCTCTTCTGTAATGTACCGTTCGGCATTCACCAAGGTTTGTTTACGATTCCATTCCTCAGGAACTTTATCCCTATGGGTGTTTCTTACCTCTATATAGTATCCAAAAACATTGTTGAATCCAATTTTTAGGCTGGTAATCCCTGTGCGTTCAATTTCTCGTTTTTGAATCTGCGACAAATAGTCCTTTCCTGAAAAAGAAATAGCTCTTAGTTCATCCAACTCTTTGTTGAAGCCATCGGCAATCACTTTTCCTTTACCAATCTGAACCGCTGGGTCTTCGTGCAACTGCGTATCAATAGTCTCTAACAATTCAAGACAAGGATTAATGCGGTCTGAAATACGTTTCAATACCTCAGAAGATTGCTTGACAATCATTTCCTTGATAGGATCCAACTGTACCAATGTTCGTTTCAACTGAACAATTTCCCTTGGGTTCACTTTCCCGACAGCTACTTTTGAAATGAGTCGTTCAAGGTCGCTGATTTGCTTCAAACGCTCACCTAATTCGTAATTTAATTCATCAGCATTGTAAAATGACTCAACGGCATCTAATCGATCTTGGATAGGTTTCAAATCCTTTAATGGAAGAACCATCCAACGTTTCATCATTCGTCCACCCATTGAGGTCTTTGTGCTATCAACAACATCAATCAATGTCGTAGCATTCTCATGTGGTGAACTTATCAATTCAAGGTTACGAATCGTAAAGCGGTCTAACCAAACATATTTCTCCTCTTCTATTCTGGAAATTGCCGTAATATGACCCAATCGATCGTGTTGGTTCTCTGACAAATAATGCACAATTGCACCAGCAGCTATGATTCCATCGCTCAACCCTTCAATTCCAAATCCTTTTAGTGATTTCGTTCCGAATTGTTTGTTGAGGCTTTCCAGAGCGTAGTCTTCTGTGAAGATCCAATCCTCTAAGCGGAAAGAATAGTATCTATTTCCAAAGGTTTCATCAAAATCTTTGGAGTTGCGTTTGTTATAGACAATCTCTGTAGGTTCAAATCCTTGAATTAACTTCTCGATATATTCTTTGCTTCCCTCAGTCATTAAGAACTCACCGGTAGAAACATCTAAAAATGCAATCCCGAAACTATCTCTACTAAAGTGCACCGAACACAAGAAATTATTCTTCTTGGTATCCAAAACTTGATCATTGAAAGCAACACCTGGGGTCACCAATTCAGTAACTCCGCGCTTTACAATCGTTTTGGTCATTTTAGGATCTTCCAACTGATCGCATATCGCAACGCGTTGTCCAGCTCTTACCAATTTAGGCAGGTAGGTATCCAAAGAATGATGTGGAAACCCTGCCAACTCAACAGCTCCAGCCGCTCCATTTTTTCTTGCTGTTAAAACAATCCCAAGAATTTTCGAAGCTGTAATTGCATCCTCACCGAAAGTTTCGTAAAAATCACCAACGCGAAACAACAGCAAAGCCTGAGGGTGTCGTGCTTTAATTTGGTTGTATTGTTTCATCAGAGGGGTTTCCTTTACCTCTTTTTTTGAGCTTTTTTTGGCCAAGTCGGTTCTTTTAATGAATTGAACGTAAAAATAGATGCATGAATTTAGTTGACAAATTAATAATGGTGCTTGTTATCCACAAAAACCAGAAAGTAATGAACTACGATCTCCCTATTTTTACCCTATTTACTAGTAATTGACAATGGACGGTGTTATAGTATAAACGATAGCCGTATTGGGTTATTAACCACTAAGGCACAAATTCGTTCCTGACGAATCACAAAAGTTGTGTTTAATCTTCAGACAAAGCCACAAAGAGTCTGCTCGCATGCAGGCTAGTGTCATACATTTTATTTTGTGTCCTGGTGACTTTGTGGTTAAATAATAAATGGTGAGTCTTCTAGAACAATCTCCATTGATAGATAATAAGTAGCATTCCTTCATTGGATTTCAATAGTTAGCGGTAGTTCTTATAAAACCTTTTAATTTTACAGACAATGAACAAAAAATTAAAATTGTGGGAACTTGATCGTGTAAACGAAGAAGAGTTCAAAGCACAAGATAAATTTCCGATTACCGTTGTTTTAGACAGCATTCGTAGTCTAACAAACGTTGGATCATTCTTTCGAACATGCGATGCTTTCAATGTCGACAAAATCTATTTGTGCGGAATCACTGCTCAACCTCCTCACCGTGAAATTCAGAAGACGGCATTGGGCGCAACAGAATCCATGGTTTGGGAATATAGAGAATCTATTGTCGATTTGATGAATGAATTGAAATCCGAAGGAAAAAAGATTTGTTCCATTGAACAGACGGAGGAAACAACGCTACTTCAAAATGTCAAAGATTTGCCAAATGAGCATTACGTACTCGTTTTCGGGAATGAAGTCAATGGAGTTGATCAGGATGTCATTGATTTATCCGATCACATTATCGAGATTCCTCAATTCGGAACTAAACATAGCCTAAACGTTTCTGTTTGTGCTGGGATTGTGATGTGGGAGTTTGGGAAGAAGAATATTCGATAGTTCGATAGTTCGATAGTTCGATAGTTCGATAGTTCGATAGTTCGATAGTTCGATAGTTCGATAGTTCGATAGTTCGATAGTTCGATAGTTCGATAGTTCGAAGAATAATCAAATCGAGTAATCGAAAAGCACAGCAATCGAAAAATCGAATTAAATTTGTACTCTCTAAAATCAAACGCATGATTCAAACAGATATCATTATTATCGGAGCTGGACCAGTAGGTCTATTTACCGTTTTTGAAGCTGGATTATTAAAATTAAGATGTCATTTAATTGATTCACTTGCACAACCCGGTGGACAATGTTCTGAGATCTATCCGAAGAAACCCATTTATGACATCCCTGGGTTTCCAGAAATTTTAGCGGGTGATTTGATTGACAACCTAATGAAACAAGCTGAGCCATTTCAACCAGGATTTACCTTGGGAGAAGCTGCTGTTGACATTGAAAAAGTTGCAGATGACAAATTCATTGTAACAACAAATAAAGGAACGAAGCACGAGGCGCCAATTGTAATCATTGCAGGTGGACTTGGGGTTTTCGAACCACGTAAGCCACCTGTGGAAGGACTGGAGAGTTTCGAGGACAAAGGAGTTGAATACATCATTAAAGATCCTTCGATTTATCAAGACAAGCGATGCGTAATTGCTGGAGGTGGCGATTCTGCTTTAGACTGGGCCATTTACTTGATAAAAAACAAAATTGCAAGCGAGGTCTCATTGGTTCATCGCCGGAACTCTTTCCGTGGACATTTGGATTCTGTACAACAAATCATGGATTTGGCAGATGAAGGAAAAGTAAACCTAATCACGGAGGCAGAGGTAATTGGAGTTGGTGGAAGTGGGCATGTTGAAAATGTTACCATCAAACACAAAACAGAAGGCGAAATTGTAAAAGAAGCTGATCATTTCATTCCATTGTTCGGATTGAAGCCAAGTCTTGGTCCAATTGCGGATTGGGGATTAGAAATTGAGAAAAGTGCCATTAAGGTAGACACACTAGATTACTCAACAAACATCCCTGGCATTTATGCGATCGGAGATGTGAACATATATGCGAACAAATTGAAACTGATCCTTTGTGGATTCCATGAAGGAACAATGGCTGTGCAATCTGCCTTCTCCAGAATTCATCCTGAGAAAAAGAATGTCTTAAAATACACCACTGTGAATGGTGTCACAGGATTCTAAATCTTATTTAATTAAATAATACCCGTTTACACGAGGCCCTTCAGCAATGAAGGGCCTTTTTCATATCTTTACATTATGAATCGTCGTACCATAAGTTTTATTATTCTCCTCGGGATCATCTCCGTTGCCGGAATTCTTATGGTTCAAGTCAATTCGATCAATCAATCAGCGGCTCTTCAGGATAAAAATGTTGCCATCCAAGAACGGCAAGACAGTCTTAATCTAGTCCACTTTACGGAACAGACACACATTGCACTTACAAATGTCCTACATCGAATATCGACGGTAAATGCTGATAGTTCTGACTTGTTCGAATCTGTAAAACGCATTGAACCTAACTTATTCAAGGTTGATTTTCATGAAGACCTCCTCTCCTTTCAACTCAAAAGCTGGTTAACACGGGAGCTTTACAACGGTAATTTGCGCTACGATTTTCAGTATGCCATCTATGACTGTTTTGATTCCACAATGACATACGAACCCTTAGTCCGTTATTCAGGCTCTGAGTTCATTCAAGATTCGACCTTGGAAATCATTACACCGGAATTGGATTCATTGAGTAATGACCATTTCTTCACCGTCTACTTTCCAGACGTGGATATTGATATAAAAAAGTTTGAAAAAACGGAAGTTTACGCGGCATACATGTACCTTATTGTGATTGTTATTTGCGTTTTACTCTTCTTTGGATACGCAGTTTTGGTCATCCTGAAACAAAAGCGTCTGTCAGAAGTAAAGACCGACTTCATTAACAACATGACGCATGAGTTGAAGACTCCGATTTCCACCATTGGACTATCATCTGAAATGATCTTACGTGCGGACCCCGCAGAAGATGCAGAGAAGATTCAGAAATATGCTAGCCTCATCTTCAAGGAAAATAAACGATTGGAGAACCAAGTAGAGCGGGTTTTAAACGTAGCAAAATTGGATAAACAAGAAATTATCTTGTCGAAAGAATCAATGGACACCCATGAACTCTTGGAAGAAGTGAAAGATAATTTTGAGTTCAATCAAAATGAAAAAGGTGGTAAGATTCATTTGGTATTGAATGCATCAGAATACATTATAAAAGTTGATCCTGTTCACATTACAAATGTCGTATACAACCTTATTGACAATGCAATCAAATATTGCAAAGTAGAGCCAGAAATCACCATCACAACATCAAGTGATAAACGCGGATTTGTCTTCGAAATCGCTGATAACGGAATCGGAATAAAACGCGATAACCTAAAGATGATCTTTGATAAATTTTACCGTGTTCCAACTGGAAATCTACACGATGTAAAAGGATTTGGATTAGGACTGTACTACGTTAAAATGATTATTGGAGAACACAATGGAACAGTTCAAGTGAAAAGCATTGTTGGCAAAGGAACAACCTTCACAGTTATATTACCAATCGACTAATTCTTGTACTTCTTTAATTCTGTTACCGGCTGAGGATACATCCCATCCCTTGACAGTCTACGTCCACGTTTATACACGAGAATTCTCTCATTGGCCAGTTGATCATCAATATTGATATCCAGCAAATAATATGTCTTCGCTGCAAACATCACCATGTAGGTTCCGTGCAATTCGTTTTTGCCAATATTGATAACAATATCTTCCTTGTTTATTTGGACGTAAATTGTGCTAGAACTGATTTCTACAACCTCATCACCTGTGTCCATTTTGTACGCTGGAATCGTTCCCATATAGGTTCCAAAATATTTCTTTTTCAAGTCAATCTTTTTTTGCGAAAAAGACACAAGCGGCAAGCAAACAAGAAATAAAACGAACCATTTTCTCATGAAACGAAGATACAATTTTAAATTTTATCAACATTCACATCACTTACCAACATTTTCTTTTAACATCGTCCCAAATAAACTAAATTCGATCTTGCAAAATTGTAGCACTATTTCAACATGAAACAATACCAAGATTTACTTCGTCACATTGCAGAAACAGGGACAGTAAAGGAAGATCGCACCGGAACCGGAACAAAATCTGTTTTTGGATATCAAATGCGCTTCGATTTATCAGAAGGTTTTCCATGTATTACAACAAAGAAATTACACTTACGTTCAATCATCATTGAGCTTTTGTGGTTTTTGCAAGGCGACACAAATATCAAATACCTACAAGACAATAAAGTGCGTATCTGGGACGATTGGGCAGATGAGAAAGGGAATCTTGGCCCCGTTTATGGTTATCAATGGCGTTCATGGCCTGATGGAAATGGAGGAACCATTGATCAGATCACAAAATTGGTAGAGAACTTGAAAAACAATCCTGATTCTAGAAGACATTTGGTTTCAGCATGGAACGTTGCCGATGTAGACAACATGGCACTCCCTCCTTGTCATACCATGTTTCAATTTTATGTTGCAGATGGAAAACTAAGCTGTCAGCTATATCAACGAAGCGCTGATACATTCCTTGGAGTACCATTCAATATTGCATCGTATGCTCTCTTGACAATGATGCTAGCCCAAGTCTGCGATTTAGAAGTTGGTGATTTCATTCACACTTTTGGTGATGCACATATCTACAGTAACCATATGGAACAAGTAGAGTTACAATTATCAAGAGACACAAGACCTCTTCCAACAATGAAAATTAACCCTGAGGTTAAAGACATATTTGCATTTACATATGAAGATTTTGAACTCATTAACTACGATCCGCATCCGCACATTAAAGGTGCAGTGGCTGTGTAGTTTTATTGCCGTATTTTTCTTTTCAATTGCCTTTGCGCAGGATAATTCTTTGTCCTTTATTTTTGTGGGTGACGTTATGCAGCATGATGGACAAATTGAAGCCGCTCACAACAGCACGACAGGCACATACGACTATGAAGATGGATTTAAATTTGTAAAACCTATACTAAATCAATACGACATTCGAGTTGCCAACCTTGAAGTTACCCTGGCTGGAAAACCATTCAAAGGGTATCCACAATTCTCTGCCCCAGATGACCTTGCAAAAACACTTGTAAATACAGGTTTCAATCTAATTTTAACAGCAAACAATCACTCTTGCGATAGAGGATCGAAAGGAGTAATTCGAACGTTGGATCAACTTGATGCACTTGGTGTTCCACATACCGGAACATTCCGTAGCCAAGAAGAAAGAGATCTCACTTATCCATTAATCATAGAAGAAAATGGATTAAAAATCGCAATGCTCAACTACACCTATGGCACAAATGGCCTATTTGTAAATGCTCCGTTAATTATCAACTACATTGATAGTGCTGTAATTAAGAAAGACGTAGAACGCGCAATAGAACTAAAAGCCGATTACATTATTTGCAACATGCACTGGGGATCAGAATACAAATTCCTGCCAAACAAATATCAGAAGCGCTTCGAATCGTATTGCTATGATTTAGGAGTTGACATGGTTATCGGTGGTCACCCACATGTTGTACAGCCTATTGTGAAAAAGGAAATCGATGAACAAGACAAATTAACTGTTTGGTCCTTGGGGAATTTTGTTTCAAATATGCGCACTCAGCCCACTCGAGGTGGTGTGATGGTGAGTGCTGAAATCTTGGAGAGAGGCAATCGAATTGAAATCAAAAATGTGAAGCATCATTTAGTGTACACACTTAAGAAAAATGAAGGTGAGGTGACACAATACTACATTCTTCCAGACTTCGATTACAACCTTTATCGGCCAGGGTTTTTAAATGCTGAAGATCAAAAGCGGTACAAACTGTTCTTTGATGATAGTCGGAAACTTTATGCAGAACACAATCAAAATGTTGAGAATTCGGAAATATCAGCTGAGAGCTCAATTGGTCAATTGTATCAAAAGTATTTGACTGAGTACTTCTCTGTCCAAATTGACAACGCAGATTTTGACTTGTTGCGCCATAAAGACCTTGGATCGTATTTACACATGACTGTTGATCCAGAAGGGAATCGCCATTTATTATCCGGAGTTTGCGAAACGGTATCACAAGCAAGTGGAATTATGCGCTTCATTGAAGATTGTGGTATAGGCGAATCCATTCACATTGTAAAAGTTACCCCAAAGGGTGTTGAAAAAGTAGTAGAATGAAAGTATCCTTAATCGTAGCGATGGACAAAGAAAAAGGCATTGGAAGAGACAATGACCTTATGTGGCACTTGCCAAATGACATGCAGTTTTTTAAAGACACTACAAAAGGGCAGATCGTTGTAATGGGAAGAAAAAATTATGACTCTATCCCTGTTAAATACCGTCCATTACCTAGTCGACAGAACGTTGTCTTAACGCGTAATGAAAGTTTTACGGCAGAAAATTGCGAAGTCTTTAATTCACTGGGAAATTGTTTGGAACACTACAAAGATGAAACGGAACGAACGGTTTTTATCATTGGTGGAGGTGAGATTTACCGATTGGCATTGGAAGCAAATATTGTAAACGATATGTACATAACTCACATCAATCATGTGTACGGGGCAGATACTTTTTTTCCGCACTTTAACCTCTGTGATTGGAACGTTGAAACAATTGAAACACAAGAAGTAGACGAAAGACATGATGCCAGCTACACTATATTAAAGTACACAAGAAAGAATACATAATTCATGAAAGTCTGTATTGCCGAAAAACCATCTGTTGCTAAAGATATCGCCGAAGTTCTCGGAGCGAAGCAGCGCAACGATGGTTATTTTGAAGGCAACGGCTATCAAGTAACATGGACTTTTGGTCACCTTTGTACACTCAAAGAACCGCACGATTATAATGAGAATTGGAAATACTGGAAACTTGAAGACCTCCCTATCGTTCCAGCCAATTTCGGAATTAAACTCATCCAAAATCAAGGAGTAGAAAAGCAATTCAATACGATTGCACGATTGGTTCAAAGTTGCGAAGAAGTCATTAATTGTGGGGATGCTGGACAAGAAGGAGAGCTCATCCAACGGTGGGTGCTACTCAAAGCAAAATGCAATGTTCCTGTTAAACGGTTGTGGATTTCATCACTGACAGAAGAAGCTATAAAAGAAGGTTTTCAGAACATTCACGATGCTAGTAAATACGATAATTTGTATGCAGCTGGGAGCGCACGTGCGATCGGCGATTGGATGCTAGGAATTAACGGAACGCGATTGTTCACCAAAAAGTTTGGTCAAGGCAAGTCAACCTTATCAATAGGAAGAGTACAAACACCGACCTTGGCAATGATTGTGCAACGTCAGAAAGAAATTGACGCCTTTGTTGTTGACGAATACTGGGAGCTTAAAACGAATTATAAAGGACAAGAATTTAACTGTCAGATCGATCGTTTAAAATCGGAAGATAAAGCCACCAAGGGACTTGAATACTTAAAGGACAAGGAGTTTGAAATCACATCATTCGAACAAAAAGAAGGAAAAGAAGGGAATCCTAGGTTATACGATTTAACCTCCTTACAAGTAGATGCCAACAAGAAATTTGGACTGTCCGCGGATGACACACTGAAGTTAATTCAAGGATTGTACGAGAAGAAATTGGTGACGTATCCAAGAGTTGATACAACATATTTAACTGATGATTTGCACCCAAAGATTCCAAATATTTTAAAAGGACTTCAATACTATTCTCGATTTACGGAAAGTATCTTAGCGAAGTCAATTCCAAAGAGCAAGACCGTTTTCGATGACAAGAAAGTTACCGATCACCATGCAATCATACCTACAGGAGTTGCACCTTCAGGAATAACGCACGCTGAACAAAACATCTACGATCTGATTGCTCGACGTTTCATTGCTGTGTTTTATCCTCCTTGTATCGTTTCTAACACAACTGTTCTTGGCAAGGTAGAATCATTGGAATTTAAAGCTGTTGGAAAGCAAATCCTCAAGCCTGGTTGGCGAGAAGTCTATATGACAGAAGAATCTGAAAAAAAAGCCAAAGACGAGGAAAAAATAATGCCACATTTTGACGAAGGAGAAAAAGGCCCACATGAGCCATACGTTCATCAGGGAAAAACGTCTCCTCCTAAATTCTATTCAGAAGCTACATTGCTTCGTGCTATGGAATCTGCCGGAAAACAAGTCGAAGACGAAGAAATGCGTGAATTAATGAAAGACAATGGAATAGGTCGACCATCTACGCGTGCAAACATTATTGAGACTCTGTTCCGAAGAAAATACATCGAAAAGCGTAAGAAAAACATCATTGCGACCTCTACAGGAATTGCCTTGATTGATACCATTCAAAATGAACTTTTGAAAAGTGCCGAACTTACTGGGGATTGGGAAAGAAAAATTCGATTAATAGAAAAAGGAGAGTATGACCTTGAAGTTTTCAAGCGAGAATTATATACAATGGTTCGTGGATTAACTGATGAGGTTATTTTCAATTCAAAACCATCCGTACAATTCTTTGCTGAACCTAAAGCTGAAATTAAGGAGAAGACGAAAAGGGTTAAAAAGGACATTGTATTTGAAGATATGGATTGCCCAAAATGCAAGAACGCTAAACTAATGAAGGGAAAAACGGCTGTAGGCTGTCAAAACTTCAAAGAATGTGGGTTTAAAGTACCGTTCCATTTACTTGGCAAAAAACTAACCGATGCTCAATTGCGTGATCTTGTTCAAAAGAAGAAAACAGGCAAAATAAAAGGGCTCATTGACCCAACAACAGAAGAAAAAATAGAAGGGAAATTCATCATGGACGACGGATTCAACGTTCAGTTCGAAAAGGGATAAACAATGCTTCAAATTAAGCAGCAATGCGAAAAGTGTGCTAAGCCACTCCCGAACGAGAGTGAAGAAGCCATGATTTGTTCCTTTGAATGTACTTTCTGTAATGGCTGTGTCGAAACTGATTTTAAAGGAATTTGTCCGAATTGTGGAGGTGGTTTTGAAAAGAGACCGATTCGACCTGCAGAGCATTTGGAAAAATACCCACCTAAACTAGAACCATGAAAAAACCTCTATTATTTGCTCTTCTCCTTTCATTACTATTTTCTTGTGGACAATCTGAAGAGAAGAACGACAGCTTTGATCCGAATACAATCCATATTGGTGAAACTCCAATCCGTCTAATTCACAATTTTACTGATTCAGACAATGAAATAACTTTCGTTAATCTTCACGCGGATGAAGAGACCAGTATTCTCGCAATTAAGAAGTTGAGCCTAGAGCGTAAGATCAATTACTTCTATTTAAACCATGAAGGAACGAGACGGATCAATTTCATTTTGCATGAACCAGATTTTGGAATCTACTATCAACCTAATAATTTTGATCCCAATCGGATTTTCACAGAAAAAGGACGAATTGCCACCCTTGCTGATGGAGAAGGTGAAACCAAAAGCCTGGAAGTCCAATTAAGTGTTTTTGCTAAGGTTTTACTGATCAAGTTGAGGGTTGATCCGTCCAAAACTATAATTGCAATGCACAACAATACTGCAGATGAATATTCCATCCTTAGTTATCTTCCAGAAGGAGATGAGAGTCAAAATACCGCTGAAGTTTTCGTGAATGAAGACATGGATCCTGACGATTTCATCTACACAACGGATAAGAATGTCTACGACGCACTTGTTACAGAAAATATAAATGTGATATTACAAGACAACGACAATTTCGTTGATGACGGATCGCTGAGTGTGTATTGTGGTGGAAATGGTATTCGCTATATCAATATAGAAACTGAACATGGCCACATCACCGAACAATATGACCTAATGAAGTTAATTCTCTCTATTTTGGAGAAATGATTTCTCTCCAGTTCCTATAGCTGAGATAGTTCTCCCACCTCAATTAGTTGACAAATATCTTTTTCGTAAATTGCATATTCGCAAGCAAATCGACCAATGACACCTACGGAAAAGAATACCGTGAATTTATCGAATGAAACCGCTCTACATAGGCTCATTATTGAGAAAGCCAATGAAGGGATTTGGATGATTGACGCCGCCCATAAAACCAATTTCGTCAACGATAAAATGTCTGAAATGCTCGGGTATAGCGTGGAGGAAATGATGGGTAAATCCATGTTTGATTTCATGGATCAAGAAGGTATTCAAATTGCGGAAACAAATGTTGATCGACGAAAAAGCGGAATTGCTGAAAGCCACGAATTCAAACTGATTTCAAAAGATGGTCGCGAAGTTTGGACCCATATGAATACTGGACCTATACTAGAGAATGAGGTCTATAAGGGAGCATTGGCCATGGTCACTAATATTACAGAGTCAAAACTCAGGATACAAGAAGAGAAGGAAATTTCATCGAGATACTTCTCTCTTTTTGAGAACTCCCCTGTTCCTATTTGGGACGAAGATTTCTCTCTGATGAAAATTTACATTGATGAGAAAAAGGCCGAAGGCATCACCGATTTTCGTGCCTACTTTACTGAGCACCCTGATAAATTGGTTGAATGCACAGCAAAAATGATTGTGAATGATGTCAACAAAGCAGTTGTCACTTTGAATGAAGCCAACTCGAAAGAACATATTTTATCCGATTATAATCAGCTCCTAACAAAAGATTCAGCAGAATATGCCATCGAACAATTAGTCGCTATTTCAGAAAACAGAACTTCCTGTGAATTTGATGCTGAACTGAAAACCTTTGGCGGAAACATCCGCTACGTCCATATGAAATGGAATGTTGTGAAAGGACATGAACACGATTACAAACGTGTTTACCTGAGTACATCTGATATGACTCGTCGAATTATTGCAGAGAATCTCTCATTGCAGCATGCGAATAGGGAAAAAGCAGTCTTATTGAAAGAAATTCACCACCGAGTTAAAAACAATCTTCAAATAATATCAAGCTTGCTCAATCTGCAATCTGGCAGTTTTGAGGAAGAAGGAATTCGCGATGCATTCGACGTTAGTTTAAGTCGAATTCGTTCCATGGCCACCGTTCATGAAATGCTGTACAAAAGCAATGATTTTTCTGGAGTTGACTTTGAAGAATACCTTGATACTTTGATCAACTCTCTAGTAGAATCAATGAAGGGAGATGCGAACAACATCAAAATTGACTTAAACGTCAAAAACATCAAACTGAATATCAACACTTCCATTCCTCTAGGATTGCTCATCAATGAGATTATCACAAACTCATTAAAACATGGCATCGCAGGAGATCAGGATGGAGAAATCTATGTGAATATCAATCCTGACAATGATGGTTTTATTATGCACATTGGTGATAACGGAAAGGGGATTTTAGAAGACTATGATATATCCTCAACCGATTCACTCGGATTACAACTGGTCACAAGTCTAACAGATCAACTCTACGGTGAATTAAAGAGAGATCTAAGCAAAAAGGGAGTTCATTATATTATCCGCTTTAAGGAATTAAAGAATAATTAAAAAGTAGGGCGAATTCCTCCCAGGAAATTATGGATGATCTTACAGATTTGCTAATTTTGCACTTTCACAATTACTATGTCAGATACAAGGTATAATCTAAGAGGTGTTTCCGCAGGAAAGGAAGACGTACACAACGCTATTAAAAATGTTGACAAGGGACTTTTTCCCCAAGCATTTTGTAAAATCGTACCGGATCATTTATCTGGCGATGAAGATTATTGCGTAGTCATGCACGCGGATGGAGCTGGAACAAAATCATCATTGGCCTACATGTACTGGAAAGAAACAGGTGATGTTTCTGTATGGAAAGGCATTGCTCAAGATGCACTTATCATGAACATTGATGACCTATTGTGTGTTGGAGCAACAGATAATATTTTACTTTCCTCTACCATCGGTCGTAATAAAAACCTAGTAACAGGTGAAGTTATTTCTGCTATTATCAACGGCACAGAAGAACTACTTGAAAACTTGCGTAAACAAGGAATTGGAATTCATTCTACTGGTGGTGAAACAGCCGATGTTGGTGACTTAGTAAGAACAATCATTGTCGATTCCACTGTTGTTTGCCGCATGAAACGTGACAAAGTAGTTTCGAACCACAACATCCAAGATGGAGATGTGATCGTTGGTTTAGCATCATTTGGACAGGCTTCTTACGAAACTGAATACAACGGAGGAATGGGAAGTAACGGCTTGACGTCAGCTCGTCATGATGTTTTCAATAAAGAACTTGCTACAAAATACCCTGAGAGCTTTGACCCATCTGTACCTAGTGATTTGGTTTATTCTGGTTCAAAAGGATTGACAGAAGATGTGGATGCTCCAATCAATGCTGGGAAATTAGTTTTGTCACCAACGAGAACATATGCTCCAGTAATCAAGCAGATTTTGGATCAACATAGAGCAAACATTCATGGAATGGTTCACTGCTCAGGAGGTGCACAGACCAAAGTGCTTCACTTCGTAGAAAATGTACATGTGATTAAGGATAACCTGTTCGATATTCCACCATTGTTCAAATTGATTCAAGAAGAATCCGGAACTGATTGGAAAGAAATGTATAAAGTGTTCAATATGGGACACCGAATGGAAATTTATGTTCCTCAAGAAATCGCAGAGGACATCATCGCCATCTCAAAATCATTCAACATTGATGCACAAATCGTAGGACGTGTTGAAGCACACGATGGTAAAAAACTAACGATTGATTCGCCATATGGTGAGTTTATTTACTAGAATTTAACTCCTTCAAATCTCTTGTATTTCCCAGATTGCCGTAAAAAGTAATTGTTTTGATTTCACGAAGATTTCATATTCACCTGTTTATCAATCAATTATGCCCGTGCCTAGAAATAAATAAATTTATATACCTAAGTTTCTTAGGTATATACGTTACTTTAGTATATACTTGTATTATGTATTCAAAAGAACTAGTAAAAGGAACTTTAAAAACGATCATTTTAAAGTTGTTGTCAGATAGCGACAAAATGTACGGCTATGAGATTACACAAAAAGTGAAAGAACTTACGGGTGGTAAGATTCAATTGACGGAAGGAGCATTGTACCCTACATTACATGCAATGGAAGCTCAAGGAATCTTAACCACAGATGTGGTAAATGTAGGAAATCGCATTCGTAAGTATTACACTGTGACCTCAGAAGGCGAGAAAATAGCTAGAGACAAAGTAAACGAGTTTTCGGACTTCATGGACACCATGATTTTTCTGTTAGACTTGAAGCCGAAAATGGGTTAAGATGTTTGCACTAAACGAACAACAAGTAGATTTTATTCTTGAGGACATTAGACGTAATGGCATCGAGTCGGAGGAACTGCAGCTAAGCCTCCTGGATCATATTTGTTGTGTAATTGAAGAAGAAATATCACCCGAAATGAACTTCGAAGATTTATATCGAAGTATTCTGCCGCGGTTTTTTAAAAAGGAACTGCGTGAAATTCAAGAAGAAACAGATTTATTAATCACATTTAAAAATTATTATGCCATGAAAAAAGTAATGTTAAATATTGGAGTGTTCTCCGCTTTTGTCTTCATCATTGGAGCTATATTCAAACTCATGCATTGGCCTGGAGCAGGTATAATGTTAGTACTACCAATTGCAATTATCAGTTTTGTTTTTCTTCCATTACTCTTCCTTATTAAATCCAAGGAAATCAAGAAAAAACGTGAGAAATTCACATTAGGAACTGGAGTCGTTTTTGGGATTATTCTCAGTATGTCTGGCTTATTCAAAGTTATGCATTGGCCTGGAGCGGGTGCTTTATGGGTCTCAGCACTCGCAATGTTGTTTCTCGTGTTCTTACCATTTCATTTTTTTGGTGGAATTCGGAATCCTGAGACAAAAACCAATACCATCATATCATCAATCCTAATATTAATGACAGGTGGATTATTCTTTACGTTGACTGATTTGAGTTCGACAAGACAAAAAATCGAAGAATTAACGATTCAAACAGACTCTCACCTTCTTGTGGCGACTAACTATTTGCATCAAGGAAATCAGAATGATTATGCCGAAATAGTTGACTCCACTCAAGTCATTAAAAACCTTGAGCTTCAAGCCAAGTGTGATACGCTTTGCACTAAAATTGAAAATTTGAAGTTAGGCTTAATGAAAGCCCTTCCTGCTCAACCTTCGGAAATGACCGAAGAGGAGTTTGTCGACCAATATGGATATGACATTCGTAGCACAATGAGTTTTCTTTTTACTGATAAGGAAGAAGATCCTAAACCTTCTTTGGTAGCGATTAAAGCAGGAATCAATGATTTGAATTCATTTCTAAGCTTAAATTATGTAAGCGAAGTAGGTGATTTGCTAAACACTGAGGACAGATCTAACCCAGGCAGCTCATCCGATATAAAGGTAAGCTGGGAAGTTGCGAATTTCCATAGAGTACCACTGCAATTGACAATGCGAATTCTGAATCAATTAATACTGGAGATCAAAATCATTGAATCGAGCAATTTATAAATCGAAAGATTGAATCAAACGGAGCATCGTAATTATGATGCTCCGTTTTTTTATGTTCTAAAAACCGAAACCAGTACGAATTCGTTTCTTTACCACCGAAAATCTCACTATTTTTGACAACCGTAGAAGCTTGAAAAAGTTTAACCGAACAGAAAAGCAAACATGAACGACTTACTTCAAAAACTAGAGGCTATCAATATTCGATTTATTGAAGTGGGAACGCTCATTGTCGATCCTGACATTATTGGGGACATGAAGCGCTACGTTAAGTTGAACAAGGAATACAAAGACCTCGAGGAACTGGTTGCAGTCTATAAAGAATATAAAGGCCTCATTGACAACCTCGAAAGTTCAAAAGAGCTATTAAAGGGAGAAGATGATCCCGAAATGCGAGAAATGGCGAAAGCCGAAATTGACGAATTGGAAACGCGCCGTCCTCCAATGGAAGAAGACATTAAAATGATGTTGATTCCAAAAGATCCGGAAGATGAGAAATGTGCTATCATGGAATTCCGAGCTGGAACAGGTGGGGATGAAGCCTGCATATTCGTGGAAGATTGTTTCCGAATGTACACCATGTACTTCAAAGAAAGAGGTTGGTCGTACGAAATTGTTAATTCCAATGAAGGAGGAACAGCAGGTTACAAAGAAATTTCAATCAATATTGATGCTCCTGCAGCATACGGGGTACTAAAATTTGAATCTGGAGTACACCGTGTACAACGTGTACCTGAAACAGAATCTCAAGGAAGAGTTCACACTTCTGCCATTACAATAGCAGTGCTACCCGAAGCCGAAGAGGTTGACGTTGATTTAAACATGGCCGATGTACGTCGAGATACATATCGTGCATCTGGAGCGGGTGGTCAGCACGTAAATAAAACAGAATCTGCTATTCGTTTAACGCACATCCCATCAGGTGTAGTTGCGGAATGTCAAGATGGTCGATCACAACACAAAAACTTAGAAAAGGCTATTTCAATGCTTCGTTCACGCTTGTACCAAATAGAGTTGGACAAACTGCAAAACGAACGGTCAGAGCATAGAAAATCACTTGTTTCTACCGGAGATAGATCAGCAAAAATAAGAACGTACAATTATCCTCAAGGTCGAATTACAGATCATAGAATCAACAAAACAATGTACAACTTGGCTGCATTTATGAATGGTGATTTACAAGAGATGATTGACGCCTTGAAAATGGCGGAAAATGCAGAGAAATTACGAGGCGATAAAGTTTAGCCTGATAAGGCTGAAGAATAAATTCTATTGAATGACACGAGCAGAACTCATTGATCAAATTCGTACCAAACGCTCATTTTTATGCGTTGGTCTTGATACGGATTTAGCCAAAATTCCTAAGCATTTATTGGAAACGGAAGATCCTATTTTTGAATTCAACAAAGCCATCATTGATGCGACAAAAGATTTTTGTGTTGCCTACAAACCCAACATCGCTTTTTATGAATGTCACGGACCAAAGGGCTGGGAATCATTAAAGAAAACACTCGATTACATTCCTAAGAACATCTTCACAATTGCCGATGCAAAGCGAGGTGATATTGGCAATACATCTCTCTATTACGCCAATACATTTTTCGATTACTTGGATGCAGATTCAGTAACGATTGCACCCTATATGGGCGAAGACAGTATCACTCCATTTCTTCAACATAAAAATAAATGGGCTATTGTTTTAGCCATGACCTCAAACAAAGGTGGGCTTGATTTTCAGTTCATAAAGGATGAAAACAATGAGGAATTGTACAAAAAAGTAGTACGCAAAACTCAGGAATGGGGAACGGATGAAAATTTAATGTACGTTGTAGGTGCTACACGCGCAGAAGGAATTGGTGAAGTACGTAAGGTCGCTCCAAGTCATTTCTTTTTAGTCCCAGGTGTCGGAGCTCAAGGGGGTTCACTTGATGATGTTGCTAATTTCGGATGGAACGATGATTGCGGATTGCTTGTGAACTCATCGCGTGGAATCATTTACGCGTCCCAAGAGGGTGATTTTGCCGAAAAAGCAGGCACTGCTGCCAAAGAGTTACAATTGCAAATGAGCGCTATTTTAGATCGGAAAAATTTCTGAATGCCCTTTTGTTCAATACGGAATAATCCAATTCATATTGACTCTTTTTGCAATCAGCCATTTCATCAATTTTAGAAAAAATTACCGAAGCTCAAATAGGACTAAATCGGTATAATCCTCTCCCTTTTTTTTTGATGCTAAAACCAATGCAAAACTCCCTCGTTATTGGTTGCTACATTTCTTTGTCTGCTCATTTATTAACCTTATTTTTGTAGCCTTTATTAGAAGGAAAAACAGTTGCCTAGAATGTGGTTATCAATAGCAAATATTATTTTAAGAAATCGGTTTACGATCATAGGTATTCTTACGCTATTGACTGTCTTCTTTGGTTATCAAGCAACTTCGGGGTTAAAGCTTGACAACAAGTACGGAATTTTATTGCCAGATAATGCTGAGGCAAAACTTGATCACGACCGTTTCATAGAAATGTTCGGCGAAGATGGAGGAGCGCTTATTATCGGAATTGAAACTGATTCTCTGTACACAGAAGAGAACTTTTTAAAGTGGAAAGAGCTTAGTGATTCCATTTTAACATTCGATGGAGTTGAATCCGTTGTCTCTGAAGCTACGCTCTTTACCATCTCCAACAATACAGAAGCAAAGAAATTTGAAGCACACAAAGTCTTTTCCGACACGAAATACGGAGAGAAATCAATTGATTCGATCAAGGCGGAGATAAAGAACAACCCACTTTTTAGAGGACTACTGTACAATGAGGACGATAATGTATCCTTGATAATTATTGGAGTTAATGAGGAGTTTATCACAGATCAAGTCAAAGCAGAAGTTGTTCTAAACATCGAAGCTTTAGCCGATTCATACTCCGCTAATTTTGGAAAACCGAAGTATGCGGGACTGCCTCATTTAAGAGTAGTTATCGCTAAACAGGTAATGGCGGAAATGTACATTTTCATTGGGCTGTTGCTTATGGTTACCTCTCTTTTAATTTATATATTCTTCCGTTCATTTCGCGTTGTTCTCATCTGTAATCTAGTAGTAATTGTAGCAGTAATATGGTCAATTGGATCCATTGGCACCTTAGGATACAACCTGACAATTATCATGGCTTTGATTCCTCCACTGATGATTGTTATCGGTATTCCGAATTGCCTCTTCCTTATGACAAAATACCATCAGGAAGTACTCGAACATGGAAACAAAATCCTGGCTTTAACACGCGTTATCAAGAAAATTGGTACTGCAACATTGCTCACCAACTTTACTACTGCTCTTGGGTTCTTAACATTCGTAACGACTAGATCGCCAAAACTGATGGAGTTTGGTATAACGGCTGCAATCAACATCATGTTGGTGTTTGTTATTTCAATCTGTATTCTTCCTATTATCCTTTCACTTTCTAAGCCTCCTAAGCCGAAACACCTGAAGCATCTTGAGCGTAAGATGGCTGTTGGCTTATTGAATAAACTTGTAGACATCACAGTAAATCACAGACGCTGGGTGTACATTTGCACAATTGGAATTGTACTTTTCAGCATCCTTGGAATGATGCAGATCAAGGCGACCGGAAACTTAACAGGTGACTTGCCTGAGGATCATCAAATTTTAAAAGACTTCAACTTCTTGCAAGACAATTTCGGAGGATCAATTCCTTTTGAAATCATGATTGATTACAAGGAACCGAGCAGAATTGGAAAGGCCTCTACATTAGA
Source organism: Crocinitomicaceae bacterium (assembly GCA_033791225.1). Classification (GTDB taxonomy): domain Bacteria; phylum Bacteroidota; class Bacteroidia; order Flavobacteriales_D; family Crocinitomicaceae; genus UBA4466. Next base: position 157,256 of record JASJHD010000014.1, read on the forward strand.
GCGCGTTGAAGCTATTCAAAACAGATACGCTGAAGACACATTGTTCTCTAAATTCATTTCTTACGTTGATTTCCTGAAGGCTGCGAATATGGCCTACCACAACAATGATTCAACGCAGTTCGTTTTGGTAACAAAGCGTAGAAAGTTGGCGGAATTAAAGCGCTATCTGGACAGTTCTGTTGTTACAAACTCAAGTGGTGTTGGCGTTGGAATTCATGAATTGTTGGATACTACAAACTGTGTTTTACGTATCCGTTCGCAGATCAGGGATATCGGTTCTTATGAAATTTCTGACATCGCTGATTCTATGGAGATAGAGTTAGATGAAATATTAAATCCTGACAAAAAAGTAATCGAAGAATTTTTCATAGCGTACTCCGAAGACAAGAACTTAACGTATGTCGATTCTATAATTTTCGGATTCCCAGCAATCTACAATTCTCTTACGAAAACCCTGTCTGGAGAAGATGAAGAGAAACAGCTTGCTTTCGATATGGATTCCGAATTGATCAAGACCCATTACGAAGATGAAAACTTCGAATCGGAATTGCGTGCAGCCATTGACAATGAATATTTCGACGTAACGCTAACGGGAACAGCCATTGTTGCATCCAACGGGACACAATACATGGTCTTGAACCTGTTCACAAGTCTTCTCTTTGCAATTCTAGCAATTTCCATACTTATGGCAATATTGTTCAGGTCATCACGTATGGTTTTGGTTTCGCTGATCCCGAACTTTATTCCGCTCTTATTCACAGCAGGAATTATGGGATGGTTTGGAATTCCATTGAAGCCATCAACATTGCTCGTATTCAGTATTGCATTTGGAATTTCTGTAGATGATACAATCCACTATTTGGCAAAGTACCGACAAGAATTGAAGACAAAACAATGGGATTTGAAACAGTGCGTTATTATGGCAATTCGTGAAGCTGGACTTGGAATGTTCTATACTTCCATCGTATTATTCTGTGGTTTCTCAATGTTCTCTTTCTCTCAATTTGGAGGAACAAAAGCACTTGGGTTACTTGTTTCTCTGACTTTGCTTATTGCAATGATCACGAACCTTGTTGTCTTGCCTACACTACTTCTGTCTTTAGAAAGAAGGCTGACTACTAAATCATTTGAAGAACCATATTTCGATGCTTACGCGGAAGAAAGTGATATTGACTGGGACGGAGTTGATGTAAAAAGTGAAATCCCACAAAAAGTGAATAAGGAAGTGAATGAGGAATCTTCCAATGAAACATAGCAATCATTGAAATTGGAACATTAAAAGGACACTAATTATGAAAGGAATCATTTTGGCAGGTGGATCGGGAACACGTTTACATCCACTAACATTAGCGATTAGTAAACAGCTTATGCCGATTTACGACAAGCCGATGATCTACTATCCATTGTCGATTCTATTAAGTGCAGGGATCAATGAAATTTTGATCATTTCTACGCCTCATGACTTACCGCATTTCGAAAAATTATTGGGTGACGGTTCTCGTTTAGGATGCACATTTGTGTACAAAGAGCAGCCAGAGCCAAATGGATTAGCTCAAGCTTTTGTGATCGGTGAGGAATTCATCGGAAATGACAAGGTTGCGCTTGTTCTTGGAGACAATATTTTCTACGGAATTGGAATGGACAACTTACTGAAGCAAAATGCGAATCCAGAAGGAGGGGTTGTTTATGCATATCACGTGAGCGATCCAGAACGATATGGAGTTGTTGAGTTTGACGAAAACATGAAAGCAATTTCCATTGAAGAAAAGCCAGAGCAACCAAAATCAAATTACGCTGTTCCTGGATTGTATTTTTACGACAATTCAGTGGTAGAGATTGCAAAAAATCTTGAGCCATCAGCACGAGGTGAATACGAAATAACAGACGTAAACGCCGAATATTTGAGACAAGGGAAATTAAAAGTAGCCGTGTTAAGCAGAGGAACAGCTTGGTTAGATACAGGTACTTTCCCATCATTGATGCAAGCGGGTCAATTTGTACAAGTTATTGAAGAACGACAAGGTTTGAAAATTGGTTGTATCGAAGAGGAAGCATACCGCAACGGGTTTATTGACGATGAGCAATTGAAAGCAATCGCTGAACCATTGTTGAAGAGTGGATATGGTAATTACTTGATGAATTTGATCAAAGAGTAATGACCGACCTCAAGGCGTATACTTTATATGTTGAAAGTGAATTGAGGAAACTCAATTTTCCGGACGTTCCAACCGACTTATATGAACCACTCCGTTATTTTTTAGGCCTTGGCGGTAAACGAATTCGACCAACACTTACATTGTTAGGCGCTGAATTGTTTGGATCATCAAAAGAACAAGCCATTTCTCAAGCCCTAGGCATAGAGATTTTTCACAACTTCACCTTGGTTCATGACGACATCATGGACGATGCACCTCTAAGAAGAAACCAAACATCCGTACACGAAAAGTGGAATGAGAATGTAGGAATACTTACAGGAGACATCATGTTGATTAAGGCATATCAATTGCTTAGTCAGATTGATGAAGAACGACTCCCGAAGGTCCTAGATCTATTTAACAGCACAGCCATTGAAGTTTGCGAAGGGCAACAACACGACATGGATTTTGAAGATCGAAATGATGTTTCTATCCATGAATACATTGAAATGATTCGCCTTAAAACATCTGTATTATTGGGGTGCGCGCTGAAAATGGGAGCTATCGTGGCAGGAGCCAGTAAAAAAGATCAAGACGCAATTTATGCCTTCGGACAACACGTTGGAATCGCCTTCCAAATTCAAGATGATATTCTTGATTTATATGCTGATCCAGAAAAATTTGGGAAGCAAGTCGGAGGTGACGTGATTGCCAATAAGAAAACCATTTTACACCTTACTGCGATCAGTAAAGCTACGCGAGCACAAATGGATTTTTCCACACAACTGCAAAATGAATCTAATATTGAGCTAAAAATTAGCCGTACACAAGAACTCTTCAATCACCTCGGCGTGAAAGAAGAATGCAAAGAGCGCATGCAATTGCATTATACGCAGGCCAAAGAAGCATTGGCTAAAATAGATGTTCCTGAAGAACGTAAAAAATGCCTTTTAGATTTAGCGAGCTATTTAATGGATCGTGACATTTAAGAAACGCTCGGGTCAATTCAACTAAATGCTACACTTATTTAGTTTTAAATATCACAGTCTAGATGAAATCACTGAAGTAGACCGTTAGATCTATCTAGCGAAGTTCAATATCTGAACGGATTTCTTCTCCTCCATCTGAAGTAAAATCACGACTTCCGCTGCCACCACCATAATAGTGAAGAACATCCTGACGACCATATCCACTCCAAGATGTATATACGGATGATAAGTCAATTGCATAATGTCCAACTAGAGCCTGACGCTCAAAAGATAATATCCACACATGAATAATAGCTGGGTTGTCCGCATCTATATGAATTAGCGGCCCATCAATTCCGATTGTGTGACTATCCAACCAATTTCCTTCTGCATCAAGCAATACTCCAAAATAAGGATTGTTCTTACTGCAAACCTCCTCATGCGTTACACAATCTTCATAAAATGGATGATTTCCAATTCCCATGGAAAAGGCAGCTCCAGAATTTGCGTCTTCCACTGAAAGCACCGGAAGATAACTAAAATTTATCCCGCCAAAAACAAATTGGGTTTCCTCTCCATTGTCACGAGTAAAAGTAAACCACAACTCATTGTAGTTCCATCCATCTGAAGTTGATGTCCGCCTATACGTAACATCTTCTAGATTCTGAAGTCTTCCCAATTCAGTTTTACGTGGATCTGATCGATTGTAAAACCCAGGTTGAGAGAAGGTCGCAAACAAACTTGAATCTGTATGAAAATCAGACATTTTTGAATAGGTCACAGGATAAACAATGTCAATTGCTTTCTTTTTTCTTTCACCTTTCATTGGGTACATTTCGTCGTCATGATTGACAAATGGAACCGATTCCTCGTACTCAACCTCTCTAATCAAATCAAGATGCAAAGCTTCATTGTGTGGATCTTTCCAATCCTCCATGTATTCTGCATACTGATCGAAACTTTCACCGTTGCGTTTTTCAAATAAAGTCTTGTACAATTCTTTAGGGAAATCAAACCATCCATGGTAGAAGACTTTGTCCTTTCCATCTACATCCGCGTAGAAAAATAGCTCCCACAAATATGAATTCAAGCAATTTCTTGCTAAATCAATTCGCGTAATTTTTTCGCCATTCACTGTATATTCCTGAGGAATAACTGTCATCAGCTCCTCTCCTACCCATTTCACTTGATTTCGATTCCATTCTTGATTTACAACAGAAATCAAGGCCATGTACTCATCGTTTTTCGCACATTCAGGAATAGTTGGAATAAACTCCATCAAGTGAATTCCATTCATTCGAACCGTGTCGTCACCTGCTGAACTAGGAACAATAATCAAGTCAAAAACATCCCCATTCTCAATGAACTCAATTGTTTCCATCTCAGTCTCTACGTACTTTTCATGACGAATACTAATATCAGGATTGTCAGGGTATTCTTCATCACTTAACTCGACCAAAGAAGCCGTGTTTGCATTGAGAAGACTTTCGCCTTGGTCATTTTCAGAATCAGTTCCACAACCAAGAAAAAGGATGCTTACAAGTACGAGATAAATTGCTTTCATACCGTAAAAGTAGCAAAACTTACTTGCGAGGAACCCAATGTTTTCAGAGGTTTCAATTAATACACTTCATTTGTACACAACAACCGTTGAGTCAAAGATTAGTCATTTGTATTAAAACTTCTAAAGTTCGTCTTATCTTTAACAGTATGAATCGCTTACTCATTATTGTTGCACTTACTTTTCTTAATCCAATTGCAGGAAATTCACAACTTACCACCTTCGATGCTATTCCAAATGGACTAGTGGAAGTTCTCGGAGGCTGGGGAATGGTTACCTATGATGCTTCTTTTACTGGAGCCGTAGGACATTTCACCTCTTTCAACACACCCTTTGAATCCGATTATGGTATTGAAGTAGGAGCAATTCTCACAACCGGAACTATCTATGATATAGCAGGTGCAGGTCCCCATGGTCCTAACAACATGGAAAGCGCTGGCTACGATGCAGGGCTCCCTGGAGATCTATTAATCACCAACTTGCTAGGAGGAGTGGAGACCTATGATGCGGCTACGCTAACCTTTAATGTTATCGCTATTTCTGACACAATTCAATTGTCCTATATTTTTGGCTCGGAAGAATATGATGAATATATCGGAAGCCAATTCACTGACGCGATGGGGATTTTCATCTCAGGCCCTAGCATTCCAGGAATGCTAAACATCGCAAAGCTGCCAAATGGTTCATTCGTTACGGTTAATAACGTTCATTCAAGTGGTGTCAATCCATTTGGAAATTACTCCGCCATTAATGGAGGTAGTTATTTAAGCAACACCGGAACTTCGGCTTCCGCTCCGCATCTTCAATACGATGGCCTCACTGTTCCATTAACGGCTGTGGCTGCAGTTGTACCTGGGGAGCACTATACAATTACTGTGGTTGTAGCAGATGCTGGAGATCATGTATACGATTCAGGAGTATTCCTAATTGGAAGATCATTGGTTGCAGAAAATGAAGAAGCAACGTTGTCAAGTTTGAGTATTCACCCTAACCCCACATCTGAAATTTTAAATATCGAAATGAGTTCTATAAAATCTTATGATTACTCAATAATTAGCAGTGACGGGAAAATCGTGCAAGAAGGAATACTTACAAGTACGATCAATGTCGAATCACTTATAGATGGGAAATATTACCTCGCAATACATTCAGAGACGCCAATTGTAAGAGTTTTTCAAAAACAATAATGCTAACTTGGTCGTCGAAAGATGCAATTAGATGATCAGGCAATTCTTGAATTAGTTCGGACTAACAAAGACCGAGCATTCAACTACCTCGTGGAGAATTATTCGCGAATGGTTTTCAATACTTGTGTCCAATTACTGCGCAATCAAGAAGACGCTGAAGACCTTACTCAGGAGGTGTTTACTACCATTTATCTTTCCCTTGATACGTTTGAAGGAAATTCAAAACTCTCCACATGGATGTACTCTATTTCCTTGAACAAGAGCAAAGAGTTTCTACGAAGTAAAACCCGCAAAAAGCGCTTTGGCATTTTTACTGTATTGGAAAAGGAAGATTCACATACAGTTCCAGCACAAACCATCAATTTTGATCACCCAGGCGTACAATTAGAAAATAAAGAACGGGCAAATATTTTGTTTGACGCCATTGATCAACTCGCAGAGAATCAAAAAACTGCTTATACTTTACACAAAATTGAAGGTGTGAGCTATGAAGAAATTGCCGCAATTATGGACACCACTGTTTCCTCTGTTGAATCGTTGATGTTCAGAGCTAAGAAGCGACTAAAGCAATTACTGAACGAGTATTATGAAGAAAATGAATGCTAAGCGCAAGTTATTAACCCATTTGACAACTAATGAAGTATGAACAATAAAGATTCATGGATAGAAGAAACATTGAACACCGATAAAATCGTCGGTCGTGTTGAGCCTAGTGATGCATTAATGAAGCGTTTAAAAGCTATTCCTTCACACATGAAAGAGTCGTATGATCTAATTCCTAAAAAAGTGGTTTGGGCAGTTGCTGCTAGCATTGCCATTCTCATTTGTGTGAATATTGTCTCATACAACAACTACGAACCTAACGAAGCGGTTTCACAAAATGAGCCAACCGAGTCGTATTTCTCTTACCTACAACAATTATAATCATGAAAGGTACTCGTTTTTACAAATCTATTATTGCCCTGTTGGTGATCATCAATATTGGGTTGATAGTATTTATGTGGATGGGAAAACCATCTCATCCGCCACACCCAGGGGAAGGACCGTTACTCTCTGAAAAGATTGGACTAACTGGTGAGTCTAAAACTTCAGTAGATGCACTTGAAAAGCAACACCATGTAGACAAAAAGAAGTTGATGCAACTTGACCGTGAGTTACACCAACAAATGTTTGATTTAGTTGGAGCAGAGGAAGATCCTTCAGAAATTCAATCTCAATTAAATGCAAACAAAGAAGAAGTTGAACGGATGACTTTTGATTTTTTCGACGACGTTGCTTCTTATTGTACCCCTGAACAAATTGACGAATTGCATAGCTTCATTGAACACAGATTAATTCGCATGGGGCCTCCTCCTCCACCTCACGAATAAGAAGGTAGTCACTATAGAATAACCCTATTCCTTCACGAATTTTCTTTTGTAGACAATCCCATTAACAGAAACATTAATGATGTAGACCCCTGCAGGTAGCACTGAAATATTCAGCGTGTTTTCTTTATACTCGACAGTCGTGTAAACAGTCTTCCCCGTTAGATCTAAAATTGCCAAGGATTCCCAATTTTCATTAGTGATTACCGTTAATTGGTCTTGTGTTGGGTTCGGGAATACTTCCAAATAATCAGATTCTGTTTCATTCAACCCGACAGAACAATCGATTGGATCTCCAACAATTTCTTGCAGTATTCCATTGATTACTCTCCAGTTTTTCCATGTCCCCCCCACACCTGTGCTCCAATCTGCCAAACTAAATGTATTGGCTCCATCCATGGTGGCTTTGATGTGATATACTTTTAATGCATCACCGTTATGATTCCATTCCAAAGAATTCCCATTTGAACAATCTTCTGGCGTGAAATCTGTCAATTCACAATTTGGTTGAATGAAGTATACATTCTCGTTATAAGTTGGCCATTCACCATAAGCGCTTGCCAAACCATTTTCATCGATGCAAACCGCCGTATATTCATCACAGGCTATACCTTTTCCAACCACTCCGTAATCGGTAAGGATTCGTGCTAAAAACACGGCGTGTCTCCCCTTTCTGTCTGGATTGTCGTAGTGAGTATCGGTTACAACATCTTCCAAATAATCGTTTTTCAAAAAGGCGGTAGAATCAACGGTGACGTTCACATCGTATGGATTAGCAAGTGCTGTTGATGAAGTTACTGTTCCGTTCTCTGCTGAGAAATAATACTTTCCTTGAATAGCCATTCCAGCACTCGTGCCACCAATAACAATGTTTCGTTGTTCCAATCCAATATTAATCAAGCTATCCACAGGTGTATTACGCCAATAGGAAACATAATTCCACTGGTCACCACCTGCAAACCAAATCGCTTCTGCCTGACTGATTTTTTGCTGAACATATGAATCATTTGAGGCACTCGAATTATTAAAAACAATTGTCTCTACAGAGTTAACTATTACTCCCAATTGAGAAAACATGTAGTCGTTGTAGCCGTCTGAACCGCTCGTTCGCAACACAAGAATGTCTCCCCCGTCTGCTCTTTCCAGAAACCACTTCATTGCTTCATCGTGCTCTGTTGCGCCACCCATCAAGCAAACACCACCTTGGGGTAATGTTGTTACATCCAAAGGAGATCCAGTAAAGTAGTTTGTGTACGATTGAGATATTCCCACAAATGGAAGGATGAACAGTAGTAGGGTGATTCGTTTCATGATTCTAAGATAGGAGTTTTAGTGAGAAATACGCTTTGAGAACAAAGTATACCAAGACACTGGAAGCATGCATTAGAAGAATTGTCCAATCCCGAAAGTAACTCCATGCAATGAAGTATTTGTTGGGTTGAAGGAGTAGTCGACACGAAGACTCGTTTTATACCAGACATTTAAATTGAACCTTAATCCACCTCCAAGGAATAGGTTTGTTTCTCCATTATCGAAGAACGTGTCGAATTTCTTCCCAGGCTCACGTAACGCCCCATAATCAGCAAATAATACGCTTTGAAAAGAGAACCATTTATGCCTCAAAAATGTGCACCTGTATTCAGCGTTGAGAATTAATTCAGCAGTTCCACGCTCTACTCTATTGCCTATTCCGCGTACATTCAAAATTCCGTCAAGCACGAATGGTGCAAATGGACTGTCATTGTTGGTAGACACACCAAATTGTCCGCGCAATGCAATGTTACCACGTTTGTAAAACTCTCTGTAATAGGTGATTTTTGAAATGAACTTCAAGAAGCTCGCCATTGGATAATTCTCCGTGTGAATGTACTCTCCATATACAGCTGCATTTATTCCTTGTTGTCGCTCATATGTAGTACGTACATTATTGAATGTAAAACCAGTATGGATTTGATATTTATTGAATTTAAAACTATCCCCAGCGAGTGGAAAGGCTTCATCGCGCTGAGCATAATTTTCGTACATATACTTTCCTCCTAATCCAGCTTTGAGATATGGTGTAATCCAATAATGTCCACCCAGAAGAACCGAGTAATTGTCAAAATCAAAGTAGCTGACGGTATCCTCGAAATAAAGGGGCTCAATGGTTGAGTATTTTTCCAGAGCAAATTCATGTCCAGTAAACTTATTTGAGTGTCGATTGGCCTTCCAAAATAAATAGAACGAATGGCGGTCATAGTATTGATAAGTGAATCCAATTTCTTGAGCACGACCTAAGAAATTAATATGATTAACTCCCAAAATAACTTTCAATTGATCCTTAAATCCTGACATCCAAATAACAGGATATAAGTACGTCGCTTCATGAATCTCAAAAACCACATTGGCACCAAATTCAGTCTCTTTTATATACCCATTGACATCAAAGAAAAGGTTGAGGTTTTTCAAAAAATCGACGTCTTTCTGGAGAATAATAGAATCAACTTCCAATCCCTCTTTACACGTAATCAAACTTCTCAAGTAGCTCTCTTTCGTACGCGTGAGTCCTTCAAATTTCACGGAATCAATCTGCGCAAACAGTTCTCCGGTAAATCCGAAAATTAAAATAACCAGTATAATAAAAGCTCTGAACACTACTTAGTGAGGTACTTGATGCCTAAGTTAAACGTTTCTCCCAAGCCGCCATTGCGTGAACGCCAGAATTTCGTGTATAATAGCTCAACATTTAAATTGGGAAGAATTTGATATTTGAACCCTAGCCCCGACACAGTGTAATCAGCTCCACTTACCCAATCCGTAATCACTGGGTCACTGCTGTAGTTATTTGCAAATCGTTGCACGTGCTGTGTCATTGCGTATATCGTAATTTTCTTAGATGGGAAATAACTCAAGAATACACTAACTGGAATATCAAGCGCTCCAATTTGACTTTCATGGATTTTGAAACGAAACAAGAAATCAAGTTCCGTGAACAATTGCATTTTACCACTCGCAAATGTTTTTGAATAGAAAAATTGATTCCACCAAGTTATTCTATTCCAGTCGGCCCAAGACAAATTTTGTTCATCCGGTCCTGAATAACCTTCAGGATGCTTAATTGTTGGTGCATATAGCGTACTCTGCAATGAGAAATTGGTCACCGATTTAAAGGGTTGAAATTTTAGACGCAATCCTACAGACGTTACTCCGACACGGGTAGAATCGTTATTTTTGTATGCGAAGGCTTGTTTGATACCACCATACGATGGATCTGAAGACCTTCCATTTGATCTAAAGTTCACGTCCAAGCCAATGTTAAAACGTTTGTTTTTCGTCACACCAATCGTGTATTGCAACAAATGCGTCACAAAAGTTGCACGGTATCCGCTGTAGTGAACTCCTTGCCAATTGTTCTCATTCTCTGTATATAATGTATTGAATAAGGTAATGTCCATCTTACCCTTTCCTAATAGACTTCCGGCTGTAAAGGTTTGCAGGTTCACCTCTGACTGAAGAGGGCGGACACCCAATGCTGGTGCATGATGTTCCAGCGGTTTGTTTACAGTTGGCTGTATGTTTAATCTCCAATCGTATGGATAGAATTTCACCTTATAATCCTCGTTGAATTTTTCTCCTCTATATATATTAATGTACTGAACAACCTCCGTGTAATTCTTTCCGAAATCGTCTGTGTACCAATTAAAAATCTCAGATAAATAAATGGTCTTTTCATCGTCGTTTTGATAGACGAATGCTGGGTTGTTCAAAGCGATATCTGCTTGATGTTCCATTTGTTCCGACACATCATCTGGTGTATAAGCAAAATCTACAATTGGCGGACAACCGACAGCACCACAGACTAATACGAAATGTAATCGTGGCTCATCATATTCTTTCCGCAAGATTTCATTTTCCAAGTGATTTAAAGACATTTTTTCACCTGCCAGAACAATCGTATTCCCAGTAAAAAAGCTTGCATCATCCATTGGAGAGTCTATTGGATATGCCTGAACAATTTTGTTAATCACGAACAAATTGTAGGCATTGATCAAGTAGGCTTCTCTCGCTTCTTCTTCCTTAGGAATTTCCCCATTATTCAACTGTCCAACTAAGAGCACGAATGACGCATCCGACATTACCGCTTCATAATCTACTCTCCCGTCTTGACAATAGCTACCGAAGAAGGCATCGGCATTTTCGAAAAAATCTTCTGGGTTTTGAGCTTTGACTCCAAATGTTAGAAGAATGATTAATCCAAAGACAATTGTTCTCATGCTATTTTAATACTTTGTTTGAAGTCACTTGGTCGTTTGCAAACCCGCTTCCTTACAGTAAAAGTATGCAAGTATTTGACACAACAAGGAATCCTAAGTTGAATTGATTAATTTTAAGAAAACCAAGAGTTTTGAAGACAACGATTGTCTTCAAAAAGAAATCGATAAGTAATTCTACTAATGGGGAAAGAGAAAATTATTTTAAAATGCCAACACTTTAGCTATGTGGTGGTTTTTATAATTGTTTTTATTACTCTCCTCTCCATGCTATCGATACTCTATTATAACTTGAGTCAACTCTATTTTATTCCTGTAATTCTATTTGCTGTAATTGCCCCTGTTGTAAGTTCTAAAAGCTATATTGTAATTGAGGATGGTTCAATTTATTTTAAGAAAAAAATTTCAAATAATAGGATCAGCCTTAAAGAAACTAAAAAACTTGTTTTACGCTACTTCTCATTCACTTATGTTAATGACAGACAACTAAGTTTTTTAATCACGAAAAACAAGAGAATAAAAATCACGTTTGATGCAACAGATGAAAACAAACATAAAATTGAAGCAATAATTCGATCAATTAATAAAAATGGAGGAGCTGTCTTGTTTGAAAGCGATTCTAAAAAAGGTTATTACTCGGATATTAAAATAAAGCTAGGTGTTGAGTCTTATGTTATAAGACCAAATTCACTTTAAAAACTGTTATTAAATTTACTCAAACCATCTATCATGAAAACATTCTTCAGTTTACTTTTCGTTTTATTAAACACAATTGCTTTTGGGCAGGAATTCAGTGAATTAGAAACTTATGAGCCTGATGCTGAATACGACAATATTTTTGTGAAAAAGGTCGCTGAAGATGAGATGCAGAGCTCTTTTATTATTTGGATTAAGAAGGGAGTTAAAGAACACTACCATGCAGATCACACAGAAAATATTGTTGTGCTGGAAGGTGAGGCTGTGATGACCCTTGGAGATGAATTGTTCATGATAAAAAAAGGAGATTACTTGAACATTCCTAAAGGGACTCCACATTCTGTAACACAAGTTTTATCAGAAGAGCCGTTGAAAGTACTTTCTGTACAGTCTCCGAATTTTGACGGGACTGATCGACTGCTTGTGGAGCGAATAAAACACATTCCTAATTAAATAACTCTCTTACATGGTTGAATGTCAAATGATAAATGCCAATTTGCTCTATATTGATTAATATCTAATCATTTATTGATTATATTTTAATATATTTGTTTTTCAGCCTCATCAAATTTATCAGTCATGTATTTGAATACGCACACTTATTACAGTTTGCGCTATGGGGCTTTTTCACCAGAATCTTTGCTCCAACTTGCGCAGCAGCATGGTTTTTCAACCATTGCACTTACAGACATTAATAGCACTTCTGCTTGTCTTGAATTTATTCGAGAGGCGCAAAAGACAGACGTTAAACCGGTGGTTGGTGTTGATTTTCGAAATGGAGTTCAACAACAATTTATTCTACTTGCACGCAACAATGCGGGCTTCGAAAACATCAACAACTACTTAACTGAAGTGCTTCACACTGGTGTGAAGGTTCCGGAGAAAGCCCCTCAGTTGGAGGATACTTTTGTGATTTATCCCTTTCAACGTGGAAAGAAATATAAACCAAAGAAAAACGAGTTCATTGGTATAGCGCCCGCTGATATTCCTTCCATCCGTTTGGATAAATTTAAGACCAGGAAGTGTGTAATTTTACAGTCCGTTACTTTTAGAGACAAGAAGGATTTCAATGCACATCGTCTGTTAAGAGCTATTGACAACAACACACTACTTAGTAAGTTGCCCCTGTCGGAACAAGCCTCTCCAGATCATATTATGTATCCTCGAAATGTTCTCTTTGAGCTCTATGAAGAGTCTCCTGAAATCATTCTAAACACAGATAAGGTTCTCAATGGATGCTCAATATTTTTTGATTTCTCTGAAAAAGCAGAACAACAAAATCAACAGACATATACTGGGTCTGTAGAAGAAGACATCAGCTTATTATACAGCCTCTGTGAAAAGGGATTAGACTACCGCTATCCTAAAATGGATGAAGAGATTTCCCAGCGTATTGAAAAGGAGCTTACAGCCATCATTGATATGGGGTTCGTCTCCTATTTTTTGATCAATTGGGACATTGTGAGCTACGCACGGAGCAAGGACTATTTTTATGTCGGACGTGGAAGCGGGGCCAACAGTGTCGTAGCCTATCTTCTACGTATCACGGATGTAGATCCTATTGAACTCGATTTATATTTTGAGCGATTCATTAATCTCTACCGTAAAAATCCACCCGATTTTGATATTGACTTTTCATGGAGAGATCGAGATGATGTTACCCGCTATATTTTTGAACGCTTTAAAAATGTTGCACTTGTAGCAACGTACAACACCTTCAAAGACCGAGGAGTAATTCGAGAACTTGGAAAAGTATTCGGTTTGCCAAAAGAAGAGATTGATCGACTTTCAAAAGGTGAAAATCCACAAAGTCAATTGGCTGAACTCGTATTAAAGTATGGAAGGCATATCCATGGCTTTCCGAATAACCTTAGCGTTCATTCTTGTGGGATCATCATTTCAGAAAAGCCTATTGCTGCCTTTACAGCTACGTTTATGCCTCCAAAAGGATATCCAACCATTCAGTTTGATATGCATATTTCCGAAGATGTTGGTTTGTACAAATTTGATATTCTTAGTCAACGTGGCTTGAGTAAAATCAAAGATGCATTGGATGTTATTGAGTACAATCAGCCCGATCATCCTCCGATAGACATTCACGACATCAAACAGTTCAAAGAAGATGAAAAAATAAAAACGGTATTGCGGGAAGCGAAACCCATCGGTTGTTTTTATGTTGAATCTCCTGCCATGCGTATGTTACTCACAAAATTACAAGTGGATGATTACCTCGGCTTGGTTGCTGCAAGTTCAGTTATTCGTCCTGGTGTTGCTCAATCAGGAATGATGCAAGAATATATTAAACGCTTTAGAAACCCTGAAAGACGCAAAGATGCACACCCTGTTTTATTGGAATTAATGCCTGAAACTTATGGTGTGATGGTGTACCAAGAAGATGTAATCAAAGTGGCACATTACTTCGCTGGATTGAATTTAGGCGAGGCAGACAAAATGCGTAGAGGAATGTCGGGAAAGTTTAGATCCAGAGCAGAATTTCAAGCAGTGAAAGACAAGTTTTTTAAAAACTGCACAGAGAAAAAAGGGCATTCATATGAACTCACCGCAGAGGTTTGGCGACAAACGGAAAGCTTTGCAGGCTACGCTTTTGCCAAAGGGCACTCAGCATCATACGCTGTGGAAAGTTACCAATGTCTATTTTTAAAAGCCTATTATCCGCTGGAGTTTTTGGTAGCGACAATCAATAATTATGGAGGATTTTACAACACTGAATTGTATGCCTTAGAAGTCCGTTTATTTGGAGGAGTTACGCATGCCCCCTGCGTAAACTTTAGTGATATTCAAACCACTATTTACGGCAAGGACATTTTCTTGGGCTTTCATTTATTGAAATCATTTGAAACACAAATAGCAAAGAAAATTACGAGCGAACGGGCAAAGAATGGTGACTTCATCAGTTTTGATGATTTCATAGAGCGTGTTCCTATTTCTCTCGAGCAAATCAGCACTCTGATTCGCATAAATGCCTTTCGTTTTACAGAGAGAGACAAGCGCTCACTCATGTGGGAAGCACATTTAAAAATTAGCAAAAATGTTACTACTGTAGAAGCAGTGGATTTGTTTCGTGTGCAACCAAAGAAGTACGAAATTCCAACCTTACACCACAGTGCCGAAGAAGATGCATTTGATCAAATAGAACTCTTGGGGTTTCCCTTGCACGATCCGTTTAAGCTTCTTGTCGATACGACTAAGAAAGGAAAGTTCGCCAAAGAACTTCCCGCATTGATGGGTAAAGATGTTTGGATCAAAGGATATCTTATTCACACCAAAAAGACTGTGACATCCAATGGACAGCTGATGTACTTCGGAACTTTCCTCGATGAAGAAGGCCAATGGTTAGATACTGTCCATTTTCCAGATGTTGCGGCGCGTTACCGCTTTAGAGGGAAGGGAGTTTATCATGTATACGGAACCGTGATGAAAGAATATGATGCGATTACAGTTGAGGCGAAATTCATGGAAAAACTAGACATGATTGAAGATCCGAGGTATGCAGAAATCAAGAATCAAAAAGGCGATGTAGTAACATGGAATAACCGTAAAGATTATGGAGAGAGGAGGAAAAATGCGAGTTAGATGTTGGATAATTAGATGTTGGATAATTAGATTGTCAGACATCTGACCGTCTGACAATCTAAAGCGCAGCGTATCTAACTTCTAAAAGCGAACTTGTGAGCGAATGAATAAAGCAATAATGCATATGGATTTGGACACTTTTTTTGTGTCGTGTGAGCGGTTAATCGATAGTCGATTGAACAACCGTCCAGTTTTGATTGGAGGCACTTCCGATCGAGGGGTTGTTGCGGCATGTAGTTACGAAGCACGAAAATTTGGAATTCATTCAGCCATGCCAATGAAGATGGCAAAACAACTATGCCCAGAAGCAGTTATTCTTCGTGGAAATTCTGGCATCTACACCAAGTTTTCAAAGACAGTAACCGACATTATTAAAGAGGAAGTTCCGCTGTATGAAAAGTCGTCCATTGATGAGTTTTACCTTGATCTTACGGGAATGGATCGTTTTTTTGGTTGTCAAAAATTGGCTTCAGAACTTCGGGCGAAGATCATACGAGAAAGTGGACTTCCTATCTCTTTTGGACTTTCCCTCAACAAAACTGTTTCAAAAATTGCGACCGGAGAAGCTAAACCCAACAATGAATTAAACATTGCCATTGGGGAAGAGAAGCCTTTTTTAGCACCATTATCAGTGAAGAAGATCCCCATGGTGGGAGATAAAACCTACCGCTCTTTATGCGATCTAGGCGTGAAACAAATCAAAAGCCTGCAGGAGATGCCATTGGAACTAATGGAAAGGGTTTTTGGGAAAAGTGGAATTGTAATCTGGAAAAAGGCTCAGGGAATCGACAATTCTCCAGTGATTCAATACCATGAACGCAAATCCATTTCTACGGAAAGAACCTTTGATAAAGACACCATCGATGTGAAAAAATTGGAGGGGATTATGACTGCCATGGCTGAAAATTTAATTTTCCAATTGCGCAGAGGGAACAAGCTTAGTTCTTGTGTTACAGTAAAGATTCGTTATTCCGACTTCCAAACATATACGCTTCAAAAGAAGATTCCGTACAGCGCTGCAGACCATGTCATTCTTCCCATTGTACTGGAACTTTACCGAAAATTATACAACCGCAGAGTTCTTGTACGCCTGATTGGTGTTCGGTTCAGTCACCTCGTTGAGGGAGCACATCAAATCAATTTGTTTGAAGACACCAATATGCTCAATTTGTACCAAGCTATGGACCACATTCGTAACCGATATGGCGACCGAGCAGTTATGCGCGCATCTGGCATGGAGGCAAGAAGTATTAGTAGGTGGAATCCCTTCAATGGAGAACCTCCTCCACTGCTTGCAAATAGGCGAAAATAGTAGCTATTCCCTTGTTTGATAATCCCCTGTGCCGATTTGGTAATTTCTTAATTTTGAAGGACTTGATTCCCCAAATAATCGTTAAATTTATTCTCGGAAAGCAACTGGAGTGACTATCCAACGTTTAACCACTACACTAGACATTATGAAAGCGACTACTCTTATTTGTGCGATTGCATGTATCTTACCCATAGCATGCCTGTCACAACAGACCAATTCAAACAGCAATCCGATTGTAACCAATGTTGCAAGTAACGCTGTTTCCACTACCATTACGGTACACACTTATAAACTTCTGGATCCTAGCAATACAGCATCCGTAAGCGATAATGATCCACAGGTTCCAAATACGGCGAAAGTGAAGAGTATCATTGAGATATTTTCATCCGTTGAGGGAGTGACACGATGTACCTTTGATCTATCAACACACACATTTACCATTCTTTCCTCCCCAACTACAGATTTTTCTGAAGCATTGGAAATTATAAATATTAAATAGCGTTTTCAATTATGAAACTATTAGCCAAATATTTACTTCTACTACTCACTACGTTGCTATTGAATAACACTCAATCTTCAGCGCAATGCGGGCCACTTTCAACTCCATATGTTGATAACAACGGTCAAAGTGGAATCATGTTCGATATTGTAGCATTGCAATCAGTTAACATAACAGAGTTAGCGATGGATTTTACAACTGGGAGCTGGAACATGGAAATCTACTTCGTTGCCGGTACACACGTTGGTAACGAAACAAATGCCGCTGCATGGACACTTTTAGGCACTCTAAATGGGTGGAATGCAACAGGAGGTTCAAATGTACTTATTCCAATAACGTTCAGTCAGTTTCTTTGCGCTGGTGATGTTGGTGCATTTTACGTAACCGCGAGCAATTCTACCGGAGGAAATTACTCAAATGGAACGGGGGTAGGTAATGTTGCCGCAGCGGATGCAAATATTCAAGTGCTAGAAGGTACCGGAAAAGCCTATCCATTCGGCACCAATTTTACACCTCGTGTACCAAACGTAACGGTTTACTATGACTGCGCAACAAGTTGCTGCCTACCACCAACAATGACCATGACACAAGAGACATGTTCAGGTGCATGTGATGGAACCGCAACTGCTACTGTAGGTGCTGGTGGAGTTGGCCCTTATACCTACCAGTGGGATGCCGCAGCAGGCAATCAGATAACCCAAACAGCTATCAACTTATGTGCAGGAACGTACAGCATAAATGTTACCGATAACACAGGTTGTGTTTCCACAAATACAATTACAGTTACAAGTGGAGGAGCAACAACGACTCCTACGTTTAACCCAATTACAGCCGTTTGTCAAAATGACCCAGCCCCTGTATTACTCGCAACTTCCACAAATGGAATTACGGGTACATGGGCACCAGTAGTAAGTACAGCCACAGCAGGGACAACGACGTATACATTTACACCTGACGCAGGTCAATGCGCACTGACTGCAACACTTGACATAGTTGTCAATACAGCAATGTCCCCAACATTTGACCCAATCACTCCTGTTTGTCAAAATGATCCGAACCCAACATTATTAGGAACTTCTCTTGAAGGAGTTACTGGAGCTTGGGCTCCAATTGTTAGTACGGCTACTCTAGGAATTACGACTTATACTTTTACACCTGATCCAGGTCAGTGCTCAACAACAGGAACATTGGATATCAATGTGACGACTCCATTAACGCCAACATTTAATGCTATCACACCAGTCTGTCAAAATGATCCGAACCCAACTTTAGCTGGCACATCTCTGAATGGATTTACAGGAACATGGGCTCCAGCTGTCAGTACTGCAACATTAGGAACAACAACCTATACGTTTACCCCAGACATTGGGCAATGTGCTATTCCAACAACACTCGATATATTTGTAACAACTCCAATAATTCCAACATTTGACCCAATAACACCAGTGTGTCAAAACGCACCAAATCCTACTTTGCTAACAACTTCATTAAATGGTTATACAGGAGCATGGGCTCCAGCTGTCAGTACTGCAATTTTGGGAACAACTACTTATACGTTTACTCCAGATGCTGGGCAATGTGCAACTACAACCACTTTGGATATCAATGTAACAACTCCATTAACGCCAACATTTAATGCTATCACACCAGTCTGTCAAAATGATCCGAACCCAACTTTAGCTGGAACATCTCTGAATGGGTTTACGGGAACATGGAGTCCTGTTGTTAGTACCACAATGGCTGGAACAACTACCTATACTTTTACTCCAGATGCTGGACAGTGTGCAACAATAGCCACTTTGGATATTACCGTAGATCCAACCTATGATCTCAATCAAGCCACATTGGTTTGTATCAATGAAAGTGTTACTTATCCAGATGGAACCTCAGAAGTAATTACAGTAAACACTATTCATGTGAGTAATTTAACTACGACAACTGGATGTGATTCTACTATTACCACCTCTGTTGATATCATTCCAACAGATGACTCGTCTATCAGTTATTCAAGTGCATCTTATTGTCTCGACGCACAAAATCCAGCACCAATAATCACCGGACTACCGGGAGGATTTTTCTTCGCTACTCCGATTGGAGTAGTTGATCCAATTACTGGTGTTATCGATATAGCTGCAACTGGTGTAGGAACATTTAACATAGAATATACGACAAATGGAACTTGTCCCTCAAGTTCAAGTTTCGCAATTACAATATTACCATTAAGTGATGCGACCATACTAGATGCTGGTCCATTCTGTACCTACGACGAACCTTATCAACTATACGCTGCCGAGTCAGGTGGTGTTTGGTCAGGCACAGGAGTGGATTCCATCACAGGGATTTTTGACCCATCCCAAGCAATTCCTGGTGTAAATGACATCACCTATACAATCAACAGTCAATGTCCAAATGCCTATACTCTTTCCATAGATGTATATGAGCCACCAACTATTTCAACAATTGATGACACAACCATTACCATAGGAGAATCGATCGATTTAATAACAACAGGAACAGCGACTAGTTTTGATTGGACACCGAGTTCAACCCTAGATTGTAGCACATGTCAAGATCCAGAGGCTACGCCAGAAACCACAACTGCTTACGAGGTAACCGCAGAGGGAAATGGTTGCTATAGTACAGATATTGTCTTGATCACTGTTTATATTCCGCCGATAATTTATGTGCCTAATATTTTCTCTCCAAATGGTGACAACAACAATGATGTGTTGTATGTACGTGGGCAGGGAGTTAATACAGTGCATTTTAGAGTTTATGATCGCTGGGGCGAGAAGGTGTTCGAGTCCTTGAGCCTTGAAGAAGGATGGGATGGTGTCTTTAGAGGAAAAAAAATGAACCCTGCTGTCTACATGTATTACGTAGATGTGACTTTCCTTGACGGAACAGAATTAGTTAAGAAAGGAGATGTAACACTTGTTCGATAATTGAAAATACTATGAAAACTTTATTCATCTTAATTTTTGGAGTATCGCTAAGTTCAACGAGCTTGGCTCAAGACATTCATTTTACAATGTTTCATGCGGCTCCCACAGCGTTAAACCCTGCTTGTGCAGGAGTGTTTGATGGAACTTTTAGAGCATCAACGAATTTTAAGACCCAATGGGGAACTGTTTCGAACGCGTACAATACTTTTTCGCTTACTGCGGATGGAAGCTTTTTTAAAAACAAAGGAGGAACAGCTCACTTAGGAATAGGGCTTAACATGTACAGAGATGTTGCTGGAGCAACCAAGTTCGGGACTACCAAAATGGATCTTTCCCTGTCAGCTATCATATTTTTGGATGAAAAAAACACTGGATCAGTAGGTCTCTCCGGTGGATGGGGACAGCGAACCATTTCTCCTGAAAACTTGCAATGGGATTCACAATACGAAGATGGTACAGGATACAACGGTATGTTGCCGTCTAACGAAAGCCTATCTTTTGAGAACAGCAATTATTTTGACTTCTCTGCTGGTGTTCTTTGGAACCACGGAACTGCAGCAAGTAACATTGCTTCATTCGATAAATTCAGATCACAGGTAGGGTTTGCATATCACCATATCGCACGACCAAAAATTAATAATTATACCCTAGAAGAAAAGAAATACTCGAAGTTCGTCATCCATGCAGACCTACATTTTTCGCAGGAAAATTCTCGTATGGCTTTCAGACCAAGAATAAGTGCATTCTTTCAAGGTCCATCAAGAGAACTCAATATTGGAATGATGTTTCGTTACCTCATTAAAGAAGGATCTAAGTTTACTGGAAACGTGAAGGGATTTGCCATAAGTGCTGGGGCTTATTACAGGGTTGCAGATGCTATTTCACCTTCAATTGAAATTGAATTGGCTGGATTTTCCTTGGGTTACTCCTATGATTTCAATACTTCTGGATTACGCGCCGCTTCGAATGGATTGGGTGGCCATGAAATTTACTTGAAGTTCCAGAACCCGAATCCATTTTTTAGGTTCTCCAGAAGGCCAAGTATTAGATAATACTATTTTTATCTCAATAAAAAAACCCTGATCAATCCCGAAAAATATCGGGGGATCAGGGTTTTCTTTTTATCAATGTATTGATTTTACTTCTGTACGATAAATCTATCTGAAAGCATTACTTCTCCACCTGCATTACGCAACTCGTAGAAGTATACTCCATTTTCGAATGAAGTCAATTCAATCAATATTTTTGTGCTTGAGACATCAACAGAAGAAACAACTGCTCCCGTAATTGAGTACACAACTACTTCTGTAACATTGTCATTTGAAAGCTCAATAGTAAGAGCATTCGTAGCAGGGTTTGGATAAACATTTACCTCATCTGCATCAACGATGTGTAATCCAGCTGACGGAGCTTCGTTCAACCAAGTAACAGAATAAACCGTTCCAGCATTGTCATGGCTCATTTCCATTACAGGAAAACGCGCCGACGGATCGTCTGACCACCATGTAACACTATAACCAGAATAAACCTGAACACCTGGTTGTCCTATCATAGTTTCCATTTCAGGGCTCAATGGTTCCCAGACACCTGCAACCAATTGGTACAATGAATCGGTTTTGTCAGTCGTCTTGTTCTGACGAATTGACGCGAATATTCCTAAAGGAGTAGTAATATCACCCCATGCATCAACAACACTCAAAACATCTGTAAACTGTACATATTTAACAGAATCTACAAAGCCATGAGGACCACCTGCATCAGGATCAACTCCAGCTAAAAATGTCCCTAAGACCGTTGTTGAACTTTCCGTAAATGAAGTTCCCATTGTTGATGGAAATGTAATAATCGTTTCGGCTGCATCCTTCTTCTCCCAAGCTGATCCATCCCAATAAACCTGTCCCAGCATATACAAACCAGTGACATCTTTTTTCAAATACATGAAGGCATTGTCATTAATATCTTCATAAGCCCCTAGATTTGCTCCTGGGTAATAAGCTGATCCAGGTGGCATTGTTCCAGGTGTTGCAAAATTTAAGGTGTCCACAAAATGTTCAACAACACTTGATGAATAATCCCACGTTTGAGCTGCGCCAGCAGAACCAATAGTCGTAGTCGGCACTGTGTCATGCGCTTGTTTTACCATTTCAAATGGGTTTACAAGATTTGCGTCTGTAACGGTGATTTGCCCGAAAGACATACTTCCCACAAATAATGCAGAAGCAAAAAGTAATAGTGATTTCATAAAATTGATTTTAGTGTAATTCAAAATTACGAAAGTTGAATTTCTAATCAAATGATTTATATCACTTTAACACCTCAGGCATTTTTTGTTTAAAGGCGTTCAATCGTGGAATAGAAACATTTAGAACATAACTATCGTTTGAATGAAGACGTTCGTAATCTTGGTGATAGTCTTCAGCATCGTAAAACACATCAAAAGGAATCACCTGTGTTGTCACTGATGCGTATTCACTTCTCAGTAGTTCTTTCACTTTCTTTTCAATGATTTCCTTCTGATCGGTAGATTGATAAAATGCAATGGATCGATATTGAGTTCCGGCATCCGGCCCCTGTCTATTCAGTGTCGATGGATCGTGTGAATTGAAAAACACCTCTACGAGCGTTTCAAAACTCACTACGGTTGAATCATAATACACTTTTACGGCTTCCGCATGGTCAGATCTTCCAGAACCAACTTCCTGATAGGTTGGGTTAACACTCGTTCCTCCAGAGTAACCAGACACAGCCTCCTCTACTCCTCGAACAGACTCAAATACAGCTTCTACACACCAAAAACATCCACTGGCGAAATACGCTGTTTGCAATCCTTCAAGATTTTTCGGTTCACTGAACGTTGTTGATTGTTCACTAGTTGTTGCCGCAGTACACGAGATAAACAGAAGTACAATTACCGGAATAAACATTAATCGTTTCATAAGCTCAATTTCTCTTTAGAGCGAAGATGAGGACAATGTCTTACACTATAACTCTTAAGAAATGTTAAGGTGTCTTGAAATAATACCTCAGACCAATTTGTCCGCCAATATCCCAATAACGATGGTTAGAGTTAAAGGTGCCAAATGTTGATTGGAAACGAGGCTCTATAAACACTCCAATTTGTTTGAAGCGATAAGCAAACTCAATGGAGCCATGATAACTCAGCGAGAACGCTTCTGGTTTTAATTCTGCGTAATTACTTAGATCTTCAGAAGCATATCGTCCCGTTCCTCCTAAGGCAAATCGCAATCCTATGCCTAGACGTGGAGCAATACTAAAATTACCGATATCAAATCTGTATCCAACAGTTAAAGGCACAGTAATATAGGAATATCGATTCTTCCCATTGGCCTCAGTAATCAGGGTGTTAGTATCTGTAGTCACGACATAAACTGGAGTGTAAGTTGTATCAATTCCCAAGGTATCAATTACGATAGTTGTATCAAAATAAGCGAATACATCGGTCTCGGTAATCGTTGGCGTATAATTCACATCCTCTCCCAATTGTAAATAATCAATACCGGCCGACAATCTCCAATTGTTCAAATGATAATTAACTCCCAAACTAAATTGAGGCGCGAAGATGTTTTGCTCCTCATCTGTTCTCTTTTGCATATACTCAGGCGTACCTTGAATCATTCTTGACACGTAACTTCCACCAATTGCCAATTGAATGGACCACTTGTCATCACCAGGCTCTTGATTTGGTTTCGGAGGTTCAACACTGGGATCGCTAGAACTGTCATCTAATTCAACTTGATCAGTATTTCCTTCACTAGCTGTTGAGTCAGAAGGATTCGTATCTACAGGTTCACTTGGATCTTGATCCTCAGAATTTCCGCCATCCGTATTCAATGTCACATCTTCGTTACTTGGAGTTGTGACATTGGCATCCTCAGAATTGGTAGGATCTTCGTTTTCTTCATTCGATCCATCCCCATCATTGGAGTTGTTGTTAGCATCATCAATTGCAATGTCTCCATTCGTAGAATTCGGATCAAGAGTATCGTCTTCATTCGAATCGTCAGAATTATGCAGAGAGGTATTGCTGTCACCTTCATTGTTTATGTTGTTATTACTAGGTGAGGTTCCATCATCAGACAATCCATCATAGATATAAATATCTTCATCACGATCAATTCTCCTACCCGTGTTCCCAAGACCATCCGTCATCGTATCAGAGGCATTGTCATTTATTCCATTTCCATTAGGAACCATCGCTGCAACATTATCGTCAATTGTAGATGAGCCGTCATCGTAGGACGTTACCTCCCCATCTCCATTACCTCCGTTACTAAATGGATCAAGAATATTTTCATTCATTAGCCCTATTAGCTCATCAGAAAGATCGTCCCCCGTTCTATTTAATGTGCTTCCATCTCCTGAGAGACCTCCTTCGCTAGAACTCGAATCAGTCCTGGAGCTATCACTTGAGCTTTGGTCTTCATCAATAACATCTGAAGCTCCTGAGTTTTCAGAAGATGATTCACTTGAATCAGTCTGATTTTGGGATGAAAGTTCTTGTTCTGAAGAACTATTAGGTGACGAATTGAACATGTATACACCAAGTACAGACAATACAATTAAACAAGCTAAGGCTATCCATAAATACCCACCTTTTCTTTTCTTATTGGGCGCATTGAATTCGTCCAATTGATCATTAAGATCCGCTAGAAAAGCAGGTTTAATTTCAAACTCTCTTTCTTCGAGAGCAGATTTAAACAAATCATCTATGTTGTTATCTTCTTTCAGCTTCTGCCAATTTTTGGTTTAACATTCCTTTTAATCTCTTTCTTGCTTCCTTCATATGCCATTTGGTTGTCTCAACAGTGATTCCTAACTGTTCTGCAATTTCTTTATGGCTAAAGCCATCGATTGCAAAAAGGTTAAAAACAATCCGTGTTCCATTTGGCAATTGTTTCAACAAGTGATCTAAGTATTCTGCTTCAATTTTATAATCAGTTTCAGAATGGCTTGATCCTTCTTTATGATAATCTTCCGCGGTTGTAAAGAATTCATTTCTTCGTTTATTCTTCCGGAATTCATCAATAATTTCATTTACAATTATCCGTTTAATCCAAGCTTTGAAGGGGACCTTATCGTTATAAGTATCCATCTTCGTTAGAATCTTTAAAAATGCTGCATTAACCACGGCTGCTGCATCTTCTTCATTTTTATGGTAACGGTAAGCGGAACTCATTAGGACGTTGAAACACAAGTGATACAATCGTGTTTGACTCTTTCTATCACCTTTTTTAACGTCTTCAATAAGCTTTTTATCGACCACTAGCCAGTTTACCATTAAAGCATGGTGAAGTAAATCTCCACCATGCTTTTAATTATTCATAAGCGAATATCTAATTGATTTTTAGCTTATCCTAATTTTTTACAAATTGAATTAACTCCGCTTGGTTGTTGTTTGAAGAAACAACTCTTACAAAGTAGAATCCATCTGTCAAGTTCATTGACTCTACAGTCACATTGTTTTGACCAGAGTTCAACATTAAGTCTTGAACATTCATGATTTGACCCGCAAGATTCATAATAGATATTTGAACTTCAGAGTCATTTGCACTATTCAAGCTTAATGTTAAATCACCTTGTGTTGGGTTTGGATATAAGTTCAACCCTGTAAGTAATTTTTGTTCTTCAACAGCCATTGTTCCTGGTACAATAACGTTCAGTGTAAATCCAACCGCTTTTTGAGTCACTGTGATATCGTCGCAATAGGTATCTGTACATCCTGTTCCATCAGCAATCGTTACACATACTGTATATGTTCCGATTGTTGAATAAACATGCGTTGGGTAAGCGTCTGTTGATGTAGTTCCATCACCGAAATCCCAAGAGTATGTTAACGCAGTTCCCGATTGTGTTGTAGATGTATTCGTTACCCATACAATTGTACCACCAGCACCAGTTGAATCAATTGCTTGGTACGAAGTAAATCCAGCTGTACAACCTGTCAAACCAGCGATAGTGATTGTCCCGCAATAAGTATCGACACAAGAAGAATCAGATGCTGCTATAGTAACACAAGCATTGTAAGTTCCATTCATTGCATAGGCATGAGTCAATGTCGCTCCTGCTCCAATCACTTCAGAGCTACCATCACCGTATTCAATGTACGAATAAGACAAAAGTGGTCCAGTAGATATGTTGGTGAAATCGATTTCTCCAGCATTTGCTCCAGGAGCGTTCGTGTAACCAGCTGCACATTGTGCGTTAGCATTCATCCCGAAAAAGGCCAATGCAATTAAAAGTGTAAATGTTCTTTTCATAATATATAAATTTAGTTTTCATCTCTATACACGTTGAATTTAATCTTGTGGGGGGGGGAGGATAAAAAAATATTTTTTCTAAAAAAGAAAAGCACAAAATGAATTCGTGCTTTTCTATGTTTAGTTGTATGGGTAGTAATATCTATTTTGAAATTGTTATTGGTTTGGTTGATTACCCTCCTGTACTATCGCTTGGGTTTCCTCCACCTGATGGGTCAGTCCAAGTTGAATCATTTGGTGTACCTCCTCCTCCATTTGGATCGGTCCATGTAGAATCAATCGGTAATCCGCCACCGCCAGTTGAATCGTTTGGATTTGTCCATGTTGTATCAATTCCTGTTCCTCCTCCCGTATTTGGAGTAATTGGATCATCTTGACAAGAAGTCACAAAAAACGCTAATGCTGCGAAGCTTAGGTAAGCTCCAATAATCAATTTCTTTTTCATAATATGTGTTTTAAATGTTACATCTATATACACGGTGAAAAGAAACACTAATGGGGGGGAGAACTTGAAAATAAATATTTTTGAAACAAGAAAATAATTTGTAAAAAGCCTGTGCTACGGAGCTTCTGGCGTAATTCCCATGTTGAGCTGTTCTTCGTTAGAAAGATCTCGAATGACTAAATATCGCTTGCGCGTTTCTGCAGTATAGAGACTTCCTTTGTGCTCAAAAAGGATTTTTTTGTAGAATTCAGCAGCTTTGGTTTTGTCCATGAGGTGGTTCTCATAAATATCCCCTAATTGAAAAAGAGCGTCGTCTGCCAAGATATCCGTTCCATGGTATTCCAACAATTCTTCTAGGTATTTCACTGATTCATTCCATTGCCCCGTCAATTGCATCGCGCGAGCTTTCTTTATCAAGATTTCGTCTCCCAAACTATGTGCTGGAAATTGGCTCACAATACTATCAAATAATTTAAAAGCTTCGTCATATCTATGCTGCTCGATCAAAAGATCAGCATTAGCAAAATTAGACATTGCTATATAATTGCTGTCCAAACCGTAATTATCAGTAATAAACAAGGACAATTTTAAAGCATCATTCGCGATGAGTTTCGATGTTGATTGTTTTAAAACATCTAATTGAGATTGTGCAAATTCAAATTCACTATCGTAATAGAAAATACGCGCATTTTTGAACTTCGCTTCATGACCAATTGGTTCATACTTGAAATCCTTATCCACTTGCATGTAGAGGAGTGACGCTTCCCAAATATCACCTTTCAAAACATACACATCACCTAATTGCATCTTGACATGTGCTTTTTGGATGTCCGTTAAACGATCAAGCTCCAGCGCCTCATTTAACAAAACAATAGCCTCTACCTCTCTTTGAGCATAGAACGCTTGTATATGAGCCAATTCAAGCACAACATTCAAGGTGTATTGGTTCTTACCATATTGATCTAATACATCTGTGTAATCAAGGATGACTTGGTTCAATTCACTTTCTGAAAAATTCCTACGGGTGGTTACCTCTTGAAAGCTCACATTGAGTAATGCGTTCTGGGCGTTCATTAAGTACTTTGATTTTTCACCCAAATCAACAACATATTTGAATGCTCTTCTCGCCGAGGAGAAATCCTTGTTTTCAACACAAATAAGTCCAAAGTCATAGACCTTTCTCCCATTCGCTCCAGTTCTTTTGTCAATTGCTTTAATATGCACCAATGCTGCCGAAAAATTACGGCGTTGCGTAAACAACCATATTAACATTTCTGAGTAATGTTCATCCTCAGGATTTTTTTGAGTACGCTCAATAATGGCAGCTTTCAATATCTGATACTCCTCAGAGTCTTCCTTGGTAAAATCTATTTGAGCAGACATTACATTCTGAACGGTAGCTAAATAAGTTGGGTGATAATCCATGAGGTCCAAATACTCATCAATCATTTTCCGTGTCTCCCCAATGGAACCATAATACTCTGCAAATTGAAAATTCAATGGATATGAATTCTTTAACAGTTTTCGACCTTTTAAGATTGTCTCATAGGCCATTTCAGATTTCCCCAATCCTTTAAAAAGATTGTACAGCATGATAATGTCACGGGAGCTATTCCGCATATTATCAATAAGGTCTTTGTAGATGTCGTTTGCCTTTTTTGGTTCGCCTTGATTTTCATAGAACGTTGCAAGCATGACGGTATATTCTTGATCATTGCCATTTCTTGCTACCATTTTCTTGAGCAATTTCTCGGCAGTTTTCGCGTCACCAGTTTCAGTTAAGCACTCTAAATATCTCGAGAATATGGGTTTTGTTGGTTCGCGGTCGTAGATCTTTTCATAATAGATCAACGCTTTATCAAACTCATCATTCGCATAATAATGCTCAGCCAACTGATGATCGGTGTCCTGCGCAATGGAAACGATTGGCAGAACGAACATTAATAAACTAAAAATGAATTTTCTCATGTGCTAAACTTACTCAATTATTGTACCTCAATGGCTGCAATTCGTTCATCTAATATTTCAATAACTGATGTTATTGATTCTTCATTCACGTCAAGAACAGTTTCCATTGTTTCGGTGTATCCTCCAAGAGTCACCCGAAGCTCTTCTACTTTTTCCTTTTCGAATTGAACGTATTCTTCATATCTCTCTCGGTGTCCATTGTCTTCAGAGATATCCTGTTTAAGGGATTCTATCAATTCTTGATTGTCCAACAATTGCGTTTTCAATAGCTCAACATTGTACATTAATACCTCACCCTTAGATATTGCATGTAAACAACGATCTATCTCCAAGGCTAATTCCAGCGGAATGGTATCTATGTTGAGTAACATCAACTTTTGCTCTATTTCATCAGATGTTTCCATCATGCTCAGAATTGGATTGAAATCAAGACCGTCTATAACAACCTCCATGCTATCAATTGTAGAAATAATTTGATCTACTTCTGACAGGTAACCAGATCGATTCGCATCAGAACAAGAAGTAATAATTATAAACGTTGCTATGAAGTAAACGAATTTCATGTACATAAAAGTACAAGATTTACTTCGCTTTTGTAAATATTATATCTACGCGTCTGTTTAATTTTTCATCTTCTTCACTGATTTCGGGAGATCTAAATGGCATCGAGGTACCATATCCTTGAAATGTCATCCTTTCTTGTGGATTCTCTATTCCTCGTCGTCGTAAATACACAAAAACCGTCTTTGCTCTACCGTGGGAAATATCATCCCAAGTGGTATAACTCCGACAACAAATATGTCCACGAATATGTGCATTTACATTAGGATTGTTTTTTAAAAATTGAAATATTGTCTCTAATTCCGTTTCCGACTCTGGAAGATACTGAACAGAGCTATTATAAAAAAGCACATTGAGTTGTATTAATGCTTCACTTTGGGTCGTGTCACTTAAAAAATCAGCGAGTGAGTCAGTGAGCATTTTTACAGCCTTTGACATCGGTGGAAGTTCAATAATCACCTCTTCTTCCACATATACTTCGTATACAACATCAACTCTTCTAAAGTCCTCCGCTCTGTACCTGTTCGATAGCATAGCTTCTCGTTCTCCTACGGCATTTGTTTTAAACCCTTCAGCAAACTCTAAATTTTCGTTGCGTTCCAAAATCTCTAGAACTGCATCCAATCTTTGTTTTGAAAGTTGATCGTTATAAGCAACTGAACCAAGGGTGTCAGCATGAGCATTAACTGCGGAAGGTATATTGTTAGAGCGCATTAACTCCCAGACCTCATTCTCTGAAGCCGTTGAGACTTCCGCCGAATTCAAATCGAAGTAAACATGAATTGTATCGGTGAGTTGTTGTGAGAAGCTAACACCAGAAATTAGTAACGTCAAGGAAATGAGTAAATAGTTCATCAGTGTAAAGGAAAGTACAAGATTTAATTGACTTTGGTAAATATTATATCAACCCTTCTATTCAATTTCCGATCTTCTTCAGTAATTTCTGGAGTTCTAAACGGCATAGACGTTCCATATCCTTGATACGTCAAACGGTTCGGACTAATAGCTCTATTCACCAAGTAATTATGCACAGTATTTGCTCTTCCAGCGGATACATCATCCCACTCCACATAACCAACACAACATATATGCCCACGAATATGGGCTTTCATCTCTGGATTGTATTTCATAAACTCGAACAAGGCCCGCAATTCTGGTTCGGATTCAGGAAGGTAGGCTACAGAACCACCGTAGAAAAGTACATTAAGCTGTATTAAGGCTTCATTCTGTGTACTATCTTTTAAGAAGTCTACCAATGAATCCGTCAACGTTTGTACTCCGATTTGTTCCGGAGGAAAATCCACAACTACTTCTTGCTCAATTTGCTCGATTTCATAAACAATATCCACTCTTCTATAATTCTCAGCGCGATAATTGTTGGACTGCATTGCTTCAAGCTCTCCCAGAACATTTGTTTCTAGTCCTTCGATAAGATCTAGATCTTCGTTGCGTTCTAAAATCTCTAGAACTGCATCCAATCTTCGTTTTGCAAGTTCATCGTTGTAAGCAGTTGAACCTAGTGTGTCTGTATGCGAATTGACTATGGAAGGCAAATTATTAGTGCGCATTAACTCCCGGATTTCATTCACTGACTCACTCGGAACTTCATCAGAATTCAATTCGAAGTAAACATGAATTGTATCAGAGGTTTGCTGTGAAAAACTCTCTATTGAGCAAAGCAGGAATAAAGAAA
The DNA here is from genome assembly GCA_033791225.1 of Crocinitomicaceae bacterium. Taxonomy (GTDB): domain Bacteria; phylum Bacteroidota; class Bacteroidia; order Flavobacteriales_D; family Crocinitomicaceae; genus UBA4466. Next base: position 188,715 of record JASJHD010000014.1, read on the forward strand.
GAAGCAGATAGTTCATAAGGGGTAAACGCAAAAAAGAAAAGCCGTTACATCCTGATAGCTCTCTGGACAAACGGCTTTTCTTTTATATTGTTGTGAATCTAGTGTACTTGTGTAAGACATCCGGAATATTTATTCCATCTTCTGTTTGATAATTTTCTAGAATCGATGCGAGGATTCTAGGAAGTGCCAAAGCCGAACCATTTAAGGTATGGCATAATTGAGATTTCTTATCTGCGTTCTTAAATCGTAACTTCAATCGTGTGGATTGGAATGTATCGAATCGGGAAACCGAACTTACTTCCAGCCATTTTTCTTGAGCTGCAGAATATACCTCAAAGTCATAAGTCATTGCCGCGGCAAATCCTGTATCACCACCACATAATCTTAGAATACGGTATTGCAATCCAAGCTTTTCCAATAATCCTTTCACGTGATCAATCATTTCGTTCAAGGCTTTCTCAGAATTTGTAGGATGTTCAATTCGTACAATTTCTACTTTATCGAATTGGTGCAAACGGTTCAATCCTCTAACATGCGCACCATATGATCCAGCTTCAACTCTAAAACATGGAGTATGTCCTGTCATTTTAATTGAGAAATTCTCATCTTGGAGTATCACATCGCGGTACAAATTTGTCAAAGGAACCTCCGCTGTCGGAATCATATACAAATCACCATTTTCCATTGGGATTTGATACATCTGTCCTTCCTTGTCCGGAAGCTGTCCAGTACCATATCCTGATGCTTCGTTCACCACGTGAGGAACTTGTCGTTCTTCGTATCCAGCCTTTTCCGCTTCATCTAAGAAGAAACTAATCAACGCACGTTGAAGCTTTGCTCCTTTCCCCAAATACACAGGAAATCCTGCACCGGTGATTTTAACGCCTAATTCAAAATCGATCAAATTGTGCTTGGCTGCCAACTCCCAATGCGGAAGTGCATCAAATGTAAAGTTAGGCTCAGAGCCGAAAGTTTCAATAGTTTCATTGTCTTCCTCGCTCTTTCCAGCTTTTACTAATTCATTTGGAACATTCGGCAATTGGTACATCAACTCCGTAATCTTCGCTCCCAAAGTTTCTACTTCAGCTTTCAAGAAATTCTCTTCCGCTTTCATTTCGCTTGTTTGTTCTTTGGCTTTGTTGGCTTGATCTTGCCTTCCTTCCTTAAAGAGGATACCTATTTGCTTCGAAATCTGATTCATCTGAGAGGCAATGGTTTCTAAGTCGGTTTTCTTACCGCGCCATTGTTCATCTAACTTGATTAATTCATCAATAATTGGAGCTGCATCGAAGTGACGCTTTTTCAATCCTTCAATGATACTTTCCTTCTCTGTTCTAATGCGTTGAATTTCTAGCATTCTTTCACGTGTTATTTGGGTGCGAATTTAGTCAATTGTGACTCAAAAATAAACGCACCGATCAATTTATATAAATCTTTAGCACAAAAAAAAGCGGACCTCAATGAGACCCGCTTTCAAAATTGTTGACATTCAACTAAGCCTCAGCAGTCTCAAATGGAACTACTGACACGTATGAACGATTATTTCTTTTCTTGCGGAATTCAACCAATCCATCTGTAAGAGCATATAATGTGTGATCTTTACCAAGACCTACATTTTCTCCAGGATGATGTTGTGTTCCTCTCTGACGAACGATGATGTTACCAGCGATTGCTGCTTGTCCACCAAAGATCTTCACACCTAATCGCTTACTTTCTGACTCACGACCGTTTTTCGAACTTCCGACTCCTTTTTTATGTGCCATTTCTGTTAGTATTTATATCTCCCGAGGGAGTAAGTTTCTAATTAATCTTCTTTTTTCGCTGCTGGTTTCTTAGCTGCTGGTTTTTTTGCCGCTGGCTTCTTAGCTGCTGCCTTAGGAGCGTCATCGCTCTTCTTTTCTGCTGCTTTCTTAGCAGCTGGCTTAGCTCCACCTTCAGAGATACCTTGGATCGTTATTGCAGTAAAGCACTGACGGTGTCCATTTCTCTTCACGTAACCTTTTCTTCTTTTCTTTCTGAAAACAATGACTTTGTCTCCTTTAACATGCTCCTCAACTTTTGCTGAAACTGAAGCACCTTTTACAGCCGGGGCGCCAATCGTAACTTTGCCTCCGTCGTCAATCAAAAGCACTTTATCGAAAGAAATTTTCTTTCCTGCTTCTGCATCCAAACGGTGTACAAAGATCTTTTGGTCTTTTTGCACTTTGAATTGCTGCCCTGCTATCTCCACTATTGCGTACATATAGCTATTTGTTTGTTAATAAATTATCCGAAAATTCGGAGGACAAAGATAGTGATTTTCCCTTAGAATACAACGTTAATTGCATTTTTTAGAAGTCAGCATAAATAAAGCTAATTACTTCTTCAGATTTATTGACGAGCATGTACGTAATAAAGCATGCGCAAACCGCTCCTAAGATGATTCTATTGATCCACTTATTAATCATACTGCTTCTTTATTCGTTGATAAATCAAATAGCCTCCATAACCACTATGGTGCTGAGCATCAATAAAAGTCCCGCTAACATTTGAAAGATCTCGTAAGTCTATAACTTGTTGTTTGTGTTCCTTGAAAAACGCTCCCAATTCTTCCATCAATTCAAGATAATTCTTCTTTGTTTCTTCCGTTGAGACTTGCTCAGCCAATACTCCATTGTAAGGGCCTATAATATACGTTGCGTTAATATTGTATTTCTCGCACAATTTGAACATTCCTTCCAAGGCATCATAACGATACCTTGACGCAGTATCTACCACCGGCATTAATGCTTCTGAAACACCCGCTTCCATAAAGTGAGGAGTACAATTGTACTTCAGGTCAATTAAAGCCTTGAGATCATCTTGAGTATTTTCATTAATTCTATTTGGCGATACTAGCGGAGGACCCATCGAAGTGAATTCGTTAAAAAGTGTGATTCTCCCAGAACCTAAATTCCTGTAGAACAAAGTATGGACGTGATCATCAAAATAATCTCCGATCAAATCGTACATGGAGACTTTCTGTTTGAGATGATTTTCTTCAAAAAACGTAGCGTAAAGTCCTTCTTCCTTTAATTGTGGAATCGCGTACTCAACAATGTTCTTATCCAAGTAACGCTCCTGATACGTTTCGCTACTTTCATTCAGTCCAACACGCCAATACGTAGGATTTACAAAAACGAGAAGCTCTTGATCTCTCCATAATTCTGGTTCTGAAACGATCAATGGGAAGTACATTTCACAAAATCGACCGGCTCCATAAAAAACAGAAAAATCTTTCTGGATTTCTCGATCGGCATTCAACAGCTCCCAATAATTGTATCCATCAATGCTTCCAGATTCTGATGTTCCTAAGATCAGGATTCCATCGTTGTTCCGAATATTCTCCATGAACTTATGGAAGTAAGCGTTATTGTTTTTAACATGCGTTGCTTTCAAATCTAAGTGCTGCTGATCTCCACCTGATTCTAACCCAGCATCTTTAGTGAATATTGCCAAATAAACTGTCAATACACCAACGAGAACTATCCCCAAAAGGGTGATAATTCCAACCTCCTTCATTAATGAAAGACGGTACAAACGGTTGATATAATTATTCAGTTTTTTCACTAAAAGAGTATTTCAAAAATGTCTGATAAATCTTGTTTTGAATAATGGAAGAATACCCATCCAAAAGTCACAAAGCAAAAAGTAATTCCAAATCCTACAAGGTCACTGAACCATTTCATTTTGGCTTTTTTCAGTGATGCATGAACTTTGTCATGAATAGTTGTTGAGCTCCATAATTTGTAGATTGAAAGTCCAACTCCATGCCACAACCCCCAATAAACGAAATTGGCTGTGTCACCATGCCAAATTCCACAAATGAAGAAGGTTAAAATGTATCCAATTACTGAAACGGATAATCTTGGAAGTTTTATTTTCCATTTGGCCATTCCCTTGACAATTGGTTTGAAAATGAGTTCTCGCAAAAAGTCTGAAAAGGTGATGTGCCACTTACGCCAGAAATCTGCAATGTTGGTTGACAAATAAGGCATCTTGAAATTTTCCGGTGTACGTATTCCCATGATGTACCCTGAACCAATTGCGATATCCGAATATCCAGAAAAGTCCAAATAAATGTAAAGTGAATAATAGACCAAACTCAACAATATTGCCTGTACTGGTTCCATGGTTTCCAAAAATGGCTCATAACTAACAGCTGAGGCATAGATAAGCGGAACAAGTGCGAATTTCTTGATGAAGCCTATCAGAATTCTACCTATTCCAGGCAAGATTAGTGCGTTCTTAATTTTTCCATTCTGTCGATCACTCCAACGCTTAAAATTATTGTAAACATCGATTGGTCCGGCCAAAAAGTTGGGGAAGAATAAAATGAAATTCACATAATCTATAAAAGCATATGCTCGAATTTTTCCTTTGTATGAATCGACAAGAAACTGAATATGCCTAAACATTATATAACTGATTCCCAAGCGCTGAATAATACTCCTTGGGTCACTCGTAAGTTGAAAAGAATTAATTCCAAAAGCAGCTGGATATGCTCGAACACAGTATAATCCAATAATAGAAACGACTGCTATAATCGTTAATCGTTTGGCTCTACTGTATGACGGTTTGGAGATTTGCTTTCCAATAAGATATACTAAAAGGGAAAGGAGTACGTGAATTCCCAAAGTATAGTACGTCACCATTGTTGATAGCAACACAATGTTTCCAACCAGTAGAAGCCCTTTGTTCATTTTATTACCAAGGAATCTTCTTACAAGTAATTGTAGAATTAAATAGGCGGCAATAACGAAGAACTCCCCTGAAGAGGTAAAAAACATACCAACTTAATTGAGCAGTAAAATTAAAGATAAATCTGTGCTAATCACACCTTTCTTCAATAGCAGACTACAAGTACTTAACCAATGTTTTATAATTGCGCTTGTCCCAGTATAAAATTAGGCTGGTATCTTCTTTTTTCACAATCTCCAATGCTGGATTTTTAAGATACACCTTCACATTTTTCTTGTTTGCGTGATTGTAAACCGTTTTGGCCCTGAACACAAACCAGTTCTGACACCAAGAGATATCAGTTCCCATACCGATGTCTTTTCCGGCTCCCATAATAAATGGTTTGTTGTCGCCACCATTAATAATCAACACACCTTGCTTGCCTCCAATTTTATTTTCAATCATAAAGGCGATATCAATGATTTCATCGCCATTAAAATCGGCTTCCAAATAAAACGGATTGTATTTTTCAAGAATCGTGTAACCTTTGATTAATGCTGATTTTTCAATCACAGCTTGAGCCCACGCAGGAATTCGGTCTTCCATTGGCGCTAATTCAGCAGAATCTTGGGCCGAAACAAGAAAGTTAAAACTTAATGAAATGAAGATTGCTAATCCAAAGAGCTTGTGCATAACAGTTGTAATTTTTGAGTTATTTAAAGTTATCGCTTGTCATGTAGACAAACTTCAAACACTCATTAAGTAATAAAGAAAATATACATGTCTATGGTTTGACTGGCTTCTTTTTAAACCTTGAAAGAACATTGGCTGTAAAGATCCCTAGGAAGACAACGCACATTGCCCCAATTTGATTCGTGCTAATTTCCTCCTTGAAGTACAAACCAATGATTACGGCAAAAATTGGAATCAAATAAGTGACGCTACTGGTAAACAATACCGATGACATTGTCACCAACTTATTGAATACAATAACTGCAAATGCAGTACCGACGATACTTAAAATTGTAATATACATAAGTCCGTCCATTGCATGAGGATTAGTTTTTATCCTTTCAATTGAACCTTGTTGCCAAGCAATGATTGCGCTCGGTAGAAGAAGTATCAAAAATGACAAAGAAGTGATTTCAATACTTCTAAATTTTTGCAAAGTGTATTTGATGGTATTCAAGCTTATCGCGTAGCACAATGTTGCAATTACAATAGCAATTATATGTATCCACCCTCCTGTCATGGAAAGATTTTGTCCAGCCAACATCAATAATACAACACCAACTGTCCCAATTCCGACACCGATCATTTGAAGACCTGTCAACCTTTCTCTAAAGACAACAAAACCAATAACCAAGGCAAATATTGGAGTAAAACTATTCAGCATTCCCGCATATCCAGATGAGAGTCCAGTCTCTGCAAAAGTGAAAAGAAACGCTGGGAAGAAATTACCACATGAACCAACAAGTGCAAGAAGCATAAATTCCTTTTTCGATGAAATCTTCCTCACAGCTCTAATGGCAAACGGCAACAGCACAGCTGAAGCAATAAACACTCTCATAGAAGCCACTTGTGTGTTAGAAAAAATCAGGGCGTGATCATCTGTGAACATCGCCTTCTTCATTAATATGAAGGAACTACCCCAAATAGCGGAAAGGAAAATCAGGTATACCCAGCTTTTAGATTCATTCGACATGCGGCAAATGTACACTAAAAAGCAATGTGGAAAACCTATCCAAAACATGTTGATAAACCGATAGTTTTCAACATTGTGATGTTTTATACCACTTTATACCACCTCATGATAATCAAGCTAAAAGCCCGTATTTATTAGGGTTTATATTTGCATTTACGTAACCTTTTACCGTATTTAGCGTTCTGAATTATTAACAACAGGGAATCTGGTGGTAAAAAGTGGTAGTAATCAAGTATTTTTACCCTTTATAATACGTCATGGCAGGATTAGTAGGAGAATATGAAGTGAAATTGGACGCGAAGGGGCGTTTCATGTTTCCTTCCGGTTTACGGAAGCAGCTTCCTCCTGCAAGTCAGCGAGATTTCATGTTGAACAAAGGATTCGAGGATTGCCTCACATTGTTCCCACTTTCTGAATGGGAAAGAATCAGTGAGAAGCTTTCAAAAATGAACTTGTTCAAACCCAAAAACCGAATGTTTTACCGATTGTTCCATCAAGGAGCAAAGCTTGTCAACCTTGACAACGCAGGTAGATTATTGGTTCCAGTAGCTCATATGGAGCGAGTTGGGTTAAAACAAGAAGTAATGCTTATTGCATACAACGATAGAGTAGAAATCTGGGATAAGTCTAAGTACTTTGAAATGATCGATGGCTCCATGGCGGATTTTGCTGATTTAGCAGATGAAGTAATGGGAGACCTTGATCATGAAGAATAACGAAGCGTACCACATACCAGTCATGTTGACGGAGTGCCTCGAAGGTCTTCGCATCAACCCTAACGGAACATACATCGATATAACATTTGGCGGCGGCGGTCATTCTCGCGCCATCTTCGAGCAGCTATCTCCAGAAGGAACACTCATTGCATTTGATCAAGATCCTGATGCGAAAAACAATACGTGGGAAGCGGACAATTTCCATTTTATTGCGGCCAACTTTGCCTTCATTAGCAATCACTTGCGTCTTCTAGGAATTGACAAAGTAGATGGGATACTTGCAGATTTTGGAGTCTCATCTCATCAATTCGACGAGGTAGATCGTGGATTCTCCATTAGAGGTGACGCTCAACTGGACATGCGCATGAATCAAAATGCGGAAGTTTCGGCAGAGACAATTATTAATAACTACTCAGAAGAAGAGTTAGTACGCATTTTTAGAAGCTATGGTGAAATTCCAAATGCAAGAAAACTAGTACTGACAATCATAAGCGCCCGTTCCGGCAATCATATCGGAACGACAAACGAATTACTGGAGGCCATCAATAATTGCGCTCCAAAACACAAGGAACACAAATATTTCGCACAGGTATTTCAAGCGATTCGAATCGAAGTTAACGATGAAATGTCTGTTTTGGAAACATTCCTAAACCAATGCGAGCAAGTACTAAAACCACACGGGCGACTCGTGGCAATGTCGTACCATTCATTGGAAGACCGAATGGTAAAGAATTACATGAAACGAGGTTCGATCTCTGGCAAAATAGAGAAGGATTTTTACGGAAATGTGCTTAAACCTTTCACAGAGATTGTGCGCAAACCGATAACACCAAACGAAGAAGAATTAGAAAGAAACAATAGGTCACGCAGTGCCAAATTACGAATAGCCGAACGCAATGGATAATGAATTTTTAGACAAAGCGCAGCTAGACGAACAAAATGCTGCAAAGGAAAAAGAACTAACCAAGAAGGAGAAGCGAAAGCTTGCAAAGAAAGAAGGGAAGAAAAAGCAAAAATCGAACAAACCAAATGCATTTGTTCAAATATTAAACGGTGATTTCCTCACAAAGGAATTCATGCTTAACAATCTCAATTTCATCTTCTTCATCATGTTTTTACTCCTGCTTATTGTCGGGAAAGGATACTACGGGAAGCAGCTTTCTAAGGAAGTACTGACAACCCAACAAGAATTGGACGAAATAAGCTCTAACTATTTCGAGTCAAAAGCAAAACTAGAAGAAATGACACGCCGAACTGTGTTAGTAGAGCAATTAGAAAATACTGGATTAAAAGAAACTGTGAATCCAACAAAAGTGATTCGCATTAAGAAAGAAGAAGAAACAGGTGAGTGAGAAAAAAGACATATTCTGGAGAGCGTATCTGATTTATTTCGGATTCGTCATTCTTATGCTCGTTGTTTTATTCAAGACAGTATCTATTCAAATGGACAACACTCCTGAAGTTTTCATGACCTCAAATGATGGGAACGAGAAAATACCGACACGAATCGCTAAGCTTATTCCTCGTCGTGGTCAAATCTTGGACATGAACTATACGCCACTTGTGACGTCCGTGTCATTCTATGACATCCACATGGATCCAGTAGTTGTTAAAGACAAACTTTTCACCGAAGAAATTTCCAATTTATGTGAAGCACTTGCAGATTTGTATCCATCAAAAACTGCGCACGAATACGAGACCTACATCCGACAAGCCCGAAAAGATAGTGCTCGGTACTTGTTAATCAAGAACATGGTATCCAGTGAAGAACGAAGAATCATTCGAGAGATGCCAATATTCAATAAAGGCAGACTCACAGGAGGACTCATCGATAACGAAGATACTATTATCCGTAAAAGACCATTTGGAGAATTACTAAAACGTACGCTTGGCTATGTTAAAATCATAGATGGCGATCTCAAAAAAGTTGGGATCGAAGGTGCATTCGACGAATACCTGAGAGGCATTGAAGGAGAAGAGATAGAGCAATTGATCTCCAATAGTTGGAAGAAAATTGGCTCAATTACAAAAGAAGCTGTAGAAGGTGCCAACATCGTATCAACAATTGATATCGAGATCCAAGAAGTGGCACATGCAGAACTCTTACGTCAACTTCAAGCTCAAGATGCTAAAAACGGCTGCGTTGTTGTTATGGACGTTAAGACAGGCTACATCCGTGCGATAGTAAACCTTAGAAGAGATGCAAATGGTAATTATAACGAGGGTTACAACCAAGCAATTGGAATAAAAGAAGTGCCAGGATCAACTTTCAAGCTAGCCTCGCTAATGGCAGCTCTTGAAGATGGAAGAGTCACTATTAATGACATGGTCGATGCTAAGGGGGTTTACAAATTCTACAACCACCAATTAACGGACTCTAATCATGGATATGGATACGGAATGATCTCTATTCAAACGGCTTTTGAGAAATCATCCAATGTATTCTCTCAGATTATTAATGATGCCTACAAAAACGATCCGGAAGCATTTATTAAACGACTTAAGTCATTTGGATTAGCTGATACACTAGACATCGGACTAAGGGGTGAACCAATGCCGACGCTCTACGAACCAGGCTCAGATAATTGGTCTGGAATTTCACTCCCGTGGATGGCGATTGGGTATGAAGTTCAACAAACACCATTGCAAACTCTAACATTCTACAATGCTGTGGCAAACAATGGAGTTTTGGTTAAGCCACAATTTGTTCAAGAAATCCGCAGAGGAAATGACGTGATAAAAACATTCCCTCCAGTAATACTTAATGACCAGATTTGTTCAGAATCTACTCTGCGAGATGTCCAAGCATGTCTGGAAGGAGTTGTGAAACGCGGTACTGGTTCAGCTTTGCAGTCAGCGTATTTCGACATTGCAGGAAAAACTGGAACAGCACTCGTGCTAAACGACGACCTGCGTTATGGTGAGAATGGTGAAAAGAAATACCAAGCATCTTTTGCAGGATACTTCCCAGCAGACGACCCACTCTACTCGTGCATCGTTATCATTTCAGCTCCGAATAAGGATGTGTACGGTGCTAAGGTTTCAGGAACTGTATTCACTGCAATCGCAAACAAAGTTTATGCTTCAAGCCTACAATACCACACACCAGTAAATGATGGAGAACTAGCAGACGGAGATGTTCCAATTTCTATGGACGGAAATCGCTATGATCTTTTGAATTCATACCGCGCACTAAAGATTCCTTTTAACTCTACAACAGATGGTGAATGGGTCAATACTTCTGCAGCCGGTAATCAAGTAGAAGTAAAGAAGCGTGCAATCATAAAAGGCCAAGTGCCAGATGTCAGAGGGATGACAGCCAGAGACGCAGTCTACCTCATCGAACAGTCTGGAATGACAGCACGCCTGAAAGGATACGGAAAAGTAGTTAAACAATCAATAACACCTGGATCACCCGTAGTAAATAGAGTGATCGTAGAACTTACGCTTGAATAAAATGCATGAGCTAAGAGACATATTATATGGAGTAAATATCATCGCAGTAAAAGGCGGTACAGATATTACTATTGACCACCTTACCTTCGACTCAAGAAGCGCCAAGGAGGGATCTGCCTTTTTTGCAATTGTCGGTTCTCAAAATGATGGTCACAACTATATCCCTCAAGTAATTGAGCAAGGATGCACTACACTCATTGTTTCAAAAGAAATCGATGCGCCTGAGCATTGCAAAGTAATTCTTGTAGAAAACACCAATGCTGCTCTGTCCATAATGGCTAATAACTTCTACGGAGAACCATCAAAAGAACTGAAATTGATTGGGATCACTGGAACGAACGGAAAGACTACCATTGCGACTTTACTTTTTAATTTATATTCGGAATTAGGTTTCCAAACAGGACTTCTTTCAACGGTTGTCAATAAGATTTGTGATAGACCAATTCCATCAACACACACCACTCCAGACCCAATTCAACTGAACGCTTTGTTGCGTGAAATGGTAGAAGAAGGATGTTCACACTGTTTCATGGAAGTTAGTTCGCATGCAATTCATCAACAACGAATTGGAGGATTACATTTTTCAGGAGGAGCGTTTACGAATATCACTCATGATCATTTAGACTATCATAACACATTCAAAGAGTACTTAAATGTGAAAAAGTCCTTCTTTGACAACCTTCCAAAATCAGCTTTTGCTCTTACCAATCTTGACGATAAGAATGGTGAAGTAATGCTGCAAAACACACGTGCTAAAAAACGTTCTTACGGTTTGAGGTCTATTGCTGATTACAAAGCAAAAGTTCTAGAAAATCAATTCTCTGGACTGGTTTTAAGCATTAACGGAACCGAACTCTGGACGAAGTTAATTGGAGACTTTAACGCATACAATCTTCTCGCAGTATTTGGAATTAGCCAAGAACTTGGTGAAGATCAAACAGAAGTCCTCACTGTTCTCAGCCAACTTGATTCGGTAGACGGAAGATTCCAGCACATCCGCAGCAACAAAGGAATAACAGCCATTGTTGACTATGCGCACACACCAGACGCATTGGACAATGTATTGAAGACAATAGAAAATATTCGAACCAAGAACGAAACGGTATTTACTGTAATAGGATGTGGGGGAGATCGTGACAGAACCAAACGTCCAGCAATGGCAGAAATCGCATGCAACTTATCCGACAAGGTGATTCTTACTTCTGACAATCCACGCTCTGAAGATCCAACCGATATCATTGACGAAATGATGGAAGGAGTTGACGGTGTGAACTTCAAGAAAACACTATCGATCGTTGATCGCGCGCAAGCAATTAAGACGGCTGTTTCAATGGCTCAAGAAAATGACATCATCCTAGTTGCGGGCAAGGGACATGAGAAATATCAAGACATCAAGGGCGTGAAGCACGACTTTGATGACATGGCAATGCTACAAGAACTATTCACAAAACTCGATAAATAATGTTGACCTACTTATTTGAATATTTAGACACGGTAAACTTCCCAGGGGCAGGGTTGTTTGGGTACATTTCGTTCCGTGCTGGAATGGCATTAATCACGTCGCTGATTGTCTCAATGGTATTCGGAAAGAAAATTATTGGCCTACTTCAAAAACAACAAATTGGAGAAACGGTAAGAGATTTAGGGTTGGAAGGACAAATGGCAAAATCTGGAACTCCTACCATGGGAGGACTGATCATACTTGCCGCAATTCTTATTCCAACTTTACTATTCGCCAAGCTAGATAACATCTACGTGATTACCATGATCATTTCAACGATCTGGCTTGGGGCAATTGGATTCATTGACGATTACATTAAAGTATTTAAAAAGAACAAAGAAGGATTGGCTGGACGTTTTAAAATTGTTGGTCAAATAGGTGTTGGACTAATCGTTGGATGCATTCTATACTTCCACCCAGATGTTCAAGTACACAAGAACGTTCAAGCTGATTATGTGCTTGTTCAAGGAGATGAAGTTGTCACAAAAATGCACTCCGACATGACCGCTAGCGATGACACCAAATGGATTGTTACAGATGACATGACCACAACGATTCCCTTCATTAAAAACAACGAATTCAATTACAATTGGTTGATTGGTGATTGGGCAGGAACATATGGATGGTTGTTATTCATACCGGTTGTAATTTTCATAGTAATCGCAGTGTCAAACGGAGCGAATATGACCGACGGGCTGGACGGACTGGCTACAGGAACCTCGGCCATTGTAGGAATTGCGTTAGCCGTTTTGGCCTATGTGAGTTCCAATATTCATTTTGCCGATTACCTCGACGTGATGTATATCCCCATGGCCGAAGAGTTAGTAATCTTCATTGCTGCATTTGTTGGAGCATGTATCGGCTTTTTATGGTACAACTCCTACCCTGCTCAAGTTTTTATGGGAGACACAGGCAGCTTGGCGCTTGGAGGAATCATCGCAGTATTCGCCATTGCCATCCGTAAGGAATTACTGATCCCTGTTTTATGTGGAGTTTTCTTGATTGAAAATTTATCTGTGATTCTGCAGGTCGGATGGTTCAAAATTACCAAACGGAAATACGGTGAAGGACGGAGGGTATTCCTCATGGCGCCACTACATCATCATTACCAGAAAAAAGGAATGCATGAGGCCAAAATTGTGTCAAGATTCTGGATTGTAGCCATTCTACTTGCGGTAGTAACAATAGTAACATTGAAAGTTCGATAATTGAAAGGAACAGGTAAAAATATCGCCATTTTGGGTGCCGGTGAAAGCGGAGTCGGTACTGCAATTCTTGCTAAAAAGCAGGAGTGGAATGTTTTTGTCTCAGATTTCGGAACAATAGCACCTGAATTCAAGAAAGTACTGCAAGATCTTAGCGTTGACCATGAAGAAGGAACCCACTCAATGGAGCGCATCCTCAATTCTGATCTTGTTGTCAAATCACCTGGGATTCCAGACACAACTCCACCGATTGTGGCAATTAAAGAAGCCGGCATTAAAATCGTTTCTGAAATCGAATTCGCAGGATATTACAACACAGCAAAAACCATTTGTGTTACAGGAAGTAACGGCAAGACGACTACAGCCATGCTGACGCATCACATCTTAAAGAAAGCAGGAATCAACGTTGGTCTCGCTGGTAATATTGGGGACAGTTTTGCAAAGCAAGTCGCAAGCGAATCATTCGACTGGTACGTACTTGAATTGAGCTCTTTCCAATTGGATGATATGTATGATTTCAAGGCAGACATTGCGCTCCTCATGAACATCACACCAGATCATTTAGATCGATACGATTACGACATGCAGAAGTATACGGATTCAAAATTCCGCATAGTTCAAAATCAAACCGAAAACGACTGGTTCATCTACAATTATGACGATCCAATTATTCGAAAAGAAATAGAAAAAAGAAACATCCAATCAAAGCATGCTCCTTTCTCACTGACAGAGGAAATTGCTTTAGGCGGATACTTAGATAGCAAACAACAAATAACAATAAACATAAACCAAAATTTCACTATGTCAATCCACGATTTAGCATTGAAAGGCAAGCACAACGCACAGAACTCTCTGGCGTCAGGAATCGCCTCAAGAATTCTTGAAATCAGAAAAGAGGCTGTACGCGATAGCCTAGCCGACTTCACAAACGTTGAGCACAGACTTGAGTTTGTAGCCAAGGTACACGGAATCGAATTTATTAACGACTCAAAAGCAACAAACGTCAACTCGACTTGGTTCGCGCTTGAGAGTATGGAAAACCCAACGGTTTGGATCGTGGGCGGTGTCGACAAAGGCAACGACTACTCCGAACTTCAGGCACTTGTTAAAGACAAGGTTAAGGCAATCATTTGCCTTGGAAAAGACAACAAGAAAATTATCGAAACATTCCAAAATGACATCGAAACAATTGTTGAAGCTTCAAATGCGTTAGAAGCTGTTGCTTACGGATACAGACTTGCTCAAAAGAACGAGACAGTTTTGTTATCTCCAGCCTGTGCGAGTTTCGACCTTTACGAAAACTACGAGGAAAGAGGAAACGAATTTAAAAAAGCAGTAAAAGCGTTATAATGAACCAGAAAGTGAAGAACATCAGCACTGAAGAACAACTTCTTCAGGCAAGAGAGCGCGGTCTTCAGGAAGCGGCTGAAATCCACTCAATGAGTGCACATGGCAAAGTATTCGGCATGGACGCATTCTCATGGATTAATCCGCAAATGGATACCCTATCTACGGTGATCACTTCTTTTCCGTTTGCCGCTTATTGGATCGCTTCTCACGACCAAGTAAAATCTTGTTTAGAGAACTATCCCGAAATGGCTGACAATCTGGAATCGTTAATACTGTACGACCGAACGCTACTAAACGTAAATAGAAACATACTTGACAACATTCCAAATATTGTCTGCATCGAAGGGATTTCAGAAGCTCTGGAAATCCAAAAAGCAATGTCTCACCAAAAAGGGGTTTTGCTATTCACTACAGGCAACATTAATGGCGTTGAGCAAAAAGAACAATTCGAGCAATTCGTTGCATTAAATAGATAAATGGTAAGCATTTTACAATATCTTAAAGGTGATCGTGTGATTTGGGTTATAACCTTACTCATGCTGACATTCTCTTTGGTGAGCGTGTATAGCTTTGTCCCTATTCTCGTAAAAACAGAAGGCGGTACACCATTTAAGTATTTGTTCAAACACTTTACTTATATCTGCATAGGATTAGGTATTATGTACTGGGTACACAAAAGGAATCCCAAATACATTTCCCAACTCTCTAAGTTTGGCTTCTATTTAGCCATAGCATTGTTGATATTCACACTATTTAGTAGTGTGGTCAATGGTGCTCAAAGATGGGTGAAGGTCCCAATTCTAGGGCTCACATTTCAATCATCGGATTTTGCCAAACTGGCATTGGTGATCTATGTTTCAAAACTACTCGTAAAGAAAAAAGACAAACTAAACAACTGGAAAGAAGGCTTCTGGCCCGTGGTTATCCCAATTATTGTTATTTGTGGATTGATTGTAAAAGATAACTTCTCAACGGCCGCTATGCTTTTCGCCATTAGTTTAACCCTACTCTTCCTTGGTAAAGTTCCTATTTTAAAAATTTTGAGTTTGATTGGAGGAGGGATTGCACTACTTGTGTTTATTGTTTTAGTCCATAAAGCGCTACCCGATCTCAATTTACTTCCCCGCTATGAAACTTGGGAAAACAGAATATTTAATAAAATACATGACGATACTAACGTGACCGAAAATGCTCAGGCCATCAATGCTCGGCTGGGCATTTACAACGGGCGGATTACTACAGATAATTTTGGAATGGTTGGCCAAGGTATTGGTGATGGTCAACTAAAAGAATACCTCCCGCAAGCGTATGCTGATTTCTATTATGCAAGTTTTGTAGAAGAGCTCGGCACTATTTGGTCCGCAGTACTCATTTTACTGTACCTCATTTTACTGTACCGAATAATGCGGATTGGGTTGAACTCGGACAAAATGTTCGAGACTTATCTGTGCATTGGAATTGGCATACTTATGCTCAGTCAAGCAAGTATTAACATGATGGTATGTACAGGTATCTTCCCTGTAACCGGACAGAACATGCCGCTCCTAGCAATGGGAGGGTCTGGTCTAATTATGACATGTCTAGGTATTGGAATAGTGCAAAGTATCGCACACAAGCAAGAACAAAATAATCCTACAGATGCGGAAGCTGATAGTGAGGATGTTTTGATAAATGAATAAGTCATGAAAATAGAACGTGCAATAATATCAGGAGGCGGAACAGGAGGACATATCTTCCCTGCCATTGCAATTGCCGACGAAATAAAACGTCGAAATCCTGATGCTGAAATATTATTTGTTGGAGCCGAAGGAAAAATGGAAATGGAAAAAGTTCCAGCGGCTGGCTACACTATTAAAGGATTGCAAATAGTAGGGTTCCAGCGCAAATTTTCATTCTCGAATTTTTTATTGCCTTTCAAGATTATCAAAAGCTTAATGAAGGCAAGGAGAATTGTAAAAGATTTCAAACCACAAGTAGCGGTTGGAGTTGGTGGTTACGCAAGCGGTCCGACATTAAAAGCTGCAACAATGCTCAAAGTTCCTTCAATGGTTCAAGAGCAAAATGCATTCGCAGGCAAAACGAATAAAATTCTATCGAAAAGTGTGCAAAAAATCTGTGTTGCTTATGATGGGTTAGAACGTTTCTTTCCTGCTGAAAAAATAATCTTAACGGGAAATCCAACCAGAAAAGACATGGTGGAAACAGCAGGTAAAGAAAGTGAAGGATATGATTTCTATGGATTTGACCCAAGTAAAAAAACACTTCTTATTATTGGAGGAAGTTTAGGCGCACGTACTCTGAACGAAAGTGTTGTAGCACATTTAGACACCTTGAAGCCTTCAGGAATTCAAGTCTTATGGCAATGTGGAAAATTGTACCATAACAAATTAGAGGCAGAGTTAAAGGATCAAGATTTAGGAAATGTGAAAATGGTGCAATTCATTACTCGAATGGACCTTGCTTACGCTATCGCCGATGTTGTTATTTCGCGTGCAGGAGCCATTTCAGTTTCAGAATTATGCTTAGTACACAAACCAACTATTCTTGTTCCTTCACCGAATGTTGCAGAAGATCATCAGACCAAAAACGCCATGGCTTTGGTTGATAAAAAGGCAGCAATACTCGTAAAAGACATTGAAGCCAAAGAACAACTAATTCCAAGTGTACTTGAGTTAATTGCAAACGAAAGCCAATGCAAAGAATTGGTAGAAAATATCACACAATTAGGCAAGCCAAACGCAACTATTGAAATCGTCAATGAATTAGAAAAATTAGTATAAATGCAACAAGTAAACATTCCAATATCACAATTCAACAGCGCCTATTTCATAGGTGTAGGTGGAATTGGAATGTCAGCTCTTGCCCGCTATTTTCATTCACGCGGTTGGAGTGTTGGTGGATACGACAAGACTCAGACCGAATTAACTGTGCAATTGCAAAAAGAAGGCATTCTCGTGAGTTACACTGATCTAGGAAATACAATTCCCGAAGCCTTCAACTCCACTGAAAACACACTGGTAATTTATACTCCAGCCATACCTTCGGATATGGGAGAATTGAGCTACGTTCAGAACAACGGGTTTCATGTCTACAAACGTGCTCAAGTACTCGGGATGATCACACGTGACTCCAAAGCACTTTGTGTAGCAGGAACACATGGCAAGACAACAACAAGCACAATGTTGGCTCACATTCTAGACTCTTCCTCTTTGAAATGCAATGCTTTTTTGGGAGGAATCTCAACAAATTTTAATTCTAACTTTATTAGCGATTCTTCTAGTGATTTAACCGTCATTGAAGCCGATGAGTTTGATAGATCCTTTTTACAGTTAACACCATTTGCATCGATTATCACTTCGACAGATGCCGATCATTTGGACATTTACGGAAACACCGATGACTTTCTTCAAGGGTTTAAAATGTATGCCGATTTAATTGCTAAAAATGGTTGTCTTATTAAACACATTGATGTTGAACTTGATGGTCCCTCCACAATAACGTACGGCTTAAACTGTGATGCCGATTACAGTGGATCCAATCTCGTATTTGAAGAAGGTGAATTCCTGTTTGATGTTGACACACCTTCAGGAAAATTCGAGCGTATCGAACTAGGGATTCCAGGAATTCACAATGCTGAAAATGCCATTGCATGCATTGCTTTGTCATATTCTATTGGTGTTTCAGAACAAGAAATTCGCGACGCACTTGCTTCATTTAAAGGAGTGAAACGTCGCTTCGAATACCATTACAAAACTGATGATTTGGTTTATATAGATGATTATGCGCATCATCCAACGGAGATCCATGCACTGATTTCATCCATTCGATTACTATACCCTGGTCAAAGGATCACGGGTGTTTTTCAACCTCATTTATTTACCCGCACACGTGATTTCTTTGATGGATTTGTACAGGAATTAAGTCAACTCGACGAACTAGTTTTACTTCCAATTTACCCAGCACGTGAATTACCAATTGAAGGAATCACAAGTAATGCTTTGGCCGAGAAAATCAACAAACCTACCGTGTCAGTACAATCACCATCAGAAGCTGTGGCACATGTTTCCAATGTAGAAACCGGAATAATCCTCACAATTGGAGCTGGAGATATTGATCGTATTATTCAACCCATTAAAAACACATTACAGGCACGATGAAGCTATGGATTAAAATATCGCTCTGGTCCATCTTTTTCATAGGATTAATTGTTTTGGGAGTTTACATTAACGACTCTTTGAAGCAGCAAGAAGTTCCAAAACCTGAGATCATCGTACATGTGAATGGGGAGAATGCTTTCATTACGAGCGATGAATTTCTAGATCGACTATGGAACGAGCGATTGATCTATGAAGGGCAAATACGAGAAGATCTCGATATTGAGGCAATTGAAGCATTTATCTTAGGGATTTCACAAGTAAAAGAAGCAGAAGTTTTTCGCAAAATTGATGGTAGCTGGAAGGTGGATGTAACACTTCGAAACCCGATCGCTAGAATCTACAATCTCGCAGGTGAAAACTTCTACTTGGATGACGAAGGATTTGTGGTCGAAACCATCCCCTCCCATACCGCACGTGTGCTAGTTGTGACGGGAGAAATAGACGATCGGATCAGCTCGATTTCAGTGCCAGAAATTATTAACAATGATTCCTTGATAAGTATTCGAAATTTAGATGATATCTATCGAATTTCCAATTATGTTTGTAAGGATCCCTTATTCCGTTCTCTCATAGGTCAATTGCACCTAAAAAAGAACGGTGATTTTGTATTAATACCACTAGTGGGGGATCAAAAAATAATCTTTGGCTCAGCGCGATCGGATGAAGATGTAGAGGAGAAATTTAAGAAGCTAAAGATTTTTTACGAGGAGGCAATGCCGTATGAAGGATGGGATGCATATACGGAGATTAGCCTCAAGTTTAAGGACCAAGTAGTTTGCAAGAAAAAGGAAACCAATGAGTAAAGTAATTGTAGGTTTAGATATAGGAACAACGAAGATCGCTTGTTTCGTAGGACGTATGAATGAGCATGGAAAGATTGAGATCTTATCAATGGGTAAGACGGAGTCTTTGGGTGTTATGCGTGGTATGGTATCTAACATTGACAAGACTATTGAATCTATCAATGGTGCTATTGAAGAAGCAGAAGGACGCATTGATGGAGAATTGAAGATTAAAACGGTAAACGTTGGAATCGCTGGTCAGCACATCAAGAGTATTCAGCATAGAGGGATTTATACACGTACAAACTTAGAGAATGAGATCGCACAAGTTGACATCGACCGCTTGGTAGATGACATGTACAAAATGGCGATGCCTCCAGGAGAACAGATCATTACCGTTCTTCCTCAAGAATATATTATCGACAACGAACAAGGAATTAAAGATCCTATTGGAATGTCTGGAGTTCGCCTCGAGGCAAACTTCCATATCATTACTGGAAATGTTGGTGCATCAATGAACATTCACAAGTGTGTTGAGCGTGCCGGATTAAAAGTGAAGGATATTATTCTCGAACCAATTGCTTCGGCAGATGCGGTTCTTACGGATGAAGAAAAAGAAGCAGGTGTAGTATTGGTAGATATCGGTGGTGGAACAACAGATGTTGCAATTTTCCACGAAGGAATCATTCGCCATACAGCTGTAATACCATTTGGAGGAAATGTAATCACTGAGGACATTAAAGAAGGATGTAGCATCATGAAGCGTAAAGCTGAATTGGTGAAACAAAAATTCGGAAGTGCAATTGCCAGCGAAAACAAAGACAATGAGGTCGTGGCAATTCCAGGATTGAAAGGTCGTGCACCAAGAGAAGTTTCGTTACGCAATTTGGCTAGCATTATTCAAGCGCGCATGGAAGAGATCATTGAATTGATTCACTTTGAAATAAAGAACTCTGGATACGAGAAGAAATTGATTGGTGGCATCGTTGTTACTGGCGGTGGAGCTCAATTAGATCATATCACACAATTGTTCGAATACGTTACTGGAATGGATGCCAGAATTGGTTATCCAACAGAGCATTTGGCAAACACAAACAACGAGGCAATTAAGAGCCCGATGTACTCGACTGGTATTGGACTTGTATTGAAAGGATTTGAAGACTTGGCTAAATCAGCCTCTGCAGAACCAGAAGCTGCCAGTACTGGAGAAGTGAAAACTCACTCCGAAAAGACTCGAGGGTCATTCTTCGATTCGATCATTCAGCAAGGAAAGAAATGGTTCGCTGAAGAGGACGAATGAGTTGATGATCTCGGCTCCGCTCGATCAACAACTAAGTAATTAAATTAGACAAACTAACATACAACAACAACTATTAAACACGAAAAAATGGATTTCGAATTACCAAAAGAAACTACTTCAATCATCAAAGTTATTGGTGTTGGTGGTGGTGGTGGAAACGCCGTGAACCACATGTATGATGAAGGTATCAAGGGGGTGGATTTCATCGTTTGTAATACAGACTTACAAGCGTTAGAGATTTCTCCAGTGCCTCACAAAATTCAACTTGGACCATCATTAACTGAAGGTCGCGGTGCAGGATCTCTTCCAGAAATCGGAAAGAATGCAGCTGTTGAAAACATTGAAGAAATTAAAGAATTATTGAGCAAGGAAGCAAAGATGGTGTTCGTAACTGCCGGAATGGGTGGTGGAACAGGAACCGGAGCTGCGCCAGTTATTGCTCAAGTTGCCAAAGAACTTGGTATACTTACTGTTGGTATCGTTACAGTTCCTTTCAATTTTGAAGGAAGGAAACGTCGTATTCAAGCAGAAGCAGGATTGGAAGCAATGCGTGCCAATGTGGACACTTTATTGGTGATCAACAATGAGCGTTTACGTGAAATCACTGGAAACTTATCCATTGGAGAAGCATTCTCTCAAGCTGATGAAATTTTAGCTACAGCTGCAAAAGGAATTGCAGAGGTTATCGCTGTTACTGGAGCAATCAACGTCGATTTCAATGATGTGAGCACAGTAATGAGAGATAGTGGTGTTGCCATTATGGGTAGTGCTGCGGCTGAAGGAGACAACAGAGCAATCAAAGCAGTTGAACAAGCATTGGAATCTCCATTATTGAATGATAATGATATTAGTGGAGCTGAATATGTATTGTTGAACATTACGTACGGTGACAAAGAAGTATTGATGGATGAAATCACTGAGATTACAGACTTCATTCAAGATGCGGCTGGATCTACTGCCGATGTAATCTTCGGACATGCCAAAGATGAAACTTTAGGAGAGAAATTAAGCGTTACAGTTATTGCAACAGGATTTACCTCTTCTCCATTGACAGGATTTGAAAAAGCTCCAGAAAAGAACGTTAATACACTTTCAGAAGAGCCTAAAAATGAAATCAAAGCTCCTTTAAGTTCTCCTACTCAATCAAATGTGTGGGCAGGCGCAAAAGAAGTTGAAGAAAAGAAAGAGGAGCCATTCTTGAAAAAGGAAGAAGAACCATTAAGACAATCTTGGTTTGCAACTGACAAGAAAGAACAAGAAGAAGCTGAGGATCAAAAAGAAATGGAGTTCGATTGGGCTGCATCTAAAGCAAACTCAGAGACTGCTGAAGAAGTTGAGGAAGAGGAAGAAGAAATTATCACACGTTTTGTTTTAGAAGATGAAACTGAGACATCAATGGAACTTGATGCTACAGAAGAATCAAAAGAAATGCTATCTCCAGAAGAGCAGCAAAGAAAATCGCAAGAACGTCTTTCGCGCATTCAGGAATACACTCAGAAATTGAAAAAAGCTGACGGTATTCAAGAATTTGAAGATGAGCCAGCATACATCCGACGTAACATTCAATTGGATGATTCAATTCCAAGCAAAGATGACAACAACAGTCGTTTAAGCGTTTCAAAAGACGACGATGGAACATCATCATTGAACAGTAACAATTCTTTCTTACACGATAACGTAGACTAATGAGCTTCATGGATCAAATAAATGCGGACATCAAATCAGCGATGTTGGCAAGGGAGAAGGAAAAGCTAGCTGCTTTGCGTGACATCAAGTCAAAGTTGATGTTAGAAGCGACTTCTGGAAATGGCGAGGTAACTGAAGCAATAGCAATGAAAATTGTTATGAAACTGTACAAGCAGCGTACTGAAACTTACGACCTATACATGAAAGAAGGGCGTGAAGATTTAGCTGTGGATGAGAAGTTTCAAGCAGAGGTAATCAATGCTTACATGCCTGATATGATGTCGGAAGAAGAAGTAATAGCAGAAGTGGAAGCGGCAATTGCTTCAACTGGTGCTGCTGGACCTCAAGACATGGGCAAGGTGATGGGGATTCTTTCCGGAAAATTGGCTGGGAAAGCTGATGGAAAGTTTATCGCAACAACCGTAAAGTCATTATTGAATAAATAACATTCTATTAGATTTAATTTTAGATCTACCAATAGTTGTAAAGCCGGTCTATCCCGATAATTATCGGGAGATCGGCTTTTTTGTTTATTTACAGTATATTAGATCATCCAACAACCAATCGACATGAAGCATTTTCTAGTACTTTCATTTGCCATTTTCATAGGACACCTTACTTTTTCCCAGACCACAATTACTATAGACAAAGACGAGAGTAATTCAGATATATTTGACGTCAAAGACCCGTTTAGTTTAATGGGCTTAATCATGAATAATCAAATTAATCTACCGGTAATGCATTGCGTGGGAATCACCGAAAGTGATTTGGCTTACATCAGAAAAAAAGGAGGAGGAAGTACATTTGAATATATGATTGGACCGCAAAGTGACCTGCCATGGGTAACCCAATATGGAGACGACTCCCTACAAGAGTTACCAGATGGGACTTTTCAATACGTGTACCCAGCTCCAGACCGATTGTATTATGACGTTATAGATATTAGTCGAATAATCCTTACAAAAGACACCGTTACGAACCCTGTAACCGGTGAATCGTATTTTGGAATATCCACAATCAGTTTTGCAAAAGCCTATACTAAAAAGAAATACATCACCACTCTAACAATCAATTTTCAGGACCTAATTAAGCTGGACGCTTTCAAAGCACATATTAGAATCCCTCGGAATATTCAAACACAATTGTTAGATAACTTATACAGAAATGTAGGGAATACAATTCAGTCGAAAATTGAATCCCGAGATTTTCCGCTAAGGACGTATGATGATTTCGGATTGACATTTTTCCCAGATGCTTATGCTAATTACTTCTCTCGATCGGATCGAGAATCAAATTTACATCAACAAATGCACAACCAAGGATACCTAGAAGATCAAGACACTTGGTATTTATATCTGTCAGAAGAACAATGGAAGAGTCAAACTCCTTTCACCTATATCGAGTATCAGAGCACAGCAAACGACTCATCTTTCGCCTTACTATTTGATGAATCCATCTTCACTACTCATGAAAGTGATTATCCCGTAGTAGATCAATGGGGTAATGATTCAACCTTTGTTGATACAGATGGCTTGTTATACTATATTTATCCCAAACCTGACTTCCTATATTATTGGATCTACGATGCCGATTTGGAAGTCCGAGCACAACTTGATTTTTTGTGTCAAGATTCAGAAGTTGGCTTTGGAAATAGTATAAAGGTTGAGAAGTTAATTTTCACGAAGGTTATTGATGGCTATTCCGAACCAATAGTCGTTGCATCTATCAACTTGTACAAAGCTCAGAAACTCTTAGAGTCTCAATACCGAGAAGCTTTCGAGGCGTTTAACCCATATTATGACTTACACAAGTTCAATCAATTACCCTGCTTTAGAAAATTAATGGAATACGTGGATTAGAATTCGTCGCTGGTAATATCAATCAAATCATGCTTGACAGCGTACATAACGACACCTGTAGCATTCTTTGCTCCAACACGGCGCATTACGTTTTGACGATGACCATCTATCGTACGTTTGCTCTTATGAAGCTTCAACGCAATCTCATTTGTTGAGTATTCTTTACAGATCAACTTGATCACATCCATTTCGATGTCTGAGAACTCCAATTTTGTAGGCGAAAAGGTAGGCTCAATAGTCCCAGTCTTTACCATACGCGTAATAAGAATTTTTGAAGTTCGATCATTGAGATAGTATCCAGTAGTTACGACGCTTTCAATTGCTGCAACTATTTCTTCTGGCGAATCATCTTTAACAAGGTAACCGTGAGCGCCATTTTCAATTGCTCTTATAACGAATTCATTCTCATCATACATTGAGAGCATTAATACACGAATATTTGGGTAGCGTTTAAGCAATTTCTTTGTTGTTTGAACACCATCCATTTTATCCATTCGGTAATCTATCAAAACAACATCTGGAACTTGACCTTTCATTTTCAATAATAAATCCTTGCCATTTTCAGCGACAACCGAAACTTTCAGATGATCTACTCCTTCCAACATCGAGACTAATCCATCTCTATAAATTTGCTGATCTTCTGCTACTCCTACTTTTATCGTATCCATGTCGAAGGTGATTTTAGTGGTCATTTATCTACGCAAAACCTCAGAACATATATCTAAAGAAATATCTATTCCAAATGTTCTTTACGTAGCGTAACAAATCTAAACTATAGGATTGATTCATGAAAATGCGATTTGTTTTGAAAATGTCAGAATTTTTCACAAAAGCAACACAATACACTGTGTATCAATTCATTTTGAATTTATTTTCAAAATAAGATCGATGAAAATCAGGTACTAACCGCAATTTACTCTAAGTATTAACCGCAATTATTTCGCGTATTATTACTGATATTTTACTGGATATCGGGAATTAATTGTAATCACAAATTTTCTGTGGCTATTATTTAGCCCTCCAATTTGTACAAACCATTCTTAATGGCATAGATTACAACACCGGCAATGTTCTTTGAATTTGTCTTTTCGGCAATACTTTTTCGATGTGCTTCGACCGTTCTGGTGCTAATGCATAAAAGTTCAGAAATCTCCTTATTCATTTTCTCCTCGCACATCATTTGTATGATTTGTACTTCACGGCTGGTCAATGGATCCGGAGAAAAGGTAGGTTGAATAGTTTCCTTTTCAATTAGTTTCTGCAAAAGCGCTCTCGAAATCTTATCATCAAAATAATAACCTTGTTCTTGAACCGCGAACATGGCATCTACCACACGTTCGATATCACAGTTCTTCGCCAAGAAGCCTCTGGCTCCATTTGTAATGCAATCGGTGATAAAGTGATCAGTGTAATGCATACTGATTATTATCACACGAATATCTGAATATCTTTCTGTAAGAATCTTTAACGCTTGATGCCCATTTAAGATTGGCATTTCTAGATCGAGAAGTACTATATCTACTCGATGCTTTTTGATTTGCTTTAATAATTGAACACCATCGCCAACGTCAAAAACGACTTTTATGTCTTCTTCATAACCAAGGAGAGATACAAACCCTTGTCTTACCAATTCATGATCTTCGGCTATGCCAACTGTAATCGGTCTTTTCATATATCACTCGGAAATCGCAAAACAATGGTCGACTCAAGCTCCCCTTTTGCGAATTCTAAGATACCATTAATTACAACAATTCTCGTCTGAATTGATAGAAGACCTAATCCTTGTGGCTCATTCTTGAAAGTCTCAAATTCTTCCGTCGTGATACCCACACCATTATGTTTCAAAGTTACTTTGGAATCTTTATCTATTTTTTCAAAATAAATTTGCATTTTTCTTGCTCCATCATGTTTCATGACGTTGTTAATCAATTCTAACAAGATACAATAGACTTGATTACGTGCTGTATTGGAGATTTTTAATTGAGCCTCTGTTAATTCAGTAACAATCTTAATCTTTGGGAGAGCCACAGTCTGTGTAAAGTTCTCAATTGCATGGCATAAACCATATCTATTGAGATATTGAGGCGACAAAGCATGACATACTGATCGTATATTTTCAGAAGCATCGCCTGCCGCGTCTCTGTTTCGAGTTAGAAACTCAGTAGTGAGGGTGCCTCGTTCATGTTTCTTGATACTTTCAGTCAATGCTAATTTAAGAGATGATAACAAAGGCCCCAATTCATCATGAATCCCAGAAGCCATCCTATCGCGTTCCGTTTCTTCAGCTTCCAGCACTGATCTTAATGCAGACAATTCTAGATTCTTCATTTCAATCTTGTGCGCGGCATCTTTCTCCTGCATCCTGCGTGAATACATTACAGAGAACGTGATGATAACCATGATCAATAAGAACATGACCATGCTTCCCATTAAGACCAGTAAAATTATATTCGCCTTGTCACCCATATACCTCTAATAAGGATACAATTGAAAATAATTGTTGCTACTATTTGAATTGGCCAAGTGTATAAATAAATACCCATGGAAGGATCAGTTAGTACATTTTCAAATAGATATAAAAATAAGGTTGTTCCGAAATAGACCATGAACGCACTGTTCATCCAAAAAAAGAAATTATCAGTTAAAAGTGGAATATCCATTTTTTTAAAGAGTCTATAAAAATATGCAACCGACATCGCTAAAACTATAATTATTAGAAATAAATAAGGCAAATTTATTCCACCTATTAATCCATCATGAATAAGTAAAGTATAAATTGTGAATAATTCGAAAATTATTATCAATAAAATGAAAATTTTTGTTTTTTTGAAATGAATACGATAAATGTTCAACGTAATTATTGATGAAAGAATTATATATACGAACTGAAACGGCGTAGTGTGTATTCCATAGTTAGCAACAATGAAGCAAACCACATCGGTGATCAGTGATATTCCTAACAAACCAAATAGAGCCCTGACATATTTATCAGAGCTCCAGTTTTTAAATTTCAACAGAAAGCCTATGGATATAATGTAAGCTAACCATGAAGAAAACAATAGTAAGTCATTTATCCATAATTCCATTTCAACTATTTAAATCATTGTTTCTTCCACAGCGTGGAGGGCATTTCGTTCCCATCTCTACAATATCACCGTCATCAATATCATCCTCATTGGCCTTCGCTCCTACCAAAACTAATACTTTTTCGTCATCACCGTTAATTGCATAATAAATTCTTATTCCAACGCAATCTTCTTGATCGAGAATGTCTGTAATTTTACTCTTTCCGTAAAATTGTCCATTTGGATCTCCAGACGCTTTAACGTCTCTATAATTTTCCGTCCAGTCAGATGCGGTTGCTAATGTAATTACTGTTCCTTCTGTGCCATCAAATGCCATAATGTATAAGTT
Organism: Crocinitomicaceae bacterium; assembly: GCA_033791225.1. Taxonomy (GTDB): domain Bacteria; phylum Bacteroidota; class Bacteroidia; order Flavobacteriales_D; family Crocinitomicaceae; genus UBA4466. Next base: position 216,544 of record JASJHD010000014.1, read on the forward strand.
TTAATTGGTTTATATCATTAAATCTAGCTTGAGAAAAGATTACACTTTTGAGCATAAACTTCACACTTAGGTAACAATTGTGCGCACAACGTTCACAACTGCAATTCCTTAAGAAAATTGTTGGGGTATAATTACTATTTGGATAATTACGTGTTAGTACGTATGAGAAATGTGGATAATACGTAGCCTCTAAAACAGACTATTTTCGTTGAAAACAACGAATTAAAAAATTCAGTCTAGTGATTGGTTAGGACTTGCACTCAAAAATGTGTGCATTCTCAAAGGTTTTCCTTCATTGCAATGATTTCAAGACCCTTTAAGTCGTTGATAATGATAGCATTTTTTGAGCGAGACAATAGAGTTTTCTTTTCTAACTCAGCCAACATTGATCTTACCAATCGCTTTGATATCCCGACCAATTCGGAAAGCTCCTCCAATGAATAAAAAATAGTTTGATTCTTTGTCTCTCTGGACTTGTTGATTATCTCATTTATCAGACGAAACCGAGAAGTATTCGTCATAACGCTGCGAAGTCGATTATTGGTATACTTAATGCGATTGCACATCATTTCAATAATGGTCTTTCCAAAAATCTGATTTTCTTCTAGCATCATTTGAAATTCATCATGGCTAATCTTCACGATTTTACAATCGTCGCTTGCCTTTGCTGAAAAGCTATATTTGGATCCTTCAGAGAAAAAGGAAGAGATCCCTATTAGTTCTTGTGAATTTGCTGTCCATAGCACCCATTTTTTCTTGATGATTCGAACTGCGCCGCTGGATATGAAGAATACGCCATCTTCCACTTCTCCTTCAATAAAAAGGAATTCGCCTTTCTTAAATTGAAGATCGCGCCCCTCGTGTTTCGGGAAATTGAACTCTTGACTCTGACTAAATACCTTCATATACCCAAACATTTAATTTCAGGTAAAAATAAAGTTGTCGTTATCAGTTTACTATGATTCTAATCAGTAGACGATCTGAGCAAAATTAATAACTGCTAAAACCAGCTATTCTCTGCAAACCTTCAAAATCTTTGATGACTATTTTCTTGCCAATCAATTCGATAAGACCTTCATCGCTCAATTGAGCCAAGGTACGTATGGTTGTTTCTGTTGTTGTTGCTGCCATGTCTGCAATTTCTGCTCGAGTCAATACTACGTCTAGCGTTTTATTATCTTCTTGTAATCCGAACGTTCGCTTCAACATGATCAATGATTCAGATATACGCTCCTTCACGCTTTTCTGTGTAATATCAATCAACAATTGCTCAGCTCCTCTTAAATCTCGTGAAAGCAACTGAATTACATTCACAGACAGCTTGGCATCTGTCTCAAGTAATCCATTAAATTTTTCTTTTGAAACTAGACATATAGAACAGTCCTCCATTGCAGTTGCAGTTGCATGATAAGGCTCATCACTTAGAAGTGATCTATATCCCAAAATATCTCCTGCTTTAGCAAATCTCACAATTTGTTCTTTTCCATCTTCACCAAGTTTGGAAAGCTTTACTCTACCATCATGTATGCAAAACAATCCATTGGCATGATTTCCTTCATAAAATATGGCCTGTCCCTTTTTGTAGAAATTATTCCCTTTTCTCTCGCTAATCACTTCTTTGTTCTGAACAGTCAGATTACAAAGAATCCCCTCAGTATTGTCACACTCACCACAAGTAGGGATATCAATCTTGCCTCTTTTCATAATCATTCGTATTTTATGATTTATATCAAAGATAGTTCGCCTTTATCAAGTAGTTGCCCTCCCAATAATTGGTTTTTTAATGATATATATCATGTTTCGTCAATGCCAAATAAAGGATACCTTTGCTCAGATAATACCAAAACCAAATGATAAGTGTACCTGATGCCATTAAGGCCATACAAGACAGTATTCTTCCGTTAGAATTAGTTAAACTGAACATCGAAGATGCATTGGATCAAGTAACTCACAATCCAATAAACTCCCCTATTCATATGCCTCCTTTTGCTCAATCAGCCATGGATGGGTACGCATTGAATGGAGACAATCTACCTTCGTATACACTTATAGCAGAAATTCAGGCTGGCGCATCAGCAGAAAACATTCATCTTCAACATGGAGAAGCAGCAAGAATATTCACAGGAGCCATGGTTCCAGGTGGGACAACTGCTATTGCTAAACAAGAAATCGTAGAACGCTCCAACGAGCAAATCACCCTAACGACTTCTGTAAAGCAAAATGAAAACATCAGACCTCTTGGAGAACAAATAAAAAAGGGTGAAATCGCTCTGAATGAGCATACCGTAATTAACGCGGGAGCGGCAGGATTCCTATATACACTTGGGCTTCATGAAGTGGAAGTTTATCGAAAACCAAAAGTGTGCATCATTGCCACAGGAAATGAATTAGTTAAGCCTGGAGAAGAATTACCTGTTGGAAAAGTGTACGAGTCAAATACATATACTTTAAAAACAGCCTTAAAAGGATTGAACATTCATGCGGATATTCAAACCGTAAAAGATGATTATGCTTCAACGAAGGAATCTATCCATAAGGCAATGACCAATTACGACTTATTAATTACCACTGGAGGAATTTCTGTTGGTGATTATGATTTTGTTGGAAAAGCTTTCGAAGAATTGGGCGTAGAGACTCTATTTTATAAGGTAAAGCAAAAACCTGGAAAGCCTGTGTTTTTCGGCAAACATGCGTCATCTTATGTTTTTGGATTACCAGGAAATCCAGCAGCTGTTCTTTCATGCTTTTATATGTATGTACTACCGGCCATTAAAACTATGATGGGCAACAATCAACCTTTCTTGGAAACCCGTAAACTGGCATTGAAAGGGAGTTACTCTAAAACTAAATCACTTTCTCACTTTCTTAAAGCAAGAGCCTTTGGAAATGAGGTTGAAATAATGAATGCTCAAAGTTCTGCGATGCTCAGTTCTTTTGCTACCGCTAATTGTCTATTATTTATGCCTGAAGGCCAAGATGAATGGAAATCTGGAGATTTAGTGGAAGCGTATATGTTACCCAATTAAATAATTCCATTTTTTATGATATAACTCATGTTCTTGTCGACATCTGTGCCGTATATTTGAGCGTTGTATATTACATAACATAGCGTATTGAAACAAAAGAGTTATAAAATAAAAAGTAGAATTTGGATTACGACTGAGGAAGGAACCTTTCTTGGAGAAGGTCGCATTGCGCTTTTAAAAGAAATAGAAGAGCACGGATCTATCTCTAAAGCGGCGAAAGCGATGAAGATGTCTTACAAAAAAGCTTGGGAACTCGTTAATTCAATGAACAAGCAAGGACCTGAATTATTGGTCACTCCTACGATTGGAGGAACTGGAGGCGGAGGTTCTACTTTGAGTGATGCTGGAAAGAAAGCTATTAAAATATTCACTGAACTTAATACAGGGAATAGAACTTATTTAGACAATCAACTTAAAGAAATCGAATTCCAGAAATGAACACTACGGGAATCATATTAGCAGGAGGGAAAAGCTCACGTATGGGATCTGATAAAGGACTCTTACCCTTCAGTGGCATACCTATGATTCAACATTTGATTCAAGAATTAGAACAATTGAATCTACCTATTTTGATTATCTCAAACAATGCTGATTACAAACGTTTTGGTTATCCAGTAATAGAAGACATAATTAAGGAAAAAGGCCCGGTAGGTGGGATTTATACAGCATTGACTGCGACCTCTACAGAAATGAATGTCATTTTAAGTTGTGACGCTCCTTTTGTTAAAAAAGAACTGATTAAAAACTTGATAGATGCATCGGAAAATCACGATGTAACTGTTTCATCATACAATAACAAACTCCATCCATTAATCGGGGTGTACAAAAAAAGTAGCTTGAACACTTTCGAAGAAAGTCTCAAAAATGATCAATTACGTTTGAGAGAAGTCATTGATCTTCTCAACACAAACATTGTTGACTTCTCTGCTGAGTCCATTGATGATAGAATGTTCAATAACATTAATACCAAAGACGAATTAAAAGAACTGGAAATATGAGTACAAACGTAGTATACTATGGGATGATTTCAGAAAAACTAGACTGTTCTTCTGAAACAATATTATTAGAGAGCCCTACAGAAGAAATAAATCTAAGAGATCTTTTTGAGGAAAAATATCCAGAGCTTAAAGATCTGAGTTACCAAATTGCCGTGAATCAAGAATTCACAGAAACACTTGCATCTGGTATTGAAGTGAGTGAAATAGCTCTACTACCTCCATTTGCTGGAGGTTAATCGCGGATTATGTTAACAGCTGAAGAAAAGGAAATATATAGCCGACATCTTTTATTGGAAGAAGTTGGATTGGAAGGGCAATTAAAACTAAAAAATGCTCGTGTCCTTGTAATTGGTGCAGGTGGATTGGGCTGCCCAGTTCTACAATATATTTGCGCAGCTGGAATTGGCACAATTGGCATTGCTGATCATGATACTGTTGACAAATCGAATTTACAGCGACAAATACTTTTTGGATATTCTTCTCTAGGAAAATCCAAAGCATTAGAAGCTAAAAAACGACTTTCTGACCTCAACCCAACGACGAAAATCACCACATATACCGATGGCATAACTATAGAAAATGCATTGGATATAATTGATTTGTATGACGCCGTGGTTGATTGCACGGACAATTATCAAACGCGCTATTTGGTGAATGATGCATGCATTATTCTGAACAAACCTTTAATCTATGGGGCAATTCATAAATTTGAAGGTCAAGTAGCCATTTTTAATTACAAGAATGGTCCAAGTTATCGTTGTTTATATCCAGACGCGCCGAAACAAGCCTCCATTTCTAATTGTGCTGAAAGTGGAGTGATTGGTGTACTACCTGGTATTGTTGGATCATTGCAAGCAAATGAAGTCATCAAGCTATTTACTGGGATCGGAGAATTATTGAGTGGCAAGATCTTGTTGTATCACGGATTGAAGAATACAGTAGATACTTTTTCCATTCCAAAACGCAAAAGTGATTTTACCGATCAATTGAAAATAGAAAAGAAACTTCACTCTGAAAATTATCAAATCGTTTGTAATCCGATTGAAGTCCAACTTGATCTTAAAGAAATTAAACAACAATACCGGCAAGTTCTTGACGTACGAGAAATACATGAAAGTCCTGAAGTCACGTTATTGAATCCAATTCGAATTCCAATGAGTGAAATTGAACAACGGTTCCATGAATTAGACCCTTCATTGGAGACTTTAGTACTTTGTCAAAGTGGAATTCGGAGTAAAAAAGCGATAGAATTTCTCAAAACAAAACTTGAAATAAAAAAAATAGATAACCTTGAGGGTGGCGTAAATGCGCTTCACCTTACACAATAATTAATCCCCATTATGAAAAACTGTTTCCGTGAAGGAGCTATCTCATCTGATTTTATTGCAACCTCTATTGCTCATCACCAAGTAAAGACAAACATCGGTGCACACCAAATATTTTTGGGACAAGTTCGCAAAGACCTTATTGATGATAAAGAAGTTGTAGCGATTGATTATTCGGCGCACGAAGAAATGGCAAATAAAACATTTCATACAATTCGTGAAAGTGCGTTTGATCAATTCGATTTAACGTGTATGCACATTTACCATAGTAGTGGAATTGTAAAAGCTGGGGAAATATGCCTCTTTGTTTTTGTTTCGTCAAAGCATAGAAAAGAAGTACAAAAGGCGATCGATTTTGTTGTGGAAGAAATCAAAGCAAAAGTTCCTGTATTTGGTAAAGAGCTTTTTGAAGATGATTCATTTGTTTGGAAAGAAAATAAGTAAGCAGACATGGTAGAAATTACACATAAGAATACTTCACTAAGAATTGCAGTAGCGCAAGCTATTGTTCAAGTGAGCAAACAAGAAACAATTGATGCCGTAAAAAACGATACTGTTCCTAAAGGAAATGTATTTGAAATGGCAAAAACTGCTGGACTATTTGCAGTGAAGAAGACCTCTGATATCATTCCAGATTGTCATCCTCTACCTGTTGAGTATACACATGTGGATTATGAAATTGATGGATTACAAATCAAGATCAATATAGAAGTCCACACGATTTATAGAACTGGAGTTGAAGTGGAAGCGATGCATGGCGCTAGCGTAATAGCCCTAACGATGTACGACATGCTGAAGCCAATTGATAAAGGGATTGAGATTCACAATGTGCGCCTCATCAAAAAGAAAGGTGGTAAATCTGATTTCAAGGATAAATTCAGAACGGATCTTAAGGCGGCGGTTATCGTCTGTTCAGACTCGATTTCAGCTGGACAAAAAGAAGACAAAGCCGGCAAGGCAATTATCAGTAAATTGGAAAGTTGTTCTGTAAAAATTGAAGAGTACACTATTATTCCTGATGAAGTAGACGTAATTCAAGCAATTACACTTAAGCATGTAGCAAAAGGTACTGACCTCATCATTTTTACTGGAGGAACTGGCTTATCGAAGAGGGATGTTACTCCTGAAGCACTTTTACCTCTACTCGATAGAGAAATTCCTGGAATATCCGAAGCATCAAGAAGCTATGGTCAGGAACGAACTCCGTACTCAATGTTATCAAGAAGCGTCGCTGGAACAAAAGACGAGAGTCTAATTTTAGCATTGCCTGGATCAACAAAAGGTGCTGCCGAATCTATGGATGCGTTATTCCCTGCTCTACTACATATTTTTAGAATATTCAAAGGCGCTCACCACGATTGACCAATGTACTCCTACAACAGCACACATAAAATAATAGGAGCCATGCTCGTCATGGCATGGGCTATTTTTCACTTTTCTAGCACCAACGAAGAGAGTCAGTACTTCGACAACGGACAAGTTAAAAGAACTGGGGACATGGTAAACTCTATGAATGAAGGTCTCTGGACATGGTACTATCCGAATGGTGCTATTCAAATTCAAGGATCATTTCATCAAGGAAATAGAGAAGGTGAATGGTTCCGTTATGATTCCCTCGGACACAAAATTTCAATTAGTCAGTACGAAAACAATCGAATAAACGGTAAATACATAGAATATGATATTGCTGGAGAAATTGTTGAAGAACACATTTATCAGAATGATACGCTAATAAAAAAGGTCGAGTATTAACTCGACCTTTTACCTTATATCTCTAACAACTTTAGCTCATGTTAGGAAGCTCAAATGAAGTTTTCCATTTGTCTCCATTCTCTGAATTTTCGCAAGAAACTCTTAAATAACTAATATCTCCTTCTTTGTAAATTGCTCTATCAACAACACCACTTTCTTTTCCGTCGTCGTCGTTTAACTTGTCTCCTAAACGAGGTAAAAATGGGTACATAATGGTAATTCTTTCATCCTCTGTTTTAATTAAAGGAATAGCTGTTTCAAAAATGAATTCTTCAAATTTTTCACCAACGGCTTCATCTGTCAGCTCTTCTTTTGCTTCAGGATCCAAAGCACTTGCCCACTTATAGAACTTCTCAGTTGATTCACTTTTCAAAGCACTATGAATATAAGTCGGAAAAGGAGATCGTATGTGCTGGTTATCCGTCAACCAAAACTTGAACGTTTGTTCAACTAGCTCACTGCTTTCAACAGTTGTATTATCTAATTCTTTCATATCTTCTAATTCTAATCTTTTAGTGTACTTATCTTAACATAATCTCTACATCGAAAACATCAAGTAATGAATGGAATCCAATACCTGCGAGTAGGAAAATAATTAAAATATTTAAGAAGATCATATTAATTTCATCACGACGAAGGTGAACAACACCTGCTCCAGCCATTACCATTGCCAATCCTGTTGCCGCCATCGGCGTAAGAATTGGGAATATGTCCAACTGATATGGAAGAATTAATCCAAGCGCACCTATTACCTCTAAGAATCCGAAAAATTTCAGTTTAGATAACGAATAATCATTTGCCCAAGAGACTTTCTTCTCGATTTTCTCAATTGGTAAAAACATCTTAAGCAAACCGAAATAAAGAAACACTACACTCAATCCTATCTGTAGAGCCAATATTATCATTTCCATTACTTCCATAATATCATATTTTAAAGATTTCGGGATAAAGGTATACCATTACCACACTCTCTTTTATGATTAAAATCATGTATAAAAGAAATTTTAGAAAAACGCACCTCAATTACACTGTAAATCAGCAGGGTAACAGCCATATCATTAGGCTTAGTATTGAATACATGATTTAAATCACGTCTTATGCGCATTTATCTCATTTATCTAGAGAATAGTGGAGCGTAATTTTACCCCAAATACTAATAATTACTAGTTATGAGCAATTCAGAAGACAAAGAAGACAAATTTAGACTGTTTGATTGGTCGCAAGAGCGCGTTCGTATGTTGCATTATACATGGATAGCCTTCTTTCTGACCTTTTTCGTTTGGTTTAACATGGCGCCTCTTAAAACTGCAATGGTTGAATCCTTCAGCTTTTTAGATGCTTCAAACTTCAAATCACTTTTATTATGTAACGTTGCATTAACAATTCCTGCTCGTATCGTAATTGGTTCCTTGGTAGATAAGCATGGTCCACGTGTTGTTTTCTCTGGATTGATGGTTGTTACAGTTATCCCAGGATTAATGTTCGCCTTCGGTGATACATTTTTACAATTGGTTATTTCACGTTTACTATTAAGTTCTATCGGTGCTGGTTTCGTAATTGGTATTAAAATGACGGATAACTGGTTCCCACCAAAGTACATTGGTCGTGCTGAAGGGTTTTACGCAGGATGGGGTAACTTCGGTTCTGCAGCTGCAGCTGGTTTAATTCCAATTATTGGTCTTACATTAATAGGTGGAGAATTCGGTTGGAGATGGTCAATGGCAATCTCAAGTATTCTCACTGCTTTATATGGTGTATTCTATTACTTACGTGTAAAAGACTATCCTGATGGACGAGCACCGAAAAAAGACAAGAAGAAAAAAGTATCTAGTGTTTTACCCGTTTCTTCATATTGGGGCTTGGCTAGTTCTTTATTTTGGACAATTCCACTGTACGCTGCATTAGGTCTTCTAGCAAGAAACCTTCAAAAACAACAAATCATTGCAGATCAATTCGATCAAGGTACTACGTATGAAAACGTAGCTCCAATGTTCGAGAGTGCGGATGCTGTTCAAGCATTAACTGTTGGTGGTATCAATAACTTCTACTCTAAAGGTGAAGAAGTTCGATTGTACGAAGGAGAAAGTGAAACTCCTTTCATTACGTTCTATAAGAACAAAGATTCATTAGTGAATGATGAAATGACAGCATATTTCGCTCAATGTTCACACTTAGAAATCTATAAGAAGGATAAACTCAAAGTGAAATACGAGAAAGCTGGTCTTGACAAGAACTACGCTATGCTTACGATGGTTAAGAAGTTTGACAAAAAGACCTTAATGTCCGAATACAATTCTGCCGGTCTTGATGGCTTCTTTGCTTCAGGAGAAACAGTTCGAACATTTAAGAACATGTTCTCTATGAACATCATGTACATTATTTGGGGAATTCTAGCGATTTTCTATTTCTACAAAGCATTTACAATCTTGCGATTCAATGTTCCTCGTCTTAAAGCAGGAGTTCCTGAAGAGGAAAAATTTCCTTTCAGTAGTATCGCAGCTTTGAATACAACCTATTTTGCCAATTTTGGTGCAGAACTAGCTGTTGTATCAATGCTTCCAATGTTCTTTGAGGGTATCTTCAACTTTACTCCACAAATGGCCGGTTTAATTGCAATGTCTTTTGCCTTTGTAAACTTATTTGCCAGACCTCTTGGTGGATACCTTTCTGATAAGATGGGATCTAGAAAGAAAACAATGTTGATGTACATGCTAGGTATTACTCTTGGGTTTTTCCTAATGGGATTGATAAGTAGATACAGCGGAACAGGTACCGACGGTAAAACAATGCTTGCTCCGATGTTCGATGGAACTTGGTGGATCGTAGTTTCTGTAATCATCACAATGTTCTGTTCTATGTTCGTACAAGGTGCAGAGGGTGCAACATTTGCCATGATTCCTTCTATCAAGAAAGATCTTACTGGTAGAATCGCAGGTATGGCGGGAGCTTACGGTAACGTGGGAGCAGTAGCTTACTTGTTCATCCTTACGCAAGTTGATTATAAAACGTTCTTCTTTATCCTGTCTATAGGAGCAGGAGTAAGTGTTATCGCATGTTTCTTCTTACTGAAAGAACCGAAAGGATCATTTGGAGATGAAGAAGAAACGGAAGTTTCTGATGGAGAGCCGACAAGCGACCAAGGAAACGCACCTGAATTAGAAACAATATAAATTAGTATTAATTAGTCATAAATAAACCAATATCTTATGAGTGTAAACATAGAAAAGTGGGACGTAGAAGACGAAGGCTTCTGGACTTCCACCGGTAAGAAAATTGCCACAAGAAACCTCTGGGCATCCATACCAGCGCTACTTTTAGCGTTCTCGGTTTGGATCATGTGGGGGGTCCTCGTTAAATACATGAAGGAATTCGGATTTACTTTCGGAATGACCGAAGGATTAACGCCTGGTTCAGACGCCTACATTGCCGCGCTTGCCGAAGTTAACAATTTGTATTATACGTTACCGGCTATTGCTGGTTTGGCTGGAGCCACTTTAAGATTACCGAATTCATTCCTAATTTCATTGGGTGGTGGTAGAAACGTGATCTTTTTAACTACGCTATTGCTTATCATTCCAGCAATTGGAACTGGTATGGCATTGAACAACATCAATACACCATACATGATGTTTGCGATTATGGCTTTACTCTCTGGATTTGGTGGAGGTAACTTCTCCTCTTCAATGAGTAATATTAGCTTCTTCTTCCCTAAGAAAATGCAGGGATACTCGTTAGGAATGAACGCTGGACTTGGTAACCTTGGTGTTGCCGTTATGCAAAAGTTAATTCCTTTTGTAGTGACATTCTCTTTATTTGGAGGAACAGTTGGTGCAGTTGCAACAGCGAAAGGAGCACCTTTTGAAGGATTACAAAATGCTGCTTGGATTTGGGTTCCATTAATTGCCTTAGCATCTATTCTCGCATTCACAAGAATGAATAATGTTTCTACTGGAACACCAAGTATGCCTAATACAGCACAAGGACTCGGGAAAACATTTTATATGGTTATGCTTGGGTTAATTTCTGCAGCAGTTGGCGCTTACTTATTGATCGGTCTTCCATGGGGAGATTGGGGATTGAAAAGTGCAGCAATGTGGATTGTGTTACCAATCGTAGTAATACTGGCAGTGCTCTTAATGAAGCATGCGACACCTGGGGAAATCAAAGGGAACTTGAAAAAACAATTCTCTATCCTTGGTGATAAGCACAATTGGATCATGACGATTATCTATACCATGACTTTCGGTTCTTTCATTGGTTACTCAATGGTATTCCCAAAGTTGGCGCAAGATATTTTTGTTTACTCAAATCCGTTGGATCCAGAATGGGCTAATCCTAACGCACCAAACATTATGCTTTGGGCATTCTTAGGACCTGCATTTGGAGCTTTAATTCGTCCAGTTGGTGGAATAATTGCCGATAAAGTAAATAGTGGTGCCAAAGTAACAATGTGGAGTACAATCTTCCAGATTATTGCGGCATTGGCAGTTGCATATTTTGTTGTACAAGCAAAAGGAAGTAACACACCTGAAGATTATTGGTGGCCATTCTTTGCATGTTTCATGGTATTGTTCTTATGTACTGGTATCGGTAACGGATCTACTTTCCGAAGTATTCCTTACATTTTCTCTAAAGAGAAAGCAGGACCAGTTCTTGGATGGACTGCAGCAATTGCAGCTTATGGTGCATTCATTATCCCTAAAGTTTTCGGTCAACAAGTAAAAGCAGGACACGCAGAATACGCATTGTACGGATTCGCTGTGTACTACCTAATTTGTTTGATCTTAAATTGGTGGTACTACCAAGGACCAAAACGTGAATTTGATAATCCATAAACAATCAAGTAAAATAATTGTAGAGCAGTTGTCCAAAACAAACAAATTCAACTGCTCTACATTTCTTTAATAAATAACTCTTATGAAAAATTTAAAAAAGTTAGTATTGACTGGAATTGCGACCATCGTCGCAGCGACATCATTCGGACAATTAACCCTTAGTGGTGAATACCGTCCAAGAGCAGAGTATCGTCATGGATATAAATCCGTAGCGAACGGAGGTCAAGCAGATGCGTTCTTCATTGATCAACGTACACGTTTGACTTTGGACTACAAAGTGAAAGATTATGAGTTCTTCTTCCAACTACAAGATGTTAGAGCATGGGGATCAGAGCCTCAATTAGGGTACAATGATGCTACAAATGCATTAACTATCCACCAAGCTTGGGCAAAAATTAACATGAAAGAGCACTGGGGATTGAAATTAGGACGTCAAGAGATTTCATACGACGATCAAAGAATCTTTGGTGCAGTTGGCTGGGCACAACAAGCTCGTAGCCACGATGCAGCTATTCTTTCTTATGAAAGCGACAAATTCAAGTTACATGTAGGTGCTGCCTACAATCAAATTGCACCTGGTAGCGTTGGAGTTGATTACTCAGCTATGTATAACGCAGCTAAGAATAAGTATATGAGCTACAGAGATATGCACTTCTTACATTTCAATATGCCTATTGGTGAAAAAATCAAGTTAAGCCTTTTAGCGCTTAATATTGGTCAACAAGTTGACTATTTAGATGTTAGTGGTGTAAATCAAACTTCTATGCAATACGTGCAAACATATGGTACACACCTTAAATTCGATTTTGATAAAATCAAGTTCAGCTTGAATGGGTATTATCAAGGAGGAAGTGCACCAGTTAATCCAGCGAAACCTGTTTCTGCTTATTTATTTGGAGTTGATGCCTCATATCAAGCTCACAAAATGTTCTCTGTTGGACTTGGATATGAAGCACAATCAGGAACAAGTAATACAGATACGACAGGTGGTTATAATTCAACATCATTGAACTTTACACCTTACTTTGGAACAAATCACAAATTCAACGGATTTATGGATTACTTCTATGTTGGAAGTGGACACATGAATGCTGGACTTCAAGATGCTTATTTGAAATTCAAATTCAAGAAGGACATTTGGACTGTTGGTTTAGACATGCACGTATTTATGACTGGATTAGGAGTTAAAATCTGGGATCAACAAGGATACATTGATGACCAACGTGAGATGGGTGAAGCTGGAGCAACTCCTGCTGAAATGGCTGCTGTTGATCAAAGAGGTTTTCATATGAGATCTTATTTAGGAACAGAGCTTGATTTATCTATCGGAACAAAAATCAATAAGAGTGTAGCTCTTAAGATAGGTTACTCACAAATGTTCAGCTCTGAAACATTAGCTCATTTGAAAGGAACAAATTGGACACATAATGCAACAGACCATCAAGGTCAAGCGAGAAACGACCAGATGAATAACTGGGGATATGTAATGGTTATTATTAAGCCTACATTCCTTATCAAAAAGAAAGATTAATCGTAATCTGACACTACGGTTTTTAAGTTCGAGAGGGGCTTCCGAAAGGAAGCCCCTCTTTTTTATGCCCTATCATTAAATCATGATATATATCATTTTTACATGTGTAATGAATACCGTACTTTACACCAGAATATAACGGTCGAAAGATCATCAATAATATCTATGAAAATAATTGACAAAAAAACAGGGACACGTGTAGGTGCAGACCCTGATGCGAAAGCTGTTAAGAAGAAGTTAAAGGAAGAAGATCCTATCTTAAGAAACGCTGACAAGGAAGAAAACTTGGAAGAATATTCTGCAATGGATCCACCTGACGCCTATGATAAGGAACGCGCAATTGGTGCTGATTACGACACTATGAATCCTTTTATTCAAGGGTTAATGGATGAGCATAAAGAATTGATCGATGAAGTAAATGCTTTTGAGAAATCAATGATTGAATTCAAGGAAAGTGGATTCATGTTTACTAGAGCAGCGAGTGACTCGTTCAATAAGTTCTTTAAATACTTCGACAATCATATTGTACCTCACAACGAAAAAGAAGAACACCACTTCTTTAGAATGTTGCACGATCGATTGATAGAATCTGGAGAACATGGAAACGGAGCAGATCCTGAAACTGCCGTTGACTTAATGGAAGATGATCACAACAAATTTATTCAGTTGGCGACCTTATCCTTTAATTTATTGGGATTAGGATCTCGTTTACGCGATTTAGAATCAAAAGGTATTACATTTGATCTAGCGTACAACAACGGAAAAGAATTGGCGGAATTGATTCGTCTTCACATTTTTAGAGAAGATGAAACACTCTTCCCATTGGCACAAGAATTATTGACAGAAGAGGACTTCGAAAAACTTAAGTAATCGAAAATAAAACTAAAATAACGGATCGTTTTGGTCGTGTACACGACTATCTTAGAATCTCTTTGACAGAAAGATGTAATCTAAGATGCTTCTACTGTATGCCTGAGGAAGGCGTTCAACTTCGTGAAAAATCGGAGTTTATGTCAGGAGAAGAGTTGATCAGTATTGCCAAAACATTCGTTGAATTAGGAATCAAAAAAATCCGTCTTACTGGTGGTGAACCTTTGATTAAAAAGAATGCTGAATTCATCATCCGTGAGCTTGGTAAATTACCAATAGAATTGGCCATTACAACAAATGCTGTTATTGTCGATCGGTTTATAGATGTATTTAAAGAAGCTGGAATCAAGTCGGTGAATGTAAGTTTGGATTCACTACATGCTGATCGATTCAATGCGATCTCAAGAAGAAGTTACTTCGAACAAATCATGGACAATATTAATCTTCTAATCAAAGAAGATTTCCATGTAAAGGTGAATGTAGTTGTCATTCGAGGGGTAAATGAAGAAGAGATCAATGACTTTGTTGAATGGACCCGAAATGTCAATGTTCACGTTCGGTTTATAGAGTTTATGCCCTTCGACGGTAATAATTGGAACTGGGAAAAGAAAATCTCCTACAAAGAGATCATCCAAGATATTCGTACGGGAATCGGTGAAGAAGGATTCTACAAAGTTGAAGACCAACCCAACGATACTGCTCGCAACTTTCAATTAAAAGGAGGAGTTGGGACATTTGGAATTATTAGTTCTGTCACCAATCCGTTTTGTGACACTTGTAACCGAATTCGTTTAACAGCAGATGGGAAAATTAAAAACTGCCTCTTCTCTGAAGATGAAACAGACATTCTAGCTGCGTACCGAAAGAATATTGATATTGAGCCACTAATACGTGAAACGATCACAGATAAGCACAAAGAACGTGGAGGTTTAGCAGATTTTTCTGATGAAAACGTACTTCTGCATAAGAACAGATCAATGACAACCATAGGCGGATAGGATGAATAATATAATTCAAAAATATTGTTCTCAAGAGTGGCAAGATTTCGTGAACTTTCATAGTGAAATTCTAGAATTCAAGGTAAATCAGTCGATTTTTGAAATCGGTGATGATACCAATGGGCTCTACCTCATTGACACGGGTAAGGTGAAGATAACCACGCTTACCCCGATGAAAACGACACGTATTATTCGATTGGCGGCAAACAATGATGTCATTGGACACCGTGGATTTGGAGGAACGTGGAAATACACCATATCTGCAATTGCTCTTGAAGACACCAAAGTGATTTTCATTCCAACCAAGATTTTCAATCAAGTAGTAAAAACGAATCCAGATTTTGGTTTTTACATGATGATGTTCTTCGCTGAAGAGTTGAGAGATTCTGAGAGTTTGGCTCATCAATGTCCAGTTAAAAACTTGGTAGCTCAAGTACTCTTTAAAAATCTGAACGCATTTGGACTAGAAGAAGGAAGTACAAAATTGAGCTATACTCTTTCTAGAAAAGACATTGCTAGCATGGCGGGAACAACGTATGAAACAGTCGTAAGATCACTTTCAGAATTGCAAAAAGATGGTGCCATTCAAATAGAAGGGAAAACCATCCACATTTCGTCAGAAGAAATTCTAAAAGAACAAGCATTTCCCTTTGCTTAATCAGCAGTTGCCGACATCATTAACATTACTTTTCATAATGATTTTAATCATAAACTAAGGGGACGCATATATCTATCTTCGTCCAATAGTTTGAAAATGATAAATGAGTCTCTAATAAATCCCAAAAGCATAATTATTGTTGGAGGAGCCGAAGATGCCACTATTGCAGTAGTTCCACGGATAAAAATTCAGCGATGAGTACAATTGTCGATGAGATAAACACACTACGTAAAGAGAAGAATGCTGTCATTCTTGCCCATTATTATCAAGATGATGAAATTCAGGAAATAGCTGATTATGTTGGTGATAGCTTAGGACTATCAAAACAAGCTGCTGAAACAAATGCTAGTATTATTGTATTTGCAGGTGTTCATTTTATGGCGGAAACAGCGAAAATTTTGAATCCTGATAAAAAGGTCGTTTTGCCTGATTTGGAAGCAGGATGTTCACTAGCCTCTTCCTGTCCACCGGTTGCATTTAAGGAATTCATTGATCAACATCCAAACCATACAGTAGTTACTTATGTCAACTGTTCGGCAGAGATAAAAGCAATGAGTGATATTGTTTGCACCTCATCGAACGCCGAAAAGATTATTGCTTCATTGCCCAAAGATGAACCAATCATATTTGCCCCAGATAAAAACCTAGGGCGCTATATTCAAGAGCAAACAGGACGTGAATTACTTCTCTGGGATGGTGCATGCATTGTACACGAGGCATTTTCCATTGAAAAACTACTTGCCTTGTACAAGGAGCATCCGAATGCTAAAATTATTGCGCATCCTGAATCTGAAAAACACATTTTAGATGTTGCTTCATTCATTGGTTCTACTGCACAAATGATCCAGCATGTACAATCAAAACCAGAAGATGAATACATTGTAGCAACGGAAGCTGGTCTGCTTTATAAGATGCAAGAACTAGCTCCTAGAACTTCATTGATTCCAGCTCCCGCGAAAGATGATAATACATGTGCGTGCAGCGAATGTGGGTTCATGAAACTGAATACCTTAGAGAAATTACGCGATTGCCTCCGTGATGAATCTCCAGAGATAATCATTGAAGAGTCGATTCGGTTAAAGGCACTAGCTCCGATTCACCGAATGCTGCAATATCAATAGTATGCGGACGGACTTCTTGGTTATCGGAACTGGACTCGCTGGGTTGAATTACATCCTTAAAGTTGGAAAGAACAATCCTAGAAAGAAAATTATAGTAGTTACGAAAAGTAACAAGGAAGAATCCAATACCAGCTATGCGCAAGGTGGCGTAGCGATTGTACAAGATCCCAAAGACTCATTTTCAAATCACATTGCTGATACACTAATTTCTGGAGATGGATTGTGTGATGAAGCCATTGTTGACATGGTCGTAAAAGAAGGTCCGAATTGCCTGGATGATTTTATCGATATGGGCGTAACATTCGACAGGAATGCATCTGGTAAATTGGATTTAGCACTTGAAGGTGGACATAGCAAGAACCGTGTAGTACATTTTCAAGATGCAACAGGATACGAAATTCAAAAAGCACTTCTTCAACAAGTCATAGCTTTGGAAAACGTAGAGTTACTTGATCACCATTTTGCCTTGGAGCTAATTACAGAAAACAATACATGTCTTGGAGCTCTCATTTTGGATGAGAAAAAACAAAAGGTCCGCACCATACTTTCAAAAATCACCCTTTTAGCAACAGGTGGAATTGGCCAAGTATACGCACAAACAACCAATCCAATCATAGCGACTGGAGATGGAATTGCGATGGCACATACGGCTGGAGCAAAAATTAAGGACATGGAATTTGTTCAGTTTCATCCAACTGCTTTGTACTCCAATAAACCTTCATCTTCCTTTCTGATTTCTGAAGCTGTTAGAGGTTTCGGTGGTAAGCTAAAGACAAATAAAGGAGTGGCTTTCATGCACAAATATGACAAACGAGGCGATTTAGCATCAAGAGATATTGTCGCACGCGCCATTCACGAAGAACTTAAAAAAAGCAAAGATTCTCACGTCAGTTTAGATTGCACTCATCTGAATTACAAAAAATTTCGGCAGCACTTCCCTACCATCATTGCAGAGTGCGAAGCAATGGGAATCAACCCTCAAAAAGACATGATTCCCGTAGTTCCAGCCCAACATTATATTTGTGGAGGAATTGCAACAGATGCTTGGGGAGAAACTTCCATCCACCGTTTGTTTGCCTGTGGAGAGTGCGCGCATACAGGACTACATGGAGCAAATCGTTTGGCCTCCAACTCACTTTTAGAAGCGTACGTATTTTCATCAAGAAGTGCCCAGCGCTCCGTTGAGTTGATCAAGAAAGACAGAATTCAAATCATTTCAAACAAACCAGTAAAGCACAAGTTTAATGGTGCGAATAAGTTATGCAAATTGGGAGCATTACATGTTGAGATTAAAACAATCATGTGGGAATCTGCTGGCATTGTTCGCAATTACAAAGAACTTAATAAAGCCCTGAAACAACTACAGAAATTAAAACGAATTGTTGACAATGAATTTCAATTCGCCTACCATGCTTTAGAAATGTATGAGCTTCGAAATTTAACGATCGTTGCCGAACTTATTTTAACAGCATCCATGGAAAGAGAAGAAAACCGTGGAGGCTATTTCAATTCAGATCTTATAACCGAACCCAGGATTATAAAAAAGTGACCGGTCCATCTTCTCTTGTGATGATTTAACTCATTGATCAGCTCTAATTAATCCTTCAACTTTGCAACAATGAATACATTCTTACTTATATCAATTGCATTTTTGACCTATATTTCTTTTGGGCTTGGGTTCTTATTTCTCGTCCGAAAATTACGCACGGCAAAACGCACGGCTCCTCTTATCATTGTTCCGATTGCAGTAAGCTTTATTTCTGGAGTGAGTATTTTACTCTACGCGGTTTCGAATATCTAACCCTTGTAAATAGCACCTGAAGTTGGTGTCTCGTATAATTCAACTTTTTTCAATTGAGGCAATGTTCCGATTAATCGATCCCAAATCCACTTTGCGAAAATCTCGCACGTAGGATTTTCCAATCCTTCAACATCATTCAAGAATTTATGGTCGATCTGATTCATGATAGGATCCATGATTTCCTTGATCTCTGCAAAATCCATTACCCAACCCATTTCTGGGTCAAGCTCTCCATCAATGAACAAAGTCAAATGGTAGGTGTGACCGTGCACATTTTTACACTTGTGTCCATCTGGCACATTTGGCAATGCATGTGCTGAATCGAAGGTGAATTTTTTAAATATTCTCATGCGAATCTCTTTTGTTTTTTCCTCTCAATGAAAAGGCAAGTGTTGTAGCGCTCAACAATACGATGATTGCGCCAAATTGATGCAACACTCCCAATTCTACTGGAACTGCAAATATAAGGGTATAGATGCCTAAAATAACCTGCAACAGGATTGTTGCCATAAAAAAGTTGGACAGTGCCTGCTGAATTACCGAAAAATTAGCTTTCCGGAACTTGATCCAAAAAATGATACTGAACAATAAGATTGTGAGCGCCAACATCCGATGAACGAATTGAACCATTCCTCCACTTTCCATCCAACTCATCCAACCTTGACGGTTTAATATTCGCGTGAAATTTTCAGGATACCATTCCGTCCCCATTTTCGGGAAAGTATTGTACATCAGTCCAGCTTTCAAGCCCGCTACAAATGCGCCATAGATTATTTGTAAAACAATCCCAGCCAAGAGCCATTTTATCCAACGCAAAGCTTTCGATTTTCTTCGTGTCTCTACTATATATTTTAGACCCATCGCCACCCAATATATATAGGCCATCAAACCAAGTGCTGTGATCAGATGTGCGGCCAAGCGATAATGACTGACATGTGGTTGATCTACCAATCCGCTTTTCACCATCACCCAACCAAGAACGGCTTGTAATGTCCCAAGTCCAAAAATGATAAGCACCTTGCGCTTTGTCTTCGCAGTGAAATCCTTTCTGATCCAAAATACGATGCACGGAATAATAAAGACTAGTCCAATGATTCGTGCAATTAATCGGTGAAGATATTCCCAGAAGTAAATGGCCTTAAAATCAGATAACGCAAAGTAATTATTGTAGTGATGGAACTCAGGTGACCCTTGATACAACTCAAAAGCTTCGTTCCATTGCTGATCATTTAGCGGTGGCAAAGTCCCCATTATTGGCTCCCATTTCACCATGGATAATCCAGATTGAGTGAGACGTGTAATTCCGCCAATCACAACAATCATAATGATCATTATCACTCCCGTCATTAACCAGTTAAACACCTGTCTATCGTGCTTCGTGAAGTTTTCTACCCTTTGCATAATTGCCGTAAATTTCCACATAAAAAGGCCCACAAATAATGACCAATGTCATGTCGAAAAGCTGGTAGGAAATCATATCGTTTTCAATGTGAATCATACCCCATTATGTTCACACAGCATTTTGTGTACAACTCCATAATTTTTTTCCGAATCTGTCTCAAGAAATGCACTTATTTAGGGGTTCCCTATTCAGGGTCAACCACAAATAAAGAAGACAGATGATTAAAGAAGAAGCCAAGACAGCCACGCGAAAGAAAAAAGTACAAAGTACCTACACATTTAATGAAGTATTTGCAGAATGTATTCGTTATTTCAACAACGATGAACTTGCTGCGACCACATGGATGAACAAGTACGCCATGAAGAATAAACGCGGACAATTTTTGGAGGTCACTCCAGATGACATGCACCGCAGAATGGCCAAAGAATTTGCGAGGATTGAAGCTTCTTATGATAAAGTGGAACAACCAGAACAAGTAGAAATGCTTTCCGAGTATGGACGGTCGAGAGCACAATTGGATCATGATACCATCTATCATTATTTCAAGAATTTCAATCAAGTAATTCCGCAGGGAAGTGTAATGGCAGGATTGGGAAATCCGCACATGTTGGCATCTTTATCAAACTGTGTGGTAATGCCTGAAATTCACGATTCATACGGTGGAATTTTTAAAACGGATGAACAATTGGCTCAGCTATTCAAGAGAAGGTGTGGTGTGGGCGTTGACTTGTCGACATTGCGCCCAGCTAACTCTACTGTTTCGAATTCAGCTGGAACAACTTCCGGTGCGGTTTCGTTCATGGAACGTTTTTCAAACACTACGCGTGAGGTTGCCCAAAACGGACGTCGTGGAGCATTGATGCTAACCATTGATATTGCGCATCCAGATGTAGAAGATTTCATTACAATTAAACAAGATTTAAATAAAGTAACGGGTGCAAACATTTCTCTTCGTCTTTCAGATGAATTTATGGAAGCCGTAAAGAACGACACTAGCTACACGCATCGTTGGCCTATTGATGCGGAAGAGCCTTCTCATACAAAGACCATTCAAGCCAAGGAATTGTGGAACAAGATTATTGATTGTGCGCACAACACTGCCGAGCCAGGATTAATCTTCTGGGACCGTCAGCACCATTATTCTACTAGTTCAGTATATCCAGGGTACAAAAATGTATCTACAAATCCATGCTCCGAAATTGCGATGCAAGGTGGAGATAGCTGTCGTTTAATAGCTATCAACTTGTACAACTTTGTAGACCAACCTTTCACGGAAAATGCAACATTCGATCACGAAAAATTCTATTCTGTGACGTATGAATCGCAACGGCTCATGGATGATTTGGTAGACTTAGAGTTAGAAGCAATTGACAGAATTTTGACGAAAGTTAAGAACGATCCAGAGCCAGACCACATTAAACAAGAAGAAATTAATACATGGGAATTATTGCGTGATACTGGACGTAAAGGACGTAGAACTGGATTAGGGTTCACTGCTCTCTCAGATACAATTGCCGCATTAGGATTTACTATAGACTCAGATGAATCATTGGAAAACATCAACGAGATTCTCCGTGTAAAATGTAAGGCTGAGTTTGATAGTTCTATTGATATGTCAATTGAGCGTGGAAGCTTTGAAGGTTTTGATACTGAGATTGAGAAAACTTCTGAATTCGTTGACATGCTAAAGGCTGAGTTCCCAGATTTGCATGGTCGAATGATGCTCAATGGACGACGTAATATTTCCATCAGTACTGTTGCGCCTACGGGTAGTTTGAGTATGCTTGCACAAACTTCTTCAGGAATTGAACCTGTGTTTATGCTCTCGTACAAACGTAGAAGAAAGATAAATGTAAACGACGAATCTGCACACGTTGACTTTGTTGACGAAATGGGCGACAAGTGGCAAGAATTTGATGTCTACCATGGAAAGCTCAAAGAATGGATGAAGATCAGTGGCAAAACAGATGCAGCTGAAAGTCCATATGCAAATTCGACAGCTTCGGAAATCGATTGGAAGAAGCGCGTGCAAATACAAGCCATTGCACAGAAATATGTAACGCATTCAATCAGCTCAACAATTAACTTACCGAATGATGTGAGCAAAGAACGTGTAGGAGAAATCTACATGGAATCTTGGTTGAAGGGATTGAAAGGAATTACGGTGTACCGCGATGGTTCACGAACAGGAGTTCTTGTGAGCACGGATGATAAATCAAGCTGCAACAATGAAATCATTGACACACGTCCACCAAAGCGCCCAGACAAAATGGATGCAGAGATTTTACGTTTCCAGAACAATCATGAAAAATGGATTGCTGTGATTGGATTAATGAATGGTAGACCTTACGAGATCTTTACTGGTCGTGCAGAAGATTCATTCTTCCTTCCTAATTGGGTAGAAAAAGGATTTATTCTTAAAATTAAGGAAGAAGGCGAGGAGCGTTCACGCTATGACTTCCAATATTGTGATAAGGATGCATACAGAGTGACGATAGAAGGTCTTTCACGCTCATTTGACAAAGAGTCATGGAATTATGCAAAATTAATTTCTGGGGTACTTAGACATGGGATGCCGTTGCCATACGTTGTGGATCTCGTTTCGAATTTAGACTTGCACCATGATAATATCAATACATGGAAGAATGGCGTTGTTCGCGCACTGAAGAAATACATTGAAGACGGAACTCGAGCAGCTGATCATTTATGTCCAGCCTGTGATGATCCTGAAGGATTGATTTATGAGGAAGGATGTTTGAAGTGTAAGAGTTGCGGACATTCGAAGTGTGGGTAAGGGATGGTTCGATAGTTCGATTTTAGAAAAATAGATTGTCAGAAGTTTAGATTGTCAGAAGTTCAGAATCCCTGACTTCTGACAGCCTTTTCAGCAAAAGCTTTACAACTTGGTGTATCCGGTGCATAAGCTTCATCAATCATGCTATAGACATCCAAAACCCCCTTGTAATCTGAGAGCCATGTTTTTTTATTCTCTACTTTCCCATCTTCTAGGTTCTTGTCGCGTTTATCGCGTCGGTGATGATTATGCTTACTCATCGGACCACTATCGACTTCGTTCCAATCTCCATACTCTCCTCTGAAGGTGTTCTTTGATTTTTGCAATGCGTAGCGAAAGGCCTCTACAACTTTAGCATTAAATTGCTTGTTAGCCGCATCGTAGTAAAATGGATCACTTTTCAATTTGTCATTGTAATAGAAACGCCATAGAGCTGCTGCAGATGCAACATGCACGGTTGCTTGAGAAGTTGCTCCTCCAAATTTATACAGATCACCCTTTTGTAATTGTGGATAGATGAATTTATCATCTGGTTGAATTTTATCCGGATCCAATTTAAAACAGGTGTAAATGTACTTTCCTGGTGCCGAAATGTCTACTTCTTCACCATCGCATGATTCGTCCCATGGAATAATTGCAAGCTGTTTATCGTGATTATCAAAATAGGGTTCCACTGCTGCAACAGCAATCGTTGATCCATACTTTGCGGGAGTAACTACATCAAAAATTGCATCAGTAATTTCACCATTTCCAGCAGCACATACTATAATAATTCCGTTGCTGTAGGCTGCTTTAAATCTATCTTTTATTGTTTCTTTTTGCTCACCAAATAGAGATCCTCCCATACTCATGGTAATTACATCCGCTTTGTTCTTAATTGCATGATCTACTGCTACAATTAATCTATCCGCATCTCCGACATTTGGCATCAAATCTCTCGCCCCATCACCACCTAAGGAAACTGTTGCAGAAATCCTTACTGGAACAAATTCCACATATGGAAACAATCCTTTTCCATAATTTACCGTTCGAATTGACCTAATGGACTTCTCCCTACCTTGAAGTGCAGGAGGATAAAATCGCCAAGCATGCTCATCGCGTTTTCCTTGGCCAATCATCGTAAAAGCAGTTGCTGTAGCATGCGCAGGTTTTTGATAGGCACTTGTTGCTAAAAAGTAATCCGAAAGATCATCTCTCGCAATCATCTTCTCATCATGCACAAAAGACAGAGATAAGTCTTTACCCTCTGGTTTATCCTGACTTAAGTAGCCTGGGTATGAATGTATTGCTTCGTGATTCGAATAACCTGTGTCAAATTGAAAAACTCTAATGCCAGTTGCTTTGTGACCAAGATCTTGATTTAATTCTCCAAGTCCAACTGTGTTTGGTTTACTGATTTTTTCAATTGCTTTTGGGAAATTTACACAATCATGATTCCATTGATAGTTAATAGTCCCGTTAGCCAATTTTGGTATATGCACCTTATACCCCATATAAGAAGCCGATCCCATTGTTTTGTACGCAAACGAGTCGATTTCATAATACAGCACTCCTCCAACATCCTTTATGTGCTTACGGATAGCATTTCTAAGTTTTGCTATTCTTCCGTGTCCTTTCCCTTTTAAATCACGTGTAGCTATAACTTTGTTTCCAGAAATATTCACATCTGAAAGCCATGCTCCATCCAATATTTTGCGTTTAACACGTTTCTTAAACTTCTGTGGGTCTTCCCCAGGTGGGATCGTTAATTCCATTCGCAACCTGTACATGATTTTTTTCGGCATAGTAAACTGTTTATTATATTCTTCAATTTACAAACTATACCGCTCAAGATCAAGACAACAAAGCGAATCAGGTATTTATAACAGTATAATACCGTACTTATACCTATTAAATATTGCAATAAATACCTAGAGGCTGATTCTCATTCTCTACATTCACGTTCCCAACTTCTCAAACTCACCAATTGATGGATGGTGTTGAGCTCAACGTTTACCAAATCAATTGAAGATATAAAATAGTCTAACACCCGCTTAAATTCTTTGTTAATGTCGATGTTTCTGTCCTTCAGAAAATGGCGATCACTGGAATCAAGGTTTACTTCAACGAGCATCACAGCTTTTGAGGAGGCGAGATAAAAAGAAGTCTTCCCATCGTCTATAATAGTGAGAAATGAGATGTAGTTATTTGTGTCCAATGCATAACGACACATATCATCATTTATACGATCTTCCAATTCTTCGTATTCTTCGGTGGTTCCATTAACGCCAATATGCTCGATGTATCTATTGATTACATCTCCCCTCTTATAATAAAAGAACTTCTTTTCACGATCATACGATTCTGGAGCGTACAATTCTGGAGTCAGCGAAATGGTATAATCAAAATACCTTCTTGGTTGGCGTTGACTGAAAAAATCTAAGCGCAGCGTATCCGACTCGTCTCCGGAAAAATAACTCATGTTAAACGTTCCGCTTCCCTTGTAGTATTCATCAATATTCAGGTCATCGTAGAAAAAACTTTGCATTAGGTAGGCTTGGAACATCTCATTATCTCCCCAATTTTCTTGAGAGAAGGAGACGAGAGGCATTGCCATCAACAGTATGAATAGAATATGCTTGTGCATCGTTTAAAGGTACGGAAATGGATGATAGAAGTGGATTATGGATGCTAGGAGCTAGTTTTTACCACCAAGACACAAAGGCACAACTGAAAATTACTGTATAGACACAAAGTTACAGACTATGTAGTCTGGTTGCTTGTCGATAGACAGCTTGTGCCAATGCCATGGTTTATCAAGTACATCTAATTGTGTCCTTGTGCCTTTGTGGTCTATTTGAATTATGCACTACAAAAACCTCAGTCTACTACACAAAAAAGCCGCCCATTTTTCAATGAGCGGCACAAACAACATATAAACTATGAACTAGTGGTTTCTAGTCTTCTTTCCAAACGTGTGTTGCTTAGAGTTACGAATAGCTTTTCTATTCCAGTTCCAAATTACTACTTGATATTTTCTCCATAGGTAATCGACTGGTGCAACTAAGAAGTGCATGAATCGAGTGAATGGAATAATTGCGATGATTAAGAATGCTGAAATGATGTGGATTTGAATCCATACCGGCATCTCAATAACTGCTGTAATGTCTGGGTTGAAAGAGAATACTGATCTCAAGTAAGGAGTCAATACACTTCCGAACCATTCAGAACCCCATCTTACGAAGAAGGCTACTCCCAATCCAGAGATGATTTGTGTAAACAATACTGTGTACACTACCATATCCATCTTGTTCGTTACAACCAATAACTTCTTGTTACTTAATCTTCTGATCATTAACAATGTCAATCCAAGCAATGCGGATAAACCAAAGGCGAATGAAGAGATCTCAAGAATCATTCTTCTTACCGGTACTCCGTTGAACCATGTCAATGAACTTGGGAACAAGAATGCGATCAAGTGACCAAAGAACAAGATCAAGATTCCCCAGTGGAATGGTTGTGATCCCCAGAACAACTGCTTTCCTTCAATGAATTGAGAAGAAAGTGATGATACTTGGTATCCTTTCTTAGTATATCTGTAGATACTTCCTGCGATGAATAATGCGAAGGCTGCGTAAGGCAACACAACGAACATCATATCATTGATCATACCTGCGTTATCTTTAAGTAAAGCTACGAGTACGTAGATAATTCCTGCTGCTATCAACACGTAGAGTAAGAATAATCCTGGGTAGTTCTTCACTTTGTGAGCACTTGGATGGAAGCCCATACTAGCTACTTGCTCTTTCACTTTCTTCGAGTAACGGTACGCAAAGAATCCTGTAATTGCGGTAATCAATATTACTAACCACAACCAAGGCGAGTTTACAGTACTAGGTTCGCTAGAAGATGATCCACCTGCTGTAGACGTTCCTCCGCCACCACCGGCAGCTACATCTCCACCAGCAGAACCGTTTTCACCAATGTATGTCAAGATAGACTTTACTTCGTCATCTGACATATCTGGGAAAGCTGTCATTGGAATATTGTTATACTCTTCGAAAATAGCGATTGCATCCTCGTCACCAGAATCAATTAATTCTTGTGAATTCTGAATCCATTTAATCGACCATTCCTCTTCTCTACGGTCATTCAAACCACCAAGTCCAGGCCCTACCATTCTTTTATCTGTAATGGAGTGACATGTAGCACATTTTGTCGTAAACAATTCTTCTCCAGATTGTGCTGATGAATTGAAAGAGAACATAGCTATTACCACAGTTAGTGCAGTAAGCAGCGATTTTCTCCCGAACATAGGCTGTTTATTCTTTGACTTGGTTTGCATCTTTTCTATGTTTAATTGATAAGCCATTTTAATTCGTTTTAACGGGTTCTTGACTCGGTGTTGAGCATCCTGAATTGCAGCTCAGTGCGTCTACACCAAGACTAGGTACAATTACCGGGTCGTTATAATTCACATCTTCATAGTCTGCATCTACAACATTGTAAATTGCTTGCAAGGCGTACTGGTAGATATTTTTGTTCTGCATATCTTCCAGAAGAATCACTTTTTGTTTCTTCTTACGCACCTTATCTTTAAGTGCAATTCTCGCCTCGTCAAACTCTTTGAGCATTTTCGCAAGAGCTGGCTTCACAACACGTATTGCAAACTCTGTTAAGAATTCTTCGTCTTCCATAATTGCCATCAATGACAATACATTTGGAAGGTTATCTGCGAGTTCTTCACCACAATCATTGTTGGCTTTTCTTTGTTCATTTTTCATTTGAACAAGAAATTCTCCACGCTTGTAGTCTTCTGCAAACAATACGTATCCCATATCTAAATAGCAGATTGCCTGAATATGGAATGTCTTCCCGAAAACTTCTTCGATCTCGTAGATGCCGTGTGTATTAACGAAGTCTACGAAAGGTTTCATTTCCTGAAAGGCAGAAGGATAACTACTCTCGAGGTATGTTGCACAGGCGTTCACGTTTTCAATGTAATCCGCTTTAGGATACCTGAAAAGGTCGGCCAATACGCTATATTGATGTTTAACTTCCATGTTTTCCTAATTATAATCCTCTTTCTGGGCGTTCTTTAAATCCAAATCCTGTTTCACCTTTCGCATCCGCAGTTGCTTCAAGCATTTCGATAGATTCTTCTCTATGCGCCGGAGGAATAACAAATCTCTCTTCGAATGTTGCCAATGAAGTCAATCTGTAAATCGCATTTGCCATGTCTGGTCCAACTTTCGCTTTCGTCATCAATGCCTCTGCTTCTTCTTTTGTTAAATCACCCACAGTTACGTTACGTCTATGGTATTTCACTGCCAACAATTTCTCGTAAACTTCTGTGATGATTCTAGTGTCTCCATTAGAGAACAAAGAAGCCAAATACTGCATTGGAACTCTAGTCTGATCTATTCCTGGGAATAACTTATCAGATTTAGTTTCATACAATCCTTTCTCATCTACCTGCGCCATTGCTGGAAGCATTGGTGGCACGTAGAATAAGTTTGGCAAAGTTCTGTATTCTGGGTGCAATGGTAAAGCGATTCCCCATTCTTTTACAAACTTGTAAACTGGAGATTCTTGTGCTGCTTTGATTGTAGAATCATGCACACCTGCTTTACGCGCCTCTTTAATTACTTTAGGATCATTTGGATCTAAATAAATATCCAAGTGGTTGAAAATTAAATCTTTGTCATCTGATGCAGCTACAGCTTCAATACGATCTGCATCGTATAGCATAACTCCCAAGTAACGAATACGACCTACACATGAGTGCATACATGCTGGTGCTTGTCCAGTTTCTAAACGTGGGTAACACAAGATACACTTCTCAGATTTCCCTGTGTGCCAGTTATAGTATGTTTTCTTGTAAGGACATGCTGTAACACACATTCTCCAAGCTCTACATCTTTCTTGGTTGATCAATACAACTCCATCTTCACCACGCTTGTACAGCGCTCCTGAAGGACAAGATCCAACACAGGCAGGGTTCAAACAATGGTTACAAATTCTAGGAAGGTACATCATCGTCATTTGCTCCAATTGGAACATTGCTTCTTGATCTGTACGATCCATTTCTTTGAAGTTGACATCCTTTCTTGCGTAGTCAGGTGATCCACCTAAATCATCGTCCCAGTTTGGACCTGATTTAATGTCTATTGGCTCTCCGGTGATCAACGATACCGCTCTACCGATTGGTTGGTCGTCTCCTTCTGGTGCTGTAAACAAATCTTGGTACTTGTATGCCCAAGGATGGTAATAATCATCTAATGAAGGCATGTTAGGATTGTGAAAGATATTTTTCAATCCTTTCAACTTTCCTGCTCCTTTCAAAGAAACAGTGTCGCCGTTTTTCTCCCAACCACCTTTGTATATGTCTTGGTCTTCCCACTTTGTAGGATAACCTGTTCCGGGTTTTGTTTCAACGTTGTTCCACCACATGTACTCGGCTCCTCTACGGTCCGTCCAAACGTTCTTACACGCAACTGAACATGTGTGACATCCGATACATTTATCGAGATGAAAGACCATTGAAACTTGTGCTCTGATATCCATAATCTATGCTGTTTATGAGTCCTTAAATTCTATTAATATTCTACTTTATTCATCTTTCTTACTAGAACGTGTGTATCTCTATTTACACCTACTGGTCCCCAGTAATTAAAGTGATAAGTAAACTGTCCATAACCTCCACACATTAAGTTCGGCTTCAAGTGAACTCTAGTGAATGAGTTGTTCATTCCACCTCTCATTGGTTGCCCTTTAGGACCTCTTCTGATCTGTGATTTTGGAATGTTATAGGTTCGTTCTACGGCGTGGTACACAATACATACTCCTTTAGGAATACGTGCAGATACACAGGCTCTTGCTACGTACGTTCCGTGGTCATTGTAAACCTCTAAGTGGTCGTTATCGTTGATGCCCAATTCTGCTGCATCTTCTTCACTTAACCAACATGGTTCGTTACCTCTTGAAAGCGTAAGCATTCTCAAAGTATCACCGTATGTAGAGTGAATGTGCCACTTACCGTGTGGAGTCAAACAGTTCAACATCTTCGCTTGTCCGTCATTTACTGTCTTACGTAAATCACCATATGCTTCTGGCGTTGGAGATGGCTTGTATGTTGCCAAGTGCTCTCCGAATGCGATGTATGCATCATGATCTAAGTAGAAGTGTTGACGTCCTGTCAATGTTCTCCATGGAACGAACATATCAATGTTGTATGTGTATGCAGCATAGGTTCTTCCTTCGTGCATCAATCCTGACCATAATGGTGAAGAATTGTAGCGTTTTGGTTGAGCTTGAAGATCTCTATACTCCATTTGGACTTGTTCGTATCCGTCTCCTAGTTTTGCAATTTCTGGAACACCGATTTTCTCAGCCGCGTTCTCATATGCTCTCTTTGTCAATTTACCATTGGTAAGTGTTGACAATTTCAAGATTGCATTAATTGCTTCAACATCACCTTTCAAAGATGGGTATTCTGTACCGTCATCCCATTTTTGAACGTGCTGACGTTTCTCTAACATTTCATCGTACACATCCGCACACATGTAATGGTTACCGTGTGCTCCCAATCCATTTTCAGCAACTCCTTTACCTAAAGAGATAAACTTGTCATAGATTTTCGTGTAGTCTCTGTCTTTGAATACAATCTTGTGCATTGTTTCTCCTGGGATAGGCTCACATTCACCTTTACTCCAATCTAACAATCGTGTTTGACTCATTTCATCTTTCGAATCATGAACCAACGGCACGTTGATTACATCTTTCATGATCTCTGGCAAGTACTTAGGTGCCATGTCTTGAACAATTTTCGCCAAGTTTTGGAAGATTTGCCAATCCGTCTTAGACTCCCATACTGGTGGAATTGCTTCCGATAATGGGTGAATGAACGAGTGCATATCTGTTGAGTTGATATCTGCTTTTTCGTACCAAGAAGCTGTTGGAAGTACGATATCAGAGTATAGAGCGGAAGTATCCATTCTAAAGTTGATATCAATTACTAAGTCCATTTTACCTTTTGGCGCTACTTCTAGAAACTCGATGTCTTCAACACAATCTTCTGCAACTTCATCGGCAATTTTGTTCGTGTGTGTTCCTAAGTAGTGATCTAGGAAGTACTCATGACCTTTTGCTGATGTTCCAATTGCATTTCCTTTCCAGATAAACCAAATTCTTGGGAAGTTAATTTCTCTGTCTGGTTCAGTAATCGCGTGCTTCAATTCCCCAGACTTCAGTTGTGCCACCATGTGGTTTCTGATTTCATCGTCTGTAGTGTGACCTGCCGCTTGCGCATCTTTCACAATATCAAAGTTGTTCTTACTGTACTGAGGATAGTAAGGCATCCAACCGTTCTTCACAGCTTTTACTGCCCAATCCGCAGAGTGCGTATGTGCTAACTTATTGTCTGGTGTTGAGTTGTAATACTTCTGGTTACCATCGTATCTCCATTGACAAGAATTGATGTAGTGCCAGATTGGACCTTGTTGCAAACGTGGAGCTGTACCCCAGTCTTTAGAACTCATGATAGTTGACCATGAATCCATCGGTGCCAATTTCTCTTGACCTACATAGTGGTTCATACCACCACCATTCTTACCGTTACAACCAGTAAGCATTTGTGCCATGATTGCTGAACGATACATTAAGTTTTCGTGGAACCAGTGGTTAATACCTGCTCCAACAATTACCATACAAGCTCCTTCAGTTATTTCTGCAGTGCTCGCCCACTCTCTTGCCAATTGAATAACTTCTTTACGACCAATTCCCGTAAAGATCTCTTGCCAAGCTGGTGTGTATGCGTGGTCTTTATCGTCGAATGATTCAGGATATGCTCCTTCTAATCCACGATTAATACCGTATTGTGCCATTGTTAAATCATATACTGTAGCTACGGCAATTTTCTCTCCGCCTGTAGTTGTAATGTATCTAACTGGTACACCTCTATTTGCTTTTTGATCCAATCCGAATTCAGTGAACTCCACTTGAAGAACGTCATCGCCTTTGTCCAAAAGAGTCAATGCTGGATCGTAAGTAGCTCCTGTTTCACCGTCTTTATGATGTAGATTCCACTTTCCTTTTTCATCTTGCCATCTGTAACCTGTTGTTCCCATTGGAGAAACAAGTCCACCATTCTCATCGTAGTTCAAGAACTTCCAATCACCGTTTTCAGCGTCTTTGTGTTCAGAAATTTCGTTCAAACGCATCATTCTTCCTGGCTTGAATACGCCGTTCTCATCTTTTTCAACACGAACTAAGAATGGACAATCTGTAAATTTCTTTACGTAATCCATAAAGTAAGGTACTTGACGGTTCACGTGGAATTCTTGAAGAATAACGTGTGTAACTGACATCCAGAACGCACCATCAGAACCTGCGTGAACAGGAATCCATTGATCAGCGTGCTTGGCTACCATACTAAAGTCAGGAGACATTACTACTGTCTTCGTACCATTGTGTCGTGCTTCTGAGAAGAAGTGAATATCTGGCGTACGCGTCATACCAAGGTTGGCACCCATCGAAACAATAAACTTCGATTTGAACCAATCGGCAGATTCAGCAACGTCCGTTTGCTCACCCCAAACTTCAGGGAATGCGTTAGGTAAATCACAGTACCAATCGTAGAAACTCAAGTTTACACCACCCATTAATTGGATGTAACGTGAACCTGAAGCGTAACTTAACATACTCTTCGCAGGAATCGGAGCAAATCCGATGATTCTATCAGAACCATATTCCTGAACCGTTGAGATATTAGATGCAGCAATTAATTCCATTACTTCATCCCAGTGTACTCTTCTGAATCCACCTTTACCTCTAGCTCTTTGGTAACGCTTACGATTTGTATCGTTCGCTTGAAGGTTCTTCCATGCCTGAACAGGATCTCCTCCAGCTTTCTTTTTCTCATCTCTAAATAGATCAATTAGAGCACCACGAATGATCGGGTATTTCACTCTAATAGGGCTATATAAATACCATGAGTAAGAGATTCCTCTTTGACAACCTCTAGGCTCGTATGGAGGAACTTCTTTATTAAATTGTGGGTAATCCAATTGTTGCATTTCCCATACTACGATTCCGTCTTTAACGTGTATCGCCCAAGAACATCCGCCTGTACAGTTTACACCGTGTGTACTTCGAACGACCTTGTCGTACTGCCATCTGTTTCTGTAGAACTCTTCCCATTTACGGGTTTTGGGTGATATTATGTCTTCTATCCAACTCATCTGTTGTGTATTTAGTTCTTAAATGTATTCTTAGTGTTTTGCATCCCACGCACTATTCTGTCGGGCAAAAATGTCTTTCTTAACCATGTGTCTCTTACGCTTCATATAGATCAGGCTGATCAAGATCAAGATCACAGCTAAACCTCCAAATCCTCCAAGCAACATCATCATTTGACCTGAATCGGCAGTTTGTGTATCCTTCACTTCGTTGGCGTGTTTAAAGAACGCTGTTAAGTCAATTCTTTCATTCTCTTCCAACTTGTGGCCTTGATACGAAGTTGTCATTGCTCCATTGTCGGGCATATCCAACCACAACACCAATGTTTGACCCATCCTGTCATAGACAGTAGTCAGGTCTTTTCCGAGTAAACCACCAGGGTATAACTCATCGTTGGTGACGTTGTGGCATGTAATACATGCGGGGCCGCCGTTTAGGAATCCTCTCGAACCTTCGAAATATTCTCTACCTCTACCAGCATCAGCTTCAATGACTGGCTTTTCTGCTTCGTTTTCGGCTACATCTGTTGAGTCTTGAGCAGTCGTTGAAAGACTGATTAATGATCCTACTAGGATGAAGCCAAATTTTCTAAATAATCCGTTACTCTTCATTTGATAAATTATTATACTGTAAAGGTGCGAGTACAAATCGCCTAATTCTATGACGCATATCATATATTTAGCTAACATTTACTGGGCATTCTAGTTTGTAAACATTCTAAATAAGATTGACATGCAGTGGTATCCTCGTGATTAGCAGTGAGTAAACCCACATTTTCACACCTTTTATATTGTGTGATGCACATCATTAAACCAGTTTTTCTTGGGCATCATTTCACCTCAAATCAAACCGAATATTCAATATTTATGTATTTTAGGTGACGTATAAAACGTACTACTATGGAAGAGAATTCAACAATGGAAGATGAGGCAATCAAGAAACTTTACGAAGATGCCATTGAACTGATGGTAAATCAGAAAATGAAGCCGGAGGCAGCAAAGAATCGATTGATTGAAGAAGGCGCCGATGAAACAATGGCCATTATTATAGTAGCAAATGTTGAATCACGCATCAACCCTTCTTCTTCTGGGAGCAGCGCCAACAAAGAACAAGCATATAAAAACATGGGCTTTGGAGCACTCTGGTGTGTTGGAGGAATCATAGCTACAGCTGCAGACGTAGGTTTTATCTTCTATGGAGCAATTGTCTTTGGTGGAATCCAATTTATTATTGGCGCCATAGGAGCAGCAGGAGATTGAGGAGATCATTCTCTCCTCATCACAGACTACCAATATTTAGACATAAAAAAAGCCAAGGTAACACCTTGGCTTTTTTATTATTTGAAGTCATTTATTCGATCACTATTCGTTGTGGCTCAGAATGTCTATCATCTTGTACCAATTGAATAAAGTAAATACCAGATAACACATCCAAGTTAATCATTGAAGATTGACCTGTCAGAGAAGTCAGTTGAACTAATTTCCCTTGAATGTCGCGAATCTCAACCATCCCTTCCACTCCACTGCTCAATACTACGTTAATCACTCCAGTAGATGGATTTGGGTATACTTGAAATTCCGCAGTCAACTCATCCACGCCAAGGTCACCAGCATTAATTTTATATACCCCATCTGAGTCTTGATCTACAAACCAGATCAATCCATTTGGACCAATTTTAATTCCTTGAACACTTGTGAAGCCAGTACTAATTCTCTCAAGTTCAACAGCTGGCATAGTTGAAATATCGTAGATGATAATTTCTCCAGACTGAAACTCACTTACAATCATGCGATCTCCAATAACATCAATTCCCGCAGGTTTAGATAATCCAGAAACAACAGTTTCTTGAGTATAACCCGTATACTCTGTGTATTCAGCAATTGGTTCATTTCCTGGGAAGTTTGGAGTTCCACCTTGATTTGACCCTGTTGTGATGTCAATTCGTATGACTCTTTGGTTTCCATGATCTACAACATATAACCATTGCTGATTATTGTCCAACACCAAGTGACTTACGATTTCATTGTTTGGATCTTTTGCAACTGCATCGTCTGAATATCTTCGTACGATAGCATCACCATGGTATGAATTTCCTGGTCCATGATCTTCTGCAAAATCATATCGAACTATGTCATCCGTATTACCATCAAACACCCAAAAAACGTTATCTTTCTCTGCAGCTATACCTTGACTTAATGGACTCAAGTGTAACATGTCTAAATGACTTCCATTTCCACCTGAAGGCTGAGCGTAAATACTCATATCACTTGACCATAACGACGGTCCAGTAAATGGAGTTCCTCCATCATGGTTTGCATCATAGACCCCTGGTGAACTTGCCCAGTTTCCATTCTGACTAAAAGCTATACCTGTTGTTAATGACATGAAGTGCCACGCGTTACCATCTGTTCTAAAGGTTGTAGTCTGCCCTGCTAAACCAGCATTATAAATAGTAACTGTGCTTCCTCCTGAGTTTTCAGTTCCTTTGTTACTCACCCATAATTCGTTGTTTGTAAGAATTGGGTGAAAATCTAAATCGGTAGGCGCATTAATTTGATTTCCTATTCCGGCAACTTGATTAATAACCGTTGTAGCTCCGATGTAGCTATCAATGACATTTGGAGTACCTGGTCCAGCTTCAACATATACCGAAAGCGTGTCATTTGGATTGTACATGTCAACATTACCACCATTGAAGTTATCCGTCCAAATCTTCACTTGATACGTACCAATTGCAAAAACACTCAATGGTATAGAATGCTGTACAACTTCATCCTGATAGTTCAATAATGAAGTACCGCTAACGCTATGTGTGTTTACTGGTCCATTGTTCACTGAATAATTCAAATCATATGAAGTGATTTCCGTTATACCATTATTAAATATACTAGCGCTCACATCAAATGAGCCAGTTGTGACATAGGTGCTTACATTCGAAGAGAACACACTTAAATCGTAAGCAGGTGGTTCTTCAACACAAAAAGTATATATACCTCCAAAATCAAGAACTTCGAAAGATTCTATTTGATAGCCATTAACAAATACTTCTATAGTAAATCCACCATCTCCCCAATCTTCCATGAAGTGGATGTCGTAGCAATTGCTTAATGGAAGACACCAAGGACCTTCATTAAAAGCTCCATTATTGGCGTATCCTCCAGGAGTTTGGTTTTGAGCTCCAGCACCGCCACAACCAACAGCAGGATTACCTCCTGTTGCAACTACATTTACTCCACAGGCATCTCCTGCCGGAACCATTTCCCAATAACCTTCGTATCCGTAATCATCTGTGTAAACGATCATGGTTACTTCTCCCTCTGTTGAAAGACATTGTCCAAGTCCAATATTTCCTACTAAAAAAGTAGCGAGAAATACTATTAGTGTATTTGCTTTTATCATAAGTGCAGTTTCAAATTGTATTTGATTTCTTTTCGAATATAGATATAAATCATGTCAAGATATGATCATGACGCACCACTTCTTGGAATCCTACTTGAATCGATTTAGTTGCCGTTCGAGATTCTTATTCATCATCCATTCGACGTATAAGTTTCATGCACATTACAATCAAAATGAAAACCGTTTGTCATTGGCTGACAGCAAAGCATTTTGGAAATAAAATCATATCTTGGCCCGAGCGTTTTGGTTGTTAAATTTTAAATCATGCTTCAAATGAACTTTCGCTTGGCACTTGCCGTTCTTTTATTCCCATTCTCCAATTTGGCACAGCTTGGTTTTGAATATGACGCCTCTGTAATGGTAATTAACGGAGTTGATACGCTCGAGAACCCATGGGCAGGCGGACTTAATTATCCACAATTTTCCGACTTTGACTTTGATTTTGATGGTGATTTAGACCTGTTCATTTTCGATAGAAGTAAGAACAACATCCGAGTATATACGCAAGAGGGAACTACAGATAAGTACTATAAGTTTGCCTATAATTCAAGTGCTCATTTTCCAGATGATATCCAATACCGCTGTGCTCTTGTCGACTACGACAACGACGGTAGAAAAGACCTTTTCACGTATTCTATTGGTGGATTAAAAGTGTATAGAAATGTTGGCGATATTGTAAATGGATTGCAATGGGAACTTTATCAGCCAGTTGTTAACTCACTTTATCCTTTAGGTGTTTCGCCTCTCGGTGTTAGCTCAAGCGACATACCAGCAATTGAAGACATTGACGGTGATGGAGACATTGATGTTCTAACTTTTAACATGCTTGGAAATAGAGTTGAATACCACCAGAACCAAAGTATGGATCTCTATGGTATCCCTGATTCTCTGATTTTTGAACTTAAAAATGAATGCTGGGGTAAGTTTACTGAACACGATCAAAACAATAGTATCGTTCTCAATGATCCAAATGCTCCTTGCGTTGGTGGAAACATCCCAAATCCTGAAGGAGAAGGTGGACAAGAAGCAATTGCAAAAATGCACATTGGCTCATCATTATTGGCCATTGATATTGATAACTCTGGTGTAATGGATTTATTGATCGGAGACGCCTCTTACTCGAGTTTTAATTTGGTAACGAACGGAGGAACTGTCGTAAATACAGATTCACCAATGATTTCTGTTGAATATAATTTCCCTTCCAATTCAACACCTATTAAAATAACACTTTTTCCTGCCGCTTATTTTCTTGACGTTGACTTCGACGGAATCAAAGATCTAATAGCTGCTCCAAACGCATTAAACGTCTCTTATAATGAAACCAGTGTTAAGTTTTATAAAAATGTCGGTTCCAACGCGAACCCAGTTTTTGTGCATACATCCAATAACTTTTTGCAAAGTGGAATGATAGAACATGGTACAGGGTC
Organism: Crocinitomicaceae bacterium; assembly: GCA_033791225.1. Taxonomy (GTDB): domain Bacteria; phylum Bacteroidota; class Bacteroidia; order Flavobacteriales_D; family Crocinitomicaceae; genus UBA4466. The sequence goes on from JASJHD010000014.1 coordinate 254,699, forward strand.
TATTCCACTATTATTCGATGTTGATGAAGATGGCTTGGAGGATTTATTAGTTGCCAATTATTACCGATTTAAACCTGTCAATGACAAAGAATGCACAATTGCTTATTATAAGAACGTTGGAACACCTACGACTCCGGTCTATCAGTTTATAGACTATAATTATCTGGATTTGTCAAGTTTGTCTTATGGATTGAAATCGGTACCAACATTTGGTGATATTGATGATGACGGAGACGAGGATCTATTTCTAGGCATTGAGAATGGCACCATCGTGTACTATGAAAATCTATCCATTGGTGCAGGAGCTGTTTGGGCATCCCCAATTGTCAATTATCAAGACAATACAGGAACCACTATTTCAATGGGAGGATATAATCACCCTTGTCTATTCGATGTAAATCAAGATGGATTATTGGACTTAACTATCGGTTCAAACGAGGGAACTCTAAGCTATTATGAAAATGTGGGAACTGCTACAAACCCAGCATTTGAACTGTTGAACAACAACCTTGGAAGTGTAGATGTATCGGGAGCCTCGTTTACGGGATCTGCAACACCTCACCTTTTTGAAAGCGACGGTCTACTCCGTCTTTTCGTGGGTAATTTTGACGGAACCTTAACCTACTATGACAGTATCGAAACCAATTTGGGAACAGGCGGTAGTTTTAATATGGTCTCTTCTGAATACTTAGGAATCGACGTTGGTGGGTACAGTTCTTTTTGGGTAGAAGACATCAATAATGATGGCAATTTAAATATGTTCGTCGGGCAAGACTTGGGAGGTGTCTTCCATTTTGAGGCAGACTCATTATCAATTATAACATTAACTGAGTTGACCAATTCGCAAGAAGTAATCGTTTACCCGAACCCTGCAAATACGACGCTAACTATTGCCTCTTCAACCCAACTACAGTCGTATGTCATTACAGACATTAACGGTAGAACTTTATTAGAAAGAAACGTGGAATTCTATAAAGAACAAATTGATATCAGCATTCTTCCAAAGGGAATCTACATCATTACTATGGAGCGATCAGATGGTAGTTGGATAAGTAAGAAGATTGTTAAGGAGTGAAAATTCCGAATACCAGCCACCTACATATGAGCATTTACTGAAGATCGCAGCTCCAACCAAATGATTCTTCATCTTTATTGGTGATAGTGGTGTTGGAATGTGGAGATAGCTTCGTGCTATTTAAAAGCGAATTCCTATTCCAAATTTTAATGAAAGATCATATCTACTGGGGAATTGAGGAGAATTATATGCTTCTTCCATTCGCCTTTTACCTTCTTTGTCATGCATATATACAATCCCGAGAAAATCTATTTTCGAATAGGCATAGAGCCATTTTGTAAAATCATACTCAAATCTCACGAATACGTTTAACCCTAAATCCCTTCTTTGCACATCCTCAAAGAGAACTTCATACGCACCCAGACTAGTTGGTCCAATTGGAATAACATCAATAATAATGTTTTCGTAACCATGACGATAATTGATGCCTGCACCATACAAAAAATTGAATTTGTTCTTTAGGGGAATAATTCTAGAATAGATGATACCAAAAGTCCAAAATCTTCGGATTCCAATGTTTGGATGATCTGCATCCGCTTCAAAATACTTTCTATAAGATTTTCTGAAATTTGAAATCTCTATGGAAATTGTGGACCTTTCAGTAATTAATCTACTGTACTCTATTCCCCATGAATTGAGAAATATTCCACGATATAGCCCTTTTCCACTTGGAGCAACATAATTGGTGTTTAGAATAGGAGTGCCATCAAGAAAATAATGAAAGAGACCACATTGAAGTCCTATTTGGTTCTTCTTTTGGGCTTGAGCAGAGCTTGAGATTATCAAGATCCCAAGCCCTAGTAATATGCTCTTAACTATCCTCATTGTTGAACAACGAATTTTTTAGTAATGATGTTCCCTTCTATATTGAAATGTATGGTATACATCCCATTATCTAGGGATGCAACGTTCACATGGCTAATAAAGGTATTGTTTTGTAAGCGTTTAACCAATTTCCCTGCTGTGTCATATATGGAAATCACTTTATCGGAATTTAACGGAACCCCTTATATAAACAGAGTGTTGATTGGCTATTCAAAGTTGATGGTGGAGTGACTACAACTTTGTCTCAATTACTTCGTTTATACGTACGTGCGATTACTACTACTTACAATAGCATTATATATCTCATCAATATCATTTGGGCAATCATACCTGAATGACACTACTTTGTTTAATGGAGATCTCTGTAATTATTGTTCTGTGGACAGTGGAACCTATTATTGTACCTTGATTACACAAGAAGCTGGTGAAACAATCGTTATAGTTAAAAATTGATGCTTATGAGACACTTAATTTTGATTTCGTTATTGTCCATTCTTACGATCGGATGTACGAAGAAGTTCCCCAAAGTTGATGAGTTGCAGGGAACATGGATTGAACAAACGGATAATGAAATTGTACATACTTTAGTCTTTGACGAAAACATTTTGACCAAGACTACTAGTACTGGATTCATCGATGTGTATGAGTATGAATTGAATAAAAAGGAGAATACGATTATACTGAAACTGATTAGTTCAGGTACAGAGGGATCATTAGAGATAACATTAAATAAAAGAGACGGAATTCTCGGACTATTCGGTTTCTATGCCTACACGTTTGAAGGTTATTGGTCTTATTTTGAGAAACAATAACCTTAGCAATAAGCTGTTTGGAAGTGCGAAATTAGGTTGATTGGTTATTCGAAATTGATGGTAGAGTGATTACAAGTCAATGTTATGAATCCCCGTCTTAATAGCAGATTCCATTATTCTTGTTGAATTTTGTCTACGTATCTCTCTACTTTTTCACAAACTTATGAGTGATTTGCTTATCAGCATGATCAATTTGGATAATGTATAGTCCTTGATCAAGAGTAGATACATCTATTATAGTTTGAGGTGAATTGCACGTCATTACTTTTTCTCCTGAACTTGAATAAATAGTTAATTGATACTCGCCCAATCCCCCTGCATCGATGATGAGTTCATTATCCACAGGATTTGGATGTATTGAGATAAGATCAGTTAAAGGTTCTACTATTGATAGAATGTTGTTTGTACGCAGAACAACTCCACTATTCCCCGTTACATAACAATACGATCCTGTACATGCAACTGAATTTAGATTTTCGGTTGTTCCAGAGTTCTCATCTTGCCACGATGATCCGCCATCTGTGGTTCTAATTATCACTCCATTTTCTCCTACTGAGTAACAAGCATCTTCCGTTGGTGAAAATACCGAGTTTAGCTTTGTGAGCTCATCAAACCCTGTAATTATTTCCGTCCAATTGTTACCAGCATCCTCTGTTTTTAAGATGTTATTACTGGCATCACAAGAATATCCTGTTTGTGATGAAGGGAAATGCACATCAACTCCTGCTCCCATTCCTGTCATCATATTCCAGGTATTCCCATTGTCAATCGTTTTATACATTACGGCATTGTAATAGCCTACAATATACCCTGTGCTTGGCGATGTAAAGAACATGTCTCCAGCTAAAAAACTCCAAGTATTACTAAACGTCCCATTCGTCCAAGTGCTTCCACCATCAGTTGTGTTCAATATTTGATCGATACTAAGTAAATGACCCTCATCTATGGATGTGAAAACTAATTTTACATCCGGTTGATTTGCCGAGATATCTGTAGAGACCCAGTTATTACCAAGGTCTGTCGATTTCGCAAAAAAGCCATAACTGACTGAATTTATTCCCGCAAATAATATGGTGCTGTCATTCAGAAATTGAACGTCAGTAATATTATCCTCGATATTATAGTAAATGGTATCCCAAGTATTTCCATAATCACTTGTAAGAAACAATCCTTGATCTGAGGAAATCACGCCATTAGCATCATTCAAGAAGCTAATATTTTTATAATTCAAATTGCTAGGCAATCCTGTTAACTGTTGCCAAGATTGAGCGGAAACAGATTTGCTCATCGCCAATAATAGTAGTACCAAATAAATTCGCATCACATTAAATATAATTTAACAAGATCTGTTATTGAATAAGCAGTGTTTTATTGTCTTCGTCAACACCGTCACAGGCCAATACAATTGAATATACACCAAAAGTATAGTTTGTAAGTTAATCAGAATTTCTTCCGCTTGCAAATCTAAAGGGAGAGTCATCTGTACAGAATTATCCAGCTTAATCAACCGAACTTCACCAATTCCACATCCACTCATAATTTTGTATCTTAGACAATTAAGTGTAAACCCTCTTTACCAAAGCAACATGAAAAATTGCCTCATTATCTTCACTTTCCTAACTCTATTGTGCTTTACAACTTCTGCTCAAGATCTTAATAGGAATGAGAATACCAACTCTATTCAATCATTGTTGATAGACTGGGATGAAATTCGAGGAGACTGGTTGTACTCAAGTTTAGTGGCCTTATCAAACAATCGCCCGATACCCGATAGAACCTTCCCCGAAATGTTGACTCCCTCACAATTGCTGGAGTTTGTACCGGAGGACATTCGTTTTAGAGCAATTGGACTGTTGAACGGAAATGATGCCGCAAGCTCTCCATTTAGTATGGACAATGGGATGAACATTCTTAGAATGCTGCGCATGAATTCCTCCCCTGATGGTATTAGAACAAGCTGGAGTTTTGGAGAACCACATATAATCACCTTTGACAATAAGTACTATCAAAACCTTCAGGTCGGAGAATTTATTCTGGCTAAGTCGACACATTCAACTGTTGAAGTGCAAGCGCGGTTTGAAGAACTTAACGGAGCTGCGTCTTTTATCACGGCTGTTTCAATGAATGTTGGAGGCGATTTAGTTAGTCTTTATGCAAACAACAAACCGGATGATATAGAGTATTCTTCTCTGCGAATTAATGGTGAACCAGTAAGCATTCACAATCCTGTTTATTACATGCAAATGGGAGGAACCGTTTCTTATAATTCTGGTTCTTACGCTATACATTGGCCAAGCGGAGAAAGTGCAATTGTAGAGTTGAAGGATTATCAGGATAAAAAGTTCATAAACATTGCTTTAAAAGTGTATACAGAAGATGATGATCTAGAATACTCAGGTTTAACCGCTGAATCAAGTGGTGAAAATTGGGACGAACGATTGAATTCTTCTCGTGTAGACCCTGCCCTATCTTTATTTGAATATTCTTTGAAGATCAATGCTGAGTATTACAACACTATGGAGATTAGAAAGCCTACACGGCGTATAATTTCAAACTCGAATAGAGAAGCTGCCCGTAAAATCTGTGAAGAAGCAGGAGTCCTTAGTGGTGACATTGAAGGATGTATCTTCGATTACGCCCATTATGAGATTACTCCAAACGTGCGACCTGAGTTTTATTCCCCGACGGAATTCATAGCCCTTGAGAATTTAAATGAGCCAATTGCAAACACGAATGAAACCGTTGGTGAACTATACGCAAATGATGAACTCCCAATAGAAGGAGAAAGGGAAAGGTCTACTGACATAGATATACCCAAGACAAGTTCTTTCTTTTATCTAGTCTTGCAAATAGGGTCGAGTATCCTTGGAAGTGGAAGTGTTATACGGTAAATAATATTAGTTATAAACTGGGGTTTTCTTGAACGAAATGTGTTTGACCCTATTTCTATCCGACATAAAATGATAATAAATTTCATAAAACGAATCTCAGTTCCATAAATTTTATGATCTTTATATACTATGGCATTCTACAGAATAAATAAGGACAAATCGAACCACGCTGATGGAAAAAATGAGATTCATCACCAAGACTGTAAAATCTATTCTGATATGGTAAAACATGACGAGTTAGGATATCATTCAAGTCCCAAAAGCGCATTGAACTCTGCCAAAAACAGAGGTTATACGGACGTGGCAGCATGTACAAAGTGCATTGACCCTAAGAAGTGTTAAGCCGGAGGTGTTGATCTGACATTCTTCTGATGCTGTTGCGAAATCCTAACTTGGAACGTCTATTTACTGGAAAGGAGAGCAGAAGGAAATGAAAAATCTAAGAAAATACTTCAGAACTTTTACTGGGCTAATGGTCGCGCTTGTATTATTTAGTTCAACTGATCGCGAACTTCCAGAGAACTTTTATAAGGTAGATGAGGGGATATACCGATCTTCACAACCAAGTAATGACGAGATGCAAGCCTTGTCCGACATGGGAATAAATGTAATCTTGAACCTTCGCAATTATCACGACAATATCAAGAAATTAAGAAACTCGGACATCGTACAGATTCATCTTCCGATGAGGGCGTTAGACATTCGACATAAGGACGTTGTTCGCGCTTTAAAAATCCTTGGTAAAGCAGAACGACCTATACTGGTCCATTGCTTAAGAGGTGCGGATAGGACAGGGTGTGTAATAGCATGCTATAGGATGGTTTACCAAGATTGGCCAAAGGAAAAAGCAATAGCAGAGTTTAGAGATCCCAAATTCGGATATAAGGAAGCTGCTTTTCCTGGTATTTTGGAATTTTTAATTCAACTTGATGTTGCAGCTTTGAAAAACGATGTAAATAGTACTCAATTGAGGCATTGATTATTGGTAACATACCTTTGAATCCAGTTATGTGAAGTATACTGAGTAGTATAAAAATTGTATTTTTAATCATGGAAAAAAAATTGGTTCGCTCCAAAATCCACAAGACATTCCCAATAATTGTCTTTCTTTTTGCATTCCTACAGTTTATTAACACGATTGGGCATGACTTTGCTTGGGATGACAAAATTGTTATTCAAGAAAATGAGCGTGTTCAAAAAGGGATTACTGGAATTCCAGACTTGTTTCTAAAATACAACTCAGAAGAACGGCAAGACAAATACGGATACAGACCAATTACCTTAACAACATTTGCAATAGAATACAGTCTTTTTGAAGGGAATCCAAAAGGATTTCATTTCATGAACGTTCTTTATTTTGCAATACTGTGCCTTATTTTATTTAAGGTTTTGAAAAGGTTGTTTCAAGGATATAATCTATTACTGCCTTTTTTAATAACCATGCTATTTGCTGCTCACCCATTGCATGTGGAGGTTGTTGCAAACATCAAAAGTCGTGATGAACTTCTGGCTCTGCTCTTTTGTTTGCTTTCCCTCTATCAGTTTCTCGAATTTTACTCCAAACAGAAATGGAAGCATCTGATTTTTTCTTCCCTTTTATTCCTCTTGGCATTTCTGTCAAAGGAAAATGCTATTGCGTTCTTAGCTGTTTATCCGTTGGCTGTGTTAATTCAAGGGACAATCAATTGGAGGAGGTTTCTCAAAAGCAGCTTCATTCTTCCAATTCTCGGTGTATTAGCTTTAGGCATCCTATATTATGCTTTCAATAGTAATTTAGGTGTAGAAAAAACGAGTGGACTCGGCGTATACGAAGAAAGTCATATCCTTGGTAATAGTTTCTACAATGATGGACGAATTGGAGTTAAAATAGCCAACGCTTTTCAACTAATTCTCCTCTATTTAAAGAATTTTTTCGCGCCTTATCCTTTAACATACTACAGTGACACGCTTCCGATATTAGGGCTTCATTGGAAGATCATTCTTTCTTGCCTTGTCACTTTGTTCTTGTTGATTTTCTCCGTTGCAAAATTCAAAAAACATCCCATTATCGCATTTGGCATACTGTTCTTCTTTATCACATTGTCCGTGTATTTACATGTCTTTAGAACCTTCTCTGATGCGATGGCAGATCGATTTATGTTTATTCCTTCTCTTGGACTATGCATTGCCCTCGTTGGTGCCCTAGGGTATTTCTTCAAGATTCCTTTTAAGGAGGAGCAAAAGGAGGAAAAGCAGCCGGAATCTGTAATGAAGAAATTCAGCGCCCTACCTATGGCCTTTAAAGGACTGTTCCTTGTGTTTATTATCTCTATGAGTATCCTCACATTCTCAAGAAATAAGGTATGGAAGGATGATTTTACCTTGGTCTCAACCGATATGGTTCATTTGGAGAACGCAGCTAGGCCACATTATTACTATGCTTCACTTCTCAATCAAAAAATGTTGAACGAAGGGTGGAGTCAATCCATCGAAGACGAAATGATTCTGCATTACACTAGAAGCATGGAGCTTTCTGATGAGATGTATTATGGTCGCTTGGAACTGGGAACCTATTTCTGTAATAAAGAAAGACTTTTAGAAGGAATTCCAGTATTAGAAGAAATGATCATTTTATTTCCTGAAGCTTCAGATCCTAGACATTTTTTAGGTCAAGCCTATTTCCAAATAGAGGAGTACGAAAAGTCCATAATTCAGCTAGAAAAGAGTGTTGAATTGGGCCCTAACAATTACGATTCTCATCATTTATTGAGCATGGCATATGCAATGGTGGGTAGGTTTGATGAAGCAGTCTTAATGGCACAGGATGGAATAGCCAGATTTTCAGGTTCAGAGGTTTCCTTTTATCAAGCTTTAGGCTTAATTTACTACGAGAAAAAAGATTTTGATAAATCCACAGAATACACCTTGAAAATGATTGAATTCGGTAGTAGTGCCCATGATTCCTATGCAACAGTCATTGGTCGCTATCAATCGCAAAATGATCTTGAGAAAGCTTCCTTCTACTATCAACAAGCTATCGAGCGAGGAATAATGCAACCGTAAGGCTAATACCCAAATGTCGTGAAATCATCCTTAAGAATTTCACGAACCAAACGCTCTGTCTCTGCTGTGTAATACTGCATGAAATCCGTGTGAGTACTTCGATTCAAATGCTCTAGATCAAGACGAGGGATTTGTAGATGATTTAAAACTTCATGAATCCCTAGCTCAAGCTCCTCATATTTACCAATAAAATCTGCAAGGCACTTTCCGTCCGAGTCGTAAACGAACTGTTTCTGGCTGTGCATCTGCATTTCATTTTCAGCTGCCCATTTAATATATGAATCAAAGCTCCCTAGTTGGATAATCTCATCGCGTTTCGGGTGGTCGTTTGGCTTTTGCGTAATGAAATGGTAATAGGACACTTCCCAACTTAAAGGATTCCTTACGAAGGCAAATTTATAATACGGATCGAAGTACTTTTTATCGAGTTGATCTTGTAACTCTGGAAGCGTTATGTGTTGTTCAAAATCTGCCGAACTTGGCTTTTTCTTAGTCTTAATGATTCGCTCCAATAATCCACCACGAGCATCTGTACTCTCAGCATACGGACTCAATGCCTTCTGCACACTTGTACCTCCTGTCTTCCAGATATGGATAAAAATGAACTTATGTTTATGCGATAGAATCATAATTGCATAAAAAAAGGCCCTCCGCTGTGGAGGACCTTTCCAATATTTATTTGTGCTTAATCCTTAACAATACGTTTTGATAAAAGTAATCCTTTATCTCCAATGAGGTTAATGATGTACACACCGCTTTCGTTTTGTGAGATATCTACTTTTTGTACGTGTGTACCATCGATACCTTCAAATACTTCACTCAATACAACTCTACCTTGAAGGTCAATTATACGAAGCTCAAACTCTTGCTGATTCAATCCGCTAAATTCAACACTGAATTTACCATCAGTTGGGTTTGGATAGATCGAAACTTCAATAGATGGAATTTCTTCCAAACCTGAATAATCAACCAAAGTACAAGCCGAAGTGTCAACACAACCATTGTTCGTAATCTCAACAGAATAATTCCCTGTTACAGCAACTGGAGTATATGAAGAATTTGTTTCTCCAATAATTGCATTTCCTGTGTCACAATCAATCCACTGATAAGCAGTTGCAGCTGTTTCATCAGCCGTAATTGTTGTTCCACTCAAAGTAACACCAACATCTACAGTGTTCACTGTTACGTTTTGTGTCTGTGTACTTGTGTTTCCATTTCCATCATCATACGTCCAAGTAACCAAGGTTGATCCTGGTGTTGTAATTGGCAACGCAACATCCGGTGTTCCCGTAATTGATCCAGCACAGTAATCTGTCGCTGTTGGAGCAACTGGTGAAGCTGAATTACATTCAATTACATCAGTAAGTGATGCAACATCCGCCGTAGGTGCTATAATATCTGTAAGAATAACATTTTGAAGCTGCGTAGCAACGTTTCCGTTTCCATCATCGTATGTCCATGTAATCGTTGTTGAACCTTGTGTTGTAACAGGGAAGGTAACATCTGGTACACCAATGATAGTTCCAGCACAGTTGTCCAGTGCAGTTGGTGCAACAGGTGTAGCAGAACAACTATCTAATACATCAGCTAAAGTAACAAGGTCTTCAACAGGCGCCGTAGCATCTGTAATGATTACTTGTTGTGCTTGTGTTGAGATATTTCCATTACCATCATCATATGACCAAGTTACAAGCGTAATTCCTTGCGCAGTAATTGGGAAAGTAACATCTGGCGTTCCTGTAACAGGACCTACACAGTTATCTGTTGCAGTTGGAGCTACTATTGAAGTTACCTCACATTCATCTGTCACATCAGACAATGAAGCTACGTCTTCCGATGGAGCCGAAACATCACCAACAATTACGTTTTGCATTTGCGTTGAAGTATTACCTACTCCATCATCGTATGTCCACGTAACTACAGTAGTTCCAAATGTTGTAATTGGGAATGCAACGTCTGGTGTACCAGCTACAACACCAGCACAGTTATCATTTGCTGTTGGTGAAGGTGGAGTAACAGAACACTCGCCCACCTCATCTGGTAATGATGCAAGAACAGGAACCGGCGCTACCGTCTCAGCTGTTAAAACAACTTGTGTTACTGAAGCCGCACATGGTCCATTTGTAATTGTCCATTCCAATGTTGTTGGCGAACCAGCAACTAAACCTGAAACTGTTGAATTCGGAGCATTTGGTGAAAGAACTGAACCAGGTCCTGATATGATTGTCCATGTTCCCGTACCAATTGCTGGGCTATTTCCTTGTAGGATTGCAGAACCACCACATACAGCAGGCTGATCTACACCAGCGTCTGAAGGAGTTGGCGATCCATAAACCGTAATATCTTGTGTGGTACTACAGTAACCGAAATTATAAGTGAGTGTAAAAATCTGTGAAGCTCCCGCAGGTACTGGTGCAGTGAAATTAGTACCAGCAACACCTGCTCCTGTAAATGTTCCCACGTCACCTGAATTTGGCTGCGGAGCAACCGCTACTGTCGTTGGCGTTGCGGTCAATGCTCTAACATCACCTTGACACATTACTGCAGTAGAAGAAGTGAACGTAAGGTTATTATTTTGTCGAACACTTACGGTGATTGAAGCCGTTCCACCTGGTGCACAGTTGTATTGTTGAACCGATACACGCGTATAATCTGTGAAGGTTGGAACAAAATCAACTGATGCTGCCGTACCACCACAATGTGGTCCATTGTCATCGTTGTAGAAAAAATTTGTTGCAGTTATAATGCCTTCAAATCCTGTGATTTGGGTATCGATACCTGCTCCACATGTACTAACGGAATAACTTCCGCCCTGAAGGACTGGCATTCTAAAGTATTCTCCAGGACCATATGCTGCGGACGTCGTCCAAGTTCCGCAACCAGCTGTAGCTGCAATTTCTCCAAAGTAGAAGCCTACTCTAGGCAAGCACTGCGCTTCCGCAGTTCCTACGCTTGCAAACATAATAAGCAAAAGGCCTAATAGATTTATGTAATTTTTTTTCATAACGTAATTAATAAAGACCTTCTTTTGAAATTTTCAAAACAGGCGATAGTTAAGTTTGCACAAATATATGGTTTTATCCTGATTTTCATCATGCTTGTGCATGATAACTAACAAATTAATGTTGCCAAGAAACTTACCCCCCTAATCAGCTAATATTTAACTGAATGAATCAATACTTACTACTGTAAAATCTCTTGTCTTCGTTATCATAACGGAGTACATATGGCAACTCCAGTGTTTCCACGAAAATCAACCTGAGCGGTGAACTATTACGTCGAAAAAAGATATAGCTCAAGGAACCGAGAAGTTTGCGTGCGAATGAATGTTTTTTGAGACTTTTTGAAAAATCAGAATGAAGGGTCTGATCGCCTTTTTTTACTTTTCGAGTCCCAAAATTATATGCGACAACATAAAGGTTTACCTTTTGCATAAATACATTCCGCTTACTCGATAAAGAAAATTCGGGGAACTCATTGTTATTATACACTGATTTTCTCCAGAACATTAATTCTGTAGTATGTGGATAATTTATGCCTGAATATTTTTCGAGCATATGAGAGTTCCATCGATATGGCGCCGCATTCAAAACTGAATACGACTCTGGAGTAAATTGTTCTTCCATTCCTCTGATCCAATTGACTTCAGCGAACGCGTTAAATATTTTTGGTAATTGATCAAAGACATCTGCCGCAAAAACGCTTCCTGGTCTACACCAAGTAACAATTTCTTGTCTAGCGGAATCTAAGCCAGACTTCAATAATTGACTTTCATCTGGGGTATTTGATGAGAGTATTTGTACATTAATGCCAAGAGATGCAACACTACTTTTGACCGAATCGAAAGAGTCTTTATGACAACTGATGATGCACTCATTCAACCCAACTCCAAACGGAATTGAATTAAGGGTTTTCAGAAGGTCTTCTTCATTGTACTCGACAATAGGTATTACAATGCTCAATGAAATCACTCCTTGCATTTCACTATTCACCTTTTGTAATAATGACGTTGAGAAGAACCTACCGAGGTCTGTACTCGCTGAATCAAGATCTTCCTTTCTATACAATCCTATTTCATTTCCTTCGACATTAAAAATGGTGTTATTGATCAAAGGCCGCATTTTCGAAGAAAAAGTAAAAACAGGATTGGCTCCTTTTCTCGTTGATAGAAAATAGCTGTTAGCTGCTTTTGTAATTGGTTTTTGTCCGAATAAATCTACCTCAACATCATATTCTGCCAGCATTGATGTATGCTTATTCAATGCACTTCCTTCAAGTTCAAAATACACATCATAAATGGCTTGAGAGTCACTGAAATCTTTCAACACCATTTGTCTTTTGGATGTTTCCAATTCGACTTGATACAAATCACTTGTCGTAGCATTCGTTCCAAAATCTTCAAAATTCGTAGAAAAAGAAGTCTGTGGAAAAACGAAGTAGCGGTTCTTATCAAGAAGATAATTGATAAAGTATTTTTTCCAAGAATGCTCCCCCCATTGGAGAATGTATTCTGGAAGGAGGTTTAGTTTACTCTCCTCGGTTTCTTTGTGCCATGTACTGAACAATGACCATTGTTGTTTTGTCCATGCTTGACCCCATGATGACGCAACTTGCATAAAGTATACATCCGATTCATCATGGATTGCCTGAAATGGATAGCCACAACTTTCTGCAATTTGATAATTGTATAAAGAAATGCCAGCTATACGTTCGTCACTTTCATAAAACTGAAGACCTTCATTTGCGAATTGATAAAAATGTGGGGCAAGTACAAGATCATCTTCAAGCACTATGATTGAATCATATTTTTCGGTCAGCGCTCCACATTGTAAAATGTGTTTTTTTAAACCCAAGTTTTCAGCAGATACTTCTACGATTTTAGGTCCGAAAATCCATTCGAATTCCTGCGCATATTGCACTACTTCAGGGACATCGCTTTTGTCAATTGAAATATGTAATGTAATTGGAGAATCAGGATAACTGCCCTTGGCAATAGAAGACAACAGCCTCTTCAGCGAAGCAGGCCTATTGTATGCTACAACAACTATTGCGGGATTATTCATCTTGATTTACTTTATACGTAAAAAGATCACCGTACAGATTTTTTACCTGTTCTATCACAGCAATTGATTCAAGAACTTCCACTCTTTTTCCAGCTTCTGCCAATTTAACTGCTAGGGCCAAATGCTGTGATTCTACTATAATATCGGTGCCTGGCTTATATGTTAGTTGATCGAAAATGATTGGTTCGTCTTTCTGTAAATATTCTTTAAACTGAAAATCTAGATGACTCAGATTGGATTTATCAGTTGCGTCCGAAATATGCACATCTAAACCTAGTTCCTCTCCTGCGATTCCAAGTGCTCTATTGTCTCTCGGTAAGCAGGGACCACCAAAACCGAAACCATATGAAAGATAACTATTGCCGATCCGAGAATCTGAACCGATCGACGCTAGGACCTTTTCATAGTCCGCGCCCATTTTTTTTGACAAATCGCCTATTGCATTAGCAAACGCAATTTTGGTTGTCAAGAAACAATTAATACTGAGCTTAGTGATTTCAGCACCGGTTCTAGACATTCGTTGCACAACTGGATTTTCTGGACAAAGTTTACTGTACACTTCTTCAATTCTGTCTCCAGCTCTACTATCGGCTTCACCTATTAAAACTTGATCAGGATATTGTTGATCTCTTATGATACTACCTTGTGCAATGAACTCAGGATTGTACGATACTTTGTAATTGTGTACTGAAACTTGCGCATGCAATTCATCACAAAACCCCGGCATTGTAGTCGCATTGATCACTAAGTCAACTTCTTTTGAAGGCTTGTCAAGTTGTAGCAAAGCATCAACACATTGCTGTATATATGTATGATCGTATTTTCCATTTGGCAAAGAAGGTGTTGGTACACACACAAAGATGAAATCTACACCCTCAAGAGCATTAATACTTGTTGACGCTGATAATTTTGATGCATTCTTCAGATAATCTTCCACCAAAGGTTCTTCCACATGCAAGCATTTTGCATTTATCTGATTCACCCTTTCTTCATCTACGTCTATAGCGATCACTTCATATCCAACTCGCTCCAAATTAAGTGCAAGACAGATACCCAGTCGCCCAGTTCCGATTATCCCAATTTTCTCCATAGAATTATCCGACAGTGATTTCCTTTAGTTCTACATCATTCAATCCCCAGTTGGGATCATTCATACCAAAAGTACTCTTTTCTCTAACAATCTTAGAACCAGCCACCCAAACGGACCACCATTCCAATGAAGGTCTCTTACTGTAAAAATGTAGTTTCTCTATAGGATCAGCGAATTCCCAGCCACCGTCATGGGCTATATGGTAGGTACAAGCCGCTGCGGGTAGAATTTCTTGTTGGATCCCTCTTGCTGCGGCTTCAAATACGCCCATTGAATCAATATGTAAGGAATACATTTCCAATTCGGCGTATCCCTCCATCTTAACCCAGTCCTCCTTGCTCATCATCGTAAAATCTCCACAGGCATCAAAATCTAAGCTGTGAATTACACTTCTTACCTTCCCTAGTAACACTCGTTTTACTACAGACAATATTGGATAGAAAGGGATGAACAGGCGCTGACGCAATATATTTCTTTCAGTATTATTTAGCAGGGGAGCTTTACTGCTTTTTCCTAATCTCTTTTCGATGTTGTTCTTACAAAAAATCAACTGCTCTTCAACTGTAGCACCTTCGTTTATTGTGTTTGGGATATCAGCACGGTTTGCTCGGTAAAAAACACCTTTCTCCAAATCACGTTTGGCAAATCGCTCAAACATTTCATTTGAGAACAATAAGTCTACATTGGTACAAAGGACAAATTCAGCATTCGCTCTTCGAATCCCCACATTTTTAGCAATCATCTGATACAACCCGAGCCTATCAGAGTAGTCGTATGTATCATGAATTTCCTTTGGAACAACAATGTATCGAATAGTAAGAAAATCTTCTTCCGTTACCGAAGGCAGAACTTTGTCCAATAATTGATTTTCGTCGGGTGAATTCCAATCAACCATTATCAATTCACACGGCAACTTATACTTATTGCATTGATGAATCAATCCGTTAACAAAGATGCTCATACGCTTTCGCATATCACCTCCGTGATCATCGTTCCTTGAAGTAGCGACAAATGATATATATGGATTGGATGAATTATTCACCCTTGTGCTGCACCGATTCCAGTGTAGTAGTTTTCTTGTTGACTTGATCGACTATCCAATCATAGGTCCTACCCAATCCTTCTTGAAGTCCAATTTTTGGCTCCCAACCTATTTTTTCTTTCACCAAGGTGTTTTCAGAGTTTCTTCCCATTACACCTATCGGCCCATCAACATGTTTAATCTTCGCGTTCTTGCCAGCGTAAGAGAGAATCATTTCTCCTAAACTATTTATCGTGACCATTTCTTCAGAACCAATGTTTACTGGACCTTCAAAATCTGAGTTCATTAATAATCGGACTCCATCTACACAATCATCTATGTATAAAAATGAACGTGTTTGATTTCCATCTCCCCAAATCTCAACTTCTCCTGTGGCATCTGATTCAGCCACCTTTCTACACAATGCAGCAGGAGCCTTTTCTTTCCCAGAATTCCATGTTCCAAGCGGACCGTAGACATTATGAAATCTTGCAATTCGAACGTTTAAATTATAATTCCTCAATGCAGACAAATACATACGCTCAGCGAAAATTTTCTCCCAACCGTATTCACTATCTGGATCCGCAGGAAATGCACTATTCTCCACACAATTCGGATTGTCTGGATCTACTTGATTGGTTTGAGGATAAATGCACGCCGATGATGAAAAGAACACTTTTTTGATGCGTTGTTTAATTGAGCAATCGGCTACATTTAGGTTAATCATCCCTGAATTGTGCATGACGTTAAAATCATTCTCTCCAGAAAATAGGTACCCTGCTCCACCCATGTCCGCAGCAAGTTGATAGACCTCATCGAAATCTTCAGTGATGTATTCAGCGCACAAATGGCTATCCCTTAAATCAGCAATAATAAACTCATCTGCATCAGTTTGGGAAAACTCAGGGTACTTAAGATCGATACCTCTTACGAAGTGTCCTTCTTTTTTTAACCGAGTTACTAAATGACTTCCAATGAAGCCTCCAGCCCCTAAAACCAATGATTTTATCATACGAACGGGTTAGCGTGAGTATACAAAATTACGATTGTTTTTCAATACCACAATCATGAATGATCGAAGCGAGTTTATCAATGTAATCTTCTTTTCTGTACTGTTTGTTGATTTTCTTAGAGCCTTGAGCTCCCATTTCATTCGCTAATTCTGTAGAGTCGGCAAGTAATAGCATTTTGTTTGCCATTTCCACAACATCTCCTTCATCCACTAAAAATCCAGTTACCTCATCGTCAACAATATCAATGATTCCCGCATGACGGGTTGAAATTATCGGAAGCCCTGCAGCACTTGCTTCTAATATTGCCAAAGGCGTTCCCTCAGAATCATTGTCTGCTGTTCTTTTTGAATGTTGAACGAACGCCAACGCACCTTGATAGATCTTTGCGATTTCTTTTTGGTCGAGCACCCCAAGAAATTTGACATTTTCAGCAATTTCAAGTTGATTCGTTAACTCTTTGCATTCCTCCATCAATTCTCCATTACCAATCATTTCCAATTGTGCATCTGAGTGCTTATCGACAACTCGTTTAAAAGCTTGAATAGTAAGTTGCGGAGCTTTTTTTGGCACAAACCGACCACAGGCTACAAACTTTTTGGATGAACTCTTGTTTTCAGGTGTGAATAGATCTGTTGCAATTCCATAGGGAAGATCGTGGAGCTTTTCCTCTGGACAGCCCAATGTTTTGAGTTGTTCGCACATATCTTTAGATACTCCTATAATAGCTGATGCCGACCGAAACAGTTTTTGATATTTTATCCCGTATGAATTTAGCACATCATCTCGGTAAGCATCGTAGCCATGAAAGTGCACGATCAAAGGGATATTCAAATTTTCGCAAATGTCCATAACTTCAACACCGGCTGGCCCATACTCAGCTAAAACTGCCCGTATATTATTATCTCGAAAGGACTTTGTTAATGTTTCTCTGGGGGTAGAGGATTTCCACAATGACTTTTTAGACAACAAAGGCTCTGAAGTCAAACCTTGATCCAAAGAAATATCCGTTGGTAAATACCCGTTGGTGTACACTACCTTTTGAAATGGCAACAAATCAATATGAGACTGAATAAATGTTTCAGAATATTGATTCCTGTTCGTTGATATAATGGCCAGTCTACCCAATTTTATCTTTTATTTTTCTGAGAATCTTGTAAGGGAATTTCATGAATAATAGAATATGTCCAAGGATTATATAACGCACCTCCATGTCAATAAAAATTCCTCCGGTAATAATTATAAAAGGCAACCACTGTATGTAAAATTTATCCAAGATATTCGTTCTATGCTTGGACAGCGGTTGGCTCTTGTCTTCCACCGTCTTTGGAAAACGATTGAGTGCAATGACCCAATAAATAAAAAGAACAGGGAGCATATAAGTCACCTCAATATGAATAAACAAAATGAAGACAAGAAACAGGGTGATTTCCAAAGGAATAAAAATGCGGTTCATTTTATTCTCCATTCCATCTACTCCCCTTTTAACAATGTACGTGGTCATGTTACTCTTAATATCGTTCTCATAATCCTTTAATTGATGAGACAGTATATTTCGGATTCCACACACCAGCTGCCAAGCACTTAAAGAAATTAGAAATGGAATCATGTATTCATACTGCTTCCCTCCTACTAGAAAAAACGTCCATGATGCCAGAATAGCCGGAATCACATGTGCATACAAGGCATCTGCAACGAGTCCAAGTATTCCCTTTTCCTTTAATCTAAAAGGTGGAAATGCATAAATTATAAATAGTGTGATTTCTGTAATGATTAAAATAATAGAGATGTAATCAAGTGGCAAATAGAACCATGGCCCTAATGCAAGAGCGACAAATAATAATCCTAACAATCCAACAAACACCGCTGACAGGTCACCAACGATATTGTCTTTTCCTGCTAGCAAATCTTTTGATTTATCGGACAAATCATTGGTCAAATAACCGATACCTGCAAATCCAACTGCGGTACAGACGGCAGCAAGGAAAGAGAAAAAGGCAACTGTTGAATTCAAATTACCCACAAGTAGAAAAAAGTACGTCAGCCCAATGAGCAACGGAATTTTATACCTCCAAGGGTTTCCGAGTCGCAGTTTCTTTGTGAATAAATGAAAGAATGTCAGTAACATGAGTGGTAAATATAGAACGAAATATTCATCCTGATTTATTGTTCGAGTGCTTGAAGAATTAATGGATGGATGAATTCTGTGAATTTCAAATGTCCTGCATTGTTAAAATGATTGCCGTCTTCTCTGCCATCATAATCCTCAATAGTTAAATCATTTGGCGTTTCCCAAGGGATTTCATTGAAGAAATAATCATATTTTTTGTACACATCTTCATTGTTCTCCACATTTTTAGGAGAAGGTATTGCAGCGTACATCACCTCCGTATCATTGGTTTGACAGAAGTTCATGATCTCCTTCAAATGATTGTACGAATACGGTGGATTCTCTGGCGGCGAAAACAGCTGTTCATGTACATTGTGATGATGCCATCTGACTTTTGCATACAAGTACAATTTGGACAAAATGATACTTGGCCTAATCAATTTTTCGAAAAAGCTTGATTCACTACTTCTCAGCGAATAATAAGAGTAATAGAACTTTTTTGCCTCTTCAAAATTCTTGAAATATGTATCTTCTTCAGCCATATAAATTGGAGCTTCGGAACTCAACCAAGGACCGTTTTTAATTGGATAGCAAACAGGAACAAATGGTTTTGCTGTTCGATCGTAGGACATTTCATCATTTCCAAGATAAGCAACAACAGCAACAAGGTCTGGCTTAAGTAGTGGTAAGTACTTTTTTACCACCAATTCATAATGCAAAGGATCTGTTCCACCAACGCCAAAATTGAGCACAACATACTCATCGGACTCTGCCAACAAACTGGCAAATGCTTTTTCATGGTCATCTACACAGCAACCCGAAGTATACGAATCGCCTACCAACAAAACAATCTTCTTTCCTAAACTGCGTATAGAGTCCATTGCCTCTGGGGTAAATTCTATCTTACCCATGAACCCTTCTTTGTTAACTGTTTGATTTGGATAAAATCGACCTTCAGGGCTGTGGTGTGTGATCCCCATTTCGTCAGCATACAATACCGAGTCATACTGAGCAGCACCATATTGATAGTACTGATTTTCCATGACACCTGGTCGATGTCCCATGATGAATAGAACAATCTCTGCTAGAAGAAAAAAGGCCAAGAAGATTACTAATCTCCACCTCCAAATCTTCCGTTTCTCTTTCCTCCTTTGGTTACGAGCTTCTGGATTCATTTTTTCCTTTATGTAAAATGCTTTGTATCGAAGGTGTACGTGCTTTTGGCCTTTTCGAACAACTGTTTAAAATTACAATTATTCCTGAATCTCCGTATTTGCATATATTTACAACAATGCGTTTAAGTTCATTTTTAAGATTGGATAGATTCTCAAGACAACTGGAAGTTGACGAGCATCTTCTTACAGAGAATTCTACCTTTTGCATTATGCCCTGGGTTCATTTGCACGTTACCCAGTATGGTACCGTTGCTCCATGCTGTCAGGCTCCATGGGAAGAAGAAAATAGTTTTGGCAATATCAATTCGTCTAGCGCAGAAGAAATTTGGAACGGTGACAAAATGAATCGTTTCAGAGCCGATATGTTGCGCGGCAAAAAAGACAAACGCTGCTTGCGCTGTTATGAAAAGGAAGCATCTAATTGGATCAGTCTACGCAAAATCACAAATGCTAAATTCCCACATCATCTAGAGCGTGTAAAAGCTACGTCAAAAAAAGGTGAGATCACTGGCTATAAGCCGGTATATTTTGATCTTCGTTTCTCAAATGTCTGTAATTTCAAGTGTCGGATATGCGGTCCTTGGTCAAGCTCCAAATGGCACAAAGATGCTATCGCGTTAGGCATGACTTCAAAGGATCAACCGGCAATCACCCATGCCGTAGACCCAGCCATTTTAATAAGTGAATTAAGAACAAACATTGATGAACTTGAGGAAATTTACTTTGCTGGAGGAGAACCACTCGTAATGAATGAGCATTATGAAATTCTAGAAATGCTAATTGTAGAAGGAAAAACGAACGTGAAATTGCTCTACAATACGAATTTCTCTATTCTTGATTACAAAGGACATGATCTTATCGCCCTATGGAAACAATTTCCCAACATCAATATCGCTGCGAGTTTGGACGCAAGTGGTCTTCGTGGAGAATATTTACGCAAAGAGCAGGATTGGGAAAGAACTGTTGATAATCGAAAGCGCATTCAGCAAGAACTTCCACACGTGAGCTTTATGGTGTCTCCTACAGTCTATGCTTTGAACGTTCTGCATTTACCTGACTTTCATAAAGATTGGGTTCAACAAAACCTAATTGCCGTTGAGGACTTTATTCCTACGATGCTCATTCAACCAGAAGCATATAATATCCGTGTACTTTCTTTGGCTCTGAAGCAATTGGCAAAGAAAAAGTACTTAGATCATCTTGTTTGGATGAAGGAGAATTTTAAAGATAGTGGTGATACCGAAAAAATGCAGCACGCTTTTCAGCAATTCGAGAATATTATCTCTCATCTTTTCGCGAACGACCACAGTCATTTACTGCCTGAATTGGAGGCTAAAACTACAGCTTTAGATAAGCTAAGAGAGGAAAACTTTACGGCTACTTTTCCAGAACTTGTGTCACTCTACAATTCCTGAATCTGTTGAATAAATGATCTTACTAGAAACAACTTCGTTCTTGTTTTCTGGGATCACTGAAATCTTATCTATCGAAATCGATATTGGTACGTTCAAGTCTGACTCTATGGTTCTTGACAAGGTTTCCAGTAAAGCAGTTTTATCTTGCAGTGCATCGTTTCCAAACGCCATAATAATTTGATGCTCCATATTTCTGTATCGCTCAGACGTGAATTGCGTTCTGAGCACCTCTTTATCCAGTCCTTCCTCTGACTCAAAGTTTCTAAACGATAGCGTTTCCGTGTAGGGTTCTACGAGCACATCAAAGGTGGGATATACACTAAATGGATAGCTAAATATTTTCCCCATTCCAAAAACCAAATTGATAATAATCAATCCCGTCCCAACCCACTTAAGACCAACACGCCGCTTGGAAGCTAACTCGGGGAAGGCATACTTCTTTCGATTAAAGAGCAATCGTTCCCAATTGATGAATGAGGCAAACGAAATAACGAGTACAACGAAAAATATGTTCATAAATAGGTGCGTTCCTATATGAAAGAGAATGGCGGCAAGGAAACCATAAATACGCGTCTTGGGTTTAAGAATGAATACAATAAAGAGCAGCTCAAAGGCCAGCGTATATAATCCCATGGACTTGTACAGTATCGGGAACTGATCTATTCTTATCATCGGAATCCAATCTCCAAGTTCATACCATTTCCAATACATTTGATTCCGCACGTTATCAGTGAGCGCCCAATCTAAACCACACGACCATGCTTTCCAGAAACCTGGAAAAAAATAGATGATGGCCATTAAAATCCACATGAAACGGAACGGACGTGCATACGACTTTCCAGGTCTGAGTACTTTCTGTTTTGTCAAACGCGCGTCTATGGAAAGAACATCACTGCATGGACTGAAAGCCAGCAAAGCGGCAAACCACACAATGTGATGATTGTGATTGATTTTTCCATAAAGATTTGGAATGCCGAAGATGTACAAACCAGCCAGTACAAAAACGAGCATAGACCATCGCGATTTAAAGCCTAAAAAGGAAAAAAGGCTTCCCAATCCAAACAAAACAATTGCACCTTGGACAATGGGTTTCGATACTGGAATTATGTTAATCAGCCATTGCATTCCTGGCAATGATACACGTGTGTCCAACGGGAGGTCCACAAAATTCATGGTGGTATTCATGAGTTTAGACCAATAGAAAATGAAGCCGATTGTGAAGAATCCAAAGAAAATAATTCTGAACACTGCCAAATTATAGGGACTTCCCTTCTCTTGGAAAAATGCTGGAAGCTGTCGAATGACCCAAACAATTATAACACTTATCCCAATAAGTAGCGCCAATTTTGAGAGCAATAGCTGATAGCCAAACTGTTGTTCACCTTCAAATAGTTGATAGATTATAAAATATCCTATCAACCAGACTATTCCACCAAATTGCAAGATGCGTATTAAAATTTTATCGGATAATTGAACCGAATTCATTCAGTGGTTTTTTAATTGCTTAGAAAAACTAAAGTTATAAAGATCCACCAGATAGGATAATGTGCTCGCTAAACTCCCCTGATTTTCTTATTTTTGTTTGGATGCATCACCACTGATAAAATTCAATCCAATGGCTGTAAAAACATTTGAAAACCCATATAGTTGGAAACCTGTTTTAAATCCTGTTTTTAGGGATACTGAATTGGCTAAAACTATTCATGAAGAAGGATATGCCATTCTTCCAATTCTCTCAAATGAAGTCTTGAATAATTTGAACGCTATATATCAACGTGAACATTCATTGAATGTTGAAAATGGGGGGATGTTTTATACACTCTATTCAACGGATAGCGATTATCGCTTGCGTGTGCATAAGGAAATTCAAGAAGTGCTTCAGCCTGTTTTGGAGGAACATTTTAAGGGTTACAAAAATATAGTGAACAGCTTTGTTGTAAAGGCCTCCGGTAAAGAGAGTGAGTTTTACGTTCACCAAGATACTACTGCAGTAGATGAGTTTGAGTTCTCTCCTTTGAGTTTATGGATTCCTCTGCATGAGATTGACGCCAATAACGGAGCAATGACGATCATTGAGAAAACCCATTGGTTCTTTTCACCGTTCAGAGGTGTTTCCTTTGGTTTTCCTTTTGGAAAGATTCTCAACACGGTTCGCAAGTATTTGAAGCCTGTTTATTTGAAACCCGGTGAAGTCTTAATCTTTGATCCTAGAGTGATTCATAATTCCATGAAAAATAGTTCTGGAAAGGATCGTGTGGCTGTAATTTGTGGAGTTTTTGAAGAGAATGCAAAATTCCAAACGTGTTACAAGGATCCGTCGGATGAAAAAAATCCAATTGAGTTGTACGCTCATGAAGACGATTATACATTAACGTATTCAAATTTCTTTTACGATTGTCATATCCGTCCAACTTCTGGAACAAAGACCAAGGATATAGAAGATAAATTCCCAGCAATGTCGTCGGAACAATTTGTTGAATTGTGTGAAATGAATGGAATTGAAGAAAAGAATATTCTTCATGAGGATTCGGAAATCCAATGCAATATGATTGCTGAACCTGATGGTGTGAATAAACCTGAACTGGTAGATAGCTATGTGCCAGAGGAGCCAACTCAAAAAAAATCAGGGTTTCTTTCCTGGTTTAAAAAATAACGTATGAAGTCGCTACTCAAAAACGCAGAACTTCAAGAACATCTGAATGTGGATGGCTACATAACTATGCCATTTTTAAATGAGGAAGAGTTAGAGTCGGCGCGTACGTTTTACGATGAAATTCACCCAACTGGTGAAGCTCCTGGGAAGATTGAAGGAATTCACATGACGACTTGGTGTTCTGATTACGACTACAAAATGAAAGTGGCCAACTTTCTTGATGGACTTTATAAGCGTGCTTGTGATGAAAACTTCAAAGATTTTCGTCGCTTGAATAATGTTTTTATTGTCAAAGAAACGGGAAATGGAACCACCTTTAAAGTACATCAGGACTGGAATGTAGTGGATGAAAAAGATGATTTTGCAATTAACGTTTGGGTTCCACTTTATGATGTTGATGAAACGTCTGGCGCATTATGGACAGTTAAGGGAAGCCACCAGATAGATAGACATGTACGTGGTTCTGCCTACTTATTCCCAGATTATAGTCCCTTTTACGACGATCTTGAGAAAGTTGCAAAGTCAGTGAATCTTAAAGCTGGACATGCCATCATTTTCTATTTGAACGTGATTCATGGGTCACCTCCAAATTTAGGTGAACGAGAGCGCATTGCAACTTGCTTTTCTGTGATTCCAGAAAATGCGCATTTATCTATTTATTTTCAAAAGCAAGCTGGAGATCAATTGGAAGTGCATGAACCTGCCGATGATTTTATGTTCAAATACGATCATTTGAGAACAGAAACTTTGGTGAAACCTCCAAGTGAGAAGCCTGTGAAAATCTTGCCAACGTTTGTGAATACACCCGTAACACGCGAAGAATTGAATTTTTGCCTTGGGGCTGAAAAGAAGATTCCTTGGTATAAAAGGGTCTTTTAATATACTGCTAACGATCTCACTTAATTGGGCTCATCTTCCACTCAAGATGCGGACTAATAACTGAAGACACCCTTCGTTCGTAACGCTCATTTTCAGGTGTTATCACTTTAATTCTCGCTATATCTTCTATTTCATGAACAAGCGAACCGTTTTCCGAAATAATCATTCCCAAGGTATAGACCCCTCTGTTCAATAGTTTTCCAGGTATTGTGCATTCAATGTGGTAAACGCCCTCGTCCTGATGCAAATGCTGGTAATCAGCTCGCAATCCATAGGAATCAACAAACAATCGAATATCGTTCATGTTCTTTAAACTGTAAGCGATTTCGAGAGAACTTCCGCCTCTTTTTTTGTTGACAGCGAGTGTAATTCGGATCGCGTCACTCATACTAAATTCAGCTTTTTTCTCATCGTCAACATGTCCTATTTCAAAGGACTCCACAGATAGGAGTGGTAAATCCAAACCTACAAGATCAAAAGTATACGTCGCAAGGTTTGTATCCTCTTTAGCATCTAGACGCTCGTTCACTTTAGAGTTTGGAAAACTATTGACCTTGTTCATGTATTTTTCTACGATGTCGATCGGCTCACCAATGGCGTCGATATTCCCGCCTTCAATGAGAATACAGCGATCACAAAACGAGATGATGGGTTCTAAAAAATGGCTCACGAAGATTATCGAAACACCTTGGTCTTTTAGCGATCGAATTTTATGATAGCACTTTCGTCGAAAATCAACATCACCAACGGCAAGTACCTCATCCAACAGTAAAATGTCAATCTTAGAATGAAAAGCAACTGAGAATGCCAACCGGAGGTACATCCCACTTGAATAGTGCTTTACAGGCATGTCCATGTATTCTTCCAATCCACTAAACTCAACAATGGTATCGTAAATTTCGCTTGTATCTTTCTTTGAGTAACCTAAGAGTGATGCATTTAAAAAGACGTTCTCTTTTCCGGATAAGTCTGGATGAAACCCAGTACCGATATCAATGATTGAGGTCAAAGTTCCAGAATAGACAACTTCACCGCTGGTAGGAGCCGTGATCTCACTCAGGATTTTTAGCAAGGTACTTTTCCCAGCACCGTTCCGTCCAATCACTCCTAAAATTTCTCCCTTTTTCAGATCAAAAGAAACATCTTTGAGTGCCCAAAAATTGTCTTTTCCTTTTCCTGTCTTAGTGTATTGTTTAGACAAGTTAGATACCGATAATGTGATGCCTTTTTCCATAGTGATCTACAATTCTTCTTGCTTTCGGTTATGCACTTGCATGTAGTATAGATTCTGCAAAAAATAACGACTGTTACCGTATTCCAATGCGTTCCATGGCTTCATACATTTTATTTCAAAAAAGTCTACTGGAAAGACGTACTCTTGTAAGCTCTCTATCTTATTAATTCCGGTCAACTCCTGAAAATCATTTGAGATCGTCAAGTTTTCAAAATCCTCTAAGGGCAGATCAATAGTTTTAACTGAAGACAAGATGTAGCCCTTCTTACGAAGGAAATGAAGTACTTCATATAAATCAGCAATGTTATAATGGTATGCCTTGTTGATATTATTTACTTCACGTTCAATATCTGCTTTTAACGAAGGAACAGCTGCCTCCTTCACAAACAGATCCTTGATGTACAAAGTTCCACCAGGCTTCAACATTCCCCAAGCCGAGTTAATTACCTCCTCATGGTCTTTTGCATGCCCAAACGACTCTAGGAAATAAACAGCATCGAAACTATCAGATTCGAAATAATCCTGCAAGTGATGATAATCGCCATGCGTGACGTTCACTTTACCTTCTAATCCATCCGCTTCAATATACTTCTTGGATTTCTCCACCTGATCTTTAGAAATGGTGATAGCCTCTACCTGAACATCTGCATTTTTCGCGAAATACCGAGCCGGTCCACAAACTCCACATCCCGCATCCAATACTCGCTGTCCTTTTTCAAAGCCAATTGCTCCGATTTGGTAGTCCAGCAATTTTGTAACGTCCGTTGTTCTAAATGCCTGTATAACCTCCCCATAAACTTTAAGAAAGTTATCCGTTTGATCATTGTAGAAATTCCCAACGTCTTCAGCTGAGTGCTTGGTCACTCTTTTCACATTTGCAGAAGGTGTTGACCTACTCCTTTTCCAATTAAGATATAACGCAAGAAGTAATACGTGTACGAATAACAGCCAAGCAATTAATATGTATAATACCGTTGTACTCATTGTATTTATTTAGTGCGTTTAAATAGCCCAAAGAAACCCGACGATTTCTTTTTTGGTTCAACTCCTAGATATACTTGATTGAATTGCTCTTCATTTAAAATCTCATTCTCAAACGGAAACGACTTATTCAACTCCAAACCCTTTGGACCGTCCTTCGGGTCATTTTGAAAGAAAAACTCTGAATGTGAAACGTACTCTTCGAGTTCCTTATCATTTTGGTGATAAAAGCGCATACTAGCTCCTTTTGGAATGACACCAAATACTATCGCCAAACGTAATTCATTTGATTGATTGATTGGTGACGAATGCCACAATGCATGATCGTACAATAAGCCCATCCCTGCCTTCATATTGAGTGAAACCATGTGCTGATCAACAGCATCACTAATCTTGTACAATGTTGGCGGAAGATTTGGCCCTCGATACGTTTCTTGTTTCTGATGACTTCGCCCCAGAATACGCATGGCCCCATTAAATTCATTGACATCTACGAGTGGGACCCATAAATTATATGAGCGTGCTACTTTTTCATCAACGATATTCCAATCTTGATGCAAAGGAAGAATCCCCTTTTCTCCTGGAGCTTTGGAAATAAAAGCACCGCCAAGTACATCTATACTATCAAATAATGGATCGATAGAATCTTTTATTATTGCCAAAATTTCATTGCTCACTTGCTTGCGCCAATCCTTATCTTCTGCATGCGTAGTCGCATAAAATCCTTGCGGATTTTCCGTGTGGAATTTATTAAATAGTTCCTTTAGCGCATCAATTTGAATCGCCGTCAAGAATGGGAAAATCACACTCCCCTCAACTTCTAGCTCATTGCTTAGCTTTATGTCTTTGAATTGAACTGTATTCATTTTCGACCAAATAATCGAGCTATAAACCCTGGTTTCGTAATAACTGATTCAACAGGCGGACCTACAATGTCTGTGAGTTCTGATTCCTTAATTTTTGGAATAGCATAATCTATCATCCCTTTACTTTCTCCCATTGTAGGTCGTTCGTATATGGCTGTATGAAAATCTTCAAAGCGAAGGAGGAAATCATCTTTTTGAGAAAACACCTCAATTTGCTCTGGCGTATCTTTATTCCAATAATGGAATTTCAATGGTGCTTCTTTGCTGATTAACCCACATGTAATAGCTGGACGAAGTTCCTGACTCAAGTTTGGTTTGGAATAGTGAATTACCGCCTGATTTAAAACGACAACGTCCCCTATATTGGCATCAATTGCTGTTAGGCTCGGACGAATTCTTTCCTGATGTCCTTCAAAAAAGAACGGAAGTGTTGGTGCCCGAAGCGCTCTATTCCAATTTTGACTTCCCTTCAATACTTCAATAGTTCCGTTGGTCTCAGTTGTCGCTGTAAGTGGAATCCAGACATTCGCTGCGAAGTATTTTGATTCGTCGACAATGGTCCAATCCTGATGCATGGGCATCTCACTCTGTTTCCCTATTCCCTTCACTAAGAATGCCGCTCCAATTAATCGATAGTTGACAAAGTGTTCCTTTACTTTCTCATCAATAATTGCCGCAATTTTATTGCTCATCTCTGATTTTAGTTCAAAATCATCTAAATAGCTGGACGAGAAAAAAGCATGAACATCCTCTGGAACATACGTTTCGAATAAATCACGAAGGCTATTGATTTCAGCCTCGTCAAACAGTTTTAGCTTCGCAAAACCATCGCGCTCAAACTGAGTTTGTAATTCTTCACTTTTGAATATTGCTGTCTTCATCCCCATCTTATTTTGCGAACAAGCGTTTTAACCAAGGTTTTTTCTCAACGGGTTTCTTCTTCTCTGGAAACGTAACATTGTATTCCTGTTCTACTGTTTCTAAAGAAAGTTTTGGGAAATCGTAAGGGAACTTCCCCACACTCTTACCAATTGTAGGACGGTTAAAAATATTGTGTCCAAACTGCTCAAATTGCTCAAGGAAATTATCCTCTTGCTCAAATATTTCAATTTCGTTATTACCGCTTTCCTTGTCCCAATAGCAAATCTTAATCTTTGCATCTTCATGCGCAACGAAAGTATTAATCACGGGGCGTTCTTTATCCGATAAATTCGGTGGAGAGTAATGTATTATACTTTGATCAAATATGATTGCCTGACCGGCTTTCACTTTACACGACTTCATTACAGTTTTCAACTCTGGCACCACGTCGTCATAAATATCTGGAATAGATGAGCCCCTGAACGTCGAGAAAAAACGATGACTTCTTGGCAGTACCTCAACGGCACCATTTTTATCGTCTAAATCAACCAATGGACACCAAATATTAATTCCTGAATATTTTCGTTCATCGACTAAGGTCATGTCTTGGTGCATAATCAATTCACTGTCTTTACCTGGTGCTTTAACGATAAAACTTGAAAACAAAATTTTGTAGTTCTCGAACAGTTCGTCTATGCGTTCAAGGCAAACCTCTCTAATGGAACGATTAACCCCTTCTCTGTGTTCTACATTATTCGCAAAGGTTGTTGTGAAAAATCCTTTAACGCCGTCTGGATAATATTTTTGATACACTCCAAGAATTTCAGTGATCTGCTCTTCAGTGATGAAAGGAACTATGACGTAGCCTTCATTCTGAAACTGCTTAGTGAGTTCAGAATCTTTGAAAATGGATTTTTTACTTGAAAAGTCTAACATTATGCATTGGCCTTACGCCCTTTAAGTTTATCCCAGAAGGACAGTTTTCGAGGCTCATCAAAACGTGGTTGCTTAAGTTTTTTCTCAAATTCCCCAATGCTCATCGAAAATGGTTCATATTTAAATGACTTCACTCTTTTTACCGACCCAGAAGGCTTTTTCCAAGGATTGAATCGCATGTAAAAATCCTTATCTACCTCCAGTACCTCCACTTTGCTTCGGTCTTTCTCCAAATCCATGTGATAATGTATAGATGGTTCTTCTTTCGGAATAAGAATCAACTGAATCGTCAAACGTAATCCATCCGTTTCGTTAGGAGAAGAATAATGTACAAGACTATCGTCGAGAATCACTGCATCACCCGCTTTCGTTACCAGCGGAACCATGTGCTTATCTATAATTTCTCTTTTGATATCCTCCAATTCTGACTTAATCATTGGTCCGCGAACCTCTCCATATCGTTTATGGCTCCCAGGTACAACTTCCAGTGTTCCATTCTCCTTATTGCTATCAATAAGTGGACACCAAATTGAAACTGCTGCGCACTTGTGCTCATCTGCAAATGCCCAATTCTGATGTAAAGGAACCTCGCCTCCATCCGTTTTCTTACGAATGAAATTGGCAATGACTGGTTTGTAATCGGCCAAATAATTAGCGTATTTCTCCTCAAATGTTTTGGAGATCTTGTCAAATACCTTCTCCTTGTATTCAATATTTTTATCAATAAACGTAAAATCATACGTTACCTCCAATGATGCGCTGTAGTTCTCATCCTCTGGTCCTATGTGTCCTCCACTTTCTTCTACAGTGTCAAAGTAGTATTGCTTTAGCTCTTCAACTTCCTCTGCTGATAAAAAAGAAATCGGAACATAGCCATCTCTTTGAAATTGTGCCTCTAATTGGTCGTCCTTAAGTGTCCTTCTCATGCTATCTTATTTTCGTCCATTCATTCTCCAAGCAAGTTCTCTCCATATATTACCTAGTGTATATTTTTGAAAAAAGCTGCGACCATCTGTAGGTTTAGATGCAAGAGCTGACTCTTCAGTTGTTTTATTTTTCTTTATAATGCCATTCGCATCCACCTCGTAACCAAACAACTCTGCCAATTTCCTCATCAATTCGTGATTGATAGAAACATTGTCAAGCGTATTTACTAAGTCTTCCATTTCGCTTTTTGAAAGCTCGGGAACTTCTCTTTCAATTGTATCAATTTTGGTTAGGTCTGTAGGGCGCTCACCTTTATCGTAAAAACTTGAAAGACGCGCATTGTTATACCACGTATAAAATTCCTTTTCCACCTCGTACACTTCTAACTGCGCCGGTTCACTTTTTGGGATGTGGTAATAATGTCTCAATTTTGCCTCTTCCTGTGTTATACCAATACCGACAGCAATTCGCGGTTCTTTTGTCAGGTTTGGAGGAGAAGCATGGATCAATCTATTATTAAAAATCAGAGTTTCACCTGCCTTCATTTCTACAATTTCTACAAAAGGAAATAGTGTGAAAATGTGATCAGCTAAAGGTGATTTTGATTGCGGTGATGGTGATGAGCGGTGATGATTAAAGAGTTTGTGACTTCCTTTTATAACCCCTAGAGCTCCATTTTCTTGCGTAACATCTACCAAAGGCGTCCATACGGTAACAGAACAAAACTCACTCTCGTCAACAAAGCTCCAATCTTGATGTGGTGGAACAATATTTTGCAAGCCCGGTTCCTTAACTACATAACTAGCCGTAAATACTTGTCCACGATCAAAAATATCCACGGTCTTAGGAACGAGTACTTTTTTGATTTCCTCCCCTACTTCCGTTACTAACTCTTGATTCAAATTATCCAAACTAATGTGGAATCCTGCCTCTATTTTATTGTCAAAATTACAGGACTTATAATAGCTCAATAGATAATCGACTTCGGACTTTTCCAACAATGAAAGTTTGACAAATCCATCGGACTCAAACTTCGCTTGCAGCTCTGAGTTTTTGAAAAGTGGTCTCATTGAAATTGCTATTTAATTGGGCTTCAGATCGATTCTTAAATTTACACAAAATCGGCGATGTTTCTTTCGATTTTCTTGAAAAGATAAGTGCCAATAATGAAAAGAATAAAAACGACTGCGAATGACACCAGGTGCATCCATTCAACAGGTGTACCAAATGCTGCTCCACGGAACAGTTCAATAGTTGTAGCCACTGGGTTCAGATAATAAATCCAATCAGTATACGGCTCGGGGATGATTGTTGAGGGATAAAACACCGGTGTTAGCCAAATTCCATAATTCACCAAATAGGGAATTAAATGCATGAAATCTCTTCGCTTCACGGTTATTGCGTTTAACCAAATAGATATGGTTAACCCTATAAAAGTGACCAATAAAACCACGAGAGGAACTAAGAGAATAGTCAACTTAATTTCCGTCTTCCAGATTAGCATTAGAATAATGAAAACAATAAACGAGATAAAAAACTCGAACAGACCGAGCAGTGACTTGTAAAGCGGTAAGATAAACCGTGGGAAATATATTTTCTTGATTAGATCCTGATGACTTAAAAGCGCACTTCCAGATTGATGAACAATGCTGGTGAAATAATACCAAACTATCATGCCGCTAAATGCAAATACTGGATAGGCAATATCTCCGGTTTCAAGCTTGATCAATCCTTCAAAAAAAACAGAAAATATTACCAGTGCAATTAGGGGCTGAATGATTGCCCACAGTACACCCAACGACGTTTGAGTATATTTCGCTTTGATGTCTCTAATGAGCAAAGCGACGATCAACGAACGGTACTTGCGTACCCGACGTATGTATTCAATAAAACCAATGGTTTCGTTACTAATTACTTTTTCACTCATCCGTAGCTCATGCTTTCTAACAGGTTAAAGATAGAAATTTAACTTCGTTGAAATCCATAGGGTTGGCAAATGATAAGTAATTTAGATGCACCCATTACGAATGAGAAAAATCGCACATATCATTAATCCATTCAATGCAAATCCTTCATCTGATTTGTATACGGCACAGCCTATCACGTTTGCAACGATGGTGGAGGCGAAGAAACGCGTAGAAGGATTGGTCGAAGTGGAATTACTTTCTGCTCAATATCCAGAGGATAGAAACATGGTGCATCCGGCATTTGTTGCCACGGAAGATCTTACCCGATCTGTATTGGACATGGGAACATTTGAAAAGGAAATGAAGCTTCCAATTATCGCTGACATTCTGGACCGTATGTACAATGAGAGCGATGCAGAATATTTGATCTACACCAACGTTGATATTGGATTGTACCCTCAATTTTACGAGGAGGTCAATGCGTACATAGAAAGCGGATTGGATGCGTTTATTATTAACCGACGCAGAATTCCAGAACATTTCACGAAATTGGAGGACATTCCAGCCATTTACGCTGAAAAAGGTAAGAAACATCCTGGTTTCGATTGTTTTGTTTTTCACCGTGATTTGTATCCAGACTTTGTACTCAAGGATGTTTGCATCGGTGTTCCATTCATTGGGATAACTTTGGCTCAAAACCTATTTGCTCTGTCTAAGAATTTCAGACTGATAGATCAGGAAGTTCTCACTTTTCACATTGGCATGGAGATTATCAAAGGAAGAGCTTCAAAAGACTATTTCAGATACAATCAAAAGCAGTTTTGGGCAGCCATGAATTCAGAACTTCGTCCACATCTTACAACTACCAAATTCCCTTACAATCACTTGTTTTATCCGTTTAGGATCATCCGTTGGGGACTACAGCCAAGCATTCCAATTCGTTTGGTGATTCGTTTGGAATGGGAACGTTTGGGTGCTTACTTTAAAGGGAACAAATAGTCTTTTTCTTCTTGCGAAAACTCATGCTTCAATTTGTCTGAATCAAACTTTAAAAGAAACGGATTCAATTTCTCTTTGTGTTCAGTGTACCCAGATTCATTTACAACAAGATTGATGAATTCTTCACCCAAGCTCTCTACTGTATACCCGAGTTCACGGTTAAAATGCAGTGCGTCACTATTGTCTGCACGTACCTTTGCCTTAAGTTTAGAGAATTCAAATTCATAGAAAAAGACATCCATTAGGCACAAAATCACCAACATTGGAATGTATGAATTTCGATAGTTTGGATCGCCAATAAAAATCCCAGCTTCTCCAGTTCGTTTTTCCCAATTGATCTCTCTTACATTAACGAGTCCAATCTTTAGCCCTTCATGGTAAATCAACAAATAAATAGTGGAATTATCGAGTTGTGCAAACCATCGTTTTTGGTCTTCGGAAGAAATCTCATCCTGAAGCAACATTCTCTCCTGAATAAAATCATCATTTCGCCACTTTCGAACCAACTCCAAATCGTCAACTGTAAGTGAATGCAGTTCCAATCCATACTTTCTGAGGACCATTACATTTTGACTTTTATCGCATAATTCGGTCGCTTAACACGGGCCGAATATATCCGATTGATGTACATTCCGAAGACACTAATACTTCCAGAGATTAATGCCATTGCTACCAAAACAGTAATCATGAATAAATCAACATTGTTTCCTGCATCTATTTGATAAATTATGTAGTAAACTGTCATTCCAAGAATTCCAAATGCAGCAATGATACTCAAGGCAATCATTATCTTCAATGGAATGCTGGTATAGTAGAAAATCAACCGTAGCGAGAGTGCAATCAGCTTAAATAATGAGTAACCAGACTTCCCTTCTGCGCGTTTAGATCGCTGTACTTCCAGAAACTGAAAATTCAAGGTATACCATGTGATCACCTGATTGATGAATAAGTGATCTTGTGAATGAAAGCGTAATTTATCTACAATATGCGCATCAATTAATCGGAATGAAGAACCAATAGATGAACCACCTTGACTTCTATTGAAGATGCGCTTGATCATATTGCTTCCCGCCTTTCTTATCCATGATGATTTTTCTTCTTCATGCTTTCCGTACACCACATCCGCACCTGTTTCTGCTTGAAACTCTATAATGTTTTTAATCTCTTCCGTGGGTGTTTGCAAATCGTCATCGATAGTAATCACCTTTGCCCCACTCGCTTCATCAATTCCACACAGCGTTGCTCCATTTTGTCCAAAATTACGCGATAGACGAATGATTTTTATGTGATCTCCGTGGATAGATTTTAATCGCAAGAGCTCCTTCCAGCTGTCTTCATCTCCAGAATCTTCAACAAAAATCACTTCGAATGTACGCTTCAATTCTGTCATGACCTTCTGAATTCCAATGTACAAGGGTTCGAGTGTGTCGACACTTTTGTAAACGGGTACAACTACGGTGAATTCGATTTGGCTCACGTTAGATTTCGATTAGTTTGGGACACTGAATATCGGAAATATTTACAAAGGCTGAACCCCATGACAATCCAACTCCAAATCCGGACAGTACTAAGTTCACGTTTTTCTGTTGGACTTCTTGCTGAAGTTCACTTACAATCGTCAATGGTATTGTAGCACAACTCGTGTTGCCATATTTATGTAAAGTCATTGGAACTTTCTCACTTGGAATGTCCATTTTTTTTCGAATGGACTCATTTAACAACTTATTTGCCTGATGAAATACAAAGTGATCAACTTCCTCTTTGCTTCGTTGACTGTGTTCAAATAACCTTTCCAGATTTGGAGAAACTTCTTTCAATCCGAATGTAAAAATGTCATGTCCGCGCATCTTCATATGTCCGCCTTTCTCCATGATAATTGCATCGTACTTTGAACCGTCCGTTTGCAAATTGAAGTGCATATCTTCGGCATTCGCATCAAATTCAATAGCCGTTGCACTCCCAGCATCAGAAAAAATTGGAACTGTGCTGTTATCACCTTCTTGTAACAATTGTGTAATCGTATCACCAACTAGCAATAGCCCTTTTTTCAACTGGGACGCACTCATCATGCTCGTCATCGTTGCTAAACCCACTACATATCCTGCACACCCCTGATTAATGTCCAAGGCCATACACGTATTTGGAAGCCCCAATTTTTGTTGAAGGATCATACTCGTTCCGGGGATCTGGTAGTCTGGTGTTTGCGAAACAAAAATGAGTATCTCGATCTCTTCTTTTTGCCATTTCAAGTCATCCAGTAACTTTTCAGCTGCCTTTAAACACAAATCTGAAGCACTTGTCTCCTCGTTCGCAATTCTTCGCTTATCAATTCCCGTGGTTTTGATCAGCAATTGAATTTCCTGCTCAGACATTCCCATTAAATCTAGATTGGAAGCCTCCTTCTTTGGGATCGCTGCTGAAACACCGACAATTTTTGTGTTGGATATTGAAAATACTGCCATTCTACCCCAATTTTTGTGTCAAGATTGAATACAAATCCGCTAGTTTTTTTGCCTGCTTTAATTCCTCATGGCTCAACAAAATATCATAGTGTTCATCAATAGCACTCACTACGATCAACGACTGCATGGATGTCCAGGATTCTACATTTGAATGATCAAAAGAGAACTGAGGATCGAAGAGTTCTTGGACCATCTCACTAAAATTTTCGTAGCCTGCTTCCATGGGTTAGGTGTTTCCAGTATTTACCTTTCAAATATAGAGTAAATTGCCTGATTTTATGTTATTTTGTCCAAACTTCGGACAGCACTGATCTTCTATGATTCCATTTAATAAACCATATTTAACAGGGAAAGAATCTGAACTGATTGACAAAGCATTCAGTGAAGGTAAATTTTCTGGAAATGGTTATTTCACGAAGAAATGTCACACTTTTTTTAAGGATCATTTTGGATTTGAGAATTGTTTTCTGACCAATAGTGCAACGTCTGCATTGGAAATGTCTGCGATCTTGTGTGGTATTGAGCGCGGTGATGAAGTCATCTTACCGTCCTACACATTTGTATCTACTGCTACTCCATTTGCACTGCGTGGAGCGAACATTGTTTTTTGCGATAGTGAAGCTTCCAGTCCGAATATGGATGTTCAGCAATTGAAAGCGCTAATTACACCAAAAACAAAAGCAATTGTTGTCGTCCATTACTCTGGTCTTTCCTGCGACATGGATGCTATAATGGCCCTCGCAGCCGAGCACAATATCTTCGTAATTGAAGATGCTGCGCACTGTATTACCAGTCGTTACAAGGATTCATTTTTAGGATCCATCGGACATTTTGCGGCATTCTCGTTTCATGAAACAAAGAACATCAGTAGCGGACAAGGCGGAATGTTGGTTGTGAATGAGCCTGCCATGGTTGATCGTGCTGAAAAGATTTGGTCGAAAGGAACCAATCGTTTAGACATGGAAAGAGGAAATGTTGACAAATACGAATGGGTTGATTTGGGGTCGAACTTCTACCCTTCTGAAATTACAGCAGCATTGTTGTATGCGCAATTGCTCGATTTGGACCACATTCAAAACACACGAAAACAACTTTGGGAAGCGTATTCTTCTGGACTTCATCCCTTGGAAAACGAAGGGAAAGTTCAACTTCCTTCCGTGAAAGAATATCAATCGAACAATTACCACATTTTTTATCTCGTTTGTGCTACTCAGACAGAAAGAGATTCATTAATTGCCTACTTACGAGAAAATGGTGTGCTTGCAGTGTTTCATTATCTGCCACTTCATAAAAGCCCATACATTCAAGAGATAACTTCTAATCAAGAAGAGTTGCCGAATGCTGAACATTATGCAGAGACCTTGGTGCGTTTGCCCTTGTTTGTAGAGTTGAAACCAGATGAAGTGAAGGAGATCACACAACTGGTCCTTGCGTTTTATACCTCTTGACTCTTTCTTAGTTGTTCGATAAGAATTTGTTCACTGATGGTATGATCCACCACTTCAATCTTTGCACTAAAAGCATTGCTACTTGCAACATAACAAACATGGTCTTTTACTACTTCTACTGAACGTATTTCGGCCTTTTGTTCTGAAGATTTCACCTCTATAAAATCACCATCGATTCTTGAAATCATTACTTCTTTTAGCGGAACATGCAATCCTGTCCCAATGTACTTGACGAATGCTTCTTTAATTGACCACAACTGATAAAATTGAGCAGCACTCTCTATTTTCAAATGATCTTCTGGGTGTACTATACGCTTGAGTATTGACTCTTTAAATGTCTCTCTGACAGGTTCAAGATCGATACCCAATGGAAACTTGGCAATGGCAAGCACGATATGATCTTTGGTGTTGCTTTTATTAAAATGGAGTCCATTAAATATCTCTGGATTCAAAAAAGGTTTGCCATGGGCATTCACTTCTAGTTCCTCTGTTGCTACTTCTTTTTTAGTGTAAACCTCTAAGATGGACTTCACAAAAACCGCATTGATCACTTGGTAGTTTTTAAACGCATCGTCGACCATGAACCCATTCAATTCACGCGCTTTTAACTCTTCATATAGATCAAGAAGAGACAGGTGATATAGGGTGATGGTATTCCGACTCATTTGGATGCTCTATGTTTGATACAAAGAAAGGGAAATAATGGTTAGGGTTGTGGGGTGAGCAAGTTGGAAAAGAGTTGAACTTGAACCAACTAATTATACAAAATGAAGAAGTAATCGCTGTAGCGTTTTAAATAAAATCAATTTAGCAAGTGAGAAATAGTGAGAATGAAATGGATTAGGGTTTAATTTTCCGGAAACCCGTTTTCAACCCAGCATTTAATTTTATTTAATTGGTCCTGAGACAAAGTTCCGTTTTGTGGCATCGTTTGATTGTTAAGAACCTCCTGCTCGAACTTTCCATTCGAAGTGACCGTAGATATCCCAGCGAACGTAGTGAAACTACCATTCGAAGAACCACTACCATGACACTGAACACAATTTTGCTGGATGATCAGCGAAATATCTGCGTCGTAAGTAGGCGATGACCCATCGCATTCAACAGTTAGTAACTCATCCTTTTCACAAGAAAAATTTACCCACAATAACAAAAAGGCGATTAATAAATAGCTAACTCTCATGACTTACACTAAATTGTTCAAAATCAAATTGCAAAGTAAATATAGTAAAAGCGTATAACAGCACTTATACTCCACCGCTAATTTCATTTTCAACGAAATCAACTATATTTAAAGATGCGGCGATAATATAGCTGCAGAACATTAGTAGTAATACCCAAGACCATGATTAAATACATAGCCTTTTTCCTTGTTGCAATATGTTGCTACACAAATTCCTATAGTCAGACATATGCTTCACAAGGTATGGTAGTTTCTGATAATTCCGAAGCGTCAAACGTCGGAATAGAGATCTTAAAAAAAGGTGGTAATGCTATTGATGCTTCAATAGCCACTGCCTTTGCGCTAGCAGTTACACATCCACAGGCGGGGAATATTGGAGGTGGTGGATTTATGGTTTATATGGATGACTCCTCAAAAGTTACCACAATAGATTTTCGAGAAATGGCACCAATAAAAGCTAACCCAAACATGTTTCTTGACGAAAACGGTGAGCTAATTAAAGGAAGCAATCATAGCGGGGCTCTATCAGTAGGAGTTCCTGGCACGGTGGCAGGTCTTTATATGGCCCATCAAAAATACGGCAAATTACCATGGAAAGACTTAGTACAACCTTCTATAGATTTAGCACAAAATGGAGTTATTTTAAGCTATACTTTGGCTTCACACGCCAAAAAAATTCAAAATTCTGACAAACCAAAATTCTTAAAGGATTTGTTTTTGGACAGCGTAGGTGAACCTTTAAAATTTGGAAGCATATGGAAACAACCGGCACTGGCTCAGACGTTAGAGCTCATAAGGGATAATGGCCGAGATGGTTTTTATAAAGGTGTTGTTGCTGAAGAAATAGAACGATATATTATAGAAAATGGTGGCATAATAACGAAAGATGATCTTTTAGAATATGAAGCGATAGAACGTGAGCCAATTATGAGCACATATAAGGACTATGAAATCTTCTCAATGGCACCTCCAAGCTCTGGAGGTGTTGCCATGATAGAAATGCTAAACATTATGGAGCAGGCAAATTTGGAAAGCGTGTCTTTTAATTCAACCGAATATGTTCATTTACTTGCCGAAGTAATGAGGCGTGCTTTTGCTGATCGTGCCGAGCATCTTGGTGATCCTGACTATAATCTTAATATGCCTCTCGATAAACTGACATCAAAAGAATTTGCAAAAAACAGATTTATGAATATCGACATGGACAATGCTTCCGTGAGTGATTCATCTCTATTTGGACAAATATATGATGGCACAAATACAACTCACTTTTCTGTTATTGACAAAGACGGCAATGCTGTATCCGTAACCTACACATTGGAACAGTCCTACGGATCAGGTATGGGCAGTGAAAATCTAGGG
Source organism: Crocinitomicaceae bacterium (assembly GCA_033791225.1). Taxonomy (GTDB): domain Bacteria; phylum Bacteroidota; class Bacteroidia; order Flavobacteriales_D; family Crocinitomicaceae; genus UBA4466. Next base: position 294,926 of record JASJHD010000014.1, read on the forward strand.
TTCATTTTCAATAATGAAATGGGAGATTTCAACCCACAGCCTGGTTATACGAATTCTGGATGGTTGATTGGGACTGATGCCAATTTGATAGAACCTAAAAAACGTATGTTATCTAGTATGACTCCAACAATAATTGCGAAAGATGGTAAACCAGTATTAGTAATTGGAAGTCCGGGGGGAAGAACAATAATAAATACTGTCTTTCAGACAGTGTTGTGCTTCTTAGAATACAATATGTCGATCGGAGAATCAATCGAAGCAATGAAAATTCATCATCAATGGCTACCAAATAAATTATTTTATGAGCAGAATAAGCTCTCACCTGATACTATAGAGGCGCTTAAATTAATGGGCCATGATCTTCAAAGTCGAAGATATTTAGGTCGACTCATGGGAATCTCTATTGATGAAGAAAATGGGGTCTATATAGGAGCATCTGATTCGTCAAGTCCCGATGGAGGGGCCATAGGATATTGATAAACTACTACTAACAGCACTTATACTCCACCGCTAATTTCATTTTCAACGAAATCAACTATATTTAAGGATGCGGCGATAGTATAGCTGCGAAACCTTGTAGCAATGAAAAATACAGTCTCTAAGTATTCAGTGGTTTTCGCGTTATTAATATTTAATTAAATGATGAGTGCTGAAGTTAGTCTTCTTATCGGTGTTGGGCTATTTCTGCTAGTAGGAATAACTATATACTCTGTTGTTACAATAAGCTATTTGAGAGATAGAAAGAATTTAACAACTCAGTGGCGTGATTTTCAAGAGTCTCTTAAATGTAATGATTCTGAAGAAATTGTAAGGTTGAGTTGGTTACTTCTAAAAAACATGTATTTAGACAAAAAACAACTAGAAGAAATTAAAGCAGAAATAAATGAAAAACTAAATGATCACCGTGAATATGACGAATTAGTCTATATAGCAAATAACAAAAGATTGGTAAAAGACACTTGGTTTCCAGGTATTAAACTTGAAAAAGAGTAATTAGAAAACTAAACAGAATTAAAATTGGTAACTTGATAAAATGAAACTGATTACTGCTATAGCTTTTCTTGGGGCGTTTTGGGTCAACGCTCAAATTACTTCAATTCCTGACCTAAATTTTGAACAAAAGCTAATAGACCTAAATTTAGACACTATTATTGATGGTTCTGTCTTGACTGCGAATATTAGCAATGTGACTTCCTTAGATATCAACAGCTCCAATATCAGCGACCTAACTGGAATTGAAGATTTTAGTTCTATAACCCAACTATGGTGTCATCAAAATCAATTAACAAGTCTTGATATAACGCAAAATAGTCAGCTTACCGAATTGCGATGTTCTTTTAACCAACTTATAAATCCGGATTTCTCTCAAAACTCTGCATTAATAAGTTTAAAATGCGGTTTCAACCAGATAATTAGTTTAGATGTTTCACAAAACACATTGCTAGAACTATTATGGTGTACCGATAATCAATTAACAAGTATTGATGTCTCAACAAATATTTTATTGACAAACCTTCAGTGCTCCTCAAATGTTCTCGAAACGTTGGACATTTCACAGAATTCAGCATTGCTTGTGTTAAGCTGTTATTCAAACCAATTATCAATATTGGATATCTCTAACAACCTTATGCTGGAATATATATTTTGTAATATCAACAAGCTTTCAGTACTTGATGTATCTCAACAGAGTTCGTTACTTCAATTAGAATGCCCAAATAATTTCCTTACAAGCCTAGATGTGTCAGCTAATCCAGTGTTAACAGAACTTATTTGTTCTTACAATGAACTGACGTGCCTAAACGTGAAAAATGGCAACAACAATAACGTCTTAGATTTCAATGCGAGCAACAACCCAAACCTATCATGCATTGAAGTAGATAACGTTGCTTATTCAAATACCTATTGGTCAGCCGCTGTAGGCGCCATCGACCCAACAATGTCATTTAGTACCGATTGTAACACGAACTGTTCCGCTGATTTAACAGAATTAAATACTACCCCTAAATTATTAGCAAAAATAGTCGACCTAATGGGCAGAGAAACAGAAGAAAAACCAAATACTGTACTGATCTATATTTATAGCGATGGTACCACAGAAAAAGTGTTCAAAGTTGAGTGAAGCTTATGACACTACCTAAAATATGAAAAAGGAAATCGGAATATTAATAGTTCTGCTAATCGTAACTAGTTGTTCGCAAGTTAGTGACGATATGAAAATAAATGAATCACAAGTAAACCCTGAACCTCAAGAGATACTATCCGATAGCACTACAACGAACTATTTTATTGAAGGCGAAGAGGTAACAAAGGAAATCTACGATGATCAAAAAGATCAATTAGTCGAAATTGAAGATACTTACCATTGCGCTACGACCACAGGAGGTGGTAGGAACAGTTATGAAGCCGTCGATACAGAAGGTATTGTTTGGCTTATTCATTGTGAACAAGACAACACTACTACTGAACTTAGAATCTCAAGAAAATGAAATTACATTTGAGCATATTACTGCTTGTGCTAGCCATGAGTTGTGGAAATTCTGAAGTGCCTGATAATCCAGAGGAACTTATTGGACAATGGCAGTGCGTTTTAAGTGTCTCAAATGGTGAAAACTTGCTTTCTGGAGATGTTGCTCCTATACTATTTACGCAAAATAAATTCTACCGTTACGATGGTTCTGAAGGAGTTTCTTGGACCATCAATGGAGATAAACTAAAGATTGAGAATGATCCAATAGCAAAACAGTATATAATCCAAAATGACACTATGACCTGGCAAGAATATTCAGGTGAAGACATATTAATAAATCATAAATTCATTAGGATTCAAACTACTACCAGCAATAAATAAACCTATTAACACTTCGACAGGCTCAGCGTAAAACACAGTTCAGCCAAAACGTTGTAGGTAATTAAAATAATCATATGAAAATGATAATATACACCTTGAATCTAAAAACAATCTTAATTCTGATATTGGCCTTTAATTATTTGCCGATACAAGCACAAGAAATTGTAGAGAAATTAGAAATGATAGAGGATGAAAAAGGAAGAAACATGTTTTCCTATGTCGATAATGTTTTACCAAACATCGAAGATGTTGCAATTGTTGGAGTTGGTAAAAAACGAGGCCTAGCTAACAAAAAGGGAGAGCTCATTATTCCAATGGAGTACCAATCGATTGAAATAACTGAAATGGGTGAACATTTATTGGTCCAGAAAAAAGGAAAATTTGGAATGATGGATATGAAAGGAAACATACTAATCCCAATTGAATATAACTCAATGGAATTTACCACTTATGGTACTGATTTTTCATCAGTATTAATCGCTGTAAGCAAGGGTAAGAAATATGGGATTATTAAACCAGACGGTTCAATCTTTTGCCCAATCATATACGAATACATAGATTTTGGTGGCGATGAAGATATTGTTGCCTATGTGGGCGAAAAAAAATCCATTCGCTTAGTTGTACTAATAGATGGTACTATTCGAGAACGAAAAGAAGGTGAATAGTTTCACCAATAAAAGATTTAAAGTAATCTACTTTATTAATTCAATACAACTGAAAGGAAGACACTACCTACAACAAAAACTAAACTGCATTAACACTTCGACACGCTCAGCGTAAAAACGCATTTTAGGCAAAACGTTAATAGGCCACATCAGTAAAAAAAACCTACCTGAAAAATGACAGATTCTGGAATAGCTAAATACCTCAACAGAATAAAACTCGATGAGTGTACTGCTGATTTAGCGGGATTAATGAAGCTACAAGAACATCATACGGAAAACATTCCCTTTGAAAATTTAGATATAGTGGTAGGTAGAACCATTGCTTTAAACCATGATCATCTTTTTGAGAAGGTTGTGATGAAAAAACGTGGAGGCTACTGTTTTGAACTCAATGTCCTATATGCTGAACTATTAAGATCCTTGGGTTTTTTCCCCAAGCCAGTTTTAGGAAGGGTTTGGTTGAGCAATCCAAAAGGTACACCACCGAGAAATCACTTGGCAAATTTAGTTGAGTTGGAAGGAAGAACATATGTCACCGATGTCGGTTTTGGAGGACTCATTACGCGGTTTCCTTTAGACATCAATGTATCCTCTCCGGTGAATGACAATGATGGAATTGTGAGGGTAATTCCATTTACCGACGGCCAATTTATGATACAAAGACAAACTGAAAAGGGATGGGAGAATCAATACAGCTTTGATACCGTGGAGATTAGTGAAGAAGATATAGACATCTCCAATTACTATATGTCAACGCATCCCAATTCACACCTTATCCATCACAAGATCGTGGGGAGAAATACCAAGGACGGGAGAATTGGTCTGTTCAATAATAAATTGTCTACCCGAAAGGGGATAAAAGTTGTGAATAAAAGGCGCGTTGAATTTGGCAACGATTGGCTTGAAACTATCAAACATGAATTTTCTGTACATCTCGATTTTTCGGAGAAAGAGTTGAGGGTTTTGTTTGAGGGTGAGTAGGTGATGTGAGGAGGGGTTGAGTTGATTGTACATTTCTTGTCAACGCATTCATAATTATTTTGATCAACTGTATGTAGTAGCTTCAATTCATCTGATTCTATTTCTTTTCTGGTAGTTATGTCTCTGGCAATATTTCATTTATAAGCTATTTTTAATAGAATTATTGTTTTTAACTGCTCTTAAATCCAAACGGAACACAGATTGAGGGGTAATACCTATTGATTTTAACATAATAATTGATTCCTTTTGATTTAACTAAAGATTAGAGTATGGCAAAAAAGAATGAACCCAAAAAAGGAGGGTCAAATAAAGTTGAAAAAGGTCGCCAGCAAGGTAATTTCAGCGAACAGTCGAGAAAAGCTAATGAAGGAGCTGTACGAAAAGGTTCTGCTCATAAAGGAACAGGGCGACCTCCTAAAAAAAAGGATTAGAAGTAGATCGCAAAAAACGTGATAAGAACGATTAATCCCGAGAACATACTTATGTAACTCAGCCAATTCATTACACCTACGTATTTAGTGAACTGATCTGCTTTTTTATCGTACTCGTTGAATTTACAGTTGTCTTTTCCAGCTTGATCTGACATAAGGTAGTCGTAGTTATTAGCCTTTAATCCAAGAATCTGACTTATGAAATTGGATATAATCGCGAATATCATAACGGCTCCAACAATTTTCAAGAGTGCTGTTGGTGCTTCCGTTTTTTCTTCTGCAATGAATTTCAATACTTCTAAACAGGCATAGATTCCTGCTCCTGATATTGCAATTACTAAAAGGTCTAGTCTTTGATTACTATAAAATATGTTCGACCAAGACATCTGTTTTCTTCGCTGATATTCCTTTACCTCCTTCTTTTTCATGAATTTGATTTGAGGACAAAGTATATTCTAGATTTGACAGTTCAAAGTAAGTGAGTAGTAGTACTTATAAGGTTTAACAATTAGCTACATTTTTATGATTGAAATATTTCCAGTAATATCCTCAGTATTCTCATTGTTCAACTGGATAATGAAATAATACGAAGCTACTGGAAGAGGTTCGCCTTGATAGGTTCCATTCCAAGGGTTGGAGCCATAATCTCCTTCCTTAGATTGATAGATTAGACTCCCCCATCGATTATATACCTGAACCACATTATTCGGGAATTGTACATCGAGATTTAGAATTTCCCAAGTATCATTAACCTGATCATTGTTTGGAGTGAAAGCTGTTGGAACTACTACTTCTTGAGTCGCAATTACAGAAGCGTACGCAGTATCGGCACAAGACGGATCGTATTGCCACGCTATTAGTTGAACAATGTATGTTCCAGATGTATCACATGTGAAGTTTGTGAATGATGTTCCTTCGAAGTTTCCATTTAAATACCATTCATAATCTGTTGCGTTTGAGCTGTTGTTTGTTACTGTTATATCAAGTGGAATTAATCCTGTTTGAGGATCGATGCTGACAGATGCAATTGTTGTATTTTGTTCTGTAATAGTGATTATTGTATCTACTACGCAACCATTTCCATCTTGGAGTGATACTGAGTAACTCCCTGAAGGTAAGTTTGAAAAGTAATTTTGGGCTTGGAAATTTATTCCATCGAATATGTAGCTGTATGGACCCGGAGTAGATGTGTCTCCTATAATTTCTAGCTTTCCATTCGAAGTGCCGCAATCGGATGGCGTACTAGTAATGCTATTAAATGATGGATTTTCAACAACGTTGATTTGTACAGGTCGAATTACCGAACAACTGTCATTGTTCCAAATTTGAACAATGTACTTCATGGTACTGTCAGCAGTAAAAACTGGGTTCGGGCAATCTGCGCAACTTAATCCTGTTGATGGTAGCCATTCATAAGATTGACCTCCAGAAGCTGAGAGTTGTAGTTGAGATCCAATACAGACAGTTGTATCATTGGGGAAAGAAACTGAGAAAGTGTCACATAACGCAGTATAAACGGTATAAAACTCAAATATTGGGTTGCTTTTTGGACTAGATGGGCCAGGGCCTCCTATGTTTTGATATTCGAAAGTTGCGTTAAACTGAGTTGTAGAATTTAAATAGGGTTCAATTCTGGCTAGGGCATCTGGTCCGCTCATTTGTGCATTGGCAATGTCATTATCCAAACCATATAGCGTAGAGTTTTGGTAATAAAATGAGCCTCTTACGCCACCGCAACTAAGCTCATTCAATTCATCTCCTCCAGCTAAACCTACATAATTTCCATTGATGTATATGTAGTTGCCATCGTAAGTGGTGTCGCAAAAAGCATCACCAAAAAAGGTGAATCCAACATCAAGCGTTGTGTCAATTGGATTCAAATTAGAAAAAGAATAGTTTCTTATGGCGTCAGCATCAATATTATCTCCAAAGGCATTCACACAAACTAAAGGAAGCGCGGGATTTTCATATGATATGAGGATATAATAATTTGTATATGCGGTTTGAGTCATGGTGGCATTTTGACCAATAGGTGGGGTAATTGGATACTCAAGTTGACCAACACTTACCAATTGCGTGACATCTTTAACGATGACATGATTTTTAAAATATTGTGATCCCAATGGATCTGAGAAGTTGAATGTAACTGCAGTGGATGGACTAAGGTTTAGAGTAGTACCGTTAAAAACACAGGTGTTGTCTGTTGTGCTCCCCCATGACGATTCGTGGTACGTACCAACTACCAAATAGGCATTACGGATAGTACTACCAGGTTCAATATAGACCTTGAGTGTATCAGTGAAATCAGATGCGCTAGCATTATATCCATCGCCTGTTGCACCACCATGAAATATATCTTGATAAAAGGGTAATTGTGACATTGCAAAATGCTGACTTAAAGAAAGTGCCATTATTAAGAATATGGTTCTGCTCATTAGACGCAATATACAAGGATTTAACATAACCGACATTTCCTTAGAGTACAGAAAATGTACATTTCACACATTAATATACACAGTTCTTTATTGCTCTCAAAATCAGCGGGGCAAACTGAGTAATAATACCCTATTTACTAGTATTTGGCTAATGAAGGGATGTTACTTATTATAAAGGTTTGTCTAGGCGCTCATCTTTTTATTTAAACACAAAGCCACTAGGGCACGAAGAGAAAATGCAAGACACAAGTCTGCATGCCAGCAGACTCCTTGTGCCTTTTTTCTGAACATTTAAACACGTTCTTGTGATTCGTCAGAGACGAATTTGTGCCTTGGTGGTTAACAGAATAGGGTTATCTTTTTTTGATAATTATGTCCATTGCCTAATGCTAGGAAATTAGTTAATAATACGCATTGACTTTAACAAATGATGTTCTGATCTTTACCAAAACAAAACATTATGGGAATTGATGTAAGGAATAAAAATGGTCATATTGATTGTACATGCGACTGCAAATCATATATCTGTCATTGGGAGAATTATTCAGGAAAGAAAGCGACAAAGTGTTATAATAAAGCATGTTCGAACACTACAAATTTGGTAGGTGCACACGTACACGAATGTACTGGGGATGATACTCTCAAGCAGTGGATTATTCCTTTGTGCAAGGATTGCAACTCAATAGATAGTAAAGTCTGTTTTGAATTAGATGACGATTACACATTAATTTGGGTAGGTCCTCGAGATAAATGCAAACCCTGTTAAATCAGATCAATTAATTTATTTTGAACTGCATACCGAAGTAATCCAATCATATTGCGTGCACCAGTTTTAACCTTAATCGTTCTTCGATGATTTTCTACTGTACGAGGACTAATTCCAAGCTTCTCTCCAATTTCACAATTCTGTAACTCTTCACATACCAATTTGAGAATTTCTTGTTCGCGTGCGGTCAAAGGGTCATTGATTACAACTTGGGGGGGATTAAATTTTTCATCCACAATCTCCTTGAGCATTTCATAAGTGAAATTTTCGTCTATGTGAATTCCTTGTTTATACACAGATTGAATTGCATTTATTAGCATTTCAGGATCTCCATCCTTACAAAGGTAGGCGTCTGCACCTCCGCTGATGTACTTATATACATGCCCTTTTGATAAGTGCATAGATAGAATAATCACTCCTATTTGAGGATGATCAACATGAAGAATTTTTAGTGTTTCTCTACCGTCCATGATAGGCATATCTAAATCTAGTAAGATTATATCAACCGTTTTTTTCTTTAATTGCTCAAGAAGATCTTGTCCATTAGAAGCTTGAATTACCATTCTAAAACGACCATGCTCAATCAAATAGTTAGAGAGCGTTTCTCTAAACATTGTATGATCTTCCGCTATGGCAATATGAATTTTTTTTGACATTAGTATATGGGAGTTGTGCCAAAATATCGTACGGTTTTGACATATCCTATGATTTTGTTTGAAAAGGAGGGTGCACAAACATAAATTGAGTATTAATACCTATATGAATTAACATTCATAGTTGTGATATTTATAAGAACTCTTATTAATAATGATTAATGGCAAAGAAAAAGGGCATTGGGCAAACGAAGAATCCGAGAACTGGAAAATATGTCAAGATTGATCGTGATAAAGGAAGAATAATTGACACGAAAAAATCGGATGGCCCGTACAAGGGCATTCCAGTAATTCGAAAGAAGAAATGATCTTTTACAATCACGATAGAGAAGTGATGTCTGAGTTTGTGAGATACAAACCTAGAACGTGTTTCATTATGACTCAACTGGGCGGTGAGCTTTCCGATGAGGTTAAATTGATCAGATCATCATTGAGCACTATTTTAAACAAACATGAGGTAAAAAGCATAGATGCTAATTCATACGTTACCGGAAAAGACTTTCTTAGTAAAATTTGGAAAATGATTCATGCCGTTCCATTTGGGATCGCTATTGTTTCTGAAGATATGAAATTGACCACCGTTTCTAATATCTTTTATGAAATAGGTGTCATGAATGCGCTAGGGAAAGAAACGATTGTCGTTAAAACGCCAGGCTTCAAGATTCCATCTGATTTTGTACGAACCGAGTATGTTGAATTCAATGGTGACTTTGAAAAACGGATCGATAATTTTATCAATACAACACTAGACCTGGTGAATCATTATGATGATATGGCTGATCTCCTAGAAGAGAATCCAAATTTGAGTATTGACTACTGGAGAAGAGCATTTATGATTTGTGGAGATCCAAAATTTATAAGGAAAGCCGAAGGAATTTATGACGAGAATAAATTTGATACACAATCCCGATTGTTTTGCAAGAGCTTATTCAAAAACAAAGGTGAAGCAATTCAACGTATCCCTGAACTCACAGAGAGGGAACAGGAAATAGTTGACCTTATTTCTGACGGATTGTCAGCGTCGGAAATAGCTGAAATGAAGTACATTTCAATACGAACTGTTGAGAATCATAGACATAATATTCACAAGAAATTGAAGGCTAAAAATTCAATCGATTTAATTAATAAACTAAATAAACATAAAGTTATGGCGTATTACAGAGTAAATAAAAACAAGCAAGCTAATGGGGACAATGAAGTTCATAAACGTGGATGTACATATTATGATGGATTAACGAATTACGAGGCCTTAGGAGATCATGATACGTGTTCAAGTGCTGTAAATGATGCGAAAAATCGAGGATATCAAGCCGATGGATGTGCAATATGCATTCCTTCTTGTCATACTAGTTAAAGAAATAAGATGAATAAAAAGAAGTTATACATTTGGAAACTTGCAGCATTCCTTACCGATCATAGAATGACAATGTCTGGAGAAGAGCTTGCAGATCACTTAAACAGAAACAATTTTTTGACAAGTTATGGAGCCACTTACAAAGGAGGTCGGGGAACATATAAGTTGATCAAAGAAACATGGAGTTGGCTTCAGAATGATCTTAACTTAGAAGATGAAGCTGACAAAGTTGCTATTGCATTTGTTAAACCTAATGGGGAACATGCGTATAAATGACATTTCACTTTCGCTTATCTCCTACATCATTTCCTAAAAGCCACCAAATTAAACCTCGATCTCAACCCTGATCGTACCCTATTCCCATACAACCCCACCAAAAAATCCCCCACCTTTTCCAAGATGAGGGATTAAACCACGACCGAATCTTCACCAGCCTCGCCAGCTCCAATTCCTGAAGAGCTACTACTCATCAGCACCTCCACTTTCCGACTCATCATCAATCAACCCTGAACCTTCGTCCTGAGCAGAGTCGATGTGTCCTGAAGAACCCTTGTAGTTCACGATGTTGCGCGCACGCAAGAACAAACTAACAAAGTCAGGATGTGTTACCGTCAGTGATTTCACGAACGTATCCATTTGCAGCTTCAACAAATCATCCAATTCTGAGATAGATGTATCGATGCTTGCCGTGAATTGTCCTCTGTGTACAATCGCACTTCTTGGTCCGCTCAGCGCTTCCGTATACGCGTTAATCTTTGCATTCAATTCATCCAAGTCTGATTGCTCAAGACCGAAATCTTGCAATGCAGGCAGATGTTCTTCCAACAAAGAACTTAAGCGTTCCGCTTGCGACAGTCGATTCGTTTCCGTTGTGCGCCTCCAAAAAGACGGTGTGCGCTTTACACTTTCAAGCAAAGTCAGTTGCTCAGACTTCGCTGCGTAGAACACAATCACACGTTGGATGCGTAAGGCAACTTCCGTAAGTTCCTCTTTCATCTCACGTTTATGAATCGACAATTTCCCTTTCAGGGCGAACTGTGAATTGACGAACTCTTTTAACCCAATCACCCCTTGTGAAAAGGTAGAGTACGCTTCTGTGAACGGAACATTCGCTTGCCAAATGGAGCTATGTTCCGAAATGATCAGTACAACCTGGTTGTACATCCTCATTTTGTTAATGTCACGTTTATTCATAACACTAAAATTTAGTTTGTCTCATTGAGTTGCGACCACTCTGGCTGCGTACTTCCTGAGAACGTTTATAGTGGATACATTCAAACCAAAGCCGTGCCAAGTTCAGGTTTTCCCCTGTTAAGAAATGTTAAGGTTTTCGAGTGTTTATACGGATCACAGACACACAAAGGCCAATGCACGAGCGTAAATTCCCAATGCACGGATGTCAATTGTGAAAATAAATTAATCAGGTGCCGATCAACAACATTCAAACAGCGATGCACGGATGTTAGAGGGGTGAATTTTTTATTCACATGCCGATGTACGAATGTCAATTGCCAATGAAGAGATGCAGAAGACTCCCAAGAGATGTCAGAAGCCAATGCACGGCTGTTAAAGGGGTGAATTTTCTATCCACATGCCAATGCACGCGTGTAAATTACCAATGAAGAGATGCAGAAGGCTCTCAAGTGATGTCAGAAGCCAATGCACGGATGTCAGAGGGATACATTTTCTATCCACATGCCGATGCACGCGTGTCAATTGCTAATGAAGCGTTGCAGGAAGCTCCCAAGTGATGTAACATGTTACTCAACTGATATCAGGACGGATCTCGAGCTTGTTAGAGTGCAACCCCCTTCGACAAGCTCTGGGCGCTATAATGTAACGCCTTAATCAAATGATGTTAGATGATAGGCAATGGATGTTAGAAGGCGATGCAGTGGCGCAAGGACTTTGGACATGGTGACCGTGTAATAGAAATTATTTAAACTATAAAGAGGAAATGGAATTTCCGAAGACGGATGCTCCGTCAGGTAGATGGAATAGTATGAGGTATAGGCGCTCATCGATTGATTAGGGTGTGATTCTTCAAGTGAGCTTTAATTGGTAACTTAGGCTGAATGAAAAGAAAAGTAGATTTCAAGAAACTCATTTTTTTTGTAGTACTTTTTTGTAATTTGAGTACTGTTGGTTATTCTCAAGACCCTGAAAAAGTTGATTCTTTATTGAAAATAATTGACAACAGTTCTTCTGACACAACTATCTGTAACGCATACGTTGAACTTGGAAGGTTGCACAAAAAGAAGGTCCTCGACGAGGCGTTAAAGTATTTTATCAGTGCCGAAAAAATACTGTTGAAACATCTTAATGAAGACGAAAAACCTGATACTTTTTACTCCGCAACTTACGCTGACTTATTAAACAATAAGGGGATTATATTTAGAAAATTCGGGAATTATTCCGAATCATTATCCTGTTATTTCAAGGCTCAGGACATTTTCCTTGAGCTCAAAGACAGTACTGGAATCTCATCAACACAATTCAATATCGGTGCTATTTATAGATATAGAGAAGAGTTTAACAAATCTATCGAATACTACAAAAAGAGTTTGAAAATTAGAGAGGAAACGGGAGAGCCATATGGCCTAATTAATTGTTACAACGCCATTGGGATTGTTCAAAGAAAAATGCATAATCGCACACTTGCTTTGGAATACTACAATAAATCGTTGGATCTGTCCACAACTATACATGATACCAACTACATTGTTCAAAGCTATATAAACATTGGTGTTGTATATGTTAAGGATAGCAGCTTAACAGAAGCACTTACTATTTTCAATCAAGCTCTTGAGCTCGCTGAAGAAATGGGAGATTTAGATCATATTGCGAATTGTAAAAATCAAATTGGTAGTGTCTATATGCTTTTGCAGAATTACGACCTTTCTATTAAATACCTTTCAGAAGCTTTGGCTCGGTTTGTACAACGAAAAGACCTGAACAAGGAAATGGGTACATCTATTCGCTTGTCGAGAGTTTACGAAGCGAAGGGCAATTACAGGAAGGCTTTCGAATATTTAGAGCGGTATTCTGATCTGCGAAGTATATTAAAAGATGAAGAAGAAACAAAGAACTTGGTCAGGACTGAAATGAACCACTTCTTCGAAAAGGAAAAAAATGCGGATAGTATAACACGCGTAAAAGAGATTGAAATAACAGACCTTGAATTAAAAGGGAAAAATACTCAAATTGAAAAAGACAAAGCACAAAAATTCGCAATGTATGGTGGACTTTTCCTTCTTTTGATCGTTGTTGGTGTTGTCTTAAGAAGTTATCTCAGAAAGAAAAAAGACAACGTAATAATTTCAGAAGAAAAAGAGCGTTCTGAAGAATTACTACTCAATATTCTGCCAAAAGAAACCGCTGAAGAGTTGAAAGAACATGGGAAGGCAAAAGCAAGAAGTTACGATCTTGTCTCAGTTCTATTTACTGATTTTAAAGGGTTCACCATGATTTCTGAAATACTTACTCCGGAAGAGCTTGTAGAAGAAATTGATTATTGCTACAAAGAGTTTGATCGAATCATTGGAAAACACTCTATTGAAAAGATTAAGACCATCGGTGATGCATATATGTGCGCTGGAGGATTGCCTGCCGCAAATGACACACATGCAAAGAACACTGTTGATGCAGCATTAGAAATTCGCGATTTCATGCTTGAATACAAAAAGCAACGTGAGCAAGAAGGCCGACAAGGATTTGAAATTAGAATTGGGATTCACACAGGACCCGTTGTTGCTGGAATTGTTGGAATTAAGAAGTTTGCTTATGATATTTGGGGAGATGCTGTGAATACTGCAGCTAGAATGGAAAGTAGTGGAACGGTGGGTAAAGTAAATGTTTCAGGCTTTACCTATGAAATTATTAAGGATGATTTCGATTGTGAGTACAGAGGGAAAGTTCCCGCCAAAAACAAAGGTGAAATTGACATGTACTACGTTGAGAAAATTAAAAGGTAATCTCTTTTGATTCTGTAGCATCCTTGTTGAGAAGTCGGCAATTGAATACCAGAAATTATTAAACATAAAAGTGGAAATGGAATTTCCGAAGACGAAATAGTAGCGCAAGAACCTCGGCCATAGCGACCGTGTAATAGAAACTATTTCAAATAGGCGATTCCACAGTCCATTTTCCTATCTTAGGATTTATTTTTTCAGCACTTTCCAGTTATTACAGTTAAATGACCTTAAAAATCGACTTATCAAGCTTTGATCATACGAGAGAAGTCATCATATACGTGGTTGGTTTTATTTGTGTGTTGTTTGCTTCCGATTATTTTGGAAAGTACCTTCAGAAATTGAGGTTCCCGCTTATTACTGGATTTCTCCTTTTAGGAATAGCATTGGGTCCGCAAGCGCTTGGATTAATAAAAGAGGAAGCCATTCCACATCTTTCGTTTATTAATGATCTCTCATTGGCATTTATTGCATTTGCAGCTGGAGCCGAACTCTATATCAAGGAAATCAGAAGTCGAATTAAAAGCATTATTTGGAATACGATCGGTCAACTTGTTATGACATTTAGTCTAAGTGCCGTAGCCATCTATTTTCTTGCAGATAATATTCACTTCATGAAAGACATGACGACATCTGCTAAAGTAGCCGTATCGTTATTAATGGCGACAATTTTCGTTGCTCGTTCACCTTCTTCTGCAATTGCCATAATAAATGAAATGCGGGCAAAAGGACCGTTTACATCTACGGCGATTGGCGTAACTGTAATCATTGATGTTCTTGTCATTATCCTCTTCACTATTTGTTTCTCGGTTTCAAGCACCTTAATATTGGGTGAAGTATTTAGCTTTCAGTCAATCGCCATTCTCGCTGTAGAACTACTATTTTCAATACTCTTCGGTTACTTATTAGGAAAGCTAATCGCGGCCATGCTCCAAATAACATCCAGCTTAACCATCAAAACAGGGTTGCTGCTATTACTGGGATATTTTGTTTTCTATGCGTCTCATTACATCCAAGCGAATAGCGGTGAAATTGTTGGAGTTGATCTACATTTCGAACCACTTCTTGTGTGTATCGTTGCCAGTTTTATTGTTACCAATAGATCTCGATTCAGACCAGAGTTTCAACATGTGATTCACCATTCAAGTCCATTTATTTATGTAGCATTCTTCACCTTAACGGGGGTAATGATGTCGCTTGACGTTCTTGCAGAGATCTGGGGAACTGCTCTTGTCCTTTTCGGCGTTCGAATGGTAACAATGATTATTGGAGCGTACGTGGGATCCACTTTAGCTGGGGACGATAAACTGCACAAGCAAATAGGATGGATGCCCTACATTACACAAGCTGGCGTTGGACTTGGACTTGCCATTGAAGTTAGTAACGAATATGGTGCTTGGGGAAAGGAATTCGCAACCTTGGTTATTGCCGTTATTGTTCTGAATCAATTGGTCGGACCTCCCCTCTTCAAATGGGCATTGAATTTAGTGAAGGAAAGTCATATCAAAGCAGATGCACAGCATGACGGAATTCGAGATGCTATCATTTTTGGGTATGAGGACAGTTCATTATCTCTGGCGCGTCAAATTTCTAATCATGGCTGGGAGGTGAAACTTGCCACGCTTAACAGTGACATTGATACTACAGAATCAAAAGATGTTGATATTCGTTTCATCGATGGGATTAATCTTGAGAGCCTTGAACTATTGGAAGCGGCAAAGTCAGAATCCATTATATTAATGTTATCGGATGATGAGAATTATAAATTGTGTGAATTAATCTATGAGCACGTCGGAACACAAAACGTTGTTGTACGCTTACACAAACGATCGAATTTCGCGAAGTTTCATAAACTTGGTGTTTTAATCGTAGAGCCAACGACAGCCATTGTTAGTCTAATGGATCACTTTGTCCGTTCTCCTGCTGCCACCTCCCTTCTTTTAGGAATGGAAAAAGGTCAAGAGACCATTGACATCGAAGTTCAAGATAAAACCCTTCATGGTGTTTCGTTAAGAGATATTCGAATTCCAAGCGATATTATAGTCCTTTCAGTGAAAAGAAAAGATCAAAACATCATCTCTCACGGATACACGCGAATTAGATTGGGAGATATTTTAACGCTCGTTGGACCCGAGGAAAGTTTGGAGAATACCCGATTGATCTTTGAGATGTAGTTTCCATTTGTATATTTTATAGAGGTGTAAAAAGTAGTCTCGCCAGAGAAAGCGATAGCTTTTGAAGACTAACGGGACAAGGCAATCCTTAGCGAAGGGCACTTTTGTTGCAGAATTAGGAAGAATGTGCACGCCTGGTTTTTTTAACATTAATTTCTCTAAAAGTTGTCGGAGCTTTGTATTTTTAACAAAAAAAAACGAACATGGAGATCAAGAAGATATTTGATAATAACGATCAGTGGGTAAAGCAAAAATTAAGCTTGGATAAGGAGTATTTCAAAAATTTGTCGAAAGGGCAAAATCCTGATTTTCTATACATTGGTTGTTCTGACAGTAGAGTTACTGCTGAGGAACTTATGGGCGTTGAGCCAGGTGAAGCATTTGTTCACAGGAATATAGCGAATATGGTTCCCAATACTGACCTCAGCGCCATGTCAGTTATTGACTATGCGGTAGTACACTTAGAGGTCAAGCATATTGTTGTTTGTGGTCACTATTATTGTGGTGGTGTTAAGGCGGCAATGGAATCCACAGACTTGGGAATCTTGAATCCTTGGTTACGAAACATTAGAGATGTGTATAGAATACATAAAGACGAATTGGCTGCTATTACTGATGAAGATGAAAAATATAAAAGATTAGTAGAGCTAAATGTTCAAGAGCAATGTATTAACGTCATTAAAACGGCCGAGGTTCAAGAGGCTTATTTAACTCGAGGTATTAAAGTACATGGTTGGGTATTTGACGTGAATTCAGGAAAGCTAATTGATTTAAAAATTGATTTCGCCAAAGTGATGGAAAACGTGATGGAAATTTATAGACTCGATAAATAAATTATCGTTTTAATTCTGTCTCGTACCGTCTTTGTTTTTGCTTACTCTTTCGTTTTGATCCATAGTGCTAAAGCTCCATCAAACATTAAACCTTTCAATTCACAGGTGTCTGGAAATGTGAAGTTCTGTGAGCAGGTTACAACATCGGTTACAAATCCCCTGTGTTTCGATGTGGTTTCTTGTGTTTTGAAGGGAACATGAAAATTCGTGTTTTTGGTTTACCCCACTAAAATTAATGGGGTAAGCCAAAAAAGCTCCATCAAAGAGTTATTGATTGTGACAATTGTACATCGATAGGACAAAAAATAGCCCTATCGTCACTCATTCACAATGTGTTACCTTTTTTATCTACTACAAGAATTTCTTGATAAAATTTCATTTTGATTACTTATTGCTTACCCTCTTTCTTAGGGTTTTGCACCAGTAGTAATTAATTTTGGTGTATCGTGATGATTATTAGCCCAGTACACACACAAAGTCATACGAATTATTTAGAAGGCCAAACAGCTCCTTTATATTAACACTAAATGAAATACTATTCACTGTTACTTGTATTCCTACTAGGAGGCACAGCCTTCTCTCAATACTCACTTGACTTCGATGGAGCCAACGACAAGGTACAAACTACATTTAATGGTATTCTCGGAACAGCATCGCGTACAGTTGAGTGCTGGGTAATGGTGCCAACAACTACTACTGGACTCAATGGTGGAATCGTTGCTTGGGGTGCAAATGTAGCGGGTCAGAAATGGGTGTTCAGGATTCATGGTGGAACCGGAGCAATTAGAGCTGAAGTCAACGGAGGAAATGTTACGGGGACAACGAATATACGAGATGGGCAATGGCATCACGTAGCGGTAACTTGGGAAGATGATGGAACACCTGACATTACAGATGCATTGATGTATGTAGATGGCGTTCTGGAAGCGATATCACTTGCAGTAACAGAACCTGTAAACACAGCTTCAGGTGCAATGGCGATTGGTTCGAATAATGGAACTTGGGGTGCAGGAACAAGTTTTCTGGGTAGAATTGACGAACTGAGGGTATGGAATGATGTACGAACTGCCGCAGAAATTCAGAACAATTGGTGCGATATCCCTGTCCCAGCTGCCGAGGCAAATTTGGTGGCCTATTATAAATTTGATCTTACAACAGGAACCGTACTTCCTGATTTGGTAGCTGGTAATGACGGAACGCTATCGAATATGACGAATACGGACTGGGTGGATGGCGTTTGTGTTTCAATGATCTATGATGCCTCGACAACAACTCAATCAAGCATAACTAATTTGGAGAATTGCCAGTCATCAGCGCACGTTATTGGAGTTGAAGTAACTACGATCGGGAGTATGAACCCTATAGATATAACGCAATTCAATATTGGGACGGCTGGAACGACTAACCTAGCTGAAATAGCATCGATTGAAATTTATTATACTGGGGCGTCACCAACGTATGCCCAAACGAATTTATTTGCCACAATTGCTCCCGCAGGAACAGTTGTAATGAATGGAACACAAACGTTAAATTCTGGCGTCAACTACTTCTGGATTGTCTATACTCTTATAGTTCCGACAGTGATTGGAAACAACTTTGACGCAGTGTGTAATTCCATTGTCGTTGATGGATCGGGCTTTGCTCCGACAGTAACTAATCCAGCTGGAAATATTACCATAACAGTGTGTGCACCAACTCCTGGGAATATTGGTCAAGCCAATTTAAAGGTATGGTACAAAGCAAATGCTGGAACTGGAGCAACAAATACTGGAGACCTTGTTCCACAATGGGATGATAATTCTCCGTTGGCAGCACATGCAACACAGGGAATCGTGGGTCTACAACCAATTTATAACGTTGCTAACATTAATTATAATCCTTCGCTTACATTCGATGGAGTTGATGATTACATCTCCCATACATTAGGAGCCAATAGTTACACATCAGATTTCACATTTTTCACTGAAGTTCAGCTGCATACGTTAAATCCAGAAGGGGCATATTTTCATAACCACAATGTAGGCAGTGGAAATGGCGACTTAACTTCATTTCAATTGGATTCAGACGGCACGGCATATCGTTATAGAAACGACACAGAAGCACTTTTTGGAGCTTTTAACTTGGTGCCAAGACTCTTTTCAATTTACAATCAAAACGTCGGTGGAAACACGGAGGTTGAAACTTTTGATCTCGGGCTTAGTACAACTACTGCATCATTTGCAGCGAACAATCGAGGGCAGTTCTTCCAGCATTATGAGATGGGGACGAATAGAGTCAGACTCAGGTGGTCGAATAATAGCACGGCAGAAGTTATTGTCTTTTCAGCAGTATTATCAACCATTGATAGAGTTAAGGTGGAAAGTTATTTAGCAATAAAATACGGTCAGACCTTGGATAATTCTTTGGGAGGAGCTACAGGAGATTATCTCGCAACAACAAGCGCATTACTTTGGGATGCTACTAATAATCCCACATACCACAACGATGTTATCGGAATCGGAAGGGACGACAATCAGGCACTTTATCAGAAGCAATCACACTCGCTCAACGACACAATGCGTATTTACCTGAGTACTTTGACAAGTTCTAATGTATTGAATACGGGAACTTTCGTTGATGATGTTTCCTATATAACAATGGGACATAATGCTGACCGCATGTGGAATATTAGCCTTCCTGCTGCTGAAATCCCAACCGGATTAACAAATTGCGTTTTGTATTCTCGATTAGAAAGAGAATGGAAAGTCACTAAAACCAATATTACAGAAGATTTTAATTGGGATATCACTATACCAACAGGTGCTGTACCAGCTGCCGTGAATCCTGCTCATTTACGATTGCTGATAGATGATGACGGAGATTTTTCTAATGGAGGAACGGCATGTTACTACAATGGTGACGGTTCAGGAGTAGTTATCTCCTACTCTACTCCAGTAATCACAGTGGCTAATATTTCTATGGCGATGGTGCCGAACAATATTACGCGCTATATGACAATTGCTTCAATTGATGAAGCCACGCCACTACCTGTTGGATTCACAAATTTTAATATCGATTGTATTGATAACCAACCAACTCTTTCGTGGACAACAATAAGCGAATTGAACAACAGTCATTTTACCATAGAAAGAAGTCGTGATGGCGTTGTTTATGAAGTTCTCGCGGAAATAAATGGTGCAGGCACTACTACCTCAACCAATAGCTATTATTGGATTGATGAGCAAGCTTCTTCAGGTACTTCCTACTACAAAATCTCTCAGACCGATTTCGATGGAACAACAGTGCAACTTGATATACGAAGCGTTCATTGCAGCATTGAGTCTTTCATTCAAGTACACCCAAATCCCTTTCATGAATCCATGACCGTTACTGCGCAAAAATCTGGAACAATAACGGTATTCGATATTTCAGGAAAACTTATTCTAAATCAGTCTATTGGTGCTGGAGTCAACATAATCCAAACCGAACAGA
The DNA here is from genome assembly GCA_033791225.1 of Crocinitomicaceae bacterium. Classification (GTDB taxonomy): domain Bacteria; phylum Bacteroidota; class Bacteroidia; order Flavobacteriales_D; family Crocinitomicaceae; genus UBA4466. Next base: position 315,508 of record JASJHD010000014.1, read on the forward strand.
TTTCTGCTGGGTCTTATATACTTCAGTTTGTTCCTGATAATGGATACTTGCAGAATACAAAGTTGATAAAACTGTAAGGATAGCAGGATCTTAGGCTGGCGCTTCCAATTATTGATTGTAGTTTGTTATGAAATAATCAATGTATTCTTTCAGTTTTGTTCCTAGATAGTATGGTATATTCATTAAGTAATACTTCTTTCCACCTCTTCTTGTATGTTCTTCAATTCTGAATTCTCCTGCATACATCCGGAGGCAGTGCTTTCGCTTCAACATGGCGGTGATGAATGAGTGAAGTGAAAAGACATTAATCACGAGAGCAGTTCATTATTAACTAAGCTGAATATAATGATTGTAAAAAAGTTGGTATGGGCGCGTATAATGCACGTATAACTACGTGGTTTTTATTTTTACAATCACGTAGTTTTACTCGTTTTTTTCTGTTTGAGACTCCTCATATTTGCGAAAACAGAGTCACATGCAACAAAAATACTATAAGCGAAGATATCATCATTTAATCCCTATCCTCTATCACAGCAATATGCTCTCCGAAGAACAGAAGGCGATTATCCCTCCATCAACACGACAAAGATGGGATGGTTTTGAACATGAAGATTACTTCGGATTTGAGATGGTCAAAGATTACATTGCCGATTTTGATCACATTAAAGACGTACTCACCAATAAACATATTAAACAAGGAATTAAGTTTATGTGTGCCTTGAGTTATGGATACAAGGATGTCATTCAAAAAATTGAAGGAAACAAAAAATTGCTTCGTGAGCATGCTGAAAAAATCACTTTTTCAATTGAACGACTCGCTAGGTATGGAAACATAAAACGATCCGATGCCCGTAAGTTGTTTGGTGTGAACCGCGATTGGTTCTACAGACATCGTAAAAAGAAACCCTGTGAAAAAAGTCTCATCGGAAAGTGTTTTCGACAATATCCAAATCAACTAACATTTGATGACGTCAGAGCAATTGAATCTATTATTTCACATCCCGAAAATCACGGTAAAAAGAAAACAACGCTTTTCTACGGTTCCATTCGAAAAGGGCTTATTGTATGTGGGCGATCTACTTTTTTTAAATACGCTGACTTAGTTGGCTATCAAAAACCACAAAAGAAAATCGTTGAACAACGTAGTAAAGGTTTTCGAGCGACACGTCCATTCGAATGGCTACATGTAGATGTCACGCATGTCCAAACTCAAAACGACGGCGTGCAATATGTAGCCTTTGTCAAGGACAACTTTTCCAAAGCCTTGCTTGGCTATAAGTCTATTTCACAAAGGCCGGACAGTAATTTTATTCGTGACCTCTTCGAAGAAACATTTATTAAATACCACCTCTTGGATGCCTCTGATCAAATTAATATTCTTTCTGATGGTGGATCGGAAAACAAAGGATCGCTTCTTGAGTGGATCAACCAAATCGACTCTCCTGTTGTACGAAAAATTACCGGTAAGACAGATGGTTTCCCTTTCTCAAATAGTATGTCAGAAAGTACCCACAGTATTTATAAATCTGAGTTCTTACAAAAACAACACTCCATGGATATTAGTAAACATTTAAAAAACCTTGATCAATTCATGATCTATTACAACAATGAACGCTTTCCATCAGAACATTATGGATTAACTCCCATTGAAGTCCTTGAAGGAGAAATTCCCAACAAATCTCGCTTTCGTGAAGCTATTGTTCAAGCTAGAATAGAACGTATCGAGAAAAATAGAAAATTCAATGATTGTCCGCTCGATTGCTCTTAAGTAGGAACGTGCGTTCTTTCAGCTCAAAACAAGCAAAAACAGCCATTTTGAATCTTATTAGGATGATTTTCATCTAGAAAAGTCAAAATCTACTCTTTGTAATTTCAACGAACTGAAACTTGAAAAATCAACTGATTTCAGGTTGATTAAGCCCCCTTTTTAATTCTGCCCATCTTTGGGTCACTTTTGTTGCGGAGTTAGGTGGAGTGCGCATTACGAAAAACAAAAGCACAAAATTGAATTGAGTACCCTAACACGACCTATTGATGAAATATCGAATATTCTTTACACTTATCAGAAGTATTGGCGGGATAATCACTTTTAGAGAGTTGATGAAAAATGGTACCTTTTACTACCAACCTTTTACAGCCTCTTGAACTTCATCGGTAATATCATAACCGCCAAAAGCAGCTTCTTCTCCTAAATGTTCTTTCCCCCAATTTGCTCTTTGCTCCAAGATAGATGAGAGAATATGTCGATTATCTGGGTCGGCATGGGTCCACTTATCTTCTAAATTTGCACCTCCGATGAATACAGTCTCAACCAATTGTTGGTATTGGTCTGGTGTAAGTTCTAATGTTAAAGTCTTCTTCATTTTCTTAGAGTTTTAAAACGGTGTTGAATTGGAAGAGTTGAAATGAAAAATGGTGCCTGAAGTTGACACCATTTTTGAAGTTTTTATTTGAGCCTCATGTTTATTCCTTTAGCTGTACTTTTAATAGTATATCTTTTCTTTTAATTAGAGAGGAGTTTGCTGATAAAATGGATATTTCATCAATCTTAATCATTCCTTGATTCGACAATCTCTTAATTGCTCGCACCTGTTTCTTTGTTAAAAAATTATCATTAATTATTGGGAATTGCTTAATAAGTTCTTCTCCTTCAAACAGTGTTAGTCTATAGGAAACCACTTCAGATTCACAAATGAGCAAAGCATCTGTGTTAACTGCATTTAGCTTAAAATCTGTACAATTATCTAATTTTTTCAAAATTCCATGATAACTATTACCAAGATTAACATTTGGAACATTCGCTTGTCTTATTTCGTACACGTTTTCGTAAATCAGAACGGTATCTCTGAAATATACTTGTATAGTGTCATATTCCATTGTTCCATTGAAACTGACTGCAAAGTGACAATCATTGTAATCAATTCTCCGAACCTTACCAATTGAGTTTAGTTTGACAGAATAATCCTCCATGTCCACTTCATCGGTAAAAATCAATTTGATGAAATTATCTACCTCCCCACTAAAGAGAACCTTTTGCGAACTCTGAGTCAAACTTAAATTGTGAATTTCAACTTGCGCAGCAACTCTATGACAAGGCCCGTAAGCTATTGCTATTAATAATACAAGTGATTTAAAGTCTATCATTAATATTTTGGTTTTGATACTTGGTCTTTAGGTAGAACGCTTTTTTTGTCATTTGGAACATTTTTCTTAAAAAATGGAGAAATTCTATTAGCTACTTTCCTTATATCTTCGAGAACATAATTCCATTTTCCAAATCGAATTTGATTTTGGCTGTACGAGAACCCTCCACCTTCTAACTCTCCTGTATCTAAATTTGTTACATCAGTACGTGGTCTAACTCGATGCATTTGTACCTCTGGGTCTGTACCTCTGTGGGAGAATTTTGAACGAGTGTTTTGTTTACCCATATCATCCATATCTCCAGAAGTAATCCTACCATTTAATTTAGCATCTCCCGAATGAGTATATTCATGAATAATCGTTCCTCCAAAAATCAAATTTAGTGCTAAATTCATTATATCGTCCTCGTACCAAGTTTCCTCCATAAAATCAATTAGAGTATAATCTACTAAGATATACATTTCACCATATACATCAATGTTTCCATGAGCTGCAAATGTGTTAGACATTCCTATTCTTATCTCTGGTCCTTCCCCTGGCTCAAAATCGTTTAAGATTTTTCTTTTCATTGCCTCTCTATCTCCGCCTTCCCTCATTGTTTGATTAATAATTTCATCAAGAATTCTCGGGTTCTCTCTGAGATAATTTCCTAAATCATTGATGATTGCCTCAACTCTTTTTGTTGAAATGGCAGCTCCTTTGTTATTTGTCGCTTCTGAGAGAATAATAATTTTGAAATCTCCGTTGTAATCAACATACATCAATGGGGAGTTCCCAGCATACATGTATGGAGATTCCGAAGGGAAATATGAATAAAAGTCATCTCTTCTCGTAAACCTACAAATTCTTGGGTCGTAATTTCTCGCTCCAAAATCGTAGCTGTTTCCATCACCAGACACTTCACCATCCTGTTCCATGCCATTGTAAGCATATCGGTAACTATCAGAAGTCGTATTTCTCCCAGGCATTACCATTCCAAAGGGATAGTAATCTGAAGTGTTAATTACCACAGCTTCATACTCGCCACTCACAACCATTTTTCTATCATTGATAACTGCGAGTACATTGCCCAAATGATTGGTGATTTCATAATAGCGTTGTCCCAAAGTGTTCTGGTAAACGCTATCTGTAACTTCTGCAATAGCTCCGTCGTCCCATAATAATTCAGATGATCGGTACTGTCCTAGACGAGAAGATCCATAAATATTCAATTCATCCAACCAAGCTCGATTGTCAATGGCACTCATTCTGGCATCATAGACGCCCATAACCTGACCGTTCGCATCATAGGAATAGAAGGTATAGATCCATAGGTTTGTCGCTACGATAGTTCCTCCTGAACGTGGCTTCTCTATCTTGATTACTCGTTGACCGAAGGGATTATAAATAAATTCTAATTGAGATGAACTTGCATCGTCACGCACAATTTTCAGGATCTTCTTATCTCCTCTGCGCCAGTAAATGGCTGAGATACCTTCATCACTATCTTCGATTAACTCACCTATTTCATCATAGACATAATTTCCTGAATTCATGCTGGAAGTAATATCTCCCGCAATTCCATCATTGGCACCTGTGTCATCTACCCAATTTAATCGGTTACTTCTTGAAGTACTAGAACTATTAGGATTGCCGTCCAGCCCAACGTAATGATACTCGAAGGCATCCATATACAATCCAAGAGCCGAAGTGGCATTTCTTGTTAAGCTGGTAATGTTACCATTTTTGTCATACTCATACGCATTGTAATAATCTGTAGTAGAACTGATTCCGTCCCAATCATTTGCAACATTTGTATTCTCATACGCCGTCATGGATTTGAGGCGTTGTAATTGGTCATAAGTATATGTGGCACCGAGCGTTGTCATTCCATAAATGCTTGTTACGGTATGTCGAATATTACCATTGTACAGTCCTGCTGAACCACTATCGAAATCGCTCCCGTCATAGCTCGCTTCCATACTGCTCGTACCAATTGCGCTGTAATCTCCATTGAAATAGCCAATTGTATATGCGGCAACATCTTCACCAAATAGTGTATGCACATCGTCATTCAAAGCCATGAACCCTGAATTTCCATCTTTACCCATGTCTCGGGAGGCGTCCAAAGTAGATGAGTTCATTCCTTTCAACCAACCATTGATAGTGAAGTTAAAATCACATCCTTGTACTTGGTATTCACCCAATTCCGTTCTCGCTAGAGGTCCATAATCGTAATAGCGGTAATTGGCCTCATGGGTAGAGTGAACATCGTCAGTAGATGTATACACATTTCTTAATCTATTCAATCTATCATAATCGTATGAATGTTCGAAGAAGTCGTTTTCATCTTCTTGATATCTGACAGTTTCTACATTTCCACTTAATAACTCAAATGTGTATTGAGTCGATTTTATATCCTGATCTACAGGAGACATCATTGGAACATCTTGCAAAGTTTCAATTACATTTCCATGAATATCATACGAATAGTGAATCGCAGATTCATAGTCAGTTGTATCATTTGTGGAACCTGTGAAGCTCACAAAATAAGCAACCGTCGCAACTCTCAATCGTAAGTTTTGCTGATCTCCAGATTTAAACTTAGCTGCAATAGTCACTGATAGTTCTTCGTCGTAGGTCGTAACAGTAACTTCTGTGCGTGATCCTGCATCTACCCAAACTTCAAACAATACTCCTTTATCATCCGTTTTCAAATCGCTTTCGGTAGGGGCTGTTACTCGCACGGTTTGACCTACCTCGATTGGTCTTCCGTATGGATCATACTTGGAATAACTGTATTTATTCTCAGTTGCTTGAACGGGATTTTGCGATGCTGAAATTCTACCGTAACGGTCATACCAGAATTTCGTGTCTCCATCCTGATCTGGGTTCGTTGTCTCAACCAATTGGTTGTATGAATTGTAAGCATATGTTGTCGTGTAATCATGATCTGGAATATCAGCTGCTCCTACCGATGCAGAACTTGTTATTGACTCGCGAGCTGCATTAATAGTAGAGTTGCTGCTAGAATAACCCAATTCTATTCCTTCAGGTGCAATCGTTTTCACGAGGTTTCCTGCCTGATCATAGTAGAACAAAGTAAATTGGTAGGTCCTGATCTTTCCAGCATATTCCAAAGATTCAGTAGCGAATGCAGCTGCACATTGATCGTTATAATCTGTAGTAAAATCTGCGTAAGTACTGTCAATTGAAGCTTGCCAATCATTCATTCCATTGTAATACATCTCAGTTAAATAAGGCTCATAACAAGGATCTTCCTCAGGCATTTGCCAATCATCACAAAGTATTAGTCCAGCAGTGTCGCACACGCATATGTTGGTGCTAAAGCACAATGAGACACCTGACAATTCTCCCATTTGTAATTGCCCACAATCAATGTATTTGATGGGAATTGTGAAGCTTTTATTTGAAACTGAACAACTCTCTGTTACAGGTTGTATTTCTCCAAAGTCGACAATACTCGTAAAATCAAATTCGTCCCACGCCGTCAGTTTTATAGTGCAATCTCCGCTGTCTAAATAAAGCGTTAAACTACTATCAGCCTCTGAACTCCAATAGTCGTGATCACTAAATTCGTCTTGTAGAATTCCATTGGCGTAGACTACGTTTTCCAATTGAAGGTTTACTTGATCAGCACTGGTATTCGTCAGTTGTCCTCTATAAGCCAATAAATTCAAAACAGAAGGAAGTTCTACCGCAGCATCACTGGTTCTACAATATGGATCTTGCGAAGTTGCATTGCAAGAATTGATAAAATGTAAATAGTCTTCATACCATAAATGGTAATTGTATTTATGGTTCAAATAATTGGTTAGAATATCACTATATGCTTGGGTTTCCTCAAAATCAGTAACTCCACTAAATCGAGTATCTAATGTGTCCATTTCTGCGCTAATTACTGCACAATCAATTACACAACCCTCATTTTGGCAGGTTAAACTCACCGGAATATCGTACCCATATGAAGCCAAGCTAGAGTTAGCATCTATTCTCCAAACATAAGAGCCAGGACCATCCTCCCATGATCCGGTTATTAAACCATCACAAGCACACATTAGAAAGTGAACATCAGACATAGCTATCCCAGTATTGAAAGCCAACATTTCTTCTAACGAACCAAAATTTAACGGATTATTGTTTACTAAGTCATACTGTGCTTCGTAAATTGCGTTACATCCGCACGTATCCAAATTAGCAGTTAGCTGACCAGTCATTGCGTCTATTTCCACATATGGACCAGGCAAGGAAATTAATAACTCAGTACACCACTCATCTTCGTATCCTGCTCCCAAATACTCTGTCAATATATCATCAATATTCGAATGTCCATTCGCTGTCGTATCTCCGGTCGGAGTTGTTGAAGCTCCTACCGGATGTTCGTCATTACACCCGAATGAACACAAATCAACCATATCTTGCCATAAATTGGCCATATCAGTCGAGTCAAGACTGCTGAAATCACATGAATCGAGCGCTTCCAACCAATCATCTGCGTATGCTTCACAGAGTGAAACACACGTGTTTCCAAATAGAGTATCTGAAGCTGTCTGTAATGAGTCTGGAGTTGCATAAATGTCCATTCCAAACATAGTTTCAACGTTTCCAAAACGAGAGACTTTGTACATGTAATCTTCACAACCAGATGCGCTAGAAGAAACACAGGCATTTGCGCAATTGTTGACCGATGCATAGTCATGCTGAGCCAAGTAATAATAAGAACTCTTTGGACCTTGGTAAAATTCTCTAAAAGCAATCCAAATGAGATCTAATTGACACGAATCGGCTCCGCTTGAATCATAGTTAGAGAGGCATGCATCTGCCGCACTAGATGTAGTATCATCTGGACACATAACCGATAGAACAGCAGCCTCCCACATAGTATAAGTTGAGGACTCAATGGTTAAATAATTAGCCATCGTATCTTCCATAGAACTTGTGTAATTTATTCCACCTCCACCAGTGTCAAAAAACGGATCTAAATTCGTGGTATCACAACTCGTAAAAGGATCAATCGTTGATCCATGTCCCATTGGTGCTGTATATCCAATTACGCATGCTGAATCAAAATCATAGGTATTCAACATTGCCAAGTCATATTCGTGCGAGTCTCCATTGTCCTCACAAAACTCTAAGAAACAATATTCCAGATGCTCCTGAATTAAAGCATTTGCCCAAACTGGATCAAAAAGACTGATAAATTCATTGGAGGTTAATTCATTTGGCTCCACCATTTGACCTGCGGTATTTTGCACAAAAATGGTGTCACCGTTTGCGTCAAAATAGGCGACATCCTCCCAAGCATTCGAGTAAAATATCGAAGTAACATCGCTTGAGGTAAACACTCCTGAACTATCTTCAAATAAAGCGTATTGTCCTCCAGGAGAAACATCGTACAGCATTACTTGCTCGTGGATACCGCAAATACCTAATGAATCAGGATCTAAGGGCATATATACATTTTCCTCTTCACATGCGTAAAAAGACTCTTCGTTGTAGTAAAGGTTGAAGAAGTCCGGTAAACTCATCGAACATGTATCGTTGTCTAAATAAGCACACCAATACTCGTCAATGGCCGATTGACTCACTGCTAGTTGTTTGTGCATGTAATATACTCCTTGGGGAAGTACAACTGCTGTGGAATAAGATTGCTCTCCAAGAGAAGCACACATTTCGTCGAATGTAGATCCATTCACCTGAAAAGTGGTATCCCAAAAAGCAATTCCGCAATCGTCTGTAAGTTGTAAATCAACATCGTACATACAATCAAAACAAATGGTTGCGCCAAGACATGCATTCTCATATTCCTGGGGAGTGAAAGCATAGCTAAATGTGTATGTTTCGTTGTCTTCAGCAATAAAAAAGGCATGATCAAACGTGGTCATGGGCACTGCACTACCTAGATCAGCTAGTTGACCGTTAATTAGCTCAAAGACAACTGAATCTGATGCAGTATCCGCCAATGAATCTAGATTCAAAGGGCTAGGGCCTAACATGTAGCTCGCAACAACTCTACCAGCCATATCCGTGTATTGCGCATATACTTGTCCGTTTGGATCAATGGTGATCATTTTTGTGTAATGCGTAAAATCTCCAACCTCCGATCCAAACAATCTGTTCAATTCATTTTCATCTGGTGAAGGATAAACAAATCGCGTTTCATGTCCAGATCCTATAATAAATTCTTCGCCCGCACCGCTCGTCATATTCACTCTACCTGTAAAGTCATCCTTGTACTTTATTCGCGTAAAAGGAAATCCTTCAGCATCCGGTATGTAGGCATTTTCAGCATCAGTATCATCGTTATTTGTTGAGTAATACTTCCCTGCTCCAGTTGTATCAGCAAAGGCCAAACTACTTGGAATGTCACATGTGTCTGTAGGCGGAACGTCGAAATAATTGAGATTATAACTTGGGTATCCTGTGGTATCTGCTCGGTTAAAATCTGGATAGTGTTTTAACTCCTCATCTTCCACTGGAGTTGGTAAGTCACTGATCACCGGACGTCCAATTTCGTCATAATATACATTTGAAACTATTGCCTGTTCTGTAACCGTATTATGTGCCACAGACTGTCTTCCACGACCCAATCCATCACGAAATGAAATCGCTTCCATACGTTTGCCTTCTTCTACGTAACCGACTTGATGCGACCAGTTCATCAGACTATCATATTCTGTTGTTATGAAGTATCGTTGTGCAGAAGAATGAGCACTGACTAGACCTGATTCAGAACTTGTCCAACTTCCAAAATAATTGTGCTGAAACTTGTTGCCCTGCTTTCCAATAGCGCGCACTCTGAAGAGCAGATAACCATGATCAAAAACCTTAGGGATTTCATAAAAATGCTCAGAGATATTGATCCGAGTAGAATTTAAATAGTAGTTGTAATTTAAATCCGTAGTCGCATAATATTGACCAGAGCTTACTTTATAATCATTGATGTGCACCCATTCCAACTCATAGCTTTCCGCCCCATCTTTTGGCGCCCAACTGAAGCGTATATAGTCATTATCGTTTCCTACTACTTGATAGGAGGCTCCACTCACTGCAGCACCGTCAAAGATGTAAACACGATCTACAATGATAGCTGCCTCAAGGTATAAATTGGCAACAGTTAGATTAGATACCTCTAGAACTGTCACTTTCAAATGATGCCCATCCTCAAAGGTTAAAGTGGAAAGATCGTCAATCAATGCTGTTCCAGAAGACGCATCATAAGACACAAATAGTGTGTCAGTAATAGCCGTTCCCCACGCGAAGGAACTTGTTCCTGTATTCCAATACTCGTAATCAACTTGTACCCGAATAAATCCAGTTGTATATGTTGTTGTCTGCAATACTTCAGGGTTAATTCCTAATTGAACCGTATTTAGAACATTTTGATTTCTATAATCATCATCCCAATTTGGATTGGCGAGCATATCAAAATACTTGTCGTCATATACGTGAAATACTCCTCCAGTTATTGCGGAACCTTCGAGTCTTTCATTATACGATTCGATAGCTCCATACACATGTTGAGTGAACAGAAGAACTACAAGTGCTAATACTATGTTAATTCGTTTCATCTTATTATTGTTTCAAATGATGCTTAATTGAATGTCTTTTTTCCTCCAAATTCAGTTTCCGAAACTGTCTGTATCCCGTCAACCGTTTCAACTCTCACTCTCACTTGATTAAGATTCTCATCATAATTGTAGAATGTTGTGAAGTTGTATCCGTCATGTGTGGCCAAAGGCAACAATGTTTTTGGATCATATACAGTGGTCGTCATTCCGGCTAAAAAGGGATGAATTCGAAGATCATCGTAATAGACATCTTCGGCCGAATCATTTTTAAGACTCACCGCGATAGTTGTTCCATTCGACGGGATGGTAAACTGACCTTCTAGGCGTTGCCATCCATCTATAATTGGACCGGAAGGAGTAAAAGTATACGTTGTAGGGCCTGATGCAGATCCGACCACTACTTCAATTTCACCATCATCGTACGTTGTCATAGTTGCATTGTTCAGCCCGACTTTAATCCATGCTCCAACAATGTATTCTCCTGCGATTGGTTCAAACGGAGGAATGCATAAACATGAATCTGCGACAAAGACAGAATCAGTCATGCCATCTCCAGGGTTTGGGCAAACCTCACCAACAACCTTATTAACGGTAGCCGTAGTGCTTGCACTGATTCGCAAAGAAGAAAGACCACTATGCCTCTGAACTGTAGTTATTGCAACACCAAGGCCTAACTCATCGGCGAAATCGAAATGGGTTTCGTAAATATCTAGATCAATATCTTCGTAATAATCATAGTCTTCAAATCCGTCAAAGGCAATATCTTGCTTTCTAGCATTTACAGCTTGTGCCACCGGTACGATAGCTAACTCATTGCTATATGAATACAAGAGCGCCGAATGAACATCGATTTGATCTGCACTCTCTAATGGTTTTCCATATTCATCGAACAAGGTTGTACCTCCCAACATTCGCCATTCCTGAAAGTCATCACCGACGTCATTCAAAGGATGACCAGTCTCATCAATAGTGTACCATTCACCCGTTAATGTATCTACATCGTAGAATGGCACAAAAGAAAGGTATTCACCATCGAATCGAATGCCATGTGTATGAGTTGCGTTTACTCGCTCCGTTTGCCAAGCATATTGCGCCTCAGGCACTAATTTCCCTCGAATTCCATACAGGTATGGGTTCGCTTGCGAGCCAATAACGAGTTCATTACTCACTTTGTGACCAATGGTAATTCTACACTTAATATTGTTTCTATTTCTATAGGTAAGAACACCACTTGAGAGTATCTCTTCTTGAGGGAACTCGAATATTCCGTTGCTCAAATCAGGTGCTTTTTTAGTGACTATATTTTGCATTGATTCGGTCAAGCGATTCTCACGACCCGAATTCAGAAGATGCACGGTAATAGACCCTGACAGATCATCAAAGACTGAACCTATGGAATCAATTAGGGTTGCGGTGCTGCCGTCAATTCTCAAGATCCATGCTTCTTTTACTGTTGCACCATCTACTAATTGTAGGTGGTCTCCCTCTACAAAATTATCCGTCATGCTAATTGTAGTCGTTAAGTCTTGTCCCGTTACAATTCCTGCCGTCGATAATCCTTCAACATCACTTCGACTTCTAAATTGGTCATAGTACCAATGAGAAGGGTAACTGAAAGAATACAATTCATCGTTGAATTCATCTTTCAAACTAGTAATCAATGGAACACCTGTTTCTCTATCGTACACCAAGTTTTCTGCTGTGTTAACAGACTGCATATTGGTCGTTTGGATACTTTTTACAATAGCAGATTTATTGATGTGTTTAATAAATGTGTGCGAATAAAATTCACGCTTTCTATCAGTATTGAATATGATAGGGATGATAAGTGGGATCGGGGAAGGAATCGTCCAAACGGCGGATAGACCAAACATCCATGTACTGGAATGATCCTTTACATACCTAGAATCTGCGTGCATATCATATTCAAGCCCCACTCGCTCTTCTGTGATCACGCCTTCTCGGTCAATCATTTTAATTTCATCATCCAATCCGTAATATTCATAGACTGTTTGGGCCTGAATATTACCTTGATTACTATATACCGTATGACTGAGCGGTTTTCCATGATAATCATTCGTAACAAGTGAATATCCCTGTGTAAATCCGTAGCGATCATCGCTGGAACCTGTAAGGAAATTCGACTTTTCTACCCGGTCTGTTTTATTGATTGCGGTATTGTATTCAAGAGTCGGGAAAGTTTTTGAAGTATGAAATATGGACTCGGAGTGACCATAAGCATCCTCATCATTAAAATAAACTTCTACCGTTTCGTAACCAACAACCGGGTTTGGAAATAACATATCACCGGATGGTGCAGGCGTAAATTTCGATTCATTCGGAAATCGTTCTCTTACATTCACATACGTATTCCATCGATACAATGGGTTTTCATCTCTTGCAGTAGAAGGCTCATATGAAGCGACGCCAGATTCGACAGTACTATTCTTGTAAGAGTAAGTCCAAGAGTAGGTGCTTTCATATTCTCCGGAAATATCATCCCAGTTATCGGAGTAAGTTATTTGAGATACTCTTGCCGTACCTCCAAACTTCACTCCATCTGGCTCGTATAATCTCAATGTAGATAAGCCTGTAACCATTTTGTGTGCGTAGCCCATACCTCTCATGATAATGTTCACATTCTTGTTTCCTTGAACCGCCTTATCAATTACCGTATTTCCTACACAAGTGGCACAGGCGCCATAAATCTTATCAGGTAAATTGGTCCGCGCAAATTCCAACACTGCTTTTTGAATTGGATGCATTTCGAACCCGTCATCCACTCCTGGATTTTTCTTTTTCATTTTTTCCGGAGCAAAGGATGGTGCTAAAACAACATACCCATACTGATAATTTGCACCTCCTGATGACGGAGGCATAACTCCAACCGCTTCAAAATCGTCATCATACGATGATAAATTGTCAAAAGCACCTGTAACATCAGGTGTGATTAAGCAAGGCAAGGGAACATAATCTTTCACCGTTCCGTCCAAACTTACTTCTGAATAGGTTTTAAAATAAATCGTTCGATCGCCTGCATTCAGGATATCATCAAAATACTCATCACGCACTTTTTGTGCAGCTTCAGCTTGACTAAGAGTATCATCATACTCTTCATCCAATTCAAATATGATAACGTTGTTCGGAACATAGCTCATGTCAATTTTACCATAAGTTCTAGTATAAAGAGTCTTAGCTTCTGTATCGTTCGATACAGCATCGTGAAAACTCTGTCCGTATGCTGATAAATTCATTGACGAATTGTACTCGTACCCTGTATTCGTTGTTCCATTGTAAATGTCATCGTCCATTATTTTGAGGAAATCGAATATATTCGTCATACCGTGTACTTCAAAATGACGCATTGCTCTTTTATTCTGAACATATCCGTAGCGATCGGCCTCATAAGTAATGGCCATATCTCCACCTAGAGGAGTTTTGATACTTGTCAATTTCCAAGCTTGTGCATTTTCATTTGCAGTCGTTTCATCTTGCTCAACATACGGAAACAGGTCATTTGGCTTATTAGTGTCATTCGCTTTGTAACTGCCCCAGGCATCTACTGCCGCATAATTGAAATCTGGGTTTTCCGAACTATAATCAAATTCGTAAGCAGCTAAGGCCATTTCCTCAGAGCTTCCTTTCTTAATACGAATCGCTTTAAGCGTCAGTTTCCCAGAATTGTTGTAATCAACATTTGGAACATAAGTATGCTTATTACTTGGACTATTCTTACATAGAGAGTAATCATATTCAAACTCTATGGTTTGAATGGGTTCAGCGTTAACGTTATTAATGCGCTCTGAACGGTTATACAATACAATTTTCTGGATTCGCTTAAGAGGCATTTCATCATCTACTCCCCCATTTTCGTCGGTCACTCCATATGCATCCAACCGATCTTCTAGATAAATTTCTGCAATGAAGTTCTTGCTTTCTACACTGTGTACGTACCATATTTCCTTTTCACCATAGGTGTAATTCGCCATATCATCCAACGTTGACCCAAGAAGTCCTTTGTTTTTGAAGGCTTGATCTTCGGTTACTGGGAATCGCCATTGGTACGGGTCATTGGTATAATCATTCCCGTATAACTGGGTGTAGTTGAATTTATAATACGATCCCATATCATCCAAAGAAGGACCATCAGCCGACCTATCGATGTAATCTGAACTAAGCATTTCGGTCAAAAGGAATGTATGTGCGTAGGCTGGAACTGTCGTCCTATCATAGTAATGTGAACGACCTCTAGCATTACTTACAGAATTATCTGTACCAGCTGTGTATTGAACCAGTCCGCTTGTAGGACTAGTTGATCCGCCGTCAATACTAAAACTCACTGTTGAGTGATTCAAGTTATATGCAGGGATTCCAAAGATATAGCGCATACCGTTATTGGATGTCGCTTCAATGGCTGATAGGTGATTATGTTCGCGATGCGATGATCCTTCCACTGAAATATTTGAATAATCAGTGGAGTCACCGAATAAATTCAAATCATACATCTCGTAGTTATCATTGTAGCTATAGTAGTCGTCTAATAGATCTGATACAATCTTTGGTTCCAAATGATTGGATTGAATTAACTCATCAATTTCATTGTTGAGCGTGGGTGAAGTTATGTTACTCGACACACCATTTGTGGACTGTAGAGCAGATGTTAGTGAAACAATATCATCAGAAGCTGACCCCATTGCAAACGCACTTGGCCATGCTCCGCCCATGTATTCATAGGCATCCATATCCTCAGGTGTCGGTTCACCCAAGCTTTTGAAATAAACCTCATCATCAAAATCATCTCCATTAGCTTCTGCAACAAAATCTAGAATTTTTGTAAAGTCTCCTGACTCAACAATTCCTTCATTATTTGCATATGCGTATCCGACGGCAATTTGAATACTTGTACCAAAGGTGACGCTGGCACTAGGGTTATGTGAGTCAATTTGTGTTTCTGAAGCTGTGGTTGGATCATAATATGTTCCAAAATCACCGCGCCTTCCTCTGAAAGTTGAAGAAAAACCCATGGCATTTGCTCTAAAAATATCGTAGGTCTGCGCAGAGAAATCCAACATTGACATTTCTTCAGAATATTCAAAACCACCAGCACGATTGAAATCCATGATCGGATAACTATTATCTACTTGAATATAATTACCTCGTTTCCCACTGTGAAAATAGCCGATGGCCGGTTGCTGAATTTCATTGTTAGCATCTAAAGTAATTTGATTGGAAGAATTGAAATCTTGAAAAATCCCTCCCACAGCCATGCTCAGACCATTGGTGCCAAATCGCACCGAGATATCAGCGTTCACTTGTGTGCCACCTGTATTAGAGCTAAATGGTATTCTTGGTACTTGTGTTGCTGTTCCATATTTTAGTTGAGTTGAAGAACTGTATGAAAGATTACCAGTAAGGCTACTTTCTAAGTTCGTGCTAATGGAACGTGAAGTAAGTCCAATTCTCGAGTTTTGAGATGTTCCGTAGGTCACACTACCGTTAGCCGCGACCGCCTCAGTTAATCCTCCACCCAACGAAAGTCCAAATTGAGAGCTATTGCCAATTCCGTTTTTGGTATCCGTTGTATAACCTAAACCAAATGAGGCACCTATTGAAAATGATTCATTGTCATTTGACATCGACCATTGGGATTGTAGTCCAAAATCAAAGGTTTTACCAAACCCCAAATAACTACTGTTGTAGCTTCCCCAAAGAAAAGTAAGCTGGACACTTGGGAACATTCCATAACCTATAGATGTATAAAAGCCAGCCTTATACCCATCATTATCAGCATCCAACTGGTTAAATTCTCTGGTAATCTCTTGTTCACCGTTAAATTCATCTGGTATTCCGCGCATTTCACGCGTAACAGAGCCAACATTCAAATTCCAACCAAGTCCAACCCAAGACGCCTCGGAGTTCATTGCAACATTAGAATTGTAGGTAAGAACAATCGGATATCCTTCAACGTCCATCAATGGAATTGAATACGAAAAATCACCTGTAAACTTGTCCACCATTCCATCAGTAGAACCAAGAGAAAATCCTGAATTATCAACCTGTCCGGTTCCAGAACTTGTGACACTCATTACACCATCCATTTCAGAGTTTACTGGATCAGTATAAACTTCTTCCAAAGCATCGGTACTACATTCCATCGCCTCATTTCCAACAATATCATGTGATCTACCCTCTATTGATTCCGGCAATGAAGCTGTCCCTGATGAATGTATGAATTCACTCACTGAAGGACTCGCCATAGCCATTGAAAAAGGCACTACTTCCTGAAAGAGCAATGCATAAACTAGCACTATGCTAAGGCTCTTTTTTAATTTCTCTGACTTCTTTAATTTCATATTTTCTTGAGATTAATCTTCGTAGTAAAATTTGAGGTACTTTTTATCTCCTTTGGAATTGATGACTTCCATGAAATAGAAGTTCCCAGTTGTTATTGCAGAGATTCCGGTGAGGTCTAAGGTATATTCGTTGTAACCATAATCGTATTTGAACGCGGTCATACCTGTGGTGGTAAATCCACCACTACTGCAACTTGCTACTTCATCTAAATCCTCGTCATAAATATTGATCGCTAGATATAAAGCGGTATCAACAGCGTAATTTTCGGTAAAGCTAAATTTCACTTCCCCATTGGAAGCGGTTGCATAACTACTGCTCCATCCACTTTGCAATGATTTATGCGAGCGCAATTCCGGATTACAGGTTAATGGCGTATTGTTGTACTCTAAATTCACCGTAAATTCAACCAAAGGTCTAATCGCTGTGGATCCATTATTTGGTGAATAATAATGCTGTTTCGTTATAAATGTGTTTGCAAACGTATCTAGCTGTAACCGCATCCCGTAATTCGCATTATTGTCCGTCTTCCAAGAATCACAAAAATCACTGATATCAACTGTTCGATTTTGAGTACTTGTTGAAGTGGAATCAATAAATACTAAAAGTGATTCTGTCGTTGCCGGTGAATTGTTATATGTAATAGCGTCTTCTACCCAAGGCTCTGTAACCTTTATAAGTTCAGATTCATTCGTAGTCCAAGCTGAAATATAATGGTTTCTACCATAAAGAGTTAAGTCTGACTTTTCAATTGTAAATCGATCATCAATCCACAACTGGAGATCTAAATAACTGTAGCTTTTGCCCCAAGTTCCTCCGTATTTCCAGTCCAAAGTCAAGAAGTGAGCATAATTCCCATAATTTACATTGGGCTTATCAATTCCACCCCAAGGCAATTCCGATGTAGTAGCAAAGTCTGCATAATCTGAAGAAGATCTAAAATCAATGTCTACGGACCTACAATCTGTCCCAACTAAGAATGCTTGATAGAGCTCGTCGTCTTCAGTTCCCGTAATATGTAAGCCATACCAGCCGTAGCTCAGCGAATCTAGAATACTATCTGTGGAAAGAACTGTACCACTGGAATTTACCCAGGAGTACGTATAATTTTCAGATCCATATATTGGTGAGACTGTAATGGACCCATCCGCGGCAGCTGAGTCAGACTCATGAACTATTGTAACTACATCCAACTCAATCGGAAAGTAGTATTCTACACGTAAAAATGGACGTAATACAGTATCAACACATTCACCCGAATAGAGTGTCAAATTGTTCCCCGTCGTATCTGTTTCATCTAATGACTCTATCACAAAACCGAAATTTTCTTTCATGCCCCAGTGGATATCACGTAATATTGCACCTACCGCGAACGTAACGGTATCACTGCCGATTGCGCTATACGACCAATAACCATAATCAGCACCATCAGATATCGTCGGCATATTAGTATGTGTGATTGAGTCCTCATACCAAGTTTCTGTCACCCTTTTCACGTCCCAATCTTGACTCCAAGTACTTCCGCTGGACATGACAGCACGAATTTCTGCATTATCTACTGTGGTTCCAGCCGGAATTGAGGATAAATCAAAATACATGAAAGCACGGTTATAATAACCTGTACCCCCATTTGTAAATACTCCAGTGTGCATGGTAGTATCGCTACCAAAATTTAATGTGTCGCCTTTGCTATCCGTATAGCTGTCATAAGAAACTGGAATATTAATTGTGACAAGTTGACCGTACAATTGATTTGTAAAGCACAACGCCACTATAAAAATGAGTTTCGACAATCTATTAATTACACTCATGCTCTTATATATTATAGGTGTTTACTATCACAGGGTAATTTGCTCCATCAATTCGTTTCACTTGAAACTCTACTTTGTACTCATCGGACGGCATCAAATCAGAAATAGTGATACTTAAAGTGCCATTGATTAATTGACCGTCTGTAATGAGTTCACTTTTTGATTTTTTAAATCCTGCGACTTGATCTCCTTCCATCGAATAAATTATTACATGAACACTTCCAAAGTCTGCCTCATTATCTATATCTGCTGTGATATCAACTTCTGTGATTTGCATCTGATCATCATAGGATGATGTTGCCGTAGAAAAAGATGCTTGAATCGAGGAGATTTGTCCAAATGTTGTTGAACCCAACATTATACATACTGACACTATTAATGTCAATAAAAATGGCTGTTTTGAATGTTCCATTGTTCTTCGTTTTTAAGAAGCACTTCCGACGTAATTAATAGTACAGATTTGGCGACTTGTATTCTTTACAAACCTACAGCCCCCATATTGGAAAAACACGAGTAAAACTACGTGACTGAACAAAAAAAAACCACGTAGTATTACGTGGTTTTTACGTGGTTTCGGCCACTTTAATTGATATATCCGTTTTGGGAATTTATTTATGGCTCATGACTGGGTGAAACAAAATGTTGTTCCAAAATAATTGGTGAGGAAATCTGGTCAAAGGCGATTGTTTGGATCCAACAAAGAGCTGAACTTGGGAGTGTACCATTCACATTTACACGGATTTATACGAATTAATTCGGATGAAGGTGAATGGAGGGTGAAGCGTGCGTAATTGTTGCAGTTTTCAGTTTGAAAATCAGGTATTTATACGTGTTGATCTTTTGTTAGAATTGTTTCAACTTTACAAGGAAGAATGCAGAAACACATGATCGAGTAGCGCCATTTACATGACCTTGACAAGTTTACTTTTGAAGCCATAAATTGGCTTTTGCAAAGAGTACTTAAAGTTTTAAGTAGAAGTACTCAATACAAGAAGTAAAAGGACATGTTAGAATTCTAATAAGTATTTTATATGTACATTTTGAGAGGATATAAACCAGTTAGGTACCATAGCCCCATAATACCCCACTATAAATGAACGATTATCTCAGAAATTTCATTAATAAATTCGAAGTTGAACCAAATAGGCTATCCAGTCTAAAACAGGCAATTAAGGATGCGAGATATTTAACCAATAGGAACTTAGAGACAGGAGGAAGTGAAGAAACTTTAGTAGAGCGCGACCAGGTGATTTTCAATCCCTATTCCTTTATTGGAATTGTAAACTACTATTTAGTACTAGATATTATTGGAAGCGTTTTTTGCTTAAAATCAAGTAATTATAGTAATGAGAATCCAATTGAAATTGCGCTTAATGACTTTACTGATTTACAACCCAAGGAAGTAGGAGCCATAAAAGCCCTAAGGAATTGTCTAGCACATAGTTATTCATTAATTAATATTCCAACGAACCCAAGAAAAATTGAATTAGAGTGCCACGCATTTACAATTGTAAATTCATATTCGGCACCGCTTACAAAGTTTCCTAAAAAACCTTGGACAGGAAATTATGCTAAGAAGGAAGTCACAGAGATCGGCTACGGATCGCTTGTAGATCAATTTGAGAAAACAATTACCTCACTAACTCTAAAATTCGACAACAATCAGGTAGAATTCAGATTAGAAAATGGTCTCGCTGAATTGAATAAAAAATACACGGTGAAAACTAAATAGAACGTTACCAAAACTACACAACATTATATACCAATAACCATCGTTCACCATGACTTATATAATAATTCTATTAATTCTTGTCGCTGTCGGTACCGTTGCATACATCGTAAAAAACTCGAGCAATGAATCATCAGTAGAGCCTGTAGATAGACAGGTCACTTTTAAAGTATCTACATCAACTGATGAAGAGCAAAGTAAGGATGATGAATATAATGACTATGCTAAAAAACACCCCAAATGGTTCTCCAGTGAAGATACTGTTGGAATTTGCTTTGAATCAGAAAGAATTGAACCGTTAACAAAGAATCAAACTGAAACAGTTCATTATAAATCTGATAGATATGCGGATTTATTTGGCAGAGGAAAGGATTGTAGCTACTTCCCTGGATACGGAGAGATTCATAATCGAACATTTGAGGTTTGGTTTCAAAAAACTAACTCGAAAGAAAAGAGTGATATTCAGATATATAAAGATATTGCTAATGTGACCTATGCTCAACCAGTTTATATTGAAAAAGTCACAAACGGAATAAATATGCCTGATGAATTGGAAAGAACAAAAGGTTACTTGAAGCTTTTCAAAGGTAAAGACGTTAAAAATCGCAGAACATGGTATGCTGGATTTGTAGAATCCGAATTCACAGGGATTATAGCGAAAGCTGAGGAAGATAGCATGTAACTGCATCTACGAAGCATACGGGTTTAATCTTCTTTAAGTTAATAATGATTTAAAAATCATTATTAACTTAAAGAAGACGTGTAGTTAGTTGTCCGTAAGACTTCCTAGTTACTGACCTATAGTAGTAAAGTTATGAATGAAGAAAGCAAAAAAATTGTTGTGTTAAATGCCATCCAGAACCATAAGATGGATGACTACGAAGGATACGTTTACACCTCTCTTGGTAGAATAGAATATATTGATTGTTTTACGGAATTATACCATAATGGATTCATTGATATGGAGAGCAACCCTGAATACTTTCTGTTAACACCACATGGGGCAAGCCAATTGAACTTACTGATAAAAAGAAAGAGAAAATCTTTAATTCTAAAAAGTGTCAAGGTCACTTTCCTTGTAATCACAGCTCTCTTAATTCCAATATTAATAGCATTTAGAGATGATATTTGGAACTTTATTTTTCGCTAATTGATAGCCTAGCAAGTTACAGATTGAAGATGTCAGTTTTATGATATCTATTTAAAATTTGAGATGCCCTATCTTCTGGAACAATTTGAACAGAAAACTCTCCATTTTCTTTAGGCGTTAAAAATATTGTTTCGTCATTAACCTTTGAATCGTTGTGATGATACAGATAGAAAGTTTTTCCTATTAAAAAAAAGCTAATATCCTCCGCTGTTGCTGGCTGAATAATCGTAGGTGAAATTCTTTGTGAATATTCAAAACTGTGAATCGAGATTGCGAAGTCATTTTCATCGAATGGAATATTTTCGAGTAATTTAACTCTCATACTTTCCAACCTTTCTTCTGGAATTGAAATTCGCTCAAAAAAAGGGCGAGAACTTATAGCTGACCTCCATAAATTGAGAAGTAAATACGACTTTAATTTGTGATAATTGACACCTGAGTAATGTAGAACTGTTCCGAACTGGAGGTTATTGAGCTTTTGCCAACTGAAGTTTGTATTTGGATAACTGCCATCGTAAAACAGCTTTAATGCATAACTTTCATATCTTTTGTTTACATTACTTTCGCATTGTAGACATAGAAGTTTCTCATATTCACCTTTTCGACTTTTTTTGATTTTACCTCTTTGAAAATCAAACATCGCCCCATCTCCTTTAGCAAAAATTTTATTACGTAAATATTCAAATTCTGGAATAATATGAGAGTCAGCTAACTTTGGATAATTGTTTAGACACAGTTTACAAATCATGTATTCTAATTTAATCAAAAAACCGCTAAAAACGGCTAAAATGTATACAGTCGTATGCTTCGTTTTATCAAAATTGGTTCGAAAACTATTCCTAACTTTAAATTCAAACCTTGGCAGATTTATACACATTGTGTAGCTACCAACAGTTAATATTCATTGATTATGACTGAATCGACAATTCTGAAATATATTGATCTGCTTGACTCTGGATTAAGCAATGAATTAATTTTCACAAGAAACCTGAGTGATACAGTGCTTCTTGCCAAGGTTTGGGATCACGAACCACGATTTGATGAAAAGATCCCGTTTAATTCCCCATCGTATAACTTTTACTTTATAAAGAATGAGTCGGAAAAAGTTATAGGAGCTATACAAGATGCTGGTGCAGATTTACATTGGGTAATTATTGAAGAAGAAAGGAAAAAAGGACACCTAACGAAAGCTCTAAAAGAAATTATTATTCCATACATTTTTTGCTACTTGGAACGAGATGTTCAAAGAATTACAATATCAAGAGGAATCGGAAGTGAGAATTATCAAAATTCAAAAGGAGTAGCACTTTCACTTGGTTTCATCCCAGTTGATGTCGATCAAACAGAATTTGAGCTGAGTTTCGAGAATTTTGCAAAAGAAATCAAATGCCATGATGGCAATGATGTGAAAATTTCTGCTGAAAGGTTTAAAACTTTACGTAAGCGTATTCGATATGCTTCAAGTGTGCTTGAGAAAGTAAGCGATGAGCTATTGGTTTGTTTAGGAGACGATAAAGGGTTACAGGATTTAGCTAACGAGGTCAAGTATATTAATTTAAAAATTGAAGACTTGGAATGGGCAAGAAAGAAATAGCTACTTATGTGAATGGTTAAAGGTATTTAAATCGTCAATTGTTTTTCTAATAAAATAAGTGCCACGGCTAATATCATCATCAATGAAATATTCGCTTGTTTGGAATAGGCATGACTCGATAATTATGGCGCTATTTAAAGCTAGTTCTGTTAATGATTGAATTGTCTTGAAATCATGATTTATTGTTTTTGTTACAAGTTCGTTGTGCGCAATATATTTATCGCGAATTTCCTTCACCTCCTTGATCGAATCGGAATAATTTGGAGAATTGATAAGCGATTTTAAGTGTGAAGAGAAATTCGTTAAAAATTCTGATGGCTTTGAATTTAAATCATCGATTAGATGTGATGAATTAGGAATGGTAAGTAAATATTTGGTTATATGATGTTCATTCAAGTCTTTTATTAATTCAAATGATGATGATTCAATTCTTTTAATAATAGCCGGAAGAGATCTGACTACGTATCTTTTTGAGGGAGGGTCATAGATGTGTGCAGTTTTGAGAATTATAGTATCTCCACTTAAGGATTGTATGTGTCCGAAGAAGTTTTGGTGCACTTCTGGGAATGATTTAATTGTGGTTACGTTTTTAACAATAACATTCCAAATTGCCACATGTCGTCGAGCTTCAAAGCCGTTTCTTATGACACCGTGTAGTATTTGATTTTTTAAATCTTCCATAAATCTAAATTAGTGAAACTATACTGGAAAAACAGCCTTGAGCCAGTGATGGAAAAAAAGGAAAACATGGAGTTTACGGAGTGTTTTGCTTTTTGTGTGTGGAGAGTGGAGGTAAGATTGGGAACATGGTGGACAATATTACTGTAACGAGCGAGCCTACTGTGAGTGGAGCAAGGGCGGGTCTCATCCGTAGCTACTCTGTTCTTGGCAAAGCCAAGCCCACCGCTACTCAATACCCCCCCCACAGGGTGTTTTACAAAACAAGGCAAGCCATACTGCTTTTTAAAGCTGTGTGGATGCTGGTAAAAACAAGTACGGCTCTGCCGCTTTATATTATACTTGTTTTTATGTTTTGGAAAACAAACTGAGGACGGAGTGAATACCACTTTTCCTTCCCTATTCCAGTTAGTAGAAATTAAAATATTAAATTAAACTTAATAAAAATAGGCTTTAGGCAACCTCGAATGTATATTTGCGTTATAGTATTATATGAGTGCAATTATACACATACAGGCTAACAAAAAAGATGCAAAGATTCTTCACGATGAAGTTTCTGGTATCAACCGTGCACTTAATGAAATAGAAAATTCACCGATTACCAGAGCGGCTAGAGAATTGAGTCTTAGCATTGAAAAAATGCAATTTTCAAAGTCTCAATTCGCAGAGTTAACGAAAGCTTTTAAGGAGAGTTACGATCGCCTTCAGAGATTTGAAGAGGTGAAGCATTATCCACTGCACATCTATATTAAGCCCCTCAAGATGCCAAGTTGGATCGAGGAGGAGTATATTAATTATGATCCTCGAACGCAACCCAATGAGTATTACCAACAGGTTCAAAAAGAGCGTAGAAAGTTAAAGGAAGCATTAATAGCGCTAGGTGAAAAGTTAAGTAAAAGAAGAAAGAAGTTATTGAGAATTCGTAAACACCTTGTGAAGTTGGTGTATTCGAACACAATATATGCAGACTTGCGCAGAGATTTGCGTAAAGTAGTAAGAGATTCCAAACCAAGTCGTGGTGATGATGAGGATGGTTCTTTTCTAAGTACAATAGAGAGTGCTGTACAAAGCACTAACCGAGTATTAAGAGAATTAACCAAATCAAAATTATTACGATATGAAAATCAAAATATTAGATATTATTGATCAGGTCCTTGCGGAAGAAGACCTGACGAAAGAAAATAGAGTGGCTTTGATAGAAGCCAGAAAAGAGCTAAGTAAAAGTAAAAGAGCTAAAGAGATAAAATCCATTGGTAAGCGCATATTGTTCTACCAATTGTACGATTACATCAAGGATCGTTGGGAAGATTTTTTTTAGTTATAATACACAAACATGAACGTAGGACCAACTATAAAAAGATTACGAAAGGAAAAAGGACTGAATCAGACAGCGTTCAGTTTAGCAGTTGGCATTACGCAAACTGCTTTAAGTCAGATTGAAACAGGTTTGAGAAAGCCACAAAAATCTACGGTCGAAAAGATTTGTCGTGAGTTGGACATAGCAGAGCCATTATTAGTTATTTTGAGCCTTGAGGATAGTGATATTCCAGAGGACAAGAAGAAGATGTTTGAAATGCTCTATCCAACGGTTAAAGACTTGATGCTTAAGATCTTTTATGAAGACGACGATGCACCTGTTGTTGTTGAGTAAGACCTTTATTTTTTGAATTGAGTAGTTCGAATTTTATGTTTGGATTACTTCTTGCGTGTACTAGGTAAGGATCAGAATATTGATTATGGACAAAAGATTAGAAGAATTAATTAGAGAAATCTTCGTGGATAATTACGATCGGTGTATTATGTTAATCAATGAGCATAAGATTGACGTAATTTTGCTGAGAACACTTTCTTGGGTTGAAAATTTTGATTCTTCGTCCAATGATGTATTGAATGAAGCTATTGGCTCATTCGCATCTTCATTTCTTACAGGAATAAATTCAAGGGTTGAAATTATTGATGATCCAGATGATAAAGCAGAAGTCGAATATATTGTAAGTGAGATATCCAAACAAATACTGATAAGTCTTGTTGAGCGTGTCAACATGTCTCCCAAAAAATTTCTGATTAAAATAACATTTGGGTTGAGAGCTTCTTGCGATATTAATGGTTGGGACTACGATAAACTAAGTCAAATGATGAGTTTTGATCTACTTCATTCATTTATGGCAAAGGGTGTTCCTGTTGAAGATACTAAACAAACTATTGATAGGTATTATGAATGGACAGGTGAGCGCACGGAAGACTTAGATGATCTTGCATATTTTTTGAAGGATTCCAAAGCTATTAGGTCAACTAAGGAGTTTCATAATTTGTTCCACCCGGGTAATACTGACCTCATTCGATTCGATAGGAATCAAAAAGATTTTATCATTGTTTTATTTGATGAACTGTGTGCTAAGAAGCTGATTTCTCCACGAGGTGATCATTCTAAAAAATTCACTCCATTGAGACAACTGAGTGTAGACTTTGAGGAAAAAGTATTGTTTACTTCTGAAATCAAACATAGGAGGTATCGAATTGGGAAGAATGAGCTTTATCACAGAGAAATAAAGGGAAACGTGCATAAGTGGATTAACGGATTTAAAAAATCACAGCTACCATAGAACGACCTTGAAAAGACCTTGGGATAATATTCGATTTTGCTTCGCTTCAACTCAAATACATTTGGAGTGAAGTTTAATCGTTAAAAAATTTAATTATGACATTAGATCAATTTATTAGGGTAAATGCCATCCGTCCGGCGGATGCAATAATTATGAGAAAAAAATTCTTTGGAATGGTGGATCACTATGTGATTTATCTTGGGCAGGATGTAGACCACGGACAACATATATTTGTAGCAAATTATACAAAAGGTGTTTGTATAATTGAAAATGTCGAATTGGCAAAATTTTTAATATTCTTGGTTCCATCAAACATTGATAGATTCTATGGGGACGAATTTGAGCGTGAAAATGCTATAAGAAGAGCTATTTCAAAGATTGGGAAAAAGGCTTACAATTATCTTGAAAACAACTGCGAGCATTTTAAAAATTGGGTACATAGAGGAGAGCATAAAAGTGAGCAGGCAGATAATTTTAAAACAGGATTAGCTATTGGTGTTGGAACAGTAGCTGTTGTGGGATTGTTAGCATTGATTTTCGGAAGACGAAATTAAGATGTTTTATCTGCGCATCTTTTTTTCAAAAGTCACCAAATTAAGCATTGATCTCAATCATGATCACACATTATTGCTATACAATTCATTAGCATTCAAACTTGTCTTTTGCTAAAGCTATTTCGCAATTCTTCGATCACTGCATAAAGTATAGATTTTTGATAAAACTAGGTAATTGTTGCAATTAACGAGTGTAAAATTGAGTATTTATACGTGTTGACAATGGTTCAGATAGTTGGTAGGTTTGGGGAAACAACTTTATAATGTATTTAGGATTTGATTTTTCCTTTTCAATTGAAAGAACTACTGAAAGAGCTGCATTACTGGATGAATGGAAAAGAGTTGCGAATGAAAGCTTTGAGTCTCAAAATGCTATTGTGCATAAATCGCTCGATGAATTTTTAGGAGAAGAAGGAAGTCTAAATGGTACTAAGATTCAAGAGGAATGGTTTCCACAAGTTCAAGCAGATATATTTCTATCACATTCCCATGATGATATGGACACGGCTTTATACCTATCAGGAATGTTTCAAGAAGTATTCGGATTAAATGTGTTTATTGATTCAACTGTCTGGGGTTATGCTGATGAACTTTTGATGAAGATTAATAATAGGCAATCAAAAATTAAAGAGGGCCTCTATGACTTGGATGGGTGTAATCAAGCTTCGAGTCATGTGAATATGATGCTGTCCGTTGCGTTGAGTAAAATGATGGATCAATGCGAATGTTTGTTTTTCTTGAATACTCCTAATTCAGTTACAACTAGCGAGGTTGTATCAAGAACGAAATCTCCTTGGATTTATGCAGAAATAGCTCAATCAAGACTAATACGAAAAAAGGCTCCGACTAGGCGATTTACCAAATCTTTTTCAAAGGGAGGAAAGGCTGAAACGTTGGCGATGATTACAGAAAATATTGAATATGATTTGGAATTGGATCACCTCTACAAATTGAATCATAGCGAATTTCTCGAGTGGCTTGAGAATATTAAAGAAGATCAGCACCCGCTTGATTCGTTGTATAAATTTGTAATTAATCGTGCTAAAAATATATAAGTTATGCATTTGGGTTTTGAATTAAATTGGAAGACTGGAGACAAAACACTACCAGAAAAACTTAAATCTGTGGGTGAAGAAATCTTTAAAGAACATTCTCAAGAAGTTCATAAGAAATTAGACAAGTTCTTACTTCCGAATGGTAATTTTGATGCATCGGCAATGAGAGAAAGTTGGTTTCCACAAGTGAAGGCTGATGTCTTTATTTCCCATTCCCATCTCGATAATGACAAGGCGCTAATGTTGGCTGGATTCTTAAAAGAAAATTTTGGATTGAAAGCTTTCATTGACTCTTGCGTTTGGGGGTACTCTAATGATCTTTTGAAACAAATCGACAAGGCGATTTGTTACAAGGAAAAGACAAAGACATATGACTATGATAAAAGAAATTATACTACCACTCATGTTCATATGATTCTATCCGCTGCTCTGAACGAGATGATATATAATACGGAGACTCTATTTTTTCTTAATACCCATAAGTCTATATCAACCTCTACGAAGGAGATGGTAAAAAAAACAGAATCGGGTTGGATTTATTCAGAATTAAAAATGAGCAAGCTTATTGAGAAAAGACCATCATCTGTTCACAGGAAGGGGAAGCGATACTTTTTTTCAAAAGCGGTAAATGAAGGTTTCGAGTATAAGATTGATACGGGTCATTTACATTCATTATCTTGGAATGATCTTGATGAATGGAAGCGACTGTTTAATGAGAGGGATCACCCATTAGACCAGTTGTATGATCAGATGAAAAATAGAGATCAATTATGAGCTTAGCACCTAATCAAATTAAGCACCTTGAAATGATACAAGGTATTGTTACAAGGATGAATACGAATTCCTTTCAGATAAAGGGATTTACATTGGCTATTGTCACAGGTGTTTTGGCTGTTTACGCAAACACGAAAAACATTTGGTTGATCCAAATTGGATATATTCCAGTGATTATACTTTGGATATTGGATAGTTATTATTTGCAGCATGAGCGAAAATTTAGGGGATTATATAATTCAATTGTGAATGAGTCCGTAAGTACAGATTTTAAGGAATTTCAGATGCCATTGGGCAATTATAGAAATGGAGAATATAGTTTGTTATCTGCCATGTTTGTTTCAGTTAATTGCTTTATTTATTTGGCAATATTGACCTTTTTTGTCGTATTTGGATTGATAATAAAATGATCGTATATAAATACAGGGGAGGGAATGAGGAAATATTTTTACGTGACCTAAAGGCATTAGAGGAAAATTGTTTTTATGCTCCTACATATGAAGATCTCAACGACCCCTGTGAAGCAATGGTCTCGTCTGACCGAATTGATGTACAAACGAATGTAATTGGGAAAATATTTGGAGGGAATCAAGATGCTTTGGATGACTTCAGAGCAGCAACCCAAGACGTTATTTCATCAAGGAAATCGATTGGTATTTATTCATTGTCAAATTCAAAAAGCAATGAGCTTCTTTGGGCACATTATGCAAATGGACATAGAGGCTATTGTTTAGGATACGAAACTAAGACGTTGCTCAATGATAATATGTATCAAAAACTTCGTTCATTATCTGTCAAGTATTCACTAAAACTTCCGAAACTGAGTGTACTTGATATTAATAATGACGATCAAATTATAAACAAGCTAATTGGAACTAAATCGAAATTATGGTCTTATGAAAAAGAAACGAGAATAATTTCGGATGTAATAGGAAAGAATTATTACGAGCATTCAGCATTAAAATCTATTTGTTTTGGTTTAAGAATGAATGACGACGAGAAGGAGCGAATAATGAAGTGTTTAAAGGGTCGATGTGTAAATTACTTTCAAATTACCCAGGAGAAATCAACTTACGGATTCGGTATAAAAGAAGTGCCAGATTTATATCAAGAAAGTGTTTCGTATTTGAACGAATTAGAAGTGAAAACGGGTGTCTTGCGATATCGCATTTCAAGCAAAACATTTAAGAGATTTGATAAGAAGGGACAGATAACCGTTTATCTGAAAGAGAAGATTCTTGAGGAGGATTTGCTAGCATTGGGGAAAGATATTAAGAACAAGTTGTTCTCTATGGCGGATAAAGTCTTTATGTTCTACTTATTGGATGGTATGGAAGATGGGAAAGGTTGTTGGGCTACTACACATTACGATTTGAGTGGATGGGAAAATTCTATTCATGGATTGACAATTGAACAAGAACAAAATTTGACAGAAAATTTACGGAAAAACCCTCGTGATAATATTGGTATGTGGATTGATGACCAGTTTGGAGGAAATTCAAGTTTGACTCTTTATGAAGAGAACGGGAAAATCACTTTAGAAACCCAGTATCCAAATGACTCTGTCCTTGAAGAGGAGGTTACTAGGTCTGAAGTGGACAATATTGCAAGATATGATTCAGTTCAAGATAGTGGTCATGGAGAATATTTTGAAGTAGATAAAACTGGTATACTTAGATATTACTCTCCAGACGGATTGTTTAAAACGTTGAACCCATTCCGATTATGAACCTAGCACTAAAATCTTAACTTTGATAGTATGAATGTTGAATTATCCGACGAAGAAAAAATTAGAATACTGAATGGTGTTGATCTTTTCGATGTCATGCAAAAAATTCTGAAAAGGTCTTCTAAGATAGATCAGGACAAAGAGCATTTTTGGATTGTCGGATTATCAACAAGTAATGAAATATTATTTATTGAGCTGGTAAGCCTTGGAACGAAAAACTCAACTTCGGTAGATCCGATGGAGGTCTTCAGTTTTGCATTGCAGAAAAGAGCTGTTCAAATTGTATTGGTTCACAATCATCCTAGTGGTACACTTCGAGCATCAGATGCTGATAAAGATATGACGGATAGACTGATTCAAGTTGGAATCATTGTTGATCTTCCTGTTTACGATCATTTAATAATTACAGACAAGAGCTATTATAGTTTCAAAGATTCTGGATTACTTGAGGAGTTAAGTCATAGTTTGAAGTATGTTCCACCTTACGTTTTGGAAGCGAGGTATAAAAAAGAGGCTGCTGAAATGAATAGTGTCCTCTTAGCTTCAAAAATTGCGATGAAACTGCTTAAAGATGGTATGACTCTTCAACAGGTTAGTGATTACACAGAACTCTCAATTGAAGAAATTAGAAGTTTGGAGCGCGGGGAGTAAATCAGCAATTTAAAATCAAGTTGAAGTGTAAATCAAGTAATTGACAAATAGCCTTAACTTGTTAAACAAATAAATTATTATCCGAATGGAAGAAGATCAAGCACCAATCAATATGGAACAACTTCCCGAGGTTGAAGTGGAAACGATCGATGAAAATGATGGTCTGATGGAAAAGCCCTTCGATCCTACATTGATTAATATTGAAACTAAGACTCCATCATTAGACACTCTGATTAAGCGAATTAAATCGAAATCTGTTGAGCTTGATACTGAAAATTACTTCCAGCGGAAAGATGATCTTTGGGATAAGCAGCAGCAAAGTAGGTTAATTGAATCTATTATTATTCGTTTTCCATTACCTGCATTTTTCTTTGATGCCTCGGATGATAATAAATGGTTAGTTGTCGATGGCTTACAACGTTTAAGCAGTATTCGTAATTTTTGTGTTGATAAAACATTGAAGTTGACTAATCTGGAATTTCTATCTCAATTCGAAGGTAAATATTGGGATGACTTGCCGATGGATATTCAGCGGGTAATAGAAGAATCGCAAGTTGTGATTTATAAAATAATGCCAGGCACTCCGACAGATGTTAAGTTTAATATTTTCAAACGAATTAATACAGGTGGTTTAATTTTAGAAGCGCAAGAAATACGGCATGCTCTTTTTCAAGGAGCCCCTTCGAAGTTTATTGCTGAGTTAGCTAAAAACAACGCTTTTTTGAAGGCTACCCAATGGAGAATTCGAACAAGCCGAATGTTGGACAGAGACTTTGCAAATCGTTTTCTTGGTTTCTACCTATTTGGTTACGAAAATTATACAGACTTAGATTCCTACATGAGCAAGGCTATGGCAGAGTTGTACCATAAAGATGAAGAACAACTTGCAGAAATACAAGAAGTTTTCACCAAAGCGATGAAGGTTTCAAGGAAAATATTTGGAGAACAGGCTTTTCGAAAAGTCTATAAAGAATTCAAGAGATTACCTCCAATAAACAAGGCACTTTTTGAAGTGCTTTCTACCCAGTTTGCATTACTTACGGATGATGAGAGAGAACAGCTTATAGATAAGAAAGTAATTTTTAAGAAAGGGCTAAAAACACTTCTCGCTGAAGATGGTGCTTTTTATGATTCTGTGACTAGTTCTACAGGAACAAGAGGCCGTGTTTTAACGCGTCACAGGAAGATAAAAGAACTCATTAATGAAACTATCGCATGATTAACTCAATTGAAATAAAGAACTTCAAATCAATTAAGAAGAAGTATTTCCCTTTAAAGAACTTGAATATTCTTCTTGGATTAAACGGAATGGGAAAGTCTTCATTTATTCAAAATTTATTGGCCTTTCGACAATCCAAAGATCTGGCAAGCGGTAGATACGATTTGAATGGGGATTACACCAATATTGGTTCAACTAAAGATGCCTTATATCAATATGCAGATAGGGATCCTTTTGCGGTTAATCTTCAGTTTTCAGATAGTTTAAATTTAAATTTACAATTTGACTATCGTACAGACGCTGACTTTTTTGTTTCTCCCTCCATTGTTCAAGATCCACACAGAGAGAATGAAAACCTTGGTGGAATAATGGAAAAAGAGGGACTGTTCAATACAAGCTTTCAATACTTAAATGCTAATAGGACAGGGCCCAAATCCCTTAATGAAAAAAATTATTCGCAAGTCGTAGCATTAGAAAACCTTGGTAATGACGGTCGATTTACTGTCCATTATATTGAGGCTTTCGGGAATAATCTAATCGAATTTGATAATTTAATACACCCCAATTCAAATGTTAAGGACGAAATTACGGGTAAAGATTTTGTGAATAAAACGCTCATCAACCAGATTAATTTATGGATGGGTGAAATCTCCCCAAATGTAAACGTCCGAACAACAAGTATTTCATCCGATTTTGTTATGTTGGAATATGTTTTTAAGCAACCGAATTTTGGAAACACGAATCGTTTTAAACCTGAAAATGTAGGTTTTGGAATTAGTTATGGTTTACCTGTTGTTGTCGCCTTGTTAAAGGCTAAACCGGGTGATTTACTCATTATAGAGAACCCAGAGTCACACATACATCCAAAAGGTCAGGCAGAATTAGGGAAAATGATTGCCTTGGCTGCTATGAATGATGTACAGATTATTATTGAAACTCATAGTGATCATTTGTTGAATGGGATTCGGGTTGCTGTAAAAGAAACGAATATAACGGAGGATAAAGTAGGTGCTTTTTATTTTGAGAAAGTCATTTCCTCTGATGAACAATACTCTAAGATTACCAATATCGAAATTGACAAAAACGGTGAGTTAAGTGAATACCCTAAGAATATGCTGGACGAATGGAGCAACCAACTATTTAAATTGATGTAGAAATGGAAGCTTTTTTCAATGAATTATCAGTTCTTCCCCAATGCCTTTCTATCGAAGATGCACGTTCAAAAATAATTGGGCTACTCAACACAATGAAGAGCCTAAATCCTGAAAAATATAACGTTCTTAGAGCGCCCGATAACTTTTATGCAATGGAACTATTCTCCGGTTACAGTTTTGCTAGTTTCGTTCATGATGCAGAGGTAAGTCCTACACTGAGAATTCTTCTTCAATCACTTGTAAAAAATCCATTTATTTTAAATTCCGATTCTTATGAAGCTGAAGCGTTTATTATGAATTCGTTCGAAACAAATGATTGCGGTAATAAAATAGTAAGTCCTGAAGGTATCGCGGTCGCTTATGTTCATAGTTCTCCTACTGTAAGTGTCGCTAGTTGTTCGTTATTTATGGCACCAACTTTAATTTTAAAAGTCACAAATGATGAAAATCAATCATTTACTGAAGACGTGCAAAACTTTTGGAGTCCAAAGAGTGTCGAAACATGGGTAAATAGTTTAACGGGTCAAATTAAACTAAACTCCAAGGCAAACGTTCTGTTATTTTTTCCAATTGGTAAATACGAATTCGATACTAGAGCGATGAATGAGTTTTTGGATTGGTATCGTGATGATGCACGCTATCAGAAGAGAATAAAAGAATTAATTTTTGATATTGATAAGTTTCCATTTGTCGGAGGTAAAGGGCTAACCGAAACTCTTCAAGGAGGAAAAGCTTCTAAACGCATAGTAAAAAAAGACAGGGTGGTGTATACCTATACTAAAACGAAGACCACTATTCATAGCTGTAAAGGCCATTATGACGATAAGTAGGGCGCATTTTAAAAGGACCATAGTTACTTATCAGCTATTGTTTGAATAAAATGGATAGCAAATTGGACCTAATTCAGTAGGCTCTTGACAAGCAAAAGGATTCGGTTTAATCCCTTAAAATCCCCTTCGTCCGAATTTCTCCACCTACCATTCTCTCAAAAAGCCCAATCATTGTATAAAAACAAATACAATGAAAGAATTAGAATCTTACAAAAAGCTAGGGGAATGGATCTCAAAAAGGGAGGCCATGGAATTCCTTGGGTATCGATCCACCCAAATGAACGAATTCATGAAAAAGTTCGCAAAGCACCTGCGCATTTCTCGAATTGGAAGACGTTGTTTTCTTCACGTCAAAAGTTTAATCAAAGTAATCGAAAGCCATGAAGTTCGATCATAAAGAAGATACGTTTTGTTTGCAATGCGGTGGACAACTGGAAGGTCGTTTGGACAAGAAATATTGTGACAGAGATTGCAATAATAATTACAACAACGATAAAAGACGAAAGAAAGGTTCTGCAACAAAACCGTACATCCGCCAATTTCAAAACTCACAAAGATCATTGGAGTTAGTGTATCCAGAATCCAATGGAGAAAATTATATCAGCCTCACAAAAGCAATTCAAAAAGGCTTAGACCTTACCGCTCCTTGCACTAAATTCAAAGCAGAACAATTGCCATATGAATTAATACGAATTGCAAATTATGCCTATCGCATTGATCCAGAAAATCATTCAATAATAATATTCAAACTATAATAAAATGGAATTGACAATCATCGAACAAGACCCGCTAAATTTATCTGGATACGAATCATTCACTCCAAAAGTACTCATCCTAAAAAACAAGGAAAATATAAATTCGCTAACGCGGATTGCAGCAATAGCAATTGGTGTAATTGTCCTTTTGTTTATTCTCAATAAAATAAACGAAATTAATTCTGGCAAGTACTAGAAATTAATTACAAGCTCCACTAAAGGCTTGTAGGGCCTGAGAAACACTTCTAATTATTTAATTTCAAATCCAATCGATTCTAATTAATTCCGAATTAATTAAACTACTATATAAGTGATTCTAATCCCTTAGAAGGTCTTGTAGTACCTAAAATCGTTTTCATATTACCTACTTGATATTCTTCAAAGTCATCATAGGTCCTTTTTTTTGATTTTTTAGATGGTTCGAATCTATCATATTCGTCAGCATTTTTATACATCTTTCTTTCTGGATAAATTTTTCGAAAAAGGGGATAAAGAGTTTTATATTGTTGGTTTTTAGATTGGTCTTTTAAATTACTTGCTATTGATAATGCCTCAAATATTTTTTGAATAACGAATCGCATATTATAGCCGTCACTTTGATTTTTAGCCAGTAGTTCTTTCATTATTTTCATATGAGCTATACCTTCTTCTGACGACAAAAACTCATCCATATCATTTTCAAACTCTAGTTTAGTTTTATTTTCTCGAGCCTGTCTATAAGCTTTATTAATAAGCCACTTGCTATGCACAATTGTTCCTTCGCCTTCTTCTTCAATATGTTCATAATCCTTTTCGATGGTCATTCGCATCTTTAATAGAACCATTGAGGACACCATAAGAATAATCGGTTTATACATGTTTTTGTGTAGACCTATTGATTCTGAAAGCAGCTCTAATTCGTTTAAAATTGAAGGGATATCAACCATATTTAATATGGTTTTATCTAATCCAATTTCTTTCAACCTTTTTTTTACACTTTCGTTGTCAATCATTCCAAGAGTTGGTACAATATCCTTGATTAAAAGGAATTGTTGAGTGTAAGGATTATCCGTTATTTCTTTTGCTGAAATTTTCTCCTCTTCAATAATTGAAGCTAATTTGATTTCAGCCTGATTGGAATATTTTTGATAGGCTTCTAGTAAATTCTCGACACTGGGATCGTAATTCACTCTAATTTCCTCCTCAGTTTTAGGCATTCCAAAAACAGTTTGATAAACTGTTGTATAATCAATACCCTTTTCATATTCCCAATAGTCCTTTCGCTTTTCCATAATTTCTAGATTTTGTCTTTGTTAATTTGATTTTGGATAAAAAAATTGAATTGCTCTTTCGTTTTTAGCAATCTCGAATCTGTAACTTTTCTATATATGGAATCCATTCTGTCCTTATTAGACCATCCCATTAATTTACAAATTACAGTTGGATCCACGATATCAGATTCGTCCAACAGTTGGCGATACGTGTGTCTCGAATCGTGCGAGGATAATTTGAAAGTAATCCCGTATTTGGCTGCGAGTAATTTCAACGTTCTGTTCATTTGTTGATTCGAGATTTTTGGAACCAATCTTTGCGGTATATAAACTTCTTTGATTGTGCTGAACTCTTCTAACAGTTCAAGTGCTTTCTCAGTCAAGTATTGTGTTGATTCGACTCCAGATTTATTTCTATTATACCTGAGCATTGTTCCTTCATCCGAAACTTCAAGATTATCGACAATCAAGTTCATGCAATCGTTAAATGCACATCCGGTAAGAGACATAAAAAGAAATATGTTCGAGATCCTTTTCTCGGCATCAATTAGATTAATTGGGTGAAGAAAATTTTGGAAGTGAGCCAAGCTTAGCTTTGGCTTTTCAGGAGATCGATAGGATAATTTAATTTTGAGAAAGGGATTTCTATTGATCAATTCACTATCTACCGCTTCATTAAAGATGGTTCTGAATTTTTTATTAATTCCGCAAGCAGAAATTTCAGACATCCCTATTCGATCATTCTTGGGGTCGTCATTCATGAGATAGGATGTAAAAGATTTGGCAAAGTCGTAATCCAGGTTTTGGATACTCGTTTGTTTGAGTCTTTTTTTCATAATGAATCGTTCAAAATGCTTAATTGCTTTTCGATAATTTCTTTTAGTGCTGGGAGCAAACTTTGAGTTTTTATCTACGTTATTGAGGTAATAGTTCTTCGCAAAATCGAGAATTGTAATGCTCTTATTTTTATTTGCCCCTAGGATTTCATCACGTATATCTTTTGCACTATAAATTTTCGAGTCCGTTGCGTGTTGAATTTTAAATTGCATAAACGCATCTTCTGTTGCATTCAAGTAGCTATTAATCCTTGAGCCTTTCAGGTCGACCCGACCAATTTGCTCATTCCAATGGAGTAATTCTTCTGGAGTTAGTTCAATTGGAAGCCTTGATTCAGCTTTTTTATTGCCGCTTAATATGCGACAATAAACCGGCGCCTTTTTACTGATAGGGTTGATTTTCCTAGAGGAGGGATAGAATTTTAAAGTTGCTGTTACCATAACAATTGATTTAAAGTGTTACAGTGAAGAAATGTATAATTTGGAATTTAGTGAAGAAGAAATCCCAACGAACGGCATTTAATGGGCTTAAACGAAAGCGTTAAGATCGGTCTGAAATACACTCATCAACTTCATCTCCTTCCAGGCCTATAGACGAATAGGCTGGAATTCCAAAGCTCCAAATCTTAATTAAAGTGTGACGGTGAAGGATTGAAAATTTTGGTGAAGGGAGGGCGAATAAATAAGTGGTAAAAAACGGCTTTTAATGGACTCTACCGAAAACAAAAAATCTCTAAGTCACTGACTTAGAGATTAATGTGCTTTAACGAAAGCGTAAAAGTGGTCCCACTAGGACTCGAACCTAGGACTCCTTGATTATGAGTCAAGCACTCTAACCAGCTGAGTTATAGGACCAGAGAAAACGCTGTTTTCGAAGACCCAGCGTAAGTGCTGAGCCATAACGTAAACGCGAGCGCAAATATACTATTCAAAAATGAAATTTCAAGAAGGAACTTTCTGTTTTTTACTAAAGTTTCCAAAGTAGGCCAATCGCTACACCAATCAACACTAGGCTGAAGAATTTTCGCAACCATTTTGCCGAGAAATAATTCTGCATGTGCGTACCTAAAAATACTCCGACAACTGTTACACCAGTTATGGAAAGTAAAATCGTCCAGTCGATAGCACCGCTTGCTCGTACATCTTCATTGAGGAAGTCACCCATCAATGCGACAGCCGATTGGATACAGATGATCAACATCGAAGTTCCAACGGCTTTCTTCATGTCCAAGCCCATGCGTAAGAGAATAGGTACAATAATAAATCCACCTCCAGCGCCAATGAACCCACTGAGTAAACCAGTTAATATTCCAAAGGCAACAATGAGCCCAACTGGAGTTGAAACTGCCTCTGCCGGTTGTTCTTTCTTTCTACCCACCAAAGTACGGATGGCTGTATAAAACATTACAACAATCAGGAGTATAGTGATCAACACATCGCGGGATAGTACCCAATCACTAATTGCTAGAGAAATTGGAAACATAGGCATCACAAAACCTCTAATCAGAAAGGCTGTGATCATACTTGGAACGGCAAAAATAATTCCGCGCTTAAAGTCGATTTGATGCTTTGGTAAGCGTTGAAGTACTCCTATTCCGGAAGCGATGGCAACTACAAACAACGAGTAGGTTGTAGCAATGAGCATACTTGTTCCAAAAAACTGATTGACCAAAGGAACGGTAAGAATTGACCCTCCTCCTCCAACGAGACCTAGTACGATACCAATTAAAAGAGAGAGAAATAATCCGATTTGAAACATTGAGGCAAAGTTAATCTTACTTAGCGAACGACAAAGTTACTTATGTTGCACTTCTACTTCTGAATACAAGCATTGTGAGAATCCCAAACAGAACTGTAGCAAAAATAAGATGACTCGTTTGTACCAATCCTGGCATATCAGCATAGGCCAAAAGAACGCCTGAGAGCAATTCCAATAACAAAATGACAAAGGCAAATCGAATAGCAGCGAACTTACTAAGCATTTCATTTTTCCATGTGAGGATCACTAACAAAACCAACACCAACCATGAGAAACTTCTGTGAATGTAAAACGGCATTCCAAGTTGATCTGTCCAAGTGGTTCTTCCAAATCCATTCTTTGTTAATTCATCAATGGCTTCGCGCACTTGAGTCCCCAAAAACATCTGATAAATAGTAATGGCAAAACATGTCCAGATCAGGTACTTCATCCATTTCGGTAAGGACAGCTTTATCTTATGTGCAGGACTGATTTTGTAAATGAAATAGATTTGAATTCCAATGATAACTAGCGCGAGTAACATATGTACTGTAATTGTCCACGGTACTAAATTTGACGCCACAACGATGGATCCAAACCACGCTTGTATTGCCATTAACACGAGATTGAATCCTGTGAGCAGTACAACCTTGCGCTTCCTATACTTCCAGAGAATCCAAATGAAGCAAAGGAGCATGGCATTGCCCGCTAGGAACCCAAATAGACGGTTCACATATTCCGTCCATGTGCGCTTTACATTAAAATCTTCTTCGATGCGAAGTTGTGGGTCGTTTTCTAATTTTTCTGCCGTTTCAGAGAGACCAATCGACGTAAGAAAACGAGAGAATTTCTCAATCTTGTTTGCACGCTTTTCTGAATAGATCTCCTTATAGTCTTCAGGCAATGCACTTTCGTCGGTGGGCGGAACCCATTGTCCAAAACACTTTGGCCAATCTGGACATCCCATGCCACTTCCTGTGATTCGTACGAAACTGCCAGCCACCACCACAAGGTATATGAGCACCAAGGTGATCCAGTTGAAACGAACGAATGCTTTTGAGAATTCCACAGCGCGAATTTAGTGTAAAAATTAGCTTCTCATAAGTAAGTTCTTGAGATCAATTCATTTTTCTGTTATCTTTAAGTCATTATGAAAATTGCAATTATAGGACTGGGATGGCTTGGGAATCCATTGGCGAAAGAGCTGATGAATCGTGGGCATGAAGTATGTGGATCGGTGAGCTCTGAAGCGAAACTAGATGAGATGAGTGAGAGCAGCCTCACAGTTTTTAAATATTCAACGAATAGCAAGGATAAAATTCCGACAAGTATCGCGAGTTCAACGGAAGTTCTACTACTCATGGTTCCTCCAAACAAGGACAAGGCCTCTGATGAATATGGTAAGCAGTTGGTGGCAATTACTAAACAATTCAAATCGTTGAAGCGCGTGGTCTTCACAAGTTCAACAGGAATTTACCCAAAGCAATACGGCATTTATAGAGAAGACTTTGAATTCTTGGAAAATGAAAAGGGCTCAACACTTTATAGAGCAGAAAAAGCATTGGAGAATGAATGCGGAGATCAATTGATCATTACTAGACTGGCTGGATTGTTCGGGCCGAAGAGACACCCTGTACTTCAATTGCAAGGACAAGAGTACGTGAAAAACCCATACGGTATCATCAACTTGGTTCATCAAAAAGACGTGATCAAGGCCATTTACACGCTACTTGACGCAAACAAAAGCGGCGTTTACAATGTAGTGGCACCGGAGCATCCTTACCGAAAAGATTATTACACGAAACTGTTTCGCTATTACAATTTAAAACCCATTGGTTTTGAAGACACTCCTTGGATAG
The DNA here is from genome assembly GCA_033791225.1 of Crocinitomicaceae bacterium. Lineage (GTDB taxonomy): Bacteria > Bacteroidota > Bacteroidia > Flavobacteriales_D > Crocinitomicaceae > UBA4466. Next base: position 356,543 of record JASJHD010000014.1, read on the forward strand.
AACGTAAAATATCGACAGCTAAACTCATGTCAGAATTGGACTTTCATTATGACTTTTCGATCAATGATGTAAAGGATTGTCTCGGGTAGGAATCGGAGAATTTCACCATCTTGAGAGATTTCCATTCATTTGGAACAACATTTGCTTTAACTTTACGTCTAACCTAAGCATGAAGACTATAATTGTCATATTACTCTTTTTAATTTCACTTCCTGTGCGAGCGGATCATATCATTGGTGGTGAGATGTATTATGATTATTTAGGGAGCAATAACTACAAGTTTTACATTTCAATGTACAAGGACTGTACTGCTGGAGCGCCATTCGACAGCCCCATGATTTTAGCTGTTCATTCTGGAAATATGTTGATTCAAGCGGTAGAGGTTCCCTATCCAGGATTCACAGCTGTTCCAATTACTTATGACAATCCTTGCGCGACACCGCCACCAGGTCTTTGCATCCAAAATGCAGTATACACGATTGTTTTAAATCTACCGCCCACTGCTGTTGGATACGACATCGCCTATCAACGTTGTTGCCGTAAACCGAATATTACAAACATTATAAATCCAGGCGATACAGGTTTCACACTGACTTGTTCCATTCCTGGAGGGGCCAATAATAATCACATCAATAGTAGTCCGCGATTCTCAGGGTATCCACCAGGTTTACTCTGTATTAATGATGAATTAATTCATGATCAAAGTGCAACTGACCCTGACAATGATGAACTGATTTACTCCTTAACAACACCTTATCAAGGAGGGAGCCCAACCAATGTTGCACCTACTCCAGGACCAGCACCTTACCCATATGTAAATTGGGCAGGCGGTATTAGTGCGGCAAACCCTCTTGGACCTGGGTCAGCAATATCCATCGACGCGAATACTGGTGAATTAACGGCTAGTCCAGCTATTACGGGACTCTTTGTTATTGGGATCAGGGTGCAAGAAGTAAGAAATGGAATCATCATCGGTGAAACCGTATTGGACTTTTTATTACAGGTATTTGACTGCAATATAGTCTTAGCTGCCAGCCTTCCAAACCAAGAAGAACTCGCAAGCTTTGTTTCTTATTGTCAAGGGCTTACTGTTAATTTTGAAAATGAATCTTGGGGTACTCAAGAGTTTTATTGGGATTTTGGTGTACCTGGAACAACAACTGATACCAGCACCGATACTAATCCCATTTTCACATATCCAACAGATGGTATTTATGAAGTAATGATTATTGCTAACCCAAGTGGCAATCCATGTGTCGATACTGCCTACATGACCATCGAAGTTCATGAACCATTTACAGCCTCCTTCACAGCTCCAGATACTGTTTGTATTGAAAATAATAGTGTCGACTTTGATGGAACAACTGATGCTCTTCCAGTTTCAATAATAACATGGGACTTTGGAGCCAATGTAACTCCAGGAACTGCTAATACAATTGATGTTAACGGCGTTAATTTTGGTACACCTGGGACATTTAACGTCACACTTGAAGTGGCAAACGGTCAATGTGTTGAAACATTTTCTAGTGACATTGTAGTATTAGATTCTCCTGAAGCTATTATAGTACTTCCTCCAGAAATAGAGTGCGACGGACTCATCATTGACTTTGGAAATAGCTCTACAAACGCCACAAACTACCAATGGGATTTTGGTGACGCAACTACCACTAGTGACTTTGAACCAACGCATGAGTATCTGGGACCGGGAACATATACGGCGACTTTATCAGCATGGACACTGCCAATTTGTACAAGTACGACATCAGAAACTTTTGTCTTAAATGAAAAATTAGAAGTTGAGTTTGTTACGGATGAATGGCAATGTTTTATCGATAACAGTTTTGATTTTGATGCAACTGTTGCTGGACCTCCTACTGCAACATTTACCTGGGATTTCGGTCCAAACGCTTCGATTTCAAGCTCTACAGATATTGATGTCTTCGATGTGAACTTTAACGTAACCGGCTATATCCCTATTACTTTAACTGGCTCTTTTGATGATTGTGAAGAAAGTGTAACGCACGAAATTTACATCTACACGCCTCCGACCATTGATTTCACTTTAGAACCAGGATTACAGTGTGTTCCTTTCAATGCACAATTTATCAACCTAAGTTCTTCTGAAACTGAATTGTTCTATCATTGGGATTTTGGAGATGGAAATGTATCGGCCGAAGCCAATCCTTCGAATTTGTTTGACGAGGTAGGACATTACCCCATCACCCTAACTATCTGGACAACTTCAGGCTGTATTGACACACTAACACTGACACAACAGGATATTGTCAATGTACGACCAAGCCCAGAAGCAGCATTCTCAGTAGACCCAGATTACACAGATATTTGTCATTCAGTAGTTCACTTTACGGATGAATCAGTAGGCGCAACTCAATGGTTCTACTGGTATGATGATAGTACAAGTTTCGGAATGGAACAACATCCTGCTCATTTGTACTACACTGATGGATGGCACCGACCAATGCAAGTTGCTGAGAACGAATGGGGATGTAAAGACACGGCATATGCAGAATTATTTATAGAACCATTTACTATCTATGCTCCTACGATGTTCACGCCGGACGGAGATGAGTTTAACAATACGTTTTTACCTATCGTTTATTTAGAAGTCGTTACTTGGAACATGAAGATCTACAACCGTTGGGGACAGCTCATGTTTGAGTCCAATGATGTTGATGCTGCTTGGGACGGAATAATGTCAAATGGCCGTATGGCTCAAGTTGGAACCTACACATGGAAAATTACCTATGTTTCTTGTGAGCCGTCCAATGACGAGCGAATCATCACGGGGCATATCAGTCTGGATCGATAAATCATTCTTATTTATTTCAATTATATCTTGTGCAATCAAAATGAAGCAGTACATTTGTGAGTGATTACTCACTTTTATGACTGAGAAACAAGAAAATATTCTAAACATAGCATTGCGCCTCTTCGCTAAAAATGGCTATGACGCAACGTCAACAAATAAGATAGCCAAAGCAGCTGGAGTATCCGAAGGATTGATCTTTCGCCACTTCGACAACAAAGAAGGACTCTTGAATGCAATAGTTGCTATAGGAATGGAACGCGCCAATGCCTATTTCGAGACAATTTTATCCTGCACCGATCCGAAAGAGAAAATAAAAAGAGCGCTCTCACTTCCCTTTTCCATTGCAGAAGAAGAACATGAATTTTGGAAGTTGATGTACACATTAAAATGGCAACGCGGAGTCTTCGATTCAGAAGGAATGGATGCTTATAAAGCTTCACTCGCTGAGGCGTTTGCTGAATTAAACTATCAGAATCCAGAGGCCGAAGCTCGTCTAATAGAAGTTCTACTTGACGGAGTTGCTACAGAGATTCTTCTTAAACAACAGGACCCTTCAGATCTTCTGGAAACCTTATTAATCAAATACGATTTAAACTAGAAAATATGCATACAATAGACACAACAAAACCAGTAATGGTTACAGGTGCTACAGGGTACGTCGCTGGACGACTCGTAGAGCGCTTACTCAAGGATGGATTAACCGTACACGCTGCTGTACGTGATCCAGAAAACAAAGAAAAGATGAAATACTTGGATGGAATGGCGGCAACTTTGCCAGGAAACATTCGTTATTTCAAATCAGACTTGTTGGATGAAGGATCATATGATGAAGCAATGAAGGATTGCGAACTTGTTTTTCATACGGCTTCCCCATTCATACGTTCCGTGAAAGATCCACAAAAAGACTTGGTTGATCCAGCAAAGAAAGGAACGAAAAACGTTCTAGAATCTGCCAATAGAACTGAAAGTGTAAAACGTGTTGTGGTAACGAGTAGTTGTGCGGCAATTTATGGAGATGGAAAAGATGTACTTTCAATGCCAAATCAAGAGTTGACGGAAGATCAATGGAATACAAGCTCATCATTGGCACATCAACCTTATTCATTTTCAAAAACAGAAGCGGAAAAAGAGGCATGGAAGATTGCAGAAACACAAGACCGTTGGGACTTGGTAACAATTAATCCTTCTTTTGTTTTAGGACCTGGAATAAACCCTCATGCAACGTCTGAATCATTTTCTATTATGAAGCAAATAGGAAATGGTGATTTAAAAATGGGTGCACCAGAGTTTAACGTTGGATGTATTGACGTTCGAGATTTGGCGGAAGCTCATTATCAAGCTGGGATTCGACCAGAAGCAAAAGGACGCTATATCATCTCTGGTGAAAATTCAGGGTTTTCTCAGATCGCAAAATACGTTAAAGACAAATTTCCAAACTACCCTATCTCAACACGAAAGTTGCCAAAATTCATGATTTGGTTACTCGCTCCATCGATAGGTATGACACGAAAAGAAGTCTCATTGAATGTTGGCTATCCATGGAAAGCAAACAATTCAAAAAGTATCAAGGAATTGGGAATGCAGTATCGTCCACTGCAAGAAACTGTGACTGAATTCTTCGGTCAATTAGTTGACGCAGGAGAGATTCCTAAAAAATAAAATCATTTCAATACACGAGAACAGCCGGTTACATTTCAACGTAATCGGCTGTTTTTATGATTCTTGTATCTTTGCTAGTAACAATGCTACACTTGAGAATCATACTTCTAACCCTCTTTTCACTGTTTCTTTTGGGAACCTACGCCCAAAATGATCCCTATCTTGAAGAACTCGGTATCAATACTAGCGGTGAATTAAACAAGGTAGACACCAGCACCATCAATGCGCTCAACATAACTGCACGTGATTCTGCTTACAATAATTCACTACTCGCCGAAAAATACGGAAGGATAGCATATGAGCTTTCTCGACAAACTGAATACGCCGAAGGGCAAGTCAATGCATTAATGAACATTAGCGCAGCAATGCTCTATACCAATCGCACAGATTCGGCGATCATTCTCACTCAACTCGCACTTTCTATTGCAGAACAAGCCAAAGCTGATGAGTTGCGTATAAAAGCGCATCAAAGGTTGGGTAGTGCATATTCGTTCAATGGGCAGAACGACATCGCTATTGAAGAATATTTTAAAGCGATCAGTATTGCCGAAACATTCGATGAAAGCTTGGCCATTCGCAGTTATGTAAACATCGGGCATGCTTTCAAACTGTTGAAGAACTTCGATAAATCTAAGGAGTACAGCCTCAAAGCATATGAATTAGGATCAGAATACGAGGACACTTCAGTAATGATCACCGCATTAAATATTCTTGCGCTTTTGGAGAACCGTGCAGGTGACGCAGAAAAAGCATTGTCCTATTTTGAAGAAGGATTGGAATATGCAAGAGCCACCGATAATTTGGAACGCCAATCACAGATCTTGTATAACCTGTCCAACATCTACTTTGATCGAGAGGAGTACGAAAAAGGATTTGAACTATTCAATGAATCTGTAGAAATCAGCAAAGTCAACGGATCGTATTTAAATATTGCCATCGGGTTTCATTCTATCGCGATAACGTATCTTGAAATAGGCGAGCTTAATAAGTCGAGCATGGCAGCAGACAGCGCACTTGTTTACGGTCTTCTGTCTGAGAATTACGAAATGATAATGGAGGCTTATGCAATGAAAGCAGAAGTTGCAAAAACCAAAGGTCATTATCAAAAAAGTGTTGAATATCTCGAATTTGCGTACATCTATAAAGACAGCTTGAATTTGGCCCAGTTGAATGGTGCAGCACTTGATGCTGAAGACACTTTCAATGAACAAAAACGCATGATTGCGGACTCGCTACAAAAAGTGCACGACGATGCTAAGATTGCCCACGATGATGAGATCAACTCTCAAAAATTAACCACGCTATACATTCTCCTAGCGATTGCGGTTTTCGTGATAGCGATTGTCGCATTTGGAATCTACTTCCTGAATAAGAACAATAAACTTATCAAGGAGCAGCACGCTTTGGTCAACGAACAGAAGGACGAAATTGAAATTCAACACCAAGAAATAACGGATAGTATAAGCTATGCGCAGCGGATTCAAGAGGCCATCATTGCAAAAGCTGGAGAATGGGAAAAGATCAGTCCAGAGCGCTTCATTCTCTTCAAACCGAAAGATGTTGTCAGCGGCGATTTCTACTGGGCGTACAACAACGAAGCTAAGAACCTGTCTATTTGGGCGGTTGCCGATTGCACAGGACATGGTGTTCCAGGAGCTTTTATGAGCATGCTTGGAATCGGGTTTCTGAATGAAATTGTAATTGAAACTGGTACAACGGACCCAGGACTTATTCTCGATAAGTTGCGCGATAAAATTGTTGCTGCATTGACGCAGAAAGGCGAAACAAAAACCAAAGATGGTATGGACATCTCTATATGTGTTTGGGACAAATCATCTGACACTATTCACTACGCTGGAGCTAATAATCCACTTTGGATCATTCGTAAAAAAGGCTGTGAGGTACCTGAGGACGTTAAGAAAATTGTGGAGATTGAGAGCTCTGACTTTGTAGTATTAGACATTGCTCCTGACAAGATGCCAATTGGATACATGTTCGCGTCACCACCACCATTCAGTACCCAATCATTCAAAGCCTTGAAAGGTGACACCATACTTCTTTTATCCGACGGATTCCCTGATCAATTTGGTGGTGAAAAAGGGAAGAAGTACAAGTACAAAACATTGAAAGAACGCATGCTCGAACTGCAACCTCTACCAATGAATACCCATGAAGAGTTTCTGAATGACGAGTTTGAAACTTGGAAAGGCTCCGAAGAACAAGTGGATGATGTATGTATTGTTGGTGTGAAAATCTGTTGATTCAAATGTCTTAACTTAGTCTTCCAAAAGTAGAATTATCGCACGGTCAGCAGACAATATCAATATCCTCAAGCATCTCACTTTCTTCCGCATGTGGAATGTAGTGCGCTTGCGATGGAGTTATTTTATTTCCAAGCGCTTGAAGAAATCCAAACACAAAGGCTTGCCGTACTCTTTGAGCATTGAGCCAACAACAGCGTGTAATTTGGGATGTCCTGAATGTCCGAGTGGGCTGAAGCAATTCACCCGCCCTACTGGAAAACTCGATCTTGAACTCCACCGTGAGATGCTCAAACAAGTGAAGAAATCCGTGTTTTACATCAACTATTATTTCCAAGGTGAACCTTTTTTACATCCTGATTTCTTAACCTTAATCAGAGATGCCAAGAAACACAAAATCTATACATCAACCTCAACGAATGCTCATTTTATTAATGAAAAGGTAGCTGAAGATATTATTGATTCTGGACTGGATCGCTTGATTATTTCGATTGATGGATTAACGCAACAGACCTATGAGAATTATCGAATTCACGGAAAGCTAGACAAGGTAATCGAAGGTGCCCGTTTAATGGTTGAGGCAAAAGAGAAAATGAAGTCGAAAACACCTCACCTCATCTTTCAGTTTTTAGCGGTTAAGCCCAACGAGCATGAAATTCCAGAAGTATTTCGTTTGGGAGATGAAATGGGCATTGATGAAGTAAGAATCAAGTCTGCTCAACTCTACGATTATAAAAATGGGAATCCACTGATGCCTGAAAATGAACAATATTCTCGTTACAAACGTCAGTCGGATGGAACCTATCGCCTTAAATATGAATTAGGAGATCATTGTTGGCGTATGTGGTCCTCGAGTGTACTGACGTGGGATGGTAAAGTTGTTCCGTGTTGTTTTGATAAAGATGCGCAACACGTTTTGGGTTCTTTGGAAACTGCTTCATTCAAAGAAATCTGGACGCATCCTCAATATCAGAAGTTCCGACATGCCGTACTGAATAACCGTAATGGTATTGATATTTGCCAGAATTGCTCTGAAGGAGCGAAGGTATGGGTATAGCTAGAAATTGTCAATGATATCACTGTCTACGCCTTCTCGTCTACGCTTATAGATCGGAACGAGTAAGCGCACCACAACGACTATTGGAAATAGCACCACAATTAAACTCAAAAGAACGGCAAGTGTTGGGTAATACGAGCCAGAAGATACGGAGGTTTGTATCTCGACGAACCATTTATAAGGCCCAGAATAACTAAACACAAAGAAGGCCTCTAATCCCAGAGCTAAAAGAACTAAAGGAGTACGAATGTACCATGGAACTATTTTAGCTTCCTGACCCCATTCATTAAAATTGAATTTCTTCATGGTTAAAACTAGGGAAAGTTCATTACAAAAAAAAGCCACCCCTATTCGGGATGGCTTTATAATATCGTTAAAAGAGATTACTCTTCGTCGTCTTCATATATTCTTTTTGGACGCATCTTTTCGAAAACACCCAACATAATCCAGAAAGGAAGAATGAAACCCATTAAGTATAAAAGCATCCAAAATGCCATTCCACCAATTAAAAGAAAGATAACTATACCAAATACGCTCATCTTTATTGTTTTTTATTCTGTTTACTACTGTAAAAGTAATTAAAATAAATTATACTGACATTACAGATTTGCGAAAAAGTCGTTCCCCTTATCGTCAGTGATAATAAAGGCTGGGAAATTTTTCACTTTTATCTTCCGTACCGCTTCCATTCCCATCTCTTCAAAGGCTATAACCTCTACAGATTCAATATTTTCTTTCGCCAAAATAGCTGCTGGTCCTCCAATTGAGCCAAGGTAGAATCCACCATATTTATTACATGCATTTGTAACATCTAGTGATCTATTTCCTTTTGCCAACATGATCATACTTCCTCCATGACTTTGGAACAAATCTACGTATGGGTCCATTCTTCCCGCTGTTGTCGGTCCAAACGATCCTGAAGGCATTCCCTCTGGAGTTTTAGCTGGACCCGCATAATATACAGGATGGTCTTTCATGTAGTCAGGAATTGGTTGACCTGCATCCAACATCTCTTTAATACGAGCGTGGGCGGCATCTCTAGCAACGATCAAGGTTCCATTTAACTGCAAACGCGTTTTTATTGGGTACTTGCTTAGTTCAGCCCGTACTTCATTCATCGGTCGATCAAGGTCAATAACAACTGGTGGGTCCAAATGTGGAGCTTGTGCTGGTAATAGCCGTGCAGGGTTCTTTTCCAAAGCTTCTATGAACAATCCTTCCTTGGTAATCTTAGCTTTAATATTTCTATCTGCAGAACATGAAACTCCTAATCCAACAGGACAAGAGGCTGCATGTCGAGGTAAACGAATCACACGAATGTCATGTGTAAAATACTTACCACCGAATTGCGCACCGATCATTGATTCTTGACAGATCTTTTGAACACGGCCTTCCCATTCCAAATCTCTAAATGCTTGTCCTCCCATGTTTCCTTCTGTTGGAAGTTCATCAAAATATCCAGCAGATGCTTTCTTTACTGTTCCAAGATTCGCTTCTGCTGAAGTTCCTCCAATAACCAAAGCTAAGTGATACGGTGGACATGCCGCAGTTCCTAAATCTTTTATCTTTTCACGAACGAATGCCTCCATTGATTCTTCGTTCAATAGTGATTTCGTCATTTGATATAAGAAAGTCTTGTTTGCTGATCCTCCACCCTTCGCAAGGAAAAGGAATTCATAACTCATGCCCTTCTTTGCATAAATATCAATCTGTGCAGGAAGATTTGAACCAGAATTTTTCTCTTCGAACATTGAAATTGGAACAATCTGAGAGTAACGCAAGTTCCGTTCTTGATAGGTATCGTAAATTCCTCTAGACAGGTGTTCTGCATCTATTGCTCCAGTGTAAACATCTTCTCCCTTCTTACCCATCACGACAGCTGTTCCTGTGTCTTGACACGATGGCAGCCTACCTTCTGAAGCTACTACTGCATTTTGCAATAAATTGTAGGCCACAAATCGATCGTTGTCTGTAGCTTCTGGATCATCCAAAATCTTACTCAACTGTTCCAAGTGGTTCGCGCGTAAATAAAACGACACGTCCATCATTGCCTCTTTGGACAACATCTCTAATCCTTTTGGATCAACTTTAAGGATCTCACGGTCTCCAAATTTCTCAACGCTCACAAAGTCGGAAGAGATTTTTCGATACTCAGTTTTGTCCTCTGCAATTGGATATGGCTCTTGGTAGTTGAATTCTGACATACGATTTGAATTTGTTGCTATAAAATTAATGACAAAAACGAATATAATTGCATAAACTGATGCTTAATGATGTATGATAGTTGTCAGGTTCTCTTGCAGCAAAAAAAGAACTTAAATGAGAGTATAAAGTGGCCCACTGTACAGGATTAACCACAAAGCCACAAGGGCACAATCTTAAATTTAGACTTGATTACTGTGAGGTTTGACACAAGTAGACCTTATGGTCTGTATAGCCTTGTGTCTTAAATTCTATTCTTAATTGTGTCAAGTCTGTAAGACGAGTTGTGCCTTTGTGGTCCAATTTAAAAAATAGCGCAACAAAAAAGGGCGCTTTAAAAGCGCCCTTCCAAATGATCTTTAATCGATCTATTTCTTCTTAATCTTCTTGTAGATGTGTCCAGCTAACATTTTACCAGCCTTCGCATATGACTCAGATACACGTGTACTTGTGTCAAAATCAAATCCAGCAGCTTGCGATCCAGGAACGCCTTTTTGAGACAACTTCGCTACAACATTTCCTTCAGCATCAACAAAGATGTATTGGAAATTAACTGAAGACGGTCTGCTTGAAATCCCAATGTTATAACCAGGCTCAATGAATGTAGTCTTCACGATCAGTGTGTAGTCAGCATCCTCAGCACCTTCAACAAAAGTGATGTTTTTCTTTTCCAATCCTTTGTTGATCAACTTCATGAATTTTGGCTGATAAACACGCTCTCTAGCTCCGAACCAGCTCTCTTTCCACTTGTCACCCTTTCCTGGCTCCTTCTTGTTTCCATCAGCAACTTTCTTCTTAACGTAATCATCCTCGCTGTCGTAGTCACCTACTCCATAATCAGAATAATCAAATTCAACATTAACTGTTGTTTGTCCGACGATAAAGTCGAAACCTTCGTCACCTTCCAGCGTTAAAATTTTCTGACCAAACGACATTGTTGTAAGGCACACAAATAAGAATAACAACTGTAATCCTTTCTTTTTCATAGTTAGATTTTTTATAAATATTTAATTAACGTGTGGCGGTTTTTCAAAAACCGTTCCTAAAAATACGCATTTCCTTTAGCTTGGTTACGTTTTTCAGGTAGAAACCCATTGTAACACATTCAATTAGTTCGAAAGTGTAACTGTCACCATTACATCCTCTTTCTTTTTCTTATAGCATTCAACGACAAACTTTTGATCATCAATCTTCGTTATTCTACCTGTATTAAATTGGTACAATGTAATCCCCTTAGCATCTTTAGTGTCGAATAAGGAAACTTTAAGGACGTCTCCCGTTTCATCGTCAATTTTAAATCCGGTAAGGAATCCTCCTGCTCCATCTCTATGTGCTTTTGGATACTTTGTCATTGGCAATTCTATGTTGTTCACATTATCAAGGAACAATACATAATCTTCCTCAGCTCCAGGCATTACGTAGTATCCCATACCACCTCTTCCGGCTGATCCTACTTGATTCTTTGGAAGTTTATTCATCCAAGCCAATTCACCATCACCATTGATCCGTCCAACAAGAATTTCTTGATAGTAGTACGTATAAGTGACCTGCCCTGTCTTAGGATTTCGACGAGTCGTATAATAATAACGCTCACCATACATGGTAATACTGCCGTCTGTATCAAAGACAAGCTCGCGCAGAACCATGTTTTTCATGCTATAATCCTTAGTGCCATCATTGCGTTCCATTCGCTCCTGCTTACGCTCTGACATATACAGTTTCATTACATCCACAGGAATCTCGTAGTAAACCTTTTCTTCTACTGTTCCATCTTCACTAATACGACTCATGAACATTCCGTCAGTTCCCTTTCCAAACTCATTGCCATAATAACCTGCCAACAACATTTCTCCAGTTGCACCTTCAAAGAACCCAACATCGGTAATAAATTTATCACCAAACTCAATTTCCGAAGTCTCCAAGCTTTGATCTTCTCCATCTATTCTCAACAATTCCAAACGATAATTCGGCTTTCCATCTTTTGTTTTACGTTTAGTTGTCTCATCCTTGAACACTTCAGCCAAAACATATGTATTACCTCTTGAATCGATCGAATACCCAAGGTTGTTCATTTTCTTTTCAGTATAGGGCATTTCAACGTCTTTTGACCAAACTTCTTCCATATCTGGACCGTAAACATGCATCCCTATGACGTCCTTGTTTATTGCATCGTTTCTCTCTAAAGGCTTCTTACGGTATTGAACAATCAATTTAGTCTGATCAAATGATTTTGTAAAATGAAATTTTCCCGATCCTGCCTGTGCTCCAATCAGAAAAGCTCCAAAACCAAATCCACCTGTTACCTTACCATCAACTTTAAAGAGTAATCGGCCTTCATCCACAAAAGTGCAATTATCGAAATCTATTTCTCTTGCGAACAATTGTTCTTTACCTGCTGCCTTATCCCAAACTGAGAAAAAGAAATAGAATTGATCACCGATTTGTTCAAACGATTCAGCAGTAAAACCAGTAGTTTTCTCTACTTCCTTACGCTCAACTTCATTCATATTCTCACCACTAAACTTTTGAAAAGTGAATACTCCCCTTCCATATTTAACGGATAGAACTTCCCCATCTCTGGAGAAATAACTTTTCATTCCATCAACTACTTTATACGGATTACTAACCGTGTAACTAAAGTCATCGGAAACTTGCACTTGGGAGAAGCTGCCAAATGATAAAAATAAAATTAGGTTGAATGCTAGAATTGATCTCATACGTTTTCTTTTTTGTTATTGAATTTGCCCTAAAAATACAGATTCCCTTTAGTTCAGCGGCTATTTTAAATATAGAAAAAGCGGTTGAGAATGTACTTCCCAACCGCTTCGCTATCAAACAGAATTATGAATTGTTATTCCCCTAACGTAAAATTGATAGGTAAGCGAACCCGTGTGCGCACAACTCCATACGCATTTTCACCTGGTTCCCATTTTGGAAACAATCGTACAACTCTACTTGCTTCGCGATCAATCGTGGTAGTAACGCCTCGTTCAATTCCCACATTGGAAACAGAACCATCTTTTTCAATGATGAAGGATAGATAAACTCTTCCCTGTTCGTTACCCATGCGATCAATCTCTGGATATTCTACATTGTCATAAATAAATTTCTGCATTGCAGCAATCCCGCCAACATATGCGGCTTCCTTTAAAGGAAATGGCTCAATGTCACCGCCGTCAACAATGATGATTGCCGTATCAACGGGTCCAACTCCAGGAAGCCCCAAAGTTGCTATTGGTTCATTCTGCTGACTTTGTACCACAGTTGTATTTTGTGATACTGCCGATGAAGCCTGATTGGATTGTTGTTGCTGCTGAGGTTGTTGTACCGGCGGTACCTCAACAGGTTCTTGTACTTCTGGTTCCTCTTCTGGTTTTTCCTCAGGAACTTCAAAGTATTGAATGGCTTCAAAATTTTCATACGCCAACTCTTGCTCACGAACAGTGTCCGTTTTGTAACTGAATGCGGCCAATGTAAAGGAGCCTGCCATTAGTAATCCTACCTGCAATAGGGCAATTCTCTTCCTCTCGAGGTCGTACCTCGAATTTTTCTTTGCGATCATAATTAATATATTTTAATTGTTAATGTCTCTGCATTTTCAAAAGACATGCCAAAACCTTATACACCTGATATACTTGGTATTACGGACGGCTGTTTGTTAAAAACTTGTTAATGGCTTAGTTCAATTTACTCTTCGTGTTGAGAAAGATTCGGTCATGTTATGATAGTGTTATTAATCCTCGTGAAACCATGTAAATAACAACGCGCCCACGAAAAACATTAACTTCGCCCCGAAGATTTCATATGGCGAAGAGGAAAAAACACATATTGACCTTTGATGAAGAATTGGATTTCGAGATGATTGGCCTCTCTTCTCACCATAATGATTATCGATTAGCATGGAGCATCAACGACAAAGTACAACTTCACTTAATCAAATGCGATGAAGATTACATCGTAACGAATAAAAAAGGGGATGAAGTTTCTACGCACTCGATGTATGCTTTTGAAGATGAAGTGAACCGCCTTGAATATTACCTTATCAAGAATAAGCACAAGGGACAGTATTTAATCCATGAAAAACCAGCGATTGATTACTTTCTCTTTTTATGTAATAACATGGCGGTTGACAGTGAGGAATTAATAATGAATTTAAAATCTGTACCAAGTATTTTGGCTGTGTTCGCCTTCGACCCCGAAGAGATCCCATCCGCTGAACAACTGGTATTTAGTTAATATGAAAAGAACGAAAATTATAGCAACCATGGGACCTGCATCCAGCAGTAAAGAAGTCCTAAAAGAACTTTTTAACGAGGGTGTAAATGTGTGTCGATTGAATTTTTCACACGGTTCACATGAAGTACATGCATCGACAATTAAAACGATTAGAGAGCTGAACGAGGAGACGGGATATAACGTAGCAATTTTGGCCGATTTGCAAGGGCCTAAGATCCGTACAGGAACTATAGAAGGAGAGGGCGCTGAATTAGTAGAAGGATCAGAAGTAACGATTACAACTTCTGAAATGCTTGGAACGGCAACTGAGTTTTCAATCAATTATCAGCAACTTCCAGCAGATGTAAAGGCTGGTGAAAGAATTCTATTGGACGATGGAAAATTGGCGCTAGAGATCTTGAGCACGGATAAAAAGAATACGATTAAAACCAAAGTAATCTATGGTGGGATATTGACTTCACATAAAGGAGTAAATCTACCCAATTCAAAAATTTCCATGCCTTGTCTAACAGAAAAGGATTTGGTGGATTTAGAATTTGCTCTTGAGAATAATGTCGATTGGATCGGACTTTCATTTGTCCGCTCAGCAAGAGATATTATTGAGCTTAAACATTTGATTTTAACTAAACAGGCCAAGGCCAAAGTGATTGCTAAGATTGAAAAACCAGAAGCAATTGAAGACATTGATGCAATCGTGGAAGAAAGCGATGGGTTGATGGTAGCACGTGGTGATCTGGGAGTTGAAATTCCATATCAAAATGTACCATTGATTCAAAAAATGTTGATCAACAAATGTATTCGCCATGCGAAACCAGTAATTGTGGCAACACAAATGATGGAAAGCATGATCACCAACAGCTCTCCAACGAGAGCAGAAGTTAATGATGTTGCCAACGCTGTATTGGACGGGGCTGACGCAGTAATGCTTTCTGGTGAAACGTCTGTAGGAAAATACCCTGTAGAGGTGATCCGAAGCATGGCAAATATTGTAAAGGAAATTGAGACCTTCGAAGGAATTTACAACAAGGAAGAAGTTCCAGAGAAAAATCATACGCGATTCATTACAGATTCAATTTGTTTCAACGCGTGTCGTCTATCAAGAAGAGTAGATGCTGATGCTATTCTTACAATGTCATTTTCAGGTTACACTGCGTATAAGATTGCTTCGCAACGACCTAAGGCAAGTATTTATGTATTTACGAGTAACAAGAAAATCCTTACTCAATTGAGTTTAATTTGGGGAGTACAGGGTTACTACTACGACAAGACCGTAAGTACTGACCATACCATTGCAGATATCAAGTATTTATTGAAAAAAGAAGGCATATTAGCACAGGGTGATTTGGTCATAAATATTGCTTCAATGCCAATAGAGGCTCACGGTAATTCCAACATGCTGAAATTAAGCCACGTGGAATAATAATTAAAATACCAATAGTTGTTAAGAATTTAATGAATAAACGCTTGCTATAAGCGTTTGTTAGCCCTATTTTTGCTTTCTATTAAATTTTTCAAGTGAGTACTACTAATTATTTTCATGCAGCCATTGTTTTCTTTCTTTCGGCATTTGCTGGGTTTTCGCAATGTTTAGAAGATGTTGTGATCACCAATGGAGCTACTATTGAGATGTGTGCAGACGCACCTGTTTCCATAACCGCTTCAAATGGATTTGTTAGTTATGCTTGGACTGGACCTGAGACGCTATCAGGACTATCAATTGTACCGCAATTCTCAGGAGATTATACTGTAGCTGCAACTGACGGAGTAGGATGTATTTCCTTTGCCACAATTACTGTTACAATTCACCCTACTCCAACTCCAACCATTGTTTCTTCTGAAGGGAATCCTATTTGCCCAGGAGGAGGAACTACTTTGAGCACGACTTCAGTTTATGCTTCTTACGATTGGGGAGCCGGAAATACAAACTCTACTTTCTTTGCTCCTACGATTGGAGCTTACTCCGTGACTGTTGTAGACAATAATGGTTGTGCAGGGAATGAGGTAATCACAATATCTGAATTATCATTTGATTTAACTTCAGTGGCACAAGATGGTTGTTACGGTGGTACTGTAATGCTTCAAGCATCTGGTGGTGCGAGTTACGCATGGACGACTGGAGAATCTGGATCTTCTATTGTGGTGGCTCCAACGGCTTCAACTAATTACGGCGTTACCATCACAAGTGGGTCGTGCGTTCAAACATTAAACATTACGGTTGATCCAGTTGAAGTACTCGATTACTCACTCGTTGACACTATTTATTTAGCTCCAGGAGAATCTGAAACTCTAGAAGGCCCTCCAGGATTTGAGTCTTACTTATGGTCACCTGATTCTTATATAAATATTTCAAACACCGCTTCTATAATAGTTACTGCTGGGGACTCACATATCCTTACAATGGTAGCGACGCATTCTACGGGATGTATAATTACGGAAAATGTGGTTGTCATTGTTGTAACTCTTTCGGCGCCTAATGGCTTTTCGCCGAACGCTGACGGTATAAACGACATATTTATTATCCCAGAATTGAGTGAGCTAGACGGAAGCCTATTGGTTTGGAACAGATGGGGCGACTTAGTATTGGACGAAAGCAACTATCAAAACAATTGGGGTGGTACTTGTCAAACTGCGCTTTGTATGGGCAATAAGGAACTTCCTGAAGGGACATACTATTACCAAATAGAAGTTCAGGACATCATTAAAAAAGGATTCATAACATTGAAGCGATGAAAAATGTACTCCTAATATCCGCACTGATTTTTACAGGTTTTGTTTCAGCACAAAACACGATGCGTTTTTCGCAGCTGAATTTTGCACAAGGAGTCAACAATCCATCGGCGATTGCCATTGACGGAAGCTTCATGGTTGACATGATTTACAGAAATCAATGGATGGGATTCGAAGGTGCTCCTTCTACCTTTGCTTTGAATGCTCAATATGAAATTGAACCAGCAATGGCTGTTGGATTAAATGTTTCTTATGATCAGGTTGGTGTTAAATATGTTACTTCATTCGCAGGACAGTATTCTTACCGTTTGCAACTTGGCGGAAATCGATTTGTAGGCTTTGGTGCTGGCATTGGATTTGACAATGTCGTAAACAATCTTGCAGGGTCTACGCTTACAGAACAGAATGATCCAGCATTTAGTAAAAGTGAATCAAAAGTATTGTTCAATGGAAGTTTCGGATTGATCTACAATGCTCCAAAGTTTTATATCGGAGCAAGTATGCCTCAACTGTTCCAATTGACAAATTCAGGGCCAGACAGAGGATTTCAACCTCCAAGATGGCACTACTATATCTCATCAGGGTTTTACTTCTCCAACAAAAGAGGGAATTACACATTCAATCCTCATTTGCAAATTAAAGGAGCAATGAATGCTCCACTACAAGGTGATTTGATATTACGTAATACATTCATCAATCGCTTTAGTCTTATAGTTGGATACCGCTCAGAAAATTCAATTATAGCAGGATTTGATATTCTTTTAGGAGGATATGCCCGTGTTGGATACTCGTTCAATTATGACGTTGGGAAACTTTCTACAACGAAGGGAATGTCCAACGAATTTTATTTAGGACTCGCATTTCCATACCATAATGATCGAGAAGCTAGAACTGATAGAAAATACATCGGAAGAAGAGGTGGTTTCAGGAGTGATTACAATCACCATTCTAGAAGAAAACACCAGAGAAGAGGAAGACGTTGGGGACGTGGCCAGAGGCATAGAAATTAGTCAACACCCCCTTTCCATCATTAGAACTATAAAACAAAACTACGCGGTACACGCATTAATTCTGAAGTGAAATGAGCAATTTTTCAAAGAGACACATCGGACCAGATTCAACAGAGAAATCAGAAATGTTGAGCAAAATTGGTGTAGGATCTATTAATGAACTTATCGATAAAACGATACCAGCACACATTCGTCTAAGCAATCCATTGGATGTAGCTAGCGCAATGACTGAGCAAGAATATTTAAACCATGTGAATGGATTAGGACAACAAAACCAATTGTTCAAGTCATTCATGGGATTAGGATACAATGAAACGATAGTTCCTTCTGTGATTTTAAGAAACGTTTTGGAGAATCCAGGATGGTACACAGCATATACACCATACCAGGCTGAAATTTCTCAAGGTCGATTAGAAGCTTTGTTGAATTTCCAAACGATGGTATTGGATTTGACTGGAATGGAATTGGCCAATGCATCTTTATTGGATGAAGGAACGGCGGCTTCGGAAGCAATGATTATGTTCTTCAACTCAAGATCTCGTCAAGCTGTGAAGGCAGGAATGAACAAGTTCTTCTTAAGTGAAGATTGTTTTCCACAAACTATTGACGTTGTTGAAGGAAAGGCAGCGAATTTAGGAATTGAATTGCAGATTGGTAACCCTGGTGAATTTACCCCAACGGAAGAATATTTTGGTGCAATTGTTCAATACCCAGATACAAACGGGCAAGTACACAATATTGAAGGATTTATCTCACGAATGAATGAGGTTGGACTTCCTGTAGCAGTTGGTGCAGATATCCTTTCTTTGGTGTTGTTAAAATCACCTGGATCGATGGGAGCTGAGGTGGTATTTGGAACTACTCAACGTTTCGGAGTACCGATGGGTTATGGTGGGCCACATGCCGCATATTTCGCTACAAAAGAGTCGTATAAGCGTCATATTCCTGGAAGAATAATTGGAGTATCTATCGATGCGGATCAAAACACTGCATTACGTATGGCACTCCAAACACGTGAGCAACACATTAAACGTGCGAAAGCAACGTCAAACATATGTACAGCACAGGCATTACTCGCTGTTATGGCAAGTATGTATGTTGTTTATCATGGGCCTGACGGAATGAAAGAAATCGCCTCTCACGTTCACTCATTGGCAACAAAGACCAACAATGGTTTGAAAGCAATGGGCATCGAAACTGGAGGAGATCAATTCTTCGATACTGTTTGGGTGAAAGGTGTGAATTGTACAACTGTTCGTGAAGCTGCAGAGCAATCAGAAATGAACTTCCGTTATACGAGCAATGATGAATTGACAATCAACTTTGGTGAACCACACACTCTAGTAGACGTTCAAGAGATCTTAAACATATTTGCTAGAGCAACAGGAAACGATGCTGCAACAATTACAAAGTCTGCAGAAACATCTTTGAAGGCGAATGCATTGAGAACTGATGCAATTTTTACGCATCCAACATTCAATAGCTTCCATTCAGAATCTAAAATGATGCGCTATTTGAAGCGTTTGGAAAATAAAGATCTTTCATTGGTTCACAGTATGATTCCTTTGGGGTCTTGTACGATGAAATTGAATGCAGCGTCTGAATTGATGGCGATTACAAATCCACTATTTGCAAACATGCACCCATTTGCGCCAGTTGAACAAGCTGCCGGATACCATGCAATGTTTAGAGAATTGGAAAAAGATCTTTGCGCTTGTACTGGTTTTGCTGGAATGTCATTGCAACCAAATTCTGGTGCTCAAGGAGAGTACGCTGGATTAATGGTGATCAAGGCATACCATGAATCAAATGGAGATTTTGACAGAAAAGTAATGATTATTCCATCTTCTGCTCACGGAACGAACCCAGCTTCTGCGGTAATGGCAGGATTTGAAATCGTTGTAACTGGATGTGATGAATATGGTAATATCAACATCGATGAATTGCGTGAAAAAGCAATCGAGGTGAAAGAACGACTTGGTGGATTGATGGTAACATACCCTTCAACACACGGAGTATACGAAGAAGGAATTCAAGAAATCACAACTATCATTCACGAGAATGGTGGACAAGTATACATGGATGGTGCGAACATGAATGCACAAGTAGGATTGACAAATCCTGGAAACATCGGTGCAGACGTTTGTCACTTGAACTTACACAAGACATTTGCAATTCCTCACGGTGGTGGAGGACCTGGAATGGGACCAATTGGCGTTGCTGAACATCTTGTGCCTTTCTTACCAGGATCACGTTTGATCAAAGCTGGTGGAGAAAAAGGAATCAACGCAGTTTCTTCTGCTCCTTACGGAAGTGCGCTTATCTTGTTGATCTCGTATGGTTACATCAAGATGTTGGGTAGAGAAGGACTGAAAGCGTCAACTGAAGCTGCTATCATGAATGCCAATTACATTGCTGCATCATTGAAAGATCACTACGGAATTTTGTATTCTGGAAAGAATGGAACTGTTGCGCACGAAATGATTTTGGATTGTCGCGACTTTAAGAAGACGGCCAATGTTGAAGTGGGTGATATTGCCAAGCGTTTAATCGATTACGGATTCCACGCACCAACGGTATCTTTCCCAGTAGCTGGAACTTTGATGGTTGAGCCAACAGAAAGTGAAGACAAAGAAGAGTTGGACAGATTCATTGAGGCGATGATTACTATTCGTAAGGAAATTAGCTCAATCGAAAATGGCAATGCTGATACTGAAAACAACTTATTGAAGAATGCACCACATACTGCTGATTGCATAATCAATCAGGAATGGACGTATCCTTATACTCCCCAAGAAGCTGCATATCCTGTAAGCTATTTGAAAGAATGGAAGTACTGGGTGCCGGTTAGACGTATAGACAATGCACATGGAGATAGAAATTTAATTTGTTCTTGTCCAGGCGTTGAAGAGTATATGGAAACAGTATAACACTATTAGAAAATAGATGAAGCCACCCGTTTTGACAGGTGGCTTTTTTTGTGGTATCTTGGTTGAAAATTAAATTATGCGCTTTACACTAACCATTATAGCAGTGCTACTTACAGCCTGTACATTCTCTCAATCTGGAATCGTTTGGGGTCCAGAAATCAGTGTGTCAGATGGAACTACTTATGGTAATCTCAGACCTCGCGCAACAATTATCGGTAACGACACACCCGTAGTGATATACGGTAGAGCCGGAGATGGAAACTTGTACACTTCTCGATGGAATGGAAGTTCATTTGACACTCCTGTCACACTTTTACCTCTAAGCTTGTCGGCGTACATTGCAAATTGGACAGGTCCAGACATTGCTTCTCAAGGTGATACTATTGTTGCTGTTTTCAAATTGAATCCGTTGGAAACTGGAAATGTTTATTCTGTTAGATCTGTTGACGGTGGACTTACTTTTACTGACACTATTCGAGTTGATAATCACGATACTGGGGTAGCATGGATGCCATCAATGGATATGGACGCCAATGGAGATCCTGTAGTAACTTACATGGCACATGACGCATCGTGGTCAAATCCTCGATACGTTATCGCGAATTCTTCGGATGCTGGAGTTACTTACAACCCAGAAACGGAAGTTACCTCAGCTATAACTGGTGAGGCATGCGATTGCTGTCCTGCTGAAATGGTCATTGAAGGGCAAAAACAAGTGATGCTTTTTCGAAATAATGACATGAACACACGCGATATTTTTGGCGTACTTTCTACTGATGGAGGAGCCACATATCCATCCACAGATAACATAGACAATCTTTCTTGGAACGTAAACAGCTGTCCGGCTACTGGCCCTCATGGAATATTCAATAGTGATAATCTTTTAATGGCGTATGCCAGCGCAGCTTCAGGAAAGTACCGTGTTTATGTTTCTTCTTCAACAACTGTGGGAGCATTGACATTTGACAACCGTGTAATGATGGTTGAGCCAGACCCAGCCAATGGGACACAAAATTATCCTAGAATATCTGGAATAGGCGACACAGTTGTTATGGCCTGGAGCGAAACAACCAGTGGAAATCAAAACATTTATACCTCATTGTCACTTTCATTAACTGGAGCAGATCATCTTACCAATCTTTCCTCGTCAAAAATTATGGCGAATACTTCAACTATCGGAGCTCAAACAGTCCCTGAAATTATTTACAAAAACGGATTCGTGCACCTTTTTTATCAAGACAATGAATCAGGAGATTTGATTTATCGAAGAGGTACAATTGAAGACGTTACAGGAATTGAAAGTATACCGAACGAAGACTTTTCAGTGTATCCAAACCCCTCCCTGAATGGAGTGTTTAACCTTCCTCCTTCGACTGAAGTAATTGGTGTTACAGATGCCTTGGGTAATCACGTTTCTTTCGAAATTCAAACCATTGATGGTGCACTCGAAATTAAAATTAACCACTCATCCAAAGGAATGTACTTCTTATCGTATTTATACGGAGATGCTGTTCAAAAAGTAGCTACTTTGTTGGTAGACTAAAACGACACATCATGATTACATCAACAATTGACCATGTACCTGGTCGAGAACTCAGCGAAGTATTAGGAATAGCACGTGGAAGTACTGTTCGTGCGCGAAACGTGGGTAGAGACATCTTTGCTGGATTGAAAAATCTAGTAGGTGGAGAGATCAGTGAATATACCAAATTGCAGGCGCAAGCACGGGAAGAAGCTTTAGAACGTCTGTTGAAAGATGGTGAAAACATGGGTGCAGATGCTGTAATAAATATCCGTTTCTCTACAAGCATGATCATGCAAGGAGCTTCTGAGATTCTCGCATATGGAACAGCCGTTAAATTGAAGTAATGGGAAACATTGCACTAATCATTTTACTGATAGAAGGAATCGTTATTCTTGGCTTGTTGGGTCTGCTCATCTATTTTATTGCAAAACGTATCGAAAGTAAAAAACAAGAGACGTTCGAAGATCGCAATAATTAATGAAGCCAGATTTACTCATTCTACATGGTGCCATTGGCGCAAGTTCACAGTTTGACCGTTTAGCAAATCTGCTTGACGAATATTATACTATACACCGTTTTAATTTTGAAGGACATGGAGGCCGTGCAACAGATCAGCCCTACTCCATTGAATTGTTTTCGCAAAACTTAATCGATTATACCGAGGAGCATTCTTTGGGGAATCCTTTTGTGTTCGGATACAGTATGGGCGGTTACGTTACTTTACATGCAATCTCGCAAGGACTGCGGGTTAAAAAACTAATGACCTTGGGTACAAAATTCAATTGGACACCAGAAGGAGCCCAACATGAAGTAAAGCTGTTGAACCCTTCAGTTATTGAAGAAAAGATTCCAAAGTTTGCAGCATATCAGGAAAGTCTACATTCTCCACTCGATTGGAAGATTGTGATGCAAGAAACAGCAGACATGATGGTACGCTTAGGAAACAGTCCTGTACTTACATCGGAGCTTTTAAATACCGTCCAAACAGAAGTGCTTTGCTGCGTAGGCTTGAAAGATTCTATGGTTACTTTGGAAGAAACCATAGCAACTGTTGATCAATTACCGAATGGTTCTTTGCATACTTTCGAAGAATTTGAGCATCCTATAGAAAAGGTAGATCTTGAACAACTATGTAGTTCTATCCGCGAAACATTACCGAACTAATGGCTTCACCCTTCTCGCACTTCAATAATCAAATCGTTCTCAATTTTGTATTTCTTGCCTAGAAAAATGAATACTTTACCCTCGTTCAATGTGATTAAATTTTCCAAGTCTTTCTCCATTGAGTGAATTGAGCCTCCTGTCCTTCTTGCCAAATTCATGTATTGCAGATTTACTCCATAACTAGAACCGCATAAGACCACATGCACAGGCACCTTGATTTTATCCAACAATTCATAATCCTTGATAGGCGCCAAATTATCGGCAATGAGCACCAGCTCTTTTGACTTTGGTACTCTCTTTACTGCTTCAATGAGAGCTTCGCAATCATTTTCAGGACCATCACCGCCATATCCACTGCTTATCGTTTTGATCGCAAGTTCTCGTAGATCAGCATATGTTGTGGCTTCTCCATCATAGATTCCTCCTGTTGAACCAATCCGTTTCAGTCGATCCGGTGTCATATTACCATCGTTAAAAAAAACCACATTGTTCACTCTATTCTGATTGATGTTGAGTTTAAACCAGAGAATAAGTTGACCAACATACGGACTCATACTACCCGTTAAGTCGGCTACTATTGTCATGTTTTTCCATGATTTATTTCGATTGAGCACACTGAAAATTGTTGTATCAGGATAACTATTCTTCAATTTTTTAATGTCCTTTGTTGACCCCAAATCTTCTTCCTTTGGGAGGAACGAACCCATAAAGGATAAATCGGCTTCCATCACTTCTTCAGTTTGTACAGGTCTATAGTGAACCACTATTCCATGAAACATTATTTTAGCTTCCGATTCGTTTTTACATGCCATTTGGCGTACCAATTTCCACTCAATATTGTAATCCGACACCAAATCTTTTCTCATGCGTTCCATGAACTTTATGCGTCGCAAATTCAAGGGCTCATGATTAACGTCGTTCGGGAAATCCGAAAAAACCAAGTCCACTTGAAATACATCAACTGATCTTAGCAGTCTTAAATCAGCGTCAGAAATTGTTTCCGCTTTTCCAAAACCCATGTTAAATACCAAGGAGCTCATTAAGCCAGTTTTTAATCTGTATTGATACGTTTTTACTTCTCTTTGCTGTGAAATTTCCTGTGCCATTCGCAATGTGGAAGCCTGTACTTGACTAGCCATTAGGAGAATTCCACATATTAAAATAATTGCTTTCATGTGTATTTAATTTAAGGGGTTCATTAGTATAATGTGCGTTTTGCAAAAAAGTAAACAACTATTTTTCAGAACATTTCGATTTGTAACCAAATATTAAGAGAGGCATTATGTTACTAAACTCTCTCTTATGCGACTCTTTACAATCTCCCTTTTAGTATTACTATCATTTTTCGCTTGTGCTCAAGACGTCACTTACACTCTTACGGTGAATAGTATGAATGGCGGACCGGATGCGGGACGTGATGTGGTATTTATTGAAACAAGCACTTACGAACGTCTTGCATTCAAAACGGATGCCACTGGTCGGCTAACTGTTCATTTTGACCATGGTGAGAAGTGGCTAGGCTCCATTGGTGAAATGCGGAACTGCATCGAATTAGTTACAAGAGGAAGCGGAACTGCGAACAAAATGACCACATACGATCCTGAAGGATACGACCGCGAAAACCAAGTTCTTCCAGACCGTAGATCCATTAATTTCACAATCGTTGATCAGGGTACGATTCGACCGAACATGCAATCTGCAAATACAAAGTCCTTGGTAACAATTGTTCTACAAGATCAAGACAGAAGAAACCATTCTAGAGTTCCAGTTCAGCTTGTTTGTTACGAAACTCAAACTATTTATAGAGCAACAACGAGCGTAAATGGGGCAGTGAAATTTGAAGTTCCAGTGAGTAATAACTATGAAATTGATGTTGACGGCGTTGAATCCTTGCGCTACATAGATTTAGACGAACGACCACGTGATATCACATTGACTATCTTGTATGAACCACGAACGTTCTCCGAAACAAATGGCAGTCGATTTGTTGTACAAAATGTTCCCGCAAATGTTCAACCGAGTTCTTCGCATGCTCGAATTAAACTCAAGATTCGAAAGCACAACAGTCCTGCAATTGATGAAGATGTATACGTTCGGATGCTAAAATCGAACAAGGTTTATCAAGCAAAAACAGATGATCAAGGCGCAGTGACGTTTATGTTGCCAATTGGTGGACAATTCATGATCGATTTTCAATTCCAAAGAGATGCTGACCTCATTGACTTATCCAGAGTGCGTGGAATAGCCTACAAGGAAAATACGGTTGTTTATATTCCTGATCCACGGTTAGAGAACATAGAAGAATTCATCCCAAAAATAGCAGACCTCATCGAATATGATATGCACAATTTTGTGGAAGCGCAATACCCAGAGCCTGTTGAAGGAGATATGGATTTTTACCTCAAATGGGGGAACAAATTCAATGACCAATCAAAGGAAGCATTGTTGGAAATTGGATTGAAAATAAAGTCTAAAATGACACGAAAATCAACCGCTCGACTGAATGTTTGTTTCGTGATTGACAAAAGTGGTTCAATGGGAGGAGGGATTCAACAATTGAAAAAATCATTGATTCGGTTTATCGATCAACTCAACAGCGATGATATTGTCTCTATCGTGGT
The DNA here is from genome assembly GCA_033791225.1 of Crocinitomicaceae bacterium. GTDB lineage: Bacteria > Bacteroidota > Bacteroidia > Flavobacteriales_D > Crocinitomicaceae > UBA4466. The sequence goes on from JASJHD010000014.1 coordinate 382,765, forward strand.
ATTTGATGGAAGTGCTACAGTTGCAATTCCTGCACAAGAAGTTGGAGACAAGAAAGCCATAATAGATGTTGTTCATGCCATTCAAGCTGGTGGTGGAACTAATATTTACAGTGGACTGATACAAGGATTCACAGAAATTCAAAAACTGGATCAACCCAAAATGGTGAATCGTGTAATCCTATTAACAGATGGTTATGGTGGAACACCTGTAGAAACAATTGTTTCGTATACGAAATCATTTACAGACCAAGGGATCGAATTGTCGACTGTTGGAGTTGGAACTGGGTATAATCAAGCCTTACTTTCTCAACTGGCAACAGCTGGAGGAGGTATGCTGCACACAGCAGGTACAACTGAAAATATCGAAGAGGCATTCCAACGTGAATTGCAAAGTATTTTGTACCCAATGGCGAACAATGCGACACTTACAGTTTCGTACAATGATCAAATCATCTATCGTCAACTGTATGGATATGCAAATGAGCAGGTAACAAATGGACAGATGACCGTAGGCATTGATCACCTCTTCCCTGGCCTGGACAAATTAGCCCTGGTGAAATTCGACATCATTAACTCAACCAGAGCTATCGAGCAACAACCAATCATTGTGAAATTGGAATATGAAGACGCGATTACGGGTAAGAAGATCACGAAGGAGAAGAGAATTCATCCTGAATGGACTACAGCAACAGGTGCTCTGGACATGTCTATTGACATGGAGCACAAAAAAGTAATGGCGGTGGCAATAGCCAATCAGTCGTTAAAGGTAATGTCCAATACTTTTCATGGTGGAGATAGAGCAGGTGCATTAGTAGCAACTCAAAGTGCCATTGATCAAATTAACGCGCTATTTCCAGATGCAAAATCTGAAGGGTTGATTGCGATTGTTGCGCGATTACAGGAATATGTGAATGCTTTTGAGTATTTCGAGGCGAACAATGATTATGGATCGCAGTAAAATGGATTTAATAGAATATTTGAATCTGATTACACTCACCCCCTTGGAGGTCAATATACCCTGAAGCAAACACAACATTGTCATTTGCAGGAATACTGCTATTCGAGATAAATTCGTATTGCACAACTTTGTTGCTATTGCCTGAAAACTCGATGAAAAAGCTAGAGGCAGTTCCACACGGAGGAGCAGAAGAGTGGAAAGTTGCAGCGGTATTAGTTTCCATTAAGACTCCATCAATATAGATACCCCACATTGCATACCCATCAGCATTTAAAGTATTGGCAGTGGTTTCAGTCATCCAAAACAATACATTTGCATTGTAATCACAAGTTGTACTCTCATTTGCACTTGGATCATAGTTAAATGCTGCTTCATCCATACAACCTTCTTTTTTACAGCCAAAAAAAACCAGTGACATGGCAAGAAGTAAACTAGCTTTGGTGATCTTTTTCATCATTGTTGTTGTTGTTTCGTGTTCCACAATATAACTATTATCAGTAAAAAAAAGCCACAACATCACTGTTGCAGCTTTCCCGTTGTTAACTGATTACCGGAATCAACCCTTTTTCACGAATTCCTCGTAGGATTTCATCTTCGGTTCTTTAAGTTCCATTTTCTTAACTGAAGCTAAGTACTTAGCAACCACAGTAGATTCAAGCTTGTTGTATGTCGCCCTTGCTTCTATCATCTCTGCTTCAACTTTCTTCAAGTTATCCATTTGAGTGGAAGAAGGAGCACCATCATAGGTGCAAATTGTACTGTACAAACCAGCCATATCTTCACGTAATTCATTTTCCGCAGCTCCAACGTAATTGTCACCTGTGGTGATTACCAAAGTCTTCTTGAGGTCGTTCAATGCAGCAATCATTTTATCCGCCGTCTTTTTCAACTTTGGATTCTTCTTTGCTGTTTTTTCTCCATGCTTAAGGAAACCGTCAATCTTGTACACCATGTAAGCTAGCTCTTCACTCATGTTGTACAACTTCCATGTTGCATCTTGTTGCTGCCTACGCTCGTCAAGGGTAAACACCGAGTTAGGATCGTACTGAACTTCAATGGTTGTTTCATATCTGTCTTTCCCTTTCATGATCACAATTGTGTACGTTCCAGCTGCAACTGTAGGAGCAACAAAACCTCCAAATGTTACCGTCTTTCCTTCTGCCACCTTAGGAACCGAAGTATTGAATCCCCATTCAACGATGTTCAATCCTTTCTTCTTTCCAGGTGATAATGTTGTGACAAAATTTCCTTCTGCATCAAACACTTGCATTGTCATTTTACCAAAGGTGTGACGCTTCGACAAGTAATAAATGATTCTTGCCCCATTGTATGGGTTCATTCCAACAAATTGCGTTTCCGTACTAGTTCCACCGAATGTACTTTCCTCACTCATTGTATATGCTGGTACGTCCAAGAAAGTCAAATTCTCTTTCAAGATCTCATCCGACAATTGGCGCAATGGTGAAACGTCATCTAAGATGATCACTCCACGTCCGTGTGTTCCCATGACCAAATCATTGGTACGAGCCTGCATTTCCATATAGTGAATTGCAGTTGCTGGCATGTTGTTTTCAAACTTCACCCAGTTATCACCTCCATTCAACGTTACGTACAATCCGAATTCAGTTCCTAAGAACAATAGGTTCGGGTTCTTGTAATCTTCTTGAAAGCTTCGTGCGAATCCATAAACATCGTCAGTTATAATTGACTTCCATGTCTTTCCGAAATCTGTTGTTTTGTAACAGTATGTTGCTCCATCATTGCTGGTGTGCCCATCAAATACTGCATATGCCGTTCCTTTATCAAAACTACTTGCTTCGATGTGGTAACACCAAGTGTTCGCTGGCAAGCCTTGTACATTCTCAATAACATTTGACCATGTCGTTCCGCCATCTTGTGTTACTTGAACATTTCCATCATCCGTTCCAACCCAAATTACTTTCTCATCCAATGCCGATTCTGCAATTGTAAAGATTGTACAGTGATTCTCAGCTCCCGAGTTGTCCAATGACAATCCGCCAGATTCTGCTTGATTTTGCTTTTTCTTATCGTCTGTTGTCAAGTCTGGTGAAATTTTCACCCATGTATCACCCATATCGTTTGACATATGCAAAAATTGACTTCCAACATATAATCGATCAGGATTGTTTTGACTTGTAGTGAATGGAGCATTCCAGTTGAATCGTAAATCAGGATCTCCTTGAACTGGATAAGGCTTTACAATCTTCGTTTGCTTAATCTTATCATCGTAACGCCAGATGTTTTCAGCACCTTGCATTTCAGAATACATAATGTGTGGCTTTGTCGGGTGAGGATAAACTCTAAATCCGTCACCAACACCGATTACTTCCCAATCTCTCGCTTCAATTCCACCTGGGCTAGAAGAAGGACCGAACCAACTTCCGTTGTCTTGTAATCCACCATAAATATTGTAAGGCTCTTGATTATCAACCGCGATATGATAGAACTGACAAATAGGAAGGTTTTCGATACGCTCCATAGTTGTCCCTCTGTTCAATGAACGGTACAAACCACCGTCTGTTCCAACAAACATCTTGTCGTCATCTTTGATATCAAACCAGATATCGTGAATGTCTGGGTGCATCGATCCTAAATTTCTAAAGGTCTTACCACCATCTCTACTGATTGAACCAAACAGTCCAGCTTTCACTACAATGTCTGGATCGGTTGGATGAACAACTATACGCGAAAAGTAAAATGGACGAACTACTAAACCAAAGTCAGCGTTCAAGTGTGTCCAAGTAGCTCCTGCATCATTTGAACGATACATTCCGTTCTTAGCACTCTCCTCAGATTCAATAACCGAATACAAGATTGAATTGTTTGAAGGAGCAATTGTTACTGCAATTCTACCAAACTTTCCTTCTGGGAATCCATTGTGAATTTTGTTCCATGTTTTTCCTCCATCGGTAGTTTTGTACAAAGCACTGTTGCTACCGCCAGAGTTAAACGACCAAGCCGTTCTTCTATGCTCCCAGAAAGAAGCATACATAACATCTGGATTTACTGGATCCATGATTAACTCTGAACATCCTGTGTTCTCGTCAATATAAAATATCTTTTCCCAAGTTGTTCCGCCGTCAGTAGTTTTGTACACTCCTCTTTCTTCACTCGGTCCCCAAAGCGCACCTTGAACACCTACGAATAACACATCAGAATTTTTTGGGTGAATACGGATCGCACTGATACGGTCAGAGTTCTCCAGGCCCATTCTATCCCAGCTCTTTCCACCGTTTGTTGACTTGTAAATTCCATCACCAACAGATGTAGAGTTCCGCGTCCAGACTTCTCCGGTACCAACCCAAAGTGTATTGTTAGGATCAGCAGGATCAATTGCAACACATCCAATAGATTGACAATGATCGTCGAAGATTGGATTAAACATTACACCTCCGTCGCTTGATTTCCATACACCTCCACCGGCTGTTCCGATGTAGATTGTTTTATTATCGGTTGGATGACCTTCGATGTCACTTACACGTCCACTCATCAATGCTGGACCGATGTGTCGAGCGCTCATGTCACCAAAAATAGCATCCCCGCTCAATTCAGCGATACTTTGTGCTTGCACACCAAACACAGCTGTCATTACTAAAATAGTACTGAATAATTTCATTGTTTTTTTATTTTGACTAGTTAATGTCTATACGATTTGTCGCTTCCAATTGCTTCTTAAAACTGTAGCTCTCCTCAAGGAATTCCTTATATACTTGAAACCGTTGTGATCTCATTGAAACACAACCGGCGAACATATTGGAATAGGCCACAGAACTCGACATCTCAGGGTTTTTGAGTTCGCCTTGTACCAAGTTGAACTCTCGCATGACGAAAGGGGTAACATATTCTCCAGCGAATTCATAGAAAAAATCATCCATGAATTGTACCCCTTTGTAGCTCTCTTGATAATCAACAATTCCTTTTTTTAAGTCGAAATCACTAATAATGCTCAAGTTTCCGCTATTGGTAATGTCCTCATATGTTCCTTGTCTTGCGGTAAATTTGGAAACTTCTACTACCAAACTTACTCCAATCGCTGCAGAATCTGTATTCAAGGTTCCATTGGCTAATTGTTCCATGAAATAGCCGGTTCGAATCAACCAAAGACTATCGCCAATGGTAGATTCTTCCAGCACTGAGATGTTCTGCACAACATCCTCATAAAAACCATTAATGTACTTTTGTTCAAGCGCGTGTTCGTCTTGATTACTTGTCCAATTGTTCAATAGGAAACCTGCCGTTACACCAAGAAAGACTACAAATAACTCAAGAATAAGATTTCCCCAGTTGTATTTTCGCTCTTTGCGCTCCTGTTTCTTTGGCTTTCCCATTGTAAGCTAGATTTGTAATGGAATGCTATTACTCTGCTGGATACGCGAACATTTCGTCTTCCACTTCAGGGTTTAACTCGATTGATTCAATTTGAAGAACAAAACTTCCCATTGCTGTTTGGTTAGTAATTGCGAATGGAAAATACAATCCTTCTACTTCTTGGTAATCACTGAAAAGTGTCTCAACAACTTGTCCTTTCATTTCTCCAGCCATGATAGTCGTTTCTACAACAATTGGAATGAAATTTTCTTTGTCGATGTAATAATACACAACGTTCTCTACCTCTGTTCCCTCAACCAGTTGAGTATTCTTCGTCAATTTCAACTTGTAGCAGTCAACACCGTCTTTTGAATCTTCACCGTCCAATTCTAAAGTGTATCCTAATTCTGCATAAGTCATTAATGCATCTGGAAACTCACCCATTTCACGTGTGTAGTTTTCAGTGTCTTCCGACTCCATTTTCTCAGCCTTCATTGTCATAAAAGAAATTGCCCACAATGTTTCGCCGTCATAAGCATCTTGCACCAACTCTTGTCCTTGAACACTGTACTTTGTGATCTTTCTTCCATCCTTCAAGCTTACAACTTCTACTGGAATGTCCATTCCCTGCATTGCTGCTGAAGCAACCATTTTATGTCCTTCTAAACTATTCCATGCATCAACTCCACCTACATTTTCGATGTAATTACCTACAATCTCTTCCACTGTGATGTCTTGAGCAATCGAGAAGAATGAACTTGCGATAAATAATGCTCCTACTACTAACTTTTTCATAATTTTTTGTTTTCAATTTTGTTTACGAAACATCCGCTTCGCAATCATGGTGCCAAGCACCAGATAATTAATGGTTAGCGCGAATATAGACACAGCTTTTCAAGTGAAAGGAAAGTAATTTATGAACGGAAAGATGGAAGGATGAATAGTATTTTTTGAGGGTTAGTGAAATTCTCTAAACGAATAAAGCTCGGCCAATGACCGAGCTTTATATACTATTTAGAAGGATTTTACAATCCGAATGCTGCTTTCACTTTGTCAACATAATCCAATTTCTCCCATGTGAACAATTCAACTTCCATTGTCTTAGGTTCTCTTCCTGGAGCAGTAAATGTTTTTGTTACAACTTCATTCTTTCTACCCATGTGACCGAACGCTGCTGTTTCAGAATACATTGGATTTCTCAATTTCAAACGTTGCTCAATGAAGTAAGGACGCATGTCAAAAATTTCAGAAATTTTATCAGCGAGATCACCATCTTTCATCTCAACATTTGAAGTTCCATATGTGTCTACGAATAAACCACATGGCTCCGCTACACCAATTGCGTAAGAGACTTGCACAAGTACTTCGCTACACAATCCTGCTGCAACTAAGTTCTTCGCAATGTGACGTGTTGCATATGCAGCTGAACGGTCAACTTTTGAAGGATCTTTTCCAGAAAATGCACCACCACCGTGAGCACCTTTACCACCGTATGTATCAACAATGATCTTACGACCTGTCAATCCAGTATCTCCATGAGGACCTCCAATAACGAAGATTCCTGTTGGGTTAATGTGGTATTGAATATCATCCGTGAATAATTTTTGAATCTCTGGAGAACATTTCGCTTTAACACGTCCAATAACGATCGCTACGATATCCGCTTTGATCTTTGCCAACATTGTAGCCTCCGTATCAAAATCATCGTGTTGTGTTGAAACAACAATTGTATCAATTCTTTGTGGCACATTATCATCAGAGTACTCAATTGTAACTTGTGACTTTGCATCAGGACGCAAGTAAGGAATCAAATCCAATTCGTTGTTACGAATCGCAGACATCTCAACTAGAATCATGTGTGCTAGATCCAAGGCCAATGGCATGTAATTCTCCGTTTCATTTGTAGCGTAACCAAACATCATTCCTTGGTCACCTGCTCCTTGATCTTCTGGATTTGCACGCTCAACTCCTTGATTGATATCTGCCGACTGATCATGAATCGCTGAAAGAATTCCACATGAATTGGCATCAAACATGTATTCAGACTTCGTGTATCCGATACGTGCGATAGTTTCTCTTGCTATCTTTTGAACGTCTAAGTACGTGTCTGTTTTAACCTCTCCAGCCAATACAACTTGACCTGTAGTAACCAATGTTTCACATGCTACTTTTGACTGTGGGTCAAAAGCCATGAAATTATCGATCAATGCGTCTGAAATTTGATCAGAAACTTTATCTGGGTGCCCCTCTGAGACTGACTCAGATGTAAACAAGTATGACATATAATTTGCTTTAAAATTGTTCGAGACGCGAAATTAGCAAATTAATTGAAATCCCTAAGGATAGAAACTGCTAGAATTTGTTGTTATTCTAATAACTAATTCAACGCTGACGGATATACTCCGTTTCATTTTTAGGAATATCGAAGATCCAGGTGTAGTATCCGATAAAATGGGCGCCAATAATCATAACCGTCAAAATCATAGATTAAGTTTTTTGAATTGAGAAGAAATGGTGCGAAGCTTATGAGCAACAAGACCTTTCGGACATAGAAAGAACTCACAGTAAAGACGCATTTGTTTGCATAATGTTGGTGAAAAAAGTGAGTCAATTCACTATATTTACGTTAAATAAGTGAATATAAACCCTATATTTAGGTTAAATAAGTGAATTAAGATGATGAAATGAAGTATTTAGAACGCAAAATAGAGGAAGCGTTTGATCAGTATTTACAGCCGAATAAGGTGCTTGTACTACTGGGAGCCAGACGTGTTGGAAAGACTGAGTTATTAAAAAATCAGCTTTCTCAGATGGAAGAGAAGTACTTGCTCCTAAATGGAGAAGATGCAACAACAGCTTCAGTTTTAAGTAATCGCTCAGTAGAGAACTATAAACGACTACTGGGAGATGTGAAACTTCTAGTGATTGATGAAGCACAAACTGTTCCTGAGATTGGAAAGATTCTTAAGCTGATGGTGGATGAGATTGAGGGAATTAGGATTATAGCAACAGGATCTTCAGTATTTGATTTGGAGAATGAACTTGGTGAACCACTAACAGGTAGAGCGAATACTATCAAGTTATACCCTCTTTCACAAATGGAATTTGGCGAGCAAGAAAACTACATAGAGACAAAAGGAAGATTGGAGGAGCGATTAATACTTGGAGGCTATCCAGAGCTTCAGCAATACTCGAATTGGAATGATAAAGTAAAATACATCGACCAGCTTGTGAACTCATATCTGGTTAAGGACATTCTTTCTTTTGAGAACCTTAAGAAGCCCGATAAGATTATTAGTCTACTAAGGTTGATAGCTTTTCAGATTGGTGGTGTAGTATCTCTTCCAGAGCTTGGAAAAAAGCTTGGAATTGACAAGAACACAGTTGAGCGATATTTAGACTTATTATCAAAGGTATTTGTCTTGTATAAGGTCAATGCCTATAGCAAGAATGCACGCAAAGAAATATCTAAGTCATCTCGATGGTACTTCTATGATAACGGAATAAGGAACGCCTTAATAGCAAACGTTAATTCCTTAGAGCTACGTGATGACATTGGACAATTATGGGAGAACTACCTCATCTCTGAACGATTGAAATATCAATCCTACAATAACATGCTAGTCAATAATTACTTCTGGAGAACTTATAAGCAACAAGAGGTTGATTGGGTGGAAGAACGAGGAGGTGAAATCTATGGCTATGAGTTCAAGTGGAATCCAAAGAAAGTCAAGGGAGCTCCATCCGCATGGAAGGAACTTTATCCTAATGCTAAATTCATAACAATACACCAAGACAACTATCTTGACTTTATAACTTGATACATGTGATTATTAAAAGATGCTCTTAATTTTTATGCTCACTGATGAGGTGTAGTACATTCTATAGTGCATAAAGCCCTTATAATTAGGCAGTGTATTGGAGGTGGTAACAGACCGCAATGCATTGGACTGTACTCTAGGGCTTCTTCATTCAAGACATTTACTATCGCTAACGGCTTAAAGCCACGTCGATTCTATCTAATAAATTAATGTGACCAAACCCGAATTTAGAATTTCTAAAATAACTAATTCAACGCTGACGGATATACCCCGTTTCATTTTTAGGAATATCGAAGATCCAGGTGTAGTATCCGATAAAATGGGTGTTGAAAAAACCCATTTTCCCCATCATGCCATCTGGGACATACGTACGATTGCCTAGAGGAAGTCCTCCGACGCCAGTTTGGGTAGCAATTCCGTCCAATAAGCACGGTGCTGAATACCTGTACCTTTCAAAATCACTTCCATATTGCCATACTTCGTTCCACTCTTCTGGGTGCACGTTGCCAGAAGATGCGTTCTCAGGAGCCATAATGTACAATCCTCCAAAGTTGATTTTCCCTCGGAGTTTTTCAATAATCCCAAGAGCGTAAGCATACCCCATACTGTGGGCAACAATGTAGATTGTATCATTTGCAGATTTGTTGGGAAGCTCATTGAATATTTGTTCCAAATTCCTTCCAGCAACTTGTCCATTTGTCACGCGTGTCCTAAATCCTCTTTTATTGGGCTTCGTAGCTAACATTTCCGAAGTGTTGCTCTTGGTCTTGATTCCGTAAAATTCCCAATTATGGGTTTTTTTCTGACAAATGTGGTGGTCCAAATCACTGCACCTGTTTGGATAGGAATTGGTTAGAACTGTAAATCCGAGCAAACTTTGGTGATTCGACGTAGCCACGGAAAAATGTCCATCTGCATAAAAAACATCGCTAGGATTGATTCGATTCTTGAATAGCAAGTCTATTTCCTTCCAAGGACGCCAATAATCATAACGGTCGAAATCGTAGATTAAGTTTTTTGAATTGTCGAATTCCAAACCATTCTTCTGAATGTCTTCAAAGTTCTCTTCAAAATTTGATCCTATTGAGGTTGGTCGGTATCCATTTACAAACAACAATATGCGTTTTGCAGGATCATCGATTACCAATTTATCCGTTATTTCTTTGCCTAAATGATTGTATACTTTTTGATATTGACAGACCCCATCTTCCATGTAATTGAAAACCATGTAATGACTTTCTGCAAATTCTTTAAAGTCTTTTGTGTGAACCATGAGCGAATCTGAATCAAAGTTAAATTGGCAGTTTGTCCACTCTTCACCATTTCTGGTTACATTAAAGTAAAGTACTTTTTTACGCTTTTCTAATAGCCAATGATCTCCTTTCTTTATGAGTATTTCTGATCCTTGATTGCTCTCCTCAATGCGTGTGTAGTTCTTGTTCTCTCTGATTTCTTTGATCGCCTCCTTGGTTGTGAATTGATTCAAATAGACAAGTTTACCTGATTCCACTTCAAACATAAAATAACCTTCATTGACTAAGGTGAAACTTCCATAATAGGAGCAAATGAACAGAACGAAAACAGTCAAACGCATTGAACGCTTGAGAAGGCGTGACTGTTCAATAACCTTCCATTTAATTCTGTAAAGTCTCCTTCTGAGAAAAATGGATCCAACAAAGAGAACGACTAACGAGAGCAGGTGTAAGAAATTGATTTTATATCCACGTATTTCAAAGAGCGGACGAAAGAACCAACTGTCGATATCGAGATGGAGAGAGTATTGATTTCGCTTGAATGGACGAAAGATCGAATTCATAATACTTCCTTTGCTCAAAACGATGTTACCGTCTGCATCCTCTTCCCAAAAATAATAGGCAATGATTCCACTGTTCGTTCTTACATCTTCGTAATCATCAAAGTAGGAAACACTGTGGCAACTGCGCTGAATTGACTGCCATTGCAAATAGGTCAATTGCAGTCCGGAGGTATCCATTAGATTACTGGTTGTTCCCATTTCAGGACCATCCTCGAGCCAAGTGTCATCCAAAACACCAATTCCATATCCTAGAGTACGGGCAATGTCTCTGTACAAGGTGCTACTGTTTTTTACAAATGCAACACCTTTGTTTCTGACCATATAGCCTTTCAGCTGTTCGTCTACAAATCCAGGAACTAGAAAAACATAATAAGCCTTGCGGTTTTCTGTAATGTGTGAATCGAAGTATGCATCTCTTACAAGAATCATTTGCTCTGTGAAACGATCATGAGAAAGGCTAGGGTTACTGAATAGTGTGTCCTCAAAATCTTCTGGACTGAACAAAGGAGCCAATGTAAGGTCTAAATTCAATTGTGCTTGTCCGTAGACGTCATTCAGCCATTGTTCAAGACTATCAGCATTGATGTCAACTGTGAACATTGGAACTAGGATCACTTGCTCTCGTTGCTCGGGATATACAATCACATTCAATTTTCCAATTAGCGAATCCGCATGTCGGATTTCTAAGGAATAATCTGCTTTCCAAGCAGGTAAAATGGTTGTTATTTGATCCTCCTCTTGATCTAGTAATGGGAGGTATAGCAATGAGTCTTCGACATGGAAGGTAATTAACTCGCTATTGAACTCTCCAGTAAAACGAATGAGAACTGTATCGTTACTATTCTCCTTAACGGAAACATATGGAACGTAATACGGTGTAGTATCATTCAGTTGAATTACTTCATATTGATCTCTCCAATGTTCTACACTGAACGTATCGAACCCATTTGCCAAGGAGTCTTTCAAGACTACATCAGCACGCAAAACTTCTTGTCCGAACAGGAAATTCCCGACGAACGACAGCACAAAGCATAGAATGAGATGCGGACGCATAAATGAAACTAGGTTTAGTATTTCTAACGAATGATTTCCAAAGATATGTCTTTCACGAAACAAAAAAAGCGCCAGTTATAGAACTGACGCTTTTATTTAGTTAAAGATTCTTAATCTTCCATGCCTCCAGGTTTACAACATGCAGGAAGTTTTTTAACTGATGATGGATTAGCCATTACTTCATCAGCATCGTAGCCAATCTCTGAGATTATTGTTTTAATCTCCGCCAAGGTGATCTTTTTTGCGCTAAAGCGAACAGTTAGTTCTTTGGTAGGAACATGTAATTCTGCAAACTTAATTCCAGCAGTGTAGTTCAACTTTTCTTCAATGCGTTTCTTGCATGCTCCGCATTCAGAGGAAGTTTTAATGACTACTTCTTGTACTTGTCCTACCGATGTTCCTACGAACAAACCTACAAATAACACTACCAATAATCCTTTCATATCTATCAGTTTTTCGTGATGACTAATCGTTCAACTTTGATTAATTTTCTTGAGCTCAACGTTACAAAATACATGCCGCTCTCCATATCAACCGAGTTAATACTAATCTCATTTGTTCCGGTAACATTCACTTTCTGAATCAACTTGCCAAATGCATCAGTTACAATCAACTCTCCTTCTTCTCCTTCTGGAATTGCAAAGTTCACAAAGAACTGATTCGCAGCAGGGTTTGGATAGATCGCCATGGACATATTCAACAACGCCTCTTCAGAAACTGAAGCCATGTTGTCTACAATAAATGTCATTGTTGTATCACAGCCTTCAGCAGAAGTAACAACAACTGTATAAGATCCTGGATTCAAGCCAAATATATCTTCCGTTATCTCTGCGTTGTCCCAAGCATATGTATATGTAGTTGCTCCACTCAATATTACGTTAATAGAACCATCAGCACATGTTGCACAAGCCGCATCTATTACAATTGCACTTCCTCCAAATAGTGTATTCGTATTGCCCACTACGTACGATTCTGTCATTGTACATCCATCTCCCGCGTCTGTGATTGTTACATCATAGTTTCCAGCAGACAATCCTGAAATATCTTCCGTAACTGCTGTTGTACTCCATACGTATGTAAACGTTCCGGAACCTGCTGACATTGTAAGGTCAATTGCTCCAAGTCCGTTGTTACACTCTTCATCTGTAATAACTGCTGAAGCAGTCATACCATTTGAAACAGAGCCTACAACATAATCGAATGTTTCAACACATCCGTTTGGAGCTGGGTCGGTTACCGTACATGTGTACGTTCCTGGAGCCAATCCTGTAACATCTTCCGTTGTTGGTCCATTCGACCATGAGAATGTCAACCCAGTTCCTGATACAATCGTTTGATCAATTGATCCATCAGGTGCTCCACAATATGCATCTGAAATAACACCTGTTATTTCGAAAGTCGAGTTGTTAGCAATTGTTACAGTGTAATCCATACTACAGGTGAACCCACCATCACTTGTCACAGTCACAGTATATGTTCCAGCTGATAATCCTGAAACATCTTCAGTAACCTCTCCATTTGACCACAGGTATGTGTATGTTCCACCACCAGGTCCGCCTCCGCCAGTAACGGTAATGTCTGCAGTACCAGAAGCATCTCCACAAAATTCATCAGTGGAAGTCCCAGTAACGTTAAAGAATGCATCACTTTCTACGACGAAGATAGAATCAGCCCAACATCCAAGATTATCCGAAATCGAAGCTGTGTATGTACCAGCACAAAGGTCTGTTCCTTGCCAACCTCCGAGATTCACTCCATCGATGTAATAATCATCAGCGGTACCTCCAGTAAAGAATACTACTTCACCATCACATGCACCACAGAATTCGTCCGTGATATCCAAATCCACAAAAGCAAGCCCTGAACTTTGAGAGCCAACCGTTATGATCTGAGTTACTTGGCAATTTGCACCATCCGTAATTGTTATTTCATAATCACCAGCTGCCACACCTGTGATATCCTCAGTTAAATCACCAGTATCCCAAGAATACGTGAATGGCGATATTCCTCCCACAGTTGTGATATCTATTTCACCATTTGAAGAGGTACACATTGCATCCGTTATAAGACTGCTTGCAGAAAGGTTCGTATTGTTAATGTTGTTCACTGTAAAGTCTTGACTCAACTCACACCCCAATCCATCGGTAATGATAACCGTGTATGTTCCTGAAGTCAACCCGATCGCATCTTGCGTAGTTTGAGAATCACTCCATAGGTATGTGAATGGTCCCGTTCCTGATACTTCAATATCAATGAATCCTTGTCCATTCAAACAGTTTTCATCTCCAATGTTGGAGAATGTAATTGCCAATCCAGCGGTCTGGTTTACTACAGTTCCTGTTGCCGATGCAGTACATCCAACGTCATTTGTTACTGTCAATGTATATGATCCAGCTGCCAATCCAGAAATATCTTCTGTCGTTGGCCCTGAACTCCAAACGGTAGAAACGATACCCGTTCCAGTGATGGTAGCATCAATTGCCCCGTCAATCTGTCCGCAGTTCTCATCTGTTACTGTTGTGATCGTTACTACCAATCCTCCAGTGATGTTTGAGACAGTTCCTCCGTAATTTGCACTACAACCGAAGTTATCCGTAACCGTTAAGTTGTAGACTCCAGCAGAAAGTCCAGAAAGGTCTTCCGTCGTTTGACCAGAGTCCCAAGCGTATATCAATGGTAAGTTACCACCAGTTGTTACAACATCAATGGCTCCTGTTCCATCTCCACAGTTTTCATCGGTTACCGTTCCACTCAATGCTAAGTTTCCTGGGTTGTTGAATACTGTGTACGTTCCATTCACTTGACATCCACTTGCATCTGTAACTGTTACAGAATAAGCATCCGCTGCTAAGTTGTCAATGGTACTAGTTGTTCCACCATTCGACCAAGCATATGTATAAGGAGCTGTTCCACCAGAAATAGTTACTGAAACTGTTCCTGAAGCCGATCCACAATATTCATCGCTGATTGATGCATTTGCAATTGCCAATGTTGAACCATTGTTCGTGATTGTATATGATCCGTTCACCTGACAACCGTTGTTGTCTGTTGCAGTCACATTGTATGCTCCAGCAGACAGTCCAGTAAGATCTTGAGATGTCGCTCCGTTCGACCAAACATATGTCACCGGATTCGATGCACCTGCCAATGTAATATCAATTGATCCTTGTCCATCTGAACAGTTCTCATTGGTAACTATTGGTTGTGTGATGGACATTGAACCGGCCGCAGAATTAATTACTGCTTGCGTGGTTGCTTGACATCCATTGTTATCTGTTACTACCACATCGTAAGAACCAGAAGAAAGATTTGAAATATCTTCTGTAGTTGGTCCATTTGACCATACAAACGTGATTGGTGCAGCTCCACCAGATACTGAGATATCAATACTACCTAATCCATTTGAACAAGTCTCATCTGTTGCAACAACATTTGTGATGCTTAAGTTTCCTGGAAGGTTAGTAATCTGTATTGTACCTGTTGTAATAGTACATCCTGTGTTGTCCGTAATGTCACACGTGTAACCTCCTGCTGAAAGACCAGTTAAGTCCTCAGTAGTAGGTCCGCTTGACCAAACAAAAGTGTAAGGTGCTGTTCCTCCGGCTGGTGTCAAGTCGATTGCTCCTACACCATTTCCACACACCTCACTTGCTGTTGTGTATGTATATGTGATGTTACCATTTACTTGAATAACTGTTGCTGATCCCATTACTTCACAACCATTGTTATCTGTTGCTGTGTAATCGTATGCTCCTGCCCCAAGGTTTGTAATGTCTTCTGTAGTCTCAGCATTTGACCAAGCAAAGGTAATTGGTGCTGATCCGCCAACTACTGTAAGGTCAACTGCGCCATTAGCAGAACATGATGCATCAGTTACAACCGTTGAAGCAGACATACCGCTCGCCGTGTTTCCAACTGAAATGTCACCTGTTACAATAGAACATCCACTGCCGTCTGTAATTGTACAAGAATATAGACCTGAAGATAATCCATTGATTGTAGCAGTTGTTCCTAAATTTGACCATGCGAATGTGTATGGTGCATTCCCACCTGTCACATTCAATGTGATTTCACCTTGACCGTTTGAACAAATCTCATTCGTTACGGCAGAAGTGAATGCCAAACCTGTTGCTAAATTCGATACTGTGTAACTTCCGTTAACTGTACATCCGTTGTTATCAGATACTGTTACATCATAAACACCGGCAGCCAATCCTGTTAGATCTTGAGAGGTTGGACCGTTTGACCAAGCATATGTCAATGGAGCCGCTCCACCTGTCGGCATTAAGTCAATTGCTCCAGCCATGTCTCCACACAATTCATCTGTTATCACAGCATTTTGAATTGCCAATGTTCCAGCATTTCCGTTTACAATTACTGAATGACTTTCTGTACATCCATTCGCATCCGTTACAGTGATGTCATAGGTGCCTGCTGAAAGACCAATAATGTCTTCATCAGTTGCACCATTACTCCATGCATATGTATAAGGCAATGTTCCACCTGTTACATTCATGTTGATTGATCCATTTCCGTTTCCACATATTTCATCTGTTACCAATTGCGTAGTCACATTTAATGTTCCTGATGCATTGATTACTGAGAATACCGAAGTTGTATAAGAACAACCCTGAGCATTTGTGATTGTACATGTGTAATCTCCCGCTGGAACTCCAGTAATGTCTTCTGTTGTTGCTCCATTCGACCAGTTGAACGTAAGGTTCTGTCCTGTTAATGTGATGTTCACTGCTCCTTGACCGTTACCACAAACTTCATGTGTAATGTTCGATCCTATCAATGAGATATCACCTGTTCCTTGAGTCACTGTATATGTTTCAACAATGTAACATCCTGTTTCGTCTGTAATTGTACATGTATAATCTCCTGCTGTCAATCCTGAAATGTCTTCAGTTGTTTGACCTGAGTCCCAAGAATAAGTCAATATTCCATTTCCACCTGTTACCGTTTGGTTCACTGAACCATTGGCAGATGTACACAATTCCTCAGAAGTTGTTCCGGTTGCTGCAAGTGTTCCTGCGTTGTTTGCTACAGTATAAGAAGCAGATGTTTGACATCCATTTCCATCTGTTACAAGTATATCATATACTCCTGCACCAATTCCTGAAAGATCTTCAGTTGTTGCAGTATTCGACCACGTAAATGTATAAGGCATTGCTCCACCTGTTACTGTGATATCTATAGAACCATTTGAGTTTCCACAATTCTCTTCTCCGATTGCTCCACTTGTTATTGTAAGGTTACCTGCATCATTCAAGATTGTGAACGTTGCCACATCTGAACAATTATTTGCATCTGTAACTACTACTGTATAATCACCTGCTGTTAATCCTGTAATGTCTTCCGTAGTTGATCCGTTGCTCCATGAGAATGAAACCGGTGCTAATGCATTCAATACATTGATATCAATACTTCCATTAGCTGAACCACATAATTCATCATTCAAAGCATTTGCTTGAACGTCGATGAAACAGAATGCTGAACAGTTCGAAACATCATTTACAATTGTAAATGAGTTAGTAGCAGTACATCCATTTCCGTCGATTACGTCAATGTCATACGTTGCTGCTGTTAGGTTTGAAATATCTTCAGTTGTTTCCCCACTTGACCATTGATATCCATATGAACCTGTACCTCCAGTAACGTCAATATCGATTGATCCGTTATCCGTGTTACACTCTTCGTTCAACACACTAACTCCAGTAATTACTACTTGAGAAGCCTGACCAACTGTAACCAACTCTGAAATAACACAACCCATTTGATCTTGCATGGTTACTGTGTAGTCTCCCGCAATTAATGTCGCGATGTCTTCGGATGTTGGACCTGAACTCCATGAGAAAGTATATGGAGCTTGTCCACCTGCTGGAGTAATATCTATTGATCCGTCGTTGCCACCATAACATGAAGCCGGAACCGTTGTTGAAGTAATGCTTAATGATCCAATATTGTTTACTAAGAAGGTTTGTTGTGATTGACATCCGTTTGCATCTGTAACCGTAACAGTATATGTTCCTGCTGGAATTCCAGAAATATCTTCTGTCGTTTGTCCTGAATCCCAAGAAACTGTATATGGTGCAGCTGCATCCTGAATGTCAATATTGATTGATCCGTCACTTCCACCACATGTGGCATCTGTTACAAATCCAGTTGTTACAATTTCATTTGGCTCAATCAATGTTACCAATGTATCTGGCAAATCACCAATTAAGCTGATGTACCAGTTAAAGATGTAACCGTTATCCAAAGCCCATTGATCATTTACGTGAACAATCCAAGTACCGTTCATTTCTGAACCAACAAGTCCTGAGAAATCTTCAAATGACGTATATGATCCTGCAGGTAAATATTCATCCGTATAGTTGTTACCCATTCCATCCGTATAGTTACGTGTGAAGTTATTTGATTCATCAACCATTGTTGCAAATACAGGACTGGCATTAAAACAATATTCATATCCAACACCAGGGTCTGTTAATAGAGATCCAGCTTGTCCATCTACTGGACCCGTTGCAATCGGTTCTCCTAAATCACATGACCCTCCACCATTTTGTTCTTTCAAAATAATTGATTGACCTGTTGGTGATTCTACAGTGATTTCCAAATCTCCCAAATATGAGTGCTCCATAGTTGCACAGATTTGTTGGATTTGAGAAGTGTTGGTAATTGTTTGTCCTGTATTAAATCCTTGAATGTCCAATGGTGCATCATACGTTACTCCAGAACCATCTGGTAAGAACGTTGTATCGGCATCGTATACTCCACCAATTACAAGCGCATCAGCTTGACATCCGTATGAATCAAACACTTGCACAGAGTATGTTCCTGCTGAGAGTCCAGTAATTGGATTCGCGGTTTCTTCTGTATTAGAGCCATCGGGATGCGTAACATGGAACGTATAAGGCGGGAATCCACCGGTCGCGTTCACTTGAATTTCACCTGAATTATCCTCAAAACAATCTAAGTGGAATTCATCTAGGGTAAAGTCTATCGGTTGGGCATCATTAATATACAAATATGCTGTATCCCATGCCGCACAGGCAGCAGGTTGGTAGATAATCCAAACTGATTCCTGTCCTTCCGTTATACCATCTGAGAATGCATCAATATAAATAGTCGCTGAAGTATCTCCTGCAACAATTGTAAGTGAGCTATCGATGTATTGATAATCAACTCCATTTACCGCTGTTCCTCCAACGTAGTAATTAATAATTCTATCTTGGTTACTCACATCATCAAAGGCAAATGTGAAACTTGCTTCGATACATCCTTCCAATGCAATATCATCAGCATTAACAGTTTGTGTTTGTACTTCTACTAATCCTTGAACAAGAGAATTCTCTTGTAAGAATACTGCCGAACTGTACGATCCATCACCAGCATCTGAAATAACTAATTTCAAATGGTATATTTGACAAGCTGTTAAATTGGCTCTGCTCGCTTCTAATATTGTTGTATAACCATCGTACGCGATATCTGTTCCACCTGCATTGTCAATATAAAATTGATTATTGGTGACAGGGTTTATGTTATTAATAGAAACTGGGTTAGTTGAACTAGGTACCAATGCTATATTCTCTTCTCCAGTAATACCAGGCCCACTAATAAAAAACGCAAAAACATCATTAAAACCTGAATTATTTGGTGGCGCGAATTCAGGATATTCTTCGGACGCAAAAACATAGTTGAATTGGATGAATGAAGACTGAACTTCGAAGTCAAACTCTAAAGTGATTGCGTCAAATGTATTTACACCCGCTATGGCTGTCATTTGTGCTGTTCCGTTGTTCCCTAGATTAGCTCCAGTGTTACCGGCGCTATTTGGTCCTGGTGCCTCATTCGCAGAGTTACCCGAAGATAAAATTACACCAGAATCAAATCCAATGTCTGAATTTGTTCCTGTAAATTGACCAGCACCAACTGACGTAGCAGCTGCACCAAGTGCATT
The DNA here is from genome assembly GCA_033791225.1 of Crocinitomicaceae bacterium. GTDB lineage: Bacteria > Bacteroidota > Bacteroidia > Flavobacteriales_D > Crocinitomicaceae > UBA4466. Next base: position 402,708 of record JASJHD010000014.1, read on the forward strand.
TCCGCCTTCTGACAATACTGCATTGGTCACAGTAATATTTGGTCCTGCCAAAAATTCAGCCAATTGCTGTGCAGTTTGACCTGAAGTCGTGTTTATTTGTGAAAAGGATACAGCCGTGCTCCATATTAGAGTTGCAACTGTAAGGGTTGCTTTGAATAGCGTTTTCATAAGTGCAGAGTTTAGAGAACCCGAAAGTTACGAAAATTAAAGTGCTTTACAAGCAGGTATTAATCTCCCTAATTGGCACTCTTGGAATTCCAAATTCTACGATTTAATGTAGCTCACGCATTCTTGGGGTTTTCATTACTCGCTTTCCTTTTGTTTAATTGAAAACCTTACACCTGCATATGCATTGATTCCAAAAATTGGGGCCCAAATTCTTGTTGCGTCGAATCGATCACTAAATGGGTTTTCAGCATCGATAATTGGATTTTGCTGACGATAATTTGTCAAATTCTCGCCTCCAACATAGAATTCCCAACTCTTGTACACGTGTGTAACCTGTGCATTCAAGTTAGGATATACTTTACTAACGTTGGTAGTTGTGAGTGTTCCATCTGGAAGTAGTGTTTCTGGAAGACGTGATTCTCCGAACACTGAGAAGGTGAGATCAAACTCCCAACGCTTATTCCGAGTCTTATACGCAAAGTTGAAGAATCCACGGTGCTTTGGGATCATCACTTGTTGTTGCATTGTCCCTCCGTAAGACGCTCTAACGTCTAGGAATTTGTACGCGAATCTAAGATCGACTGTCTTGCTAAGCGCTAAGCTTAATTCTGCTTGAAAACTGTTTGAGAATGATTTTCCATCAAGATTTTTAAATGCAATTTCGTTTACATTTGCGTCTCTATCTACGATCATTTGGTTCTCGAATTGAGTATGGTAAAAGTCTACTGATAGTGAACTTTTTTGTCCAAATAATTTAAATCCTTGAACAACACTTCCTCCTACATTCCAAGATACTTCGGGTTTAATTTCCGTTGGAGCCACCCATGTTCTAGACGAAGCCAATAAAGAAACATTGTCGATCATATAGTTCGGTACACGCCATCCTTTTCCTCCTGTTACGCGAAGGTCGGTCCATTCTGTCAAGACAAATTTCATGTGCAAGCGTGGAGCATATTGGAATCCATAAAGGTTGTGATAATCACCACGGATTCCAGCCACCAAAGATAAACGGCTTCCGGTATATGTGTACTCACCAAAAACCCCAGGAACGATTTCCACTCTATCAGAAGTTAAGCTATCCATATGTTGAGTAATATCGCTGTATACACCGCTTATTCCCAGTTTAAATTTGTGATCTGTGGTCCCAAATATTCCGTCGTATATTGCATTGATGTATCCTCGTTTTTCTTCCCCCTCAAATTTTCTCAAGCCAAACAGTGCATCAACAGTTTGGTATTTCGCATTGTAAACAATCCCAATAGAGTGGCCTGGCTTCTTCATGAAAAACCCTGTTTTACCAAAGATATCGACGTGACGAGAATCCAAGGTCACCGTATAACGTCCTAGAGGCGATTCTTCAACTGAACTCATTTGCCCACCAATTTTATTGTCCCAATAGATATTGAAACCAAATTGGGCTTCCATTTTTGGTCCATGGTAACTGAAGCGATTCATCAAAGCTAAATTTTGACCATTCGGCATATCGCGGAATCCATCCTTGTTGTAATCCATTTCAATCGGGTGCATTGACCCATGTGCTAACCATCCAGAACTCCAGCGTTGTTTCTTGCCGAATTTGAATCCCGAATTGAAATTCAATTCCGTTCTTCCCATAGCATTTACATAAAGGTTGAGATAGAGCGCTTCCATGTGGTCTGGTTTCTTCACTTCAAGATTTACCAGTCCAGCCATAGACTCATATCCATTGACAACATTCCCAGTTCCTTTGGTAATTTGAATCGACTGTATCCATGTCCCTGGCATTGAGTTCAACCCAAAAGAACTTTCCAGTCCTCTCAAAAATGGAATATTCTCAAATTGTAATTGAGTATACACGCCATCGAGTCCCATCATCTGGATTTTCTTTGCACCTGAAACGGCATCGGTGATATTTACATCTACAGATGCATTGGTTTCAAATGACTCAGAGAGGTTACAACAGGCTGCTTTTCTCAATTCACCTTCACCAATTTCTTCAACGTGTAATACTTTTAATCTAGAAATCGTGTGAGTTCCTTTTCGAGCTGAAGCAATCACTTCTGGAAGGAGTTGATCAGAATACAGGACAACTTCGAAGGAAATAAATCGATCTTTCTTATCTACAATTACTGTATCTGGATAATACCCAATGGCTGAAAAAACCATGGTATCCGGTAGTTGCCTTGGTAAGATGAGTTCAAACTTTCCATCCTCATCAGTATACACCCCAATGTTTGCTCCGAGTAATTTGACTTTTGCTCCGTAAAGTGCTTCTTTTTTAGTTTTATCGGTGCCGAAAACGACTCCTTTTACTTGTGCGTTAAGTGTGCTAAAGAATAAAACACACAGCACAGTTAATATGCTATTTTTCATAATGCTTTTTAAAATTAATTATTCTGCGAACAACTAATTAGGCATCAAATAATCCAGACTTGTTTTTTTTGTAAAATTTGCCTCGAGTTTAGAGGCGGAGGATTCACATAGTTCGAAGTGTAATAATCGAACAGTTGAGTATGGTTTGGAATTTCAACCAAGTAAGTAATAATGGCTACTGGTTGTTGTACCTTTTCATCATTATCTGTACTCGAGTATTCAGATTTTAACTGAAAATATGCGATCTCGTCACTGCAACACTCGTTATTTTCAGAGATTCCATCTTCATCTGATTGAATTGGTTCGTCGGAATGGCAGCATGATAATTCAACTTCTTTATGAGCGTCACAATGCTCATCTGATTCATTAAAGATAAACGAAACCAAGTCTCCGTCTTCATCACAATGATGAATGAACACATTTACACCAACGTTGCCAATGAATAGCAAGACAGCAAAAAGGCCCAATACGGTAAACTTTAAAATTGGCATGGATCAAATATACTGGACTTTTGTCACATGAAAAAACTTATAAATGATACATTCTTGGATTGTTTCCTGTAATTTTGTCAAAAATTGTAAAGATGAATGTACCTGTAACTGTTTATGCCGAAATGACTCCAAATCCAGCTACAATGAAGTTTGTAGTAAATAAGCACTTGTTGGGAGGCGGAGATTCAGCGGAGTTTAATTCAGCGGCTTCTACTCGAGGATTTTCTCCATTGGCAGAAGAGTTGTTCAACTTTCCTTTTGTACAGGGTGTTTTTATTTCTGCCAATTTCATTACAATTACTAAAACAGATAATCTTTCTTGGGATTTCATTACGATGGAGCTAAGAGAATTTGTTCGAACATGGATGGCAGAAGGAAAAGAAGTATTGATTCAAATGCCTTCTAAAGATGCAACGCCTGTTACAGAAGATGCTGATGCAGCTCCCAAAAAGACGTTTGAAGTTTCGGAATACGATGATGCAATTCGCGGTCTTTTGGATGAATATGTTCGCCCAGCAGTAGAAAATGACGGAGGAGCAATTGATTTCAGAGGATACGAAAACGGAACTGTTACCGTTGTATTGAAAGGTGCATGTGCAGGATGTCCATCTAGTACTGCAACATTGAAAGGTGGAATTGAAAGCTTGTTAAAGCAACATCTACCAGAGGTTGAAGAAGTAATTGCAGAAAACGAGTAATATGAAATATTTAATGTTCGCCATCTTGGCATTTGTTGGAACAACGACTGTTAGCTGTAACAAGGATGTACATAAAGTAACTATCGAACGTGATTGCTCAGGAACATACGTTCAAACGACTGGTGGTTTAGATTATGAAGTGTGTAATTCAGAAATTTTAGACAGCTACAACGAAGGTGATGAGATCAAGATCAAGTTCGAAAACATGGCAATGTGTTTTGGCTTGATCAACTGTGAATTGTACCATCAAAATGAAGGTGCTATCGAAATTACTGAGATTAAGTAGCTTTTAAATCCAATAGAACATCGCTTCGATGTCTTCTGGCTTCATCCACGCTCCCATTCTTTCTATCAGAAGTTCTTTTAACTCTTCCGATGTAAATACCTTTTTAGGCTTTTCTGGAGTAATAATCTCTTGTGAAGGTTGCATTACTTCAACAGATTTCGCAAAATAAATAACACTCCCGTCTTCCGTAGCTAATCCAAGAATTGTACCTGGTAATCCACCAAAGCCTTCAGGCCCTGTTGAGGGAACTAAATCAACTGAAAACCATGCGTAGATTCGGGTAGAGTCATTGACTTCCCATATTGCTCTTGTACATTGATAACCTGCCAAGGTTCTCTTCTTGTTAGTAATTTTCCATGTATGCTTTGTAATTGAATCTAGCACATACATCTCTCTTCCTGCCATGTCGAGAATTGCCAATCTCTGATCGCTTTTGAGATCTTTATAAATCACATTGTGTGATGTCAAATACTTTCCCCAACCTTGTTCTTCTACTTCTGGTGGGACAGGAATGAATGCTGAGGCTGTATCATTGAAGTACAATTCAAAGTGCTCGATACGTGTATCAAGTTCCATCCCACTGTTTCTCATTCGCTCATCATCCTTGAAGATTTTTTTCAAGTTTGTTTTGCGCTCAAATATTATTTTCCCCGAAGTGATTTGCGCATGAAGCGTCAGTGTTCCTAGTCCAAAAACACAAACCAATAGGGTCTTTTTAATGCATTCCGCTAAAATCATCTTCTCTTGTTTTTCGGTTATTAAATCTAAATGTTGCTTTCAACAAAAAGTATCTTGAAATTATTGTTGTTCGGTAATCCGTGATTACGTTTCCGTTCACTTCTCTTCTCGCATTGATGTTTTGGTTGAAGATATCGTTACCGATAAGTGCGATTTCAAGGTTCTGCGTTTTAAGGAATCGTTTGCTCACCTCAGCGTTCAGTATAAAGAATTCTGTATCGTATCCTACTCCTGATTGAGAGTTCTTCGTATACGCTCCATCAACGCCAATTTTAAATCCATGAGGCAACACCCACTCAAACCCAGCTCCGTATGACTGAATTGTAGAAGGAGTTGCAATATTGTTCAAAGAGCTAATTGCGTTGTTGTATGTGAATTTCGCATCTACTTCGATCGTTAATGAATCACGCAGTAAATTGAAGTCAATTTCCAATTCAGGTGTAATGCCATAATTTGTTGTTACGTTTTCCAGACCACTGATAAAGTTCGTGTTTCTGAAATAGCTTGCTGAAACTTGTGGTTGAAGACCAATTTTTCGCTCCAAGAATGGAAGATAGATTCCAGCGTAGGCCCATCCAAACATGTTGCCATCAACGTTGATCGTTTTCGAATACGTTCTACCGTATGAATCATATATCGTTGAATCTGCAAACGAATTGTTTGAAATTGTAAAGTTCGCTCCTGCCCACATAAATCTATTTGACAGAATATTGAAATTCCGGAAGTTCACTTCAATCACGTGGTTGTAATTCGGTTTCAAATTTGGATTACCTTCTTGAATACGGTTTGGTTGTGAATTATCCACTACAGGTTGTAAATCATTGATTGAAGGTTGATCTGAAGTAGCGTGGTATTCAATTGAAAACCTTTTCCCTCTTCCTTCTTGATACTTGTATCGGAACCTTGGTAGAATATTCGTGATGTTTTGATTGACATCCAATCCTGTAATAAGATTACGGTTTGCTAAATCTATATTTCTTACACGTGCACCTAGACTAAAGGAATGCTTCTTTAAATCAAACATCAATCGAATTCCACCTCTGTGCTGATTCTTAATAGTTTCAAACTCATTAGAAAGATCGGTTCGTAATGAATCATAAATCAAACTGGAGGAAGAAAAATCGAAGGTCTTCTTATCTTGATCATTGAATCCATACTGGTACAAGTACTCAAATTCTAGCTTAAACCTTTCACCTATTGGCTCAATATATGTAGCAGAACCATAGTGACTATGGGATGAATTGTTATTCGTTTTTTCTTGGTCTGTCAAGGTATCTAAAAGGAATGTAGAATAATACTGTGTCCCTGAATTAAATGTTCCAGAAGTTTGGTTATTGGTAACCCTGTAATCATACCGAACTTCAAGCTCCCTTTTTCTCTTCTTAAACTTTCTGTTCAGGACTGCTCTACCATTCAATTGATATCCTTTTGAATCGTCGTCTGAGAGAATCGAACTTCCAATTGTTTGGTTTCCGTTAAGATCAAAATAATTGTTGATTTCACTTGATCGCGTATCTGCCATATCATAGCGAAATGAAGGTTTGATTGTAAGCGTAGTCAAAGAATCCAACTTTGACTCTAGACTAAAGTTAATTCTGTGCGATTGACTTGCTGTGAAGTTACTTGTTGAATCATCAGAAATATACGATGTATCTGTAAGAAAATACTGCGAACGACTTGCCGATGTGGCATCTAAACGTGTATTGTAATATGAATAGTTGAATCCTATTTTCGTTCCTTTCTTCTTTCCAATTTTATCACTGAAATAGAATCCCGCTTTCAAGGTTGCAGGAACTCCACTTGTATTTTGCGTATTGTCTTCCCACCATCTACCATTTGCTCCATCTTCATTTTGAAGACCAAACTTACTCATGTCACCTAATGCGAAATTAGATCTTGGTGTGTTGGTTGTAAGCGCGAAAATTGAAATCTTCTGACTCCCCTTGAATCTATTCAAGAGAATCTCTCCTTCAAAAAACGAATCTCCAAAGTCATACTCATTACCATTAAGGGCGGAGCTTAAGGCAAAATCACTGGCGCCAGAAACCCTTCCAAAATACCCTTTCTTGGCGTCGTCTTTCAACTTTAAATCGAGTACTTGGATGGTCTCATCGTCACCCCCAATTCCATCTTCGTTTTGAATTTCATATACTTGAACTTGCTCAATGCCATCTGCTCCTAGGTTCTTAGTTGCTACTGTAGGGTCGGTTCCGAAAAATTCATCTCCATCCACTAAAACTTGGCTGATTTCTTCTCCTCCCATCGTGATTTTTCCATCACTATCAACCTTGATACCTGGAAGTTTCTTCAATAAATCTTCTGCTACGGCCCCCTCATGGGTTGCAAATGAATCTGCAATGTAAATCAATGTATCTCCTCGATAGAACATCGGTTCACTGTTGGCATAAATAACCACCTCTTCTATTTCCTGAGATTTACCGGCCAATCTTACCGCTGGAATATTGATCTCGGCATTTTCAGCATGACCGAACATGTAGTATGTCTTGTCATCAAAACTTGGGTGATCAATCACCAACGAAAACGTATCAATCTCAAATTGTGACAAATCAAAATACCCTTGATCATCGGTTCTTGTGAACCCCAAGAGTAATGAATCTTTCATACGAACGGCCATCACCATTGCATTTTCAACGGGCTTAACTCCCGTAGAGTCATACACCGTTCCTGTAACAATCATGTCTTGTCCAAAGGAGATGGAGTTGGCACAAATTATCGCAAGAACTACGGTTAGTTTACCGATTAGCTTCATCATAGCATCAAGTTTTATTCAAGACAATAATAAAGAGATCACTCTCATGATCTCTTTTCAAAATGTTTAATGGGAAATTTTAAGGATAAGGGGTTAGTTGGTCGTCTAAATAGACTACTCCAACACAGCTCCATACAGCAATTGATATTCAAAGCCTTGTCCGTCATCTCTCTTTTCAAAGGTCAATTTCATTGGTTTCCCTATAGACTCTGACTCATACATTTGTAAGTATTGAATTGTTTCATCAACAAACTGTATAATGAGTGTCGTTGCAAATCCATCAGGATCATCTTCCCCAACAATTAAATATGTTGCTCCACCATCACTTACAAAACCTTGAAAGGTTATCGCAAACTCTGCTTCTTTGTTTAGGACACGCATTACGCGATCAATTGTACAATCATGGTTTGCGGTAATCGCGAAGGTTTCAAAATCTAAATGCTCTTCAAAATCAGCTGTCCTTTGCTTCGTTGCGATCGGTTGTTCATCAGAATTGTAGAAGGTAATTCGCTCAGAGAAGCCCCCTCCGTTTAATGTATCCTCAAAGAGTTCACGAGTAGCAAACTTCTTTCCTTCTCGCAGATAAAAATATTTTCTCAATATACTGTACGATCCAGGCATAGTATAACTTTCAACTGCCTTTATTAGTTCACTGCTATCGTTCAAAAATATTTCTACTTCAATAGATTCACCAGAAGGTTTAGAGTAGTACAAGCTATTTCCTGAGTCAAGAGAATCGTTCATGTCGATTTCCATCATCCATTGTTCGAATTGTAGTTCTTCGGAATTCGCCGTGTATTCTTCGGCTGTTTGCTCTTGAGGAGTATCACTATCAGAGCTCTCTTCATCAGTGCAACTTGTAAAGAAGAAACTGATTGTAAGCAATAGTAGAATTGATGTTACGGTATTTTTCATAGACTTTCTTTTAATCAGAATCGTTGATTACCACAAAAGTAACAAGATTTCAGAGGCAATTTCCGGAAATTAGTGACAAAATATAGTTGAAAGTATTGCTGTTCTGTAAAGAAGCACTATCTTTGCGGTGCTATTAGCGATAATAGAATATATCGCGGGGTGGAGCAGTTGGTAGCTCGTCGGGCTCATAACCCGAAGGTCGTCAGTTCGAGTCTGGCCCCCGCTACAAAGAGAAGGAAAGCCCTGTATCACATAGATACGGGGCTTTTTATTTGAGATAAATTGCGGAATTATTAACTCCCTCTATTGAATCATATCCCCACTGGCCAACAGATTTAATCACTGGCTTTAGAGTCAATCCGAAATCTGTCAGGAAATAATCATTCTTCGATTTCTTCTCAGTGTTTGCTGACTTCGTCATAATTCCTAATCCAACCAGTTTCTCTAGTCTATTCTGTAAAATGTTAGACGCAATCTTCTCTTTTGAACTTCTGAATTCGTTAAAAGAACTTTTGCCCAGAATTAAGGCATCACGAACTATTAATAAAGTCCATTTATCACCGATTATATCTAACGCACATGCAATGGAACATTGAGACCTAAAATTTGCTTTATTTTTTTTTAGTTGCATTTTGAAACTTAAATTGTATATTTGGTTGCAAAATACAACTTAAATTTGAACTTATGAATACTTCAACCGCAAATCTTAGACCCAAAGAATTAAAAATAATTGCTGTGCTAATTGGGATTACGATGATGAGAATTATGTCTGGAGCAATGATTCCCAGTCTAGAAATGTATGGTGGTGAAAACCCTGATGCCTGGTTTGCACCATGGCTTAGTGACGCTGTGCTTGGACTTTTGGCGCCTTACATGATTTATCTTGCGCTTAAAAAGAATGGTGTTAAAGTTTGGGCTTCTCTACTTGTTTACAATTCTATCGGTGCGTTCGATTACGTGCATGGTCTACTTACTCAATGGACCGACCCATTAGTTCCTAATGGCCTTATGGGAACGCCTGAATTAACGTACGGTTCGGTTGCTTTTAGCCTAATAGTTCAACTAACCATCATCTATTTTCTTGCTAGGCCCAATGTGATGAATCATTTCATTTCAGAAAAGTAAACTCCGATTTTTACAACTTCATCAAAGTCCAATACGAAGTTAGATAATTGAGTAGCCCCCGCTACTAAGCAAGACGCATCAAGATTTTTCTTCGATGCGTCTTTTTTTTGCCCTCCTGTTTCGCCGGTAGTCGTTCAAAAGTGTGATAGTGCAAATAATCAAATGTAACACACTGAAAATGAGATAAAATATAATTGGAACTAGCTCTTTTTTAAAAGGGTAGTCGTAAGGCTACCCTTTTTTCGTGTCTTAAATCGTCTTAATATTCAACAAGTTCGTAATACGTGTATCAAAAATGTGATAAATAGAATGGAAACAGCGTTGGCTAGACAATTTTATACCGCAGTTCCCCAAGCTTATAGCCTTCATTTCCGACCTTATACACAAATCCCCATTCTCAGCGCAATGCGCATCTATTTTTGGATCGAATCAAAAATTGTATTCGATGTCATTTTCACATGTTTTTACCCAAGCTATTTCGCAATTCGTAGAAAAATCACAAGTGTATTCTACCCAAGAAAATGCGCAGGAAATTGAAGTTAAATCAACGACAATTCAGCAAACAAGCAATACACAATTCCATCAAAAATCAGTTCGGAAAACCAGTTCTATCAAGATCAGGGTTTCGGGCAATCAATAAATCATTTTATGAAAAAATTCTATTTACTTTTTATCGTGCTTATCTCGTTGAGCGCTAATGCTCAGGACAGTACCCGTCGAATTAATTTTGGTGAATTTCATTTCACTTCTCAATCGCTTTTCATGGGACGAGAGAAAAATCGATCAGGGAGTTATTATGACAGTACTGACCGTAGTCAGTTTTCACATACGAATATGCTGAAATTCAATTATGAAAGCCCTGTATTAAATGGATTTCAGTTCAAAACTGAATTAGTCGGCGCATTTGCTGAGTATGGTGATGGTTATAGTCCAGCGACATCATCCGTTACACAAGATTTGGCGAATTCCAGAATGCGAATTATCAATAAATTAAACTTGTCCTACACCTTTCATTTCGGAGCTAAAGGCACAGGTGTGCTTTCTGTCGGAAGAAAAGACATTCAAGGTTCGTTTACTCCGTCTTATGCAGTTCGACATAAAGATCAAGCCTATGAAGCGTTGGAATTTACATTAACTGTAGATTCAACATGGTTTTTCTCTGCTGGTCACATTCAGCGCTTTAGTGGATGGAAATCTACTCAAGATTTTAGTTCGTTTAAAGAAATTTACGAACTGAATAACCCTAGTTACGGGATGCAATTTGTGCAGTGGAGACACGATAGTTTAGGTCAAGTAAAATTGGAAACCTATAACTTCTACGCCTACAATCTATACAACACTTTTGGAGTGCATATTGATTGGCAAGCAGTAGATAGAAATCAGTGGGGATTAGTAATTAAACCACGCTATCAGAATCAATCGACCATGGGAGAATACCGCACAAATTTAAATGCAGTTTCTCATATGCTACAAACTGGAGTACAGTTGACCTATAAGAAATTTTCCATTGAACCAGGAGTGTTATATGGTTTTGGATCTTCCAATGGATATGACTTCAAATCTCCATTTCAAGCAGCTTTAATTGTAAAGGAACCCTTATTCGAAACAGAAGCAGGATTGAATCTTGGCAACATTTCCTATTATCTCGAAAGTAAAATCTCCCTGAATCGATTTTCTATTTATGGCCTATATTTTAGAACAGATAAGCTCACGAATGGATTTGTGGAAGAGTACGATATCATTGCAAAATATGCTGCAAAGAAGTTTTTTTATACTGCGTTTAAAATTGGCTATGCCCACTATTACGACAATGCAGCTTCTCAAAAGCACATACTCGATTATCGGTTATTCATAGGCATTAAAATTTAATGTGCTTTGAGAATCTATTGGCAAGAAGTGAATAAATTCTGTGATTTCAAGGGGCGCTCTTCACGGAAAGAATTCCTGACATTCTGGTTAGTAAACTTGCTCTTGGGAGTTAGTAGTATCGGTATAGGGTATACAGTTCATTTTTCAATGCTTGGTCTTTATTATGGACTCTTACTTACTCTTCCATTAATAGCATTAGGGATTCGTCGGATGCATGATCTTGGCAAACCTGGCTGGTTGTGTTTTATACCCTTGTACAACATCATTTTATGCTGCAGAAAGGGAATGAAAAGTAGAAACAAATATGGAGCTGCCCCAACACTTTAATTATGTACAGAAACATTTATTACGCCTTAGTGCTTATTTTCACTACGGCTTCAATGGGCAGTGCTCAAACAGAATTAAAAGGAGGATGGTATCCTTGGAGTCCATACCAGTATTTAAATGAGTCTGGCAATCTTGAAGGACTCGATTATGAGTTGATTACAACTATTTTTGAGCACGCTGAAATCCCCATATCATATGACCCAAATGATAGCGATACAACCTGGGATAAAAATCAATCCGATGTTTACGAAGGCCTGAAAGCTTTTACCGGAGGTGCATTTATTACAGAGGAACGGAAGAAAAAATACTTCATTTCAGATGCCTATCGTGAAGAGTGGAACAGCCTATACATCAGACGAGATGACCATGAGTTGAACGGAATACATGACCTGACCGCATTTATCGATTATCTAGAAACCAACAAAATTAAAGTAGGTGTTGTGGAAGCCTATGTCTACTCAAGTGATGTCTTAAACGACTATGTCAGACGCCAGAAAAAAAACGGAGAGAATTGTTTAGTTGAAGTTGGCAATGAAGCAGAGAATTTTCAAAACCAAATTGCTGGAAAAGTACGGGTAGTGTTTGCCGATCGATTGGTTGGAGCTAATATTCTCTGGAGCAAAGGATGGACAAAAGAAATAGTTCCTCATCCTATTCAAATACCACCCAAAACTATTCACTTATTGGTGCATAAAAGTGATGACCCCCTAGTCAATTTAAAGTATAAGGAATATCTCAAAAAATTCAATGAAAGCTTAGCTGAATTGAAAAGGGAAGGAGTGATTAAGCAATTATTTCACCGTCACCTTTTTCCTGTTTTAATGAGCATCACTGTACAAACTGATTGGTTTGCAATAATTGATACGATTGGGATTATCTTCTTTGCTTTTTCCGGATTGCTTATTGCCTTAGATAATAAGTTCGACATTTTTGGAACCTTGCTCATGACATTCCTATTATGTGCTGGCGGTGGGGTTATTCGTGATCTATTGGTAGACCGTCCTTTGGCCTTACTCGAATCTCCGTTCATTATTGAAGCAATTCTCATCATTGCATTTGGCGGTTTCTTATTGTTTCGTCTACATTTTTGGTTATCAAACAATAACAAAGCATACAAAATAAGAACTCAGTTTGGTGCAAATAAGCTCCTATTTATCCGTACAGTGATTGATGCAATGGCCTTGGGAGCATATACCCTCGTTGGGGTAGGAGTCGCTGTTGAAATGGAGTTAGATTATTTATTGATTTGGGGACCTTTTCTAGGATGTATTACTGCATGTGGTGGTGGAATCATTGCTAGAACCATCGCTGCTGAATCCAAGAATGTTGCATTATCAGGATCACTGGATCCAGAAGTCTCTTTGGTGTTGGGATTGTGTTTTTCACAGTTCTTATTATGGCAAACAGATCGGTTAAACCCCTATGAAGTATTTATTGCTGTTCTAGTAACGATGATTGCTAGTACCGCACTTTTGGTTCTGGTCCATTGGAGAACGTGGCGATCACCGAAAATTAGAAAGTAAAAAAAAGCGTTTCAATTTTGAAACGCTTTTTTTGTGAGTCATAGCTCCAGAGAAAAAGTATGAACGTCACTAATTCGTCCATTCTTATGCTGATAATTTCGTGTAACATCGATCAATTTAGCCCCCGCTTTTAATACTACTCGTTGGCTGGCCACATTTGAGACATCCATTCGTATCTGAAGTGTTTTAAGAAATAGATTTGATTGTACCCATTGCTGCAGTAATTTAAACGCTTCAGATGCCAATCCTTTACCTTGATGTTTAGCATCAACCCAGTAATACACGTTAGCAAATTGTTGATAAGGAAAAATAGCATCGACGCCGATTTCACCGACAAAAGATCCATCTCGATCAAGTATGACAAAGAAGTATCCTTTTCTTTTTTGCTGTTGGGTTTGGCATTGAATAATTCTACGCAAATTATGTTGCGGATTGAAGCTTAATGAACACCAAGTAAAGTGCTCAGACAATGCAGCTAAATTTCGTTGAATTGTGCTGTAGCGAATTTGTCGAAAAGGAAGTGAAAGTGCAGCCAAACTCACTTCAGGAGAACCTGGTGCAGACGAATAATAAAGAGTGGTAGTTTCTAATTGCATACAGTAATTATTAAGTGAAAGGGCGCACAAAAAAATGTGCGCCCGTGAATTAATTGATCTTGAGGACAGCTGCCCCAAGGTTAAAATCGCAGTAAGGAATGTAGCTCATGCGCAGAGCAATAACCGTTTCCAAATAAGTACGATCTTCAATTCCTTTCATCCGGAAATAATTATCTTGGAATACCTTCAGAGCATTTTGCGGAGCTGCCGTAGCATAGCGCAATGCAGTATTAATTTTGTGATGTGCTACATAAAATGTTTTGCCTTTTAAAAGGCAGTTGGCGAGCCATTCATCATGCATTTCTTTTGTGAAAAATTCTCCCCGATTAATGAGGTGAATAATCAACGCATCTGGACGGCTCTCTTCCATCTTCTTAAACAAGCGTAGTAACAAATCTCGGTGCGGATCGTCCAAACCAATAATGGCAATCTCTTCAGAAACCGCAATTAATCCTTCAGGGTGTCGCTCCCTAAGATAATCTCCTAGTGGAGTGTGAACTTGAGCTTTCAACTCTGATTGATTAAGTTGGAAATTGCTCAGCCAGAACTCCAATAATGTCATCCATAGCTGTACCGTAAAATGCATCAGGGTTTGCAGCCATATGAGCGATGAAATTGTCCATGTGAACTCCGTTTTGCGCGTAAATTTCACGTGCTCTTGTAGGAGTGATCACATTGTGTCCATTATGAGGATTGTCCGGATGATCCGTATAATCTTCTACATGACGTCCGGTATAATTCGCGACAATTGTAGCTCCACGTTGGAACTCATAACGATCGTCACCCGCTACAAAAAAGATGTGTCGATTTGGGCGTTGGATATTGCGAAATCCATGATTATGATAAGGGCGCACACGATTGAACCTTCCGTCTACTCCAATAAAGTAGATACTTGGGAGACCTCCTTCTACACGTGCTGTTGCGAACTGTAAATTCGCCAATGTAATGTTTGTTGCTTCTGCCATAATTGTGTGTTTATTAGCCATTTCTATTTGCCCAAGTTTCAGTAGTGTCAGCACATTTTGTATTGCTTGATAAACTCAAGGGGTTGTGTGCGGTACATCGATTGATACAAGGGTTTGAAATAATGGGTTTCTTAAATTGCGTCTGTTAGTAATTCACTGATCTTCGTGAATGCTGGCGGTGCTGCAATCCCTTCATATGTGATATGTAAATCTGCCATGTACTCTTTTTCAAGAGACTCCGCTTCCCCACTGATTTGTCCATCTACCGGATCATCTGTAAATTTCATAATCGGCACCTTCACGTGAAGACTGACTTCTTTCATTTTTACAGCCGTCGGTGGCATTAAGCTGATCAATGGAACTTGCATCTTCTCAGATCCTTTCTCTCTTTTCACATTGATTGTTTGACTAATTGGACTTCCGTCTTTTGCAAAGAATTTTTGAACCTGAGAAATTTGATGCTCATCAGTTTTTTCCTGCGCTTTCATAATTGTTTCAGTAATGGCGTCCATTACTGGGGCAAAATTGAATTCTACTTTCATGATGTGTGTGTTTTTTGAATTATTGATTCTTTTTATTTGTGTATGTTGTCTGATGAGATCGTAGAACTCAACAGAGTATTTAATGAATTGTGTTCAGCATTTTGTTGCTCAATCGAAAGACGAATGACGTACCCGTTGTCGGCGCTATTGGCAATGTCATTTTTAATGCGCGTGCAAATCCATTCAGGAGTATTGGTGTTAATCATTAGTACCAAATCCAGATGTTCGCTTTGAACGGGTATCGAAATATTATCATTCACGGTTTTGACATTGATGTGTACACGCTCCTCTTCTTTAGATTTTCTGCGGTTCACCAATTTTTTCATCCAAGACCATGTTTTGGCAATTGTTCCCTTGGGTTCTTTTTCAATAACCTTCGCCTCCTTTAAGTGCATTTTAACTGTTTGATCTTGGATTTTTAAGACCTCGAGAATAGCGGCATGTAAAGCATTCAACCTATGTGGTTGTTGTGGGTTTTTGATCATTTTAGAAGAAGAAAAAAACAATGGTTACTAAAAAAGTGACAATGCTAAGCAATGGAATAAACCACCATCTGTGAACGATATAATGTCCTTTACCTCCTTTTCGAGTGAGCACAAGAACGAGTGTAAGCAGAACAATCACGTCAGAAACGATGACTATCGCCTCTAGAAATGTATTGTAGTATAAAAGTGGTAAGAAGCTACTGCTGTAGAAGCTGAACATAACAACCGTTAGCAGCATTGTAAAGACCAGTTCATGCGATGATCCGGTTTTCCACAATGTCGGAATAAACCATGTTGCCAGCAGTACTATAAACAGTGGCAAGAAGAATTGCCAAATGAAATAATTGGGTTTACGTTTCGCTTTTATTTCTACTACAAATCCTGAATATGTATCGGGTGTACTTTCTATGCTAGACGCACTTGTGGCATATTCTTTATCGATCACTTTACTCTGAATACTTAGGATTTTCCAAGCTTCATTTAAGTCTGAAGGTTTTTGTGTCACGTCGAGTAATGTGAATAAACAATTGGAGTCGTTAAAACCAAAGCTTTCAGCGTGCAACTTAATTTCCTGAGTGTCAAAAGGAAACTGTTGTAGCCTCAATTCAGACAGCAACGTGGCTTGAAAACGCTCGACATAGACAATTACATCACGATAAATTTCTAGTCGCAAATTAGAGGTTTGTCGTTTCGATGTTGCATTGGTTAACTCCAGATTCGGAAACCAAATTCCTTGACCTAAGAGCGTATCAATAATTGAAGGGTTATAAATCAGCACTTTTTTGTCCTGTGCTTCAGGGAAAATATGAAGCAGATTAGTGTCCACCCAAGACATGGTCAAATAACCATCTATGTCAAAAGTTTCGTCAATTGTCTTAATCTCAGGAATGTCTCCCACTAGTATTTTGATTCCAACCTTCACAGGGTTTCCGTCCAACATTGGGGCGGGTTGCTGTGCAGAGACGATTCCGGCAGTGAGCAGTAACCAGAGATTAATTAGAACAAGGAGTATCTTTTGCATGATCGTAGTTTTGGGAAGTACTATTGAAGGATAAACACGTTGAGATCCATATTTTTCCAGAGGCGAGCAATTTCAGGATCATCTTCTAAGTCCAAAGAAGTAACCCACCATTGATAATTCAGAAATAAAGTCACTTCAAGATATTCCTTCGCGAAAATTTCACCTGTGCGAATAATTGGTCGTTTTCCTGTCTCCTTTTGGACTACGCGTAACCAATTTCGTAAGCAATGATTGAGCTCTACCCGTTCTGATTCACTGCAGATCTTTATCCACCGTAAGTCGAGTATAACAGGCTGATCTTCTTCATCCAATGTACCGATGCCATCTGCAAACAAATGCGCATAATTTTTCGCATCATCTGCAAACACGAAACGATCATACGGGACACTTAAAATATTGGTGTGAATGTCTTCCCACTCATCAATATCCGGAGTAATACGCGTTAAACGGTTTTGATGTGACGGTGGGTTGCTAAAAAATGCAGCCTTAATCATTTCACTGGTTGTAAGTATACCAAGAGGTAGCTGAGGAATAATAATGGAGTCTTGTACTAGCGTTGTGTCTTCATTCAGATCATTCGTTGTGAGAAGATTTTCCTCAAGTAGCGTTGTGTCAACGACGATTAATACGGAGTCCATTTCAAGGGAGTCAACTTGTGCAAACAGACCAAACGGCAGTACACATAGGGCGAGTAAAGTGTGTGTTATTGTTTTCATTAGTTCGATTTTTTGTAAGAGTCATTGATGAAAAATTCTAAATCCTGCATAGAACCCATAAACTCAATGTGACCTACAGATACTCCATGAAAATCTGGATCGTCTAAGCTGTGCCAAAAGGTCCAACCCGAATCTTGCCAAAGCATAGGAATGTTGGGCTTCGAATCATCTGTAACATCTGAAATCCAAAGTGCATACTGGCCCAAAAGTGGATTGTTTAAATAGGCCTTGGCAAATTCATACTCAGCCATAATGATTGGTCGTTTACCAGTTTCTCTTTCAGTAATCATTAGCCAGTCAAGCACATCATGTTGAAAAGTGGTAATGTCTGATGTCGGTGCAATGCTGATAAATTCAAGAACAGGGGGAATGTCATCTTCAGCCAAACGTCCAACAACACGGCAAAACAATTCGGCCTGCTCTTTCGGGTTTCGCTCATCAATGTAAGTATGACAGGCTCCACGGAAGAAGTCTTTTTCCTGAGCTATGCGCCAATTTTGTGAGAAGAACCGATCAACGTAAGTACCGGATGTAGCTTTACTTAAAATAAAGGCCACTCCATCACTTGCATTTACATCGTCGATAAGGTTCCCATGATTTTCAGAAATGCGAATGCCAAAAATTTTGTCTTGATCAGCCAATTGGTCGCGAGGAGAAATTTTAGGAATGCTGTCACTCTCAAATGCAATTACTAGGCTATCGCTTCCTTTTGGTAGTACAAATTCAGTACTGTCAGCTACAGCTGTATCAAATGCTGGCTCCGAATGCGATTCAAGAGGGTTGTATCCCCAAATGCCTATTGCAGCTAGAAAAGTAAGGACAGTAATTTTTAACGCGACCTTAAGAAATAGGTCGATGTCTTCAATAAGCATCATAATTTGTATTGTTTAAATAATTAGTAGAAAAGAAACGGGGAGGTCGTCTATGGAAAACTCATGCTAAACTACCGCCAAACCTCCCCGTCACAGAACATGTTTATGTTCTATTAGCTCGGAGAGCCAACATCAATTGGTTCAATAACCGAAGCGAATAATTGTGTCAATTTCGCCATACCTTCTGAAGGTGGTTGTTGAACAGCTTTCGCTGTAATTACATACTTCGAAGATTGATCCGAAGAACGGGTGTTCTCTGAAGAAGTACTCGCTTTTCCTGTTACAGATGCTGAGAACGATACTCCAAAATAACCTCCACTTGCTGATGCCGAAGTCTCCAATGAAGCCTCTGACTTGTTCGTGCTCGACTCTTGAGATTTGATCTCCATTGAGAACTCAACAGTCGCCTCTTGCATTGTAAATGCAGGAACTGGAACCAAAGAAAGCAATGGTGCTTCCACTTCGATTGTTTGTTTTGACAAGTTTCCTTGTCCATCCGTTACTGGACGCTCAAGATTGAACTTTATCAGACGTGTACCCTTTTCAGGATCTCCGTCAGTGTACGCTAACTTGAACAATTGATTCAAGTAAACATCCACCAGTGCATTTTGACCTTTTGCAACCGCGATTAACGGTTCACAGATCAGGGATTCGATGGGCAATCCCGCCATTTGATTTGCCATTTCTGCCATATCTTACTGTTTTTTAAGTTACTTGTTTGTGTTAGATCACCTTGGTGAACTCATTCGTGATCTTTGCTAATCCTTCAGGTGTTTCATCGCGCATGTAACAGATCTCTATTTCGTTGCGCATTCCTGCTGAACCATCTCTTCCTTCACGTTTTTTCGTGCTTCCTACGTTCACATCCATTCCACCGTCATCACTTCCCCAACCAGCGTTGAAGGAAATTTTCACTTTTACCTTGTCCAATTCTAAACTGGAAACATTGGCAAGTGCGATGATTGGGATTTCACGAGGAACGAATTCTCCGTCCTTGTTTGGCAAAGCTATTTTTACCATGTGTGGTTTCATTTCAGTGACTACACCCTCCTCATTTTTGGTGAGGTCCATGTAGTTTTTGAACATCTCAATGTCATGCGCCTCAATGCGCTCATGTACTTTGGTGATTGAATCACTGACTGATGTAATAAGGTCGTCTAATTTTAAATTACTCATAGTTTTCCGTTTAAATAAGTTCGAAAATTTCATCTTCTTTAATGTTATGTTTGCGTTTCAATAATGCTAAGTCATCGCTCACTTCAGCTATAGCATGTTGGTCGCCTGTATCTGTCGGGATCCATAGTGCGTAGCGTGGTGGACTCACCTGTTGAGCTGTTTTTAAATCAACAATGGCTGGCTGGTATCCCATGTCGGTAATGAACTTTTTGCCTTGGGTTAATTCTCTCCATATCATATGCGTCGTTTTGAGTTAATAGTGGGTCAAATCTAGGGGCAGATTGCACTGAAAACGGGGTTATGGACATGAGTGCCTAGTTTTTGGTCATGAAGACAAAAATTGTGGATATCGTTGGATTCATTAACCCATAAGAGTCTGCTCACATACAGACTTGTGTCCTACATCTCCTTTTTGTGTCTTTGTTCCTTGGTGGTAAAAAACCCCTACTTCAATGGACATAAATCAGATAAACCATACCTCTACTTTGTTAACCACTAAGGCACAAATTCGTCTCTGACGAATCACAAAGCTGTGTTAAGATGTTCAGGGAAAAGCCACAAAGAGTCTGCTCGTATGCAGGCTTGTGTCCTAACCTTCTCTTCGTGTCTTAGTGCCTTTGTGGTAAAAAAAAGGAAAACGGGTATTTATACCTGATAATTTATAGCGTATAAGTACGGTTTTTGGTCGAGTACAAATACCTGAATATCAATGTATAGCTAGCATGTATGCATTTATTTAATACATTGCTAAAACGTTTTATCAATTATAAGGCGCTTTAAACCAATAACTAAAACTATTCACTATGGAAACACCCGTAAGTAATCTTTCGGTGGTGAAAATTGCGCAAGATACTGGAGCGCACACCGAACAACCTCCCTTTGTTTATTCAGAGACAGAAGTCGATGTTGCCCGAAATGAGAAAACATGGAAAGTGCAATTCTTTTGCAGTGTAAAAACGGACAACGCCTCCGACATCTCATAATATAAAAACAGAACAGTATGTCACAGAACACAGAAGACACCGCACCTATTATTACTCGAAGAGTATGCCATGGTACCGCTCCTATTAGTGCGGCCAATCAAAACCCATTGCTCTATTGCGAAGAGTGGCGCGATCCATCAAAAGGAGAGTACACATGGAAGGTGAAAGTATTTGGCGCGTACACGGCAGACACGCCTGATGACTTTACGGTTGAACCGGTAATCTTATTGGGAACACCCGATGATACGCGCATTTTTGAAATCAATACTTCTCTGCAAGAATCTCAGCTGTATTTCTGGACCATTGAGTTTGAACAAACGATCAACGATGATCGAGTAACAACTATAGAGGTGTTTTTGCCTGAGGCTGTAGAACGTGCAAATGTTGAAAGTAGAAGGGGAGCGAAGTCAATAGCAACAAAGAGTCAGAGTATAGACGTTGAAGTAAAGTAATGTTCAGAAGGATTTATATATCCACAATTTTAGTTACTTGTATTGGTAATAGCCTAATGTCTCAAGAATTCAAAAGAACGTCGAATTTTTTAGAAGAAACTTGTGGAATTTGTAATGAAGATTGTGGATATAATAATCTTGGACAAAAATATTATCATGAGGTCCACAAGAAGTGTGAAGACACTTTAAAATACGAGTTGTTGTCTACATTATTAAATTGTTTGGATCATTCTAATGATTTGGACAGCAGTCAGATATTTAGAGTGATTAACGTACTAGGGGTAGTCTATAGTGAATTTGGGATTGAAAGCCAATCTCTTACTAAATTCACTGAAGCCTCCCGAGGACTTTATAAATTTGATGACGAAAAGCTGTTAGGCTTGAAAGTCAAAATAAAGGTTGATATATACTCAACTTATTTAGACAGATCTGAGAATATTGATTTTGCCCACAAATCTTTAATTGAAATGGAGAGTGAGGTGAACGACTTAAATGATCCTATTTATCTGTATAGTTTGTACAACAGCTTGGGAATATCATTTCAACTTATCAACGATTTTGACGATCTAAAATCAGAACACTACCTTCTCAAAGGTCTAGAACAAGCTCAACTTCTCAATGACAGTTCTAGGATCTGTACTTCCTATACCAATTTGGGCAGCCTCAATTTTGACCAATACAAATCAGAAGAAACAGCCTACTATTGGAAAATGGCACTTGGCATTGCAGAGCGCAACGAGCTGTTGGATGTGGTAAGTCCCATTTACTTCAATATGTCACTCATGTACGAAGAAGATGGTTTTCCTCAGAAGGCATTGGCGTATCAAAAGTTGTATGCGGAGTCTTTGGAGCAACTCTGGAACCGAGACAAGGTGTGGGAGCTAGCAGAGCAAGAAAAAGCCTTTGAAATTGATAAGCGCGAGACAGAATTGGCCTTAATGCAACGGGATCAAGAAGTGCAACAATTGGAACTGGAAAACAAAACCTACCAACGCAACGCCATGATTGGTACGTCTTCATTTATAGCCATTTTGGGGTATATCTTTTATCAACTCTTCCGTTCCAAGAAGAAAAGCAACAATCTCATTACACTTAAAAATGCACAGTTGAAAATGCTCGTGCAAACCAAAGACAGGTTGTTCTCCATCATCGGGCATGACCTACGCTCACCTATATTGTCCTTGAAACACCGCAGCGATAAAATTGTTGCGAGCCTCACACGGGCAGAACATCCTGTGGAGTATGAATTGGCCATTGCCAACAAGCAAGCGCTGCAACAGATGCAAGGGCTCATTCAAAACATATTGGATTGGGGTGAAAGCCAGCAAGGAGACAATGAGCTTTTTGTGCAAGAAGTTCACTTGGACAGGTTGGTAGAACAGGTGGTGTACGATTACCGCGAATTGATAGGACAGAAATCTCTTTCGCTTTCCATAGAAATTGCACCCAGTTTACTGGCGAGTGTAGACGTACATTGCGCAAAAGCAGTCTTAAGAAATGCCCTCGATAACGCTATTAAATTCAATGACCCACAAGGATTCATTCACATTTATGGCACAAACGACAATGGAAACCCAACCATTTGTATAGACAATGATGGCGTGCCAGTATCAGTGGATATTGTAGAACAATTTGAGAAAAAAATAAAAACAAGAACCTCAAGTTCCGGCGGATTGGGATTGTGGATCTGTCGCGATATGATGGAACAGATCAATGGAAATTTTTCCATTCGACGAATTCTATTGTGTGAGCAATCTGGCAAAGAAGGAACAAGGGTACAATTAACATTCAATTAGAATGAGCAAGATTTCAGTAGTAGTGGTAGAAGACAGTGCAGAAGATGCACAAATTGTAAGTGATACACTTGCAGACGCGGGATATGAATTAATTGGTGTAGCCAAAAACTTGCAGGAAGCACGCGTTTTAGTGCAAAAGGCTCCAGACCTTGTAATTCTTGATATTCATCTGGGTTCTACCATGGACGGAATTACTTTTGGGCATGAATTGCACCAAAGTACTGAACGCAAAATTCCCTTTATTTTTCTGACTAGTGCCATAGACAAGGCGACCTTTGCTGCGGCAAAAGCAAGTTATCCGAAAGGGTATTTGATCAAACCGTTTAATCCTTTAGAATTGGATTATGCCATTGAGTTGGCGATTGAAAGTTGTGCAGAAAATGCTGAGCGCTTTGCCAAAGAGGAAGGAATGCGCATCAATGAGTTCTTTTATTTAAAACACAACAGAACATTGGTGAAATTGAGCATCAAAGAAATTTCTCATATAAAGGTAGACGGCCGCTACTCAGAATTGTACCATGATGGAAATCGTTACTTGTGCCGCAAGTCGTTAAAAGATTTGCAATCTATTTTTCCTGAAGGTTTGTTTGTTCGCACCCACCGTAATTTCTTAGGCAATGCGCAGTTTATCCGACAGGTAATTGTCGGAGAAAGTTCTGTGTATTTAACCAACGATGAAATTTTACCCTTAAGCGCAGGATACATCGATGAGGTGAAAAGCGTATTTCCCGTGCTGGGGTAAGGGGTTTCTGCTGATGAGGTAATTTCTGAACATTTAAGATCCGAAAAAAGGATAGCCTCACGAATGGCCCCATCCTTACTTTAGATTTTGCTCTTAAGCTAAGAGAGATTCGGCTGGAATACCAAACTCTTTATGTAGCTTTTTAATCATTGTCAATGTCAATGTTCTCTGTCTATTTAGAATTTCAGAAACTCTTCCACGAGTACCAAGGTACTTAGCCATGTCAGTTCGTTTCATATTCATCTGTTCCATTCTAAACTTAATTGCTTCAATAGGGTCTGGAGCTTCAATCTTGTAGTGCTTTTCTTCATAGATTTCTACAAGAGCCATTAAAACCTCAACCTCATCAAAATCATCACTCTCTGGCTTTGCATCAAACAATTCCTCAATACGTGCCAACGCTTTTTCGTAGTCATTTTCTGACTTAATCAATCTTACCTTCATAATCGCTCTTTTACCTTATCTTCTAACTCATATTGTAGTCACATCAATCTTATCATACTCCTTGTGAGTTCCTACAAAGCGGATAAATATCCATTGTGCTTTATAATTCACTCTCACTACCAATCGGTACTTGTTACCGCAGATGTTGAATACTATTCGGTTGTCGCCAACAATACTTGCACTTCTGTAGTGTTGCTTTACGTCATTTGGAGTATTCCACTCAGCTTTTCTCGCTTCTTGATACCAAGCTTTGAGCTGTTGTTCTGAGTCCTCTCTTCTTGGCTTCTCCCAGTGTTCCTTTAATGTGCGTAATGCAACAACGTTCTTCATACTGTTGCAATATACAATTTTTTATTTAATGTTCCCAATGTGGGAACATTTATTGTGATAGCACAGTGCATGGTTCCCAAGGATAAAATTATCAAAAAACAAGAACGAGTGTTACTGTACCCAACCTTGAAATTAAAGTCGGCAAGTCATATTTAGATGTTCTTTCTGAGACTTATTTACAGCCTTACGTAGGTTTCGCCACATTTTCCTAGGGGGTTCGCCACAAAACGCAGTTATCGTAGCGTCCAGACCTTTTTAGAATATAGATTGGTATCCATAGAAAATTTATCGAAAAAATGATCTTAACCACTTTAGGGTTTATGAAAAATCTGCCAAACGAGGGTTCTCAACCAAGGCTAGATTTTAATCCAACATCAAAATACAGAAATCTCATTTACACAAATAAACAAGGCCATTATGCAGTTTAAATCTATTTTCTTTTTGTTCATCTTATTAGCGTCTTCTGCAACTACTGCTCAGGTGACGATAGCACCAGGTGCGATTCAATCATACGAATCACCTGCAGTTATTATATCTGGCGAATCCGTGTATCGAACCCATAAATTTGTCGTTACTGCAGGTACTTTTACTGGAGAGATTTCGCTGACTCATCAGTCTACTCCAACCCCCGTGGATTGGGTGAATTTTGAGGCTTTTCACATTTTGAGTAGTCCGAACGATTTATTACCTCCAGCGGTAAATTATGATCAATCGAACACCTTAACAACAACTTTGGCTGGGGCAACTTCACATGAAATAATACCCAGTACTGGAACTTTGACTTCGTCTTTTTTTACGGGCGGAGTATCAACATCAGTAACTTTCAACATCAGTAGTACTTCGTACATATACATTGTTGAGGAGTTTTCTACCGTTCCCTGTTATGATGGCTCTCCTCTTCCCAATCTTGTATCTTCTTTACTTTGTCAATTTAATGAGCCAGGAGGGCAGCCTATAGATTATCCTGTTTCTGGATCGATTGATTTATACGCTTCACCAAACAGCATTTGGGTAGAAACATTACTTGCTTCCAATCAAAGTAGTACAAATCCTTCGAGTAACTATTTATCGGATTTTGGTGCTAATTGTGACGTGAAACAAATATCCAGAAAACTACATTATGAATTAACTTCAGGATCACCACTCATTGACCCGTATTTTTCAATTGATCTGAATGGTGCAGAAACTCAATTGCTTGAAATAGACCCTGCGGATGTACTGCTAAATATTCATATTGTAACTGACGAATTCGGAGGCTTCATTGAAGCTCTCAATGTACCACTTACATCCATGTCATTGCCACTAAGAGATGTTCAACGACAGGATAATGCTGGGAGTGATATTCCTTTAGCACCTCTAGATTATGGACCTTTGGAAAATGTTGCATTTATAACACAGCCAGGTGTAAACCCTAGTACCATGAGTACTGTTCCCAGTTTGGCAACACCGTCATCTTCTGGAATAAATGTTCTTCAGCGCATTGACTTGCATTTGTCTAATTTAAATCTGGGAGCAAATTATAATACCACTACAGCTTATACTACTTATGGATCTTCTACTGATCCAATACAACGACTTATGGGGTATATCTCAGCCTTTCCAGGTTCATATATCGAGGTCGATTATATAGGAACGTTTGTGCCAGCTGCCGATTTTCATCCTGACTGGGACAACCACGTTGAGAATATTCCGAATCTCAATATTCAAGAATACACGATTTCAGGTTTTAATAGTTGTCAAGACAATGTGGGAATAACAGGTGGTAACACGTTTATTCATGAACAGAATAATTTTGGTTTTATTGGGAACCCAATGTTTGGAGATAACGATTTTTTTGTCCCTAGCTGGGATGGCGATACACAAATAATATCTGCGGATTTGTCAATTCCTTTAAATGATAATTTTCTAGCAAATGCACGAGCGGCTTTAGATTTTGATTATGCATGTTCCTTTATTGAATTTGTAGTAGAGATGGAACAAGGAATGTCGGTCATTTGTCCTGGAAGTGTTGATGGAACAACTATCGAATTCATCAATGGCGGTCAAAGCTGCACAACACCGAACTTTACAGATACGGATTGTTTTGGTTCTATTAGCGCTCCAGAGATATTCAAGATTGATCTGGGGTTTGGAGATATTGTTGAAGCAGATCATGTCACTATTGAACCACTTAACGGGAATTGTAGCGAGGGGCAAAAATGGACGATTCGAATGCCTTTGGACAGGTTTAGATCTGACTTTAATAGTAACATGATGGCAGATGCAACTTTGTTGATTAATGTTCAGGCATATTGTCCTTCTTTAGAACCTGGACCTCCGATTCGTCTGAAAACATATATCATTCCAGGGAAATGTGACCAGGGAGCAACGACCTTTTCTGGTCCGACGTATACTCAGGGAACTCAAACGTACAATACAATCAATTGTACAACTCAATGTTTAACATCTGATTGTGATAACAACCGCTTTAAAATTGGAGAATCTGAAGGTCTTATTTTCGTAAACTGCCCAGGATGTAATACTCCTGGAGCTTCAATCCAGCCAGGTGTTGTTCTTCATGAACGTCATTCAGATTTTGTTGGATTTGGCGATGACGACGATGATGGAATTCGAAACAGTGTACTACCTGCTGATACGATGCTTATCGACCGTCAAATGCTTCGTCATGGAGATGTTATGACGTCAACCGTGAATGTGAACTTTTTCGATGGTATGCCATATACTATTAATCCGACTGAACCGGATGCATTTATGGGAGTAAACCTCTTTACGCCAAATACGACTGACTGTCCTAGTCTACAACAAGTGATACTTGATAAAATGGTTTTGGAGATTACAGGAACAGGTGAATTTGGTGCAAACTTGAGCAATACATTCTGCCCAATAATAACAGACGCAGGAGCGAACAGTAATGCCTTGCAGTTCAATGATGATGTGCTAATTAATAATGGCCTTGCTGAATATACACAGTTGAGAACAGATTATCCATCAGATATAATTTTAACCGTTAATGGAACCACTCACGAAAATCACCCAATGCAAATTACTGACAATATGGTGGTTTGGCTAAATGAAAGTGAATTTAGAATAGTAGTATCATTGGATGATGTAAATGCGCATTTAAGTCTCTTCAATCTTACTTCTTACTCTTTGGAATACCTCACTCAGAACCTCTCTATGAAGTTTCGTTTACAATTTGTTACAGATTCCGATATCTCACCAATTGACTGGGCTAGCACGGCAGAGAAGAATAAATTTGAATTTTTCCACTTTGCTTATGGTACAGGAGCTTTAGCTGACGATTTACTAGGGACAACTAATGCTCCTGTTGTGTTAGGTGACCACGCTTCAGAATATTGCGATGCATTAGCAGACCAAACTTGGTGGTGTGAAAAAGGATATGGCTTGATTTGGATAGCTCGATATGAGGAGTCTAAATTTATGCAACAGAATTTGGGAGTTAATTATAAAATATTTCTCGACCCAATAGCGGATGGTATTTCTCCATGTGCAGAAATTAGTTCTGTTAATTCATACAAAGCAGGTATTGGATTAGGAACTCATGGCAATGGAGGTCAGGCTTTCAGAAGTAGAAATCTATTTCCAAATGAAATCCGGAACCCTTCATTACCTGAAACTATAGATCTTTATGTTCCCGCTCAGTTTGCTCCAGAAGCAATAATTATAGATAATTGGTCTAAGAATTATCCGATAAGATACGCTGGCGCAACAAGTTCAATTGATATTGTTTCTGTGATTCCGCTTGATCTTGACAATTTAACGGGGCCCTATGGAATTACTATATCAATGGTTGATATGCCAGATTATTTAACTCCAATGTATCCAGATATGAGTCAATTTTCGAATCCGATGATTAATCCAATCAATGGAAGTGGAACCGTGGAGGGAGATCCAATATTTGATCCAATTGAAGCAACCGACCTTCTTCATTATAAGATAAGTATTCCAATTGAAGCTTTGGGAGATTACAGCTCAATTCAAAGTGGTCTGGCGCTCAATGGTCAACATCATGCAAATGATCTTATTCCTGCTTCGCCAAACGGAAGTTTTCCAATTTATGTCACTGATGAAACACTATTCTTACATGCCGCTATTGTTTATACAATGCCAACATGTTCGGTTACCAATCCTGATCCAGCAGGTGACCCAGATTTCCATACTCCCCATCCATATACTACTCAAGAAGAGGAAAGTGACTATTACTCTGAGCAATTTGACAATCTATATTACGATGGAAATCCATATCACTTGTTGTATTTAGGACGTACAAGCGAAACCATACAAACACTTCAGCCGGTTGTAGAAACTACTCCAGGTAATGGTGATTACGCCATTGGAGCTGCAGATTACTCTGCTTGGCCAGTGAGCCATCCGAGGTATGATCTTGATTTAAAAATTCCGAACAGAATTAAATTGATTCCAGCCATCAATGCTGATCAATCAGTAACTACAATTTCTTCTCAGGTCGCAGGAATTGACAATCATCCTTTAGATTACAGCATTTATGCGAATCCTACTCAGGCCGAAATGGATTTCTCAGGGATATTCCCCGCATGCCCATTAGTAACTAAAGCATATACGCTCTATCCACACCTCTACAACGATCAACGAAGTGATATGAGTCTTGCAGCAATAAATTCGTCTGTAGATGTAGAACTAATTACATCCGAAATAGAATTTTTATTTGAAATATCCAATGAACATTTAAATATGCTCAATCCATTTGCGGGACCTTCTCAAACATATTCTGATATGGGGGTTTCAACCAATGCTGAATTTTTAGCAGCAACGGGTGCGACCCAGAATCAACCCTATAGCCATATTAATAATACGTTTGTTCCATGGAAATACAATTTTGATATCAACAACCTGTATTTCTATTTGAAGCCCTTGCTGTCACCAAGTGGAGCAATACTGAACTTGGATACAGATATTGAGATTATTTCAGTTTCTCAGACAGGTTCACCAAATACAGATTATGACTTTACAACTGTAGGATCTCCTGTAGCTGCTGGAAGTGGATCACAACCCCGTCTCTTTTACATAGGAGACGCTGATGTTCCCAGTGCGTCAGGAAGTACGTATACGAATGTTAGTGGACACATTGTTACCGTTAGAGCTAAATTTAACTGTTCTTCTTCTGAAATGCTGGAATTGATAGATAACGATATTACAGCAGCTGGAGGAACTGTCCAACTTCCATTTGATGTAATTGTAAATTACAACTGTGATGCATTAACGCAAACATGGCAAGCGGATAATGCATCGAATTTAATGACTGACCCAAGTTTGGAGTTAACCTATGCTGATGCACAAGGGAGCAGATGTAGCAATGACGAATTAACACCCCACTACAACATAAACATTCCGCAGATAGATTACGATGTTACAGTAAGTGATGTTTCTACTGATCCTTGTGATGCACAATTTGAGATTACGGTTCAGAACACATTAAATGCACCATTCAACTTGGCATTGATGAACATAGCGGGAATGCCTCCAATGTTCATCCCGCCTGCATTTATAACAGATGGCATCAACAATTGTTGGGGACAAATATCAGGCTGGTCGTATGAATATATTGGTCAAGCCTCTGAAATGGCTAGTGGATCTGAATCGGTTTCGTTTTTCTTGAACTTGGATTACACTGGCTGTATTTCTGAATCCTTCAGTTTTGATGTCGAGGTGCTTACTGAATCATATTGCGGAGACTGCAATGGAGATCCTTCTTGTCTAATTTCCAGAATAGAAAGTGGAACATTCAATTATGGTATTGGCTACTCAGGTAGCGATGTTTTAGGGTTTAACTCATATGATCCGTTCGCTTCTGGTTTATGTGCCACTATATTAAATGGAGATATGGAGATTTACATTAACTCCATTATTGAAGGGGTCGATTACTTGACAAATGTGAATACCTATGATTATGAATTTAACTTTACCTTAGATGATGGCACCACTTCGTATACCTTCAATTCATTATGGTCTAATGGTACTACTCTTAATAATTTCATAGAATCGATCAGTAATTCAGGCTTGAATTTATGTGGAGGAAGTCTGCAATTAACGTTGAACGATATTACACTATTAAATTTATGCGATGGTGTAGAGTGTAATATTATACAGGACGTGAATATTTCTTGTACAGTGGCTATAGAGACTCTTGCCATTAGTGCTATTCTTACTGATGCAACATGCAATGTAGGAGGTTCAATTGATATTGAAGTAGTAGGTGGTACAGCGCCGTATACATATGCATGGTCGAATGGCCCAGTGTCTCAAGATATCACCAATTTATTAGCAGGTATCTATGACGTTACTGTCACAGATGCAAATGATTGTGAGGTAACAGGAAGTTATACATTAAATGGATCCGATCCAATTGTAGCATCTTGGGTTGCGGAATCGACGTCATGCTATGGCAATTGTGATGGAGAAATAGTAGTAACCGCGTCCGGCGGGAATGGAGGATATACTTTCGGTATTTCCGGAGTTATCGATCCCCCACAATCAAGTAATATACTTACTGGACTTTGTGCTGGAAATTACACAATCGAAATTCTTGATCAATTTGGTTGTAGTTTGCAATTCGTTGCTTCAGTGGACGATGCACCTCTGTTATATGTTGAGAACAATGCAATTATCACCGATGTAACTTGCAATGGAGGAAATGATGGGTCAATTGATATTGAAGTATCAGGTGGAACTCCGCCTTATACATATGCATGGTCGAATACTGCAACAACTCAAGATGTTGCCAATTTATTAGCAGGTACCTATACCGTTACTGTGACAGATGCAAATGGATGTCAGGCAACAGCTACGTACACTATTTCTGAGCCTTCTCAAGCGAACATTGTATTGATACCATCTGTATATAATGGAGGATTCAATGTTTCCTGCAATGGAGGAAGCGACGGTGAGATCAGTGCACAAATAACCAATGGAACACCTCCATATACATATAACTGGTCTACAAATACATCAAGTGTACTGGTACAAGGTGTTTTAATTCAAACCGATTTGTTGGCAGGAATATACATTTTAGAGATTATTGATGAGTTGGGCTGTGCGAGTCATGCTCAAATAACATTGGAACAACCAGAAGACCCATTGGCTATTATTGATGATAACGTGGTGAGTACATGTGAAAATACGTCGTCTGGATCAATTGACATTCTTGTTGATGGAGGTACGCCTGTTTATACTTTTTCATGGACGGAAATTCCTTCTGGCCTAGGGACATATACATTTATGGGAGAGGACCCAACTAACATGCCAGGAGGTACTTTTGAAGTAATTATCACTGATGCAAATGGATGTATTTATACAGACACTTACACTATTTTAGAAGTTGCATATCCTGTTGTTACTGGTGTTGTGTCTAATATATGCGGTGATGGCTGTGATGGAGAGATCGATGTGACCACTACTCCATTAGGGAGTTACACTTACGACTGGACGAGTACCGTAATACCATGGACAAATCAAACCACCGAGGATTTATTTGGTCTCTGTGTAGGAGATTATACAGTATCTGCGACCAATTCGACAGGTTGTACGACGGAAGAAACATTTGTAATAGAGCAAGTCTTATCTTCTTCAAGCTTCATTGCTACTTCTCAAAACCCTCCAAATTTTTGTACAGTCGATTTTGATTTCATTCAAAATGTTCAAGGAGGTACGGTTTCCCTTGTCGAATGGGATTTTGGAGACGGTTCACCATTAGCGTATGGGTTCAATGTAACGCATACCTTTCTCGGAGCAAATGGAGCACCACAAACGTATGTAGTAACAGCCACTTATACTATTGTTTCTGGAATCAATAAGTGTGGATCTAGTTATTCAGAAATTATTACAGTGCAATGCCCTCCATTGGGGGGTGATGAAGATTGTAATATCATTGATGTTAGCTTTGATAAGGATCAGCCACCGCTCAGTTCGCTTGTTACGTTTACTGATAATATTCAAGTTGGAGTTGGTACAACTGTAATAGCAAAACATTGGAATTTTGGCGATGGTAGCGCAACAATTACGGTTCCAGGTAGTGTTACTACAGTAGTTCATGATTATTTGGGCTATCCTCTTGCTCCATACACGGTAACGCTCACTGTGGATGCGGCTTATGATAATATACTATGTTCAGAAGTAGAACAAAACACGTATAAACTTAGACCATATGAAAACAAACTTAAACCACATGAAAAACCTTTGAAAATTGTAATTATCCCCAATCCTACAGATGGCGAATTTACAATTGAAGGCAATTTTCAGTCGGAAGAATATGTTAATGTGGTCATCACTACAGCTGTAGGGAAGAAGGTTGTTGAGTCAAGGTATTCGGTCGGAAGAGGAATCAATATTGATCTTCGAAATCAACCACCAGGGGTTTACCTAATAACAGTTCAAGACGGTTCAGAAAGTTACCAGGAAAAAATAGTCATCTATTAAATCCAGCTTCCATCACATTTGCTGATGCCTAGTGTAGAGGTGAGATGGTGTAGTTTACGCATTTGGGATACATAAATTTTCCCCGCTTTGTAACCCCAAAGCAAAAAAGGCCTCCAATTTGGAGGTCTTTTTTGTTGAAAATCCATTATTTTCAGGAGTAACGGGAGTCAGACTACCTCATTCCATTTATCACTCTTTTGAATGACTGAGCAAAAAAAGCCATGTAGTATTACGTGGTTTTGACCACTTTAATTCATATATCCATTTTCATAGGCGAAACGTACTAAGCCGACGGTACTTTTTACTCTCAATTTGTCCTTAATATTTTGACGGTGTCCTTCCACGGTTCGTTTGCTAATATTTAATGTCGAGGCCATTTCTTCTGTGGACAATTCTTTGGCAATTAGCCTTAAAACCTGGTATTCTCGTTTTGTCAATTCTCCAAGATCAATGTTGGATTTAGTTCTTCCACCATTTAAAAGTGATTGTGAAACTTCATTGCAGTAATACGGCATTTTTTTAATCACCGTCTGAATAGCATTCACCAATTCTTCTCCGCCAATATTTTTTAAGATAACACCAAGCGCTCCAGATTCAATTGCACGTTCAACCACGTTATAATCGCAGCTGTCACACAGAGTAATCACTGGGATATCCAGCCCTAATTCTCTGAGCGACCGAATTGCCGTTATTCCATCCATCTTTGGCATTTTGGAATCGAGCAAAACTATGTCATAAGTTGACTTGCTTGCCATATCGACAACCTCCGCGCCATTCGATGCTTCATGAATGATTGGTAAGAATGAACTCTGATCTGCAAGCAGCGAACGAATACCGTTACGAATTAATGCATGATCATCTCCTACTAAAATTTTTATCTCTTTCATGGTTGAGCCATTTTTGTGGTGAAAAGAACGCCTATATTAATCCGTTCTCCACAACACTTTTTTATTTTTTTTGAAGACAACAACAAGTGAATCTCTTCCGATTGCCTTTACAATAATATCGTTGTACAACTCATCTCCTCTTCGTACCATCAACTGGATTCCGTCTATGTTGACAATGGCAAGCGGGTTTCTTGAACCGGTCTTTCTTACCCTCCCCAAATAAGTAATAGGCGGCCAAACAAATTGTGGCTTCGGAGGTCTTCTAACTTCAGGAGCCTGAACATTTGGGTTTTGTAACGTCGGTTGCGATTTCACTTCAGTTTCACCAAATGGATCTCGGTAATCTACTTTCAGGTCAAAGGTATCTCTGGTGATTGAGAAGTCACTGAATTGAGGTCCGGAAAGCTGATCATTTTCTCCAATTTGTGGATCTCCCAACAGGCCATCTTTCACACGAAAGAATACTTGGTACCAAATAAGTGCCACCACGATCAATAAACCATATGTTAACGCCTTACTTTTCATTAATTGACCGTAAATTGATTGTGAAGTGATGTATAACTATAATTACCAGCGTCATCCAAATTTGTGACTCGCCAATAGTAAATTCCATTTGCCAAATTCACCAAGGTTGTGCTTCCCTGAATGGATACGGATTGATATCCACTCGTAAATGCTGGATCGGTCGCTATCTCCACAATTGAATTCACAGGCGATTGTATGACACCTTGATCTGTTCCGCTGATCCATGTAAATGTGATATTGCCTATGTTCTCAAAACCAAAATCTACTGGCGTAAACAACACTGGATCGTTTGGAGCAATCGTGTCCACATAAAAGACTTGCGTAGTGAATCCGGTATTTCCGCCCAAATAATACGCCTTAACTCCCCAGTGATATTCTCCCTCTGGAAATTCTACAGTCGAATTGTGGATTCCCGTCATATTGTTGTTCTGAAAGTCAATGATAGTTCCTGTGGCAAAATCAGCGCCTTGTCGAATTGAGATTTCATGACTAGTAGCTCCTGAATACGTATTCCAAAGAAATTGTTTGTTGAATGTTGCATTGACATAGACTCCGTTACTTGGAGCCGTTAGTAATAAAGACCCGGATCCTCCACTTGATGAAGACTGCACTCCAACCCAAAACTTAATGGGTCCTAGAGTGTCAGAACTATAGCCGGCGTTGAGCGCAACCAATTTCAATTCGTATTCATTGGAATCCAATTGGAAATAGAAGTCGGTATCAGTTACCAACGAATCCAGCACATAGGACTGAATTGAAGAAAAGCTTGGCGAAACAACCATGAGATGATAGCTGGTGGCTCCTTCCATTTCTGCCCATTTAAAATGCACTGGATTCACTTGAACAGTGTCGTTCTGCGTTGGAATAATAAAAACCGGTAATTGTCCTGTTATGTCCTTGGCAATAATTTCTTCACAGCTCGATGCAAGAATTGCTAGTAGGGCCAAATAAATCAGTGTTCTCATCTTAGATAATTTTGAATTAATAATGTTGTGTATAAATGTTTTTCCTCTTCCATAGATTCTCGCTTGAATTCAAACGCTACGTTGAGAATTTTTGCCAGCGAGAAGTCTTTTTCCAGTGTATAAATAAATTCGATGGTGCTTACATAATCTCCTCGAAGAACAATACAATGCGTGTTGATTTCAAAATCTGGGTGCTTAAAATTCAGTACCTCATCTATACGGTTTACCAATAAATGCTCGCCGTACTTAGCGAAAAAATTCAAGAACCCTTGCTGTACTTTTTCAATGGTGTTATCCTCTTCTCCCAAATATTTATCCAATAGTGCAATCTGAACCTGTTGTGAGCGAATTTGTCCATCTGCATTTTCAGCTAAGGCCAATTTTTCAATTAATTCGTTCCTATAATCACGCGTTTCAATGGCAACACCGAATGCCTTTTTATAGGCAACAGCAACGAGTAACACACCAAGTATTAGAAGCGCGTAGTTTTTCTTTTTGTAGCTGTATTTATCGAAAAATGTCAATTGTTCAAGGATATAGTTAATGTGAAATCTGCACGGTCATTCTCGTCTTTCTGATAATTGATCAATTCAATGGCTGCAACCCATTCGAAACGGTCCATTTGCTCCATCCAATCATCGAGGGTTTCATTGCCAATTGTTGAACCAGTAATCACAATACTGTTCTGGTCTATCTCTACTTTTCGTTTGTCCTTTAGTTTCCCAATTATTGGAAAAAGATTCATTTCGATTAGGTTGATTTGCTTCGGTACGCTGGCTCCTATTTCATCCAAATAGAGTGATAAGAATCGTGAAGAATTAACTCCAGCACTTAGAACTAATTGTTCCTTTCTATCAAGTTCTTGTTCCAAGCGATCCATTAAAGCTAGATTGTCATTGCTCAAGGAAAGGTCAAGTTCCAACTGCGCGACGCTCGTATTCAGTGAATTTTGATATAAATAATTAACGATTAGAGAAAGTAGAATTCCGATCAAAAGACCAATGCCAAGAACCTTGAATTGTTTAAATTGACGGAAATTTACTCTTGCCTTTGCATACGCTTCATTCTCCGATACGCTGAATCGTTCATCTACATTCCTAAGCGAATAATGAATCGCCTGAACCAAGAGTTCATATTCTGAATAATGATTCTCGTTAAACTCTGATCGTACCTGTGGCTGATCGTTTCTTTCAAACCTGAGAATTTCGTCGTTCTTTTTTCTGATGATCCAAGAAAAATCAATCGATAACTCTTCGTTTAAAATCAGCAGAGGAACAAGACCCGATGTTAACCCCAACAAGTGTACTTTTCTCTCAACTATTTCAAGCAAGCACTCTTCAATCAATTCTTTTCGAAAAAAAGAAGCCACTGTTGTTTGTTGGTCATCATACCTCGTGAAATGAAAATCATTAGGATTTCCACTAATAATCAATTCTTCCTCAATATTTGGAACACTGTTCAACTTACGGGTGAGAATACCAGTTCCTGAAACATGGATATGATAGGCTATATCTTTTCCATAATGAAGAATAAGTTCATTCAAATCATCAAATCGTTGACGTACATCTAGTGTGCCTTCACTTAATTTTCGGGTGCGTATTTTTTGAGCAGAAAATTCCGCTTCCTTGCCATCAAAATGCAAGAAAATCACAACCAACTTAATGGGCTCCCATATATTGCTAAACTGCTTCATTAATACGTTACTGTTGGGCGAATTAAAATGTGCAATTTGGATTTCTCACGCTCCTTTTTGCGACTACTGAAAAGCCATTTTAAAATTGGTATTCGTGATAGTAAAGGAACTCCTCTACCAGTGTCATTTTTCTTCTTCTCTTCCAATCCTCCCAGTAAAATCATTTCTCCGTTTTTCACGCGAATCATTGATTCAAAAGAACGCGTAGTCATATCAGGAGGTGCAGTTGGCCCCATTTTTCCAGCAAAATCATTTTGTTCTACGCTGATCGTCAAAGTCACATACTCGTCAGCACTTACAAACGGTTTAATCCGAACAGATAGATTTGCATCAATTGCCGTCCATTCTTCTGATTGTAGATAGCCTTGATTGTTCGCTGAAGTTTGAACGTTCACTTGCGTTTGTTGGTAGTGCGTTTTAGCTCCAATAGAAATAGTCGCCTCATGTCCGTTAAGTGTAGAAATTTTAGGAGTGCTCTCTATATTGATGTCGCCATTGTCTTCCAATGCACTCAATGACAAATAGAAATTCTGTGAGACCTGTCCAAGGTTCACAACCCCAAAACCAGTAATCGCATTCAAAATATTGTTGATTGAGTTTGCTCCCATCGTTACATCTAATCCTGGAAAAATTGTTCCACCTGTTGTAACTGGGGCATCTGCGATACCCGCTTCTATTCCTGTTTTGAGATCGTGGCTCTTTTTTGTAAACAGTAACATGACGTCTATTTGCACCATCGGAACAACCACATCGATTGAATAAATAAATTGTTTTAATTGATTGATCTTTCGAGAACCTCCGGTTACAATAAGTCCGTTCAACTCTTCAAATTCAAAGACTTCCAATTCTGTCAAATAATCCTTTGGAATCGCTTTTTTTACTGACTCTATTGTTCTGTTTTCTAGGCGAATCAATTCTGTTATTCTCAACCCATCCAATTTATGCTCGCCGATCATATACAGGCCATCTTCTTCACGAATGGAATACGCCGTTCCTTCCAAAACAATGTCCATTAACTCATCAAAGCGTAAATCACTGACATCTAAATTCACTTTTCCCACAATGTCAGAATACAACACATAGTGTACCCCTGATTCTTGCGCTGCCGCCTTCACCACATCTGATAAGTCGACGGAATTCGCAAATACATCCAAGGTTCCAACATCGTTTTTTATCAAAACAAAATCACCATTCTGCGCTGTCGATTGATAATTCTGTCCGTCGCGTTTTTTGCGGTCATCTTCTGGTGGATTGACAACAGGTATAGTCGACTTACGAATTGCGAAATAATCGTCCTGAGGAACCACATCCAATTCATTTGAACGTGCGAACATCTCCAACACCTGCTCCGACGGTCGATTCAAAAAGTATGCGTTCACTATTTTGTTTCGTACTTCTGGATCGATTACAAAATTTTGCCCTGTCACTTTTGTGAGTTGTTCAATAACCCTCCATAGCGTATCGTTTTTGAGGTTCATTGATAGAAACTTATTTGCCTCATTGTAGGTAATATCAATTTGCTTTGGGGCGATGACGACGGGGTCTTGATCATCGCGCTTCTGAATGGAAATAATACTTCCGATAAAATCGTACTCCAATGAAAAATTCAAGTACAAAAACACGAGCATATCCTTGACCTGAGCATCGTAAAAATTGTAGGAAATTCGTTGATCCAAAGACGGTTCAATACTAATGTTCAAATTGTTTTCAAGCGCGACTGAATTAACCAACTCCGAAAGTTGTAATCCACTTACGTTGAGTTGCAATTCGTTGTTCAATCCCGGGTGATCAATGGCAACACTATCCAATTTTGTACGAAGGGTCTCCTCCGAATACTTTTGTCCAAAACTGACATTGACAGCCAATAAGAACAACATTAATGCGGTGATACTACTTTTCATTAGATTCCAGATAGTAATGGATAAACTTCCTCCAGTGAAGTGTCGCCATTTATTAATACTTCGTAAGCCCTTGTCGCCAGACTCTTGATATTCTTCTCTTTTAATTCTTCTTGCACTTCATGTTGATTACTCTTAATTGCTTCCGCTAAACTTTGATCAATTGGAATGACTTCATACAAGGCAATTCTGCCTTTATATCCGGTATAATGACAATTGTCGCAACCAACAGCGACCATGCTTTCTTT
Organism: Crocinitomicaceae bacterium; assembly: GCA_033791225.1. Classification (GTDB taxonomy): domain Bacteria; phylum Bacteroidota; class Bacteroidia; order Flavobacteriales_D; family Crocinitomicaceae; genus UBA4466. Next base: position 441,778 of record JASJHD010000014.1, read on the forward strand.
CGGGGGAGAATACTCAACCGAAGCCAGAGGCCAATCTTCAAGATTTAGTTCAGCGGAAGTTTTACATGCGTTGCACAGTTTTCGAATTAGCCGTTGTGCAACTGAAGTGTTAATGGTATTTGCTAATAAAAAGGATGGGACGCCCATATCGATCAAGCGTGAAATGGTTCCCCAAGCCGAATTCGTATGTATTGTGGAAAGGACAAGGTGGCCTGTTAGAGCCGCTCGAATAGCCATTTGGGCAGTTTCCCCGTCACGGATTTCACCCAACATAATCACATCAGGATCTTGTCGCAAAAATGAGCGCAACGTACTGGCGAAAGTCAAACCAATAGATTCTTTGAGTTGTACTTGGTTGATTCCATCCAACGTATACTCGACCGGATCTTCAACTGTTACAATATTCCGTCGTTCTTCATTGAGAACTTTTAGGGTTGCATAAAGTGTGGTTGTCTTACCTGATCCCGTTGGTCCACTGATTAGAATAATTCCGTTGGGCTTGCGAATTCCTTCAAGGTAATTACGTTTTTCGGCATCGGATAATCCAAGCTTTTCTAGATTAATGGAAGATGCATCATGTCCCAAAATTCTCAGTACAATTTTCTCGCCGTGAAGGGTTGGTAGAATAGACACACGAATGTCGAAATCATCGTATTGAATTCTACCATCTTGTGGGAGTCTTTTTTCAGAAATGTCAAGATTTGAGCGAATCTTAATCTTGTTGACCAACTCTGGATAATCGCTCTTATCAAGTGTATACCGTTGAATCAGGTTCCCGTCAATACGTATCCGTACACGCGCTTTTTCTGCAAATATTTCAATGTGAATATCACTGCTCCCGAGTTTGTTCGCCTCTTGGATCAAGCGATCTACAAAATCGGTGCGGGCGTCAAAGCTGATTTTTTCATCATCATCATTCGTATTTCGGTAATAACGTCCGAGGTTCCTTTGAATCTGATCGCTTGAACAACTGATCAATTCTACGTTCAATCCAAGCAAGGCTTCTAACTCTTCCTTTACGAGTTGATGATCCGCTGTTTCATCTACATAGAATGTATATAATTCATCAGAAACAGATGCTGGCAAAATGCGGTAGTGCCAAGCCATATCTGAACGAATTAGTTGCTGTAAATCGGGCGATATTTCAAAGACCATCTTATCCATAAACAGTTCCAAGTAGTTGAATGAAATCGGTTTTTTGTGTCCAACAGATCAATGCAGGGATTCCCATATATCCAGCGAAGGGGATTGTTTTTTGTGACCAAACCATATTCACCGCTCCATGAATGAATAGCACCAAGAAAGTTCCAAAGGTGAAAAAGAAGATGTAAATCGAGAATGAAAAAAGAGGTGTCAACGCAAGCAAGAACAAGATATCTCCCAAGCTGAAAAATCCTTTTGTAATATTGATGACTTGACCATGTTTCAAGGAGAGGTACAAGGTTAGCACCGAAAGGTTTCCAACAATAAATCCAAGATTGTACACGGTATCCATACTCATCCAAGCGCCATTTAAAAGAAGGCTATTACCAAGTAATAATGGAAACACTATCCAGTGAATCGCTCTGAATCGGAGATCTTGGTAAAGACAGCAGAGAATCAATAATATGAAGGAATATAGATACATCAGTCGGGTTGGATTTCTTTAAGGATTCCTTCTTGATCAATCTCCCAAATATTCTTCTTACCGTCACCATTGAAGTCAACAACTGACTCCGCTTTAGCAACGAAATTTGTAACTGATGCTTCTATAATGGTGATCTCATAATTTGCTGTACCACCAGCATTCACCAACTTATGCGGTATGTAATTGATAGTTTGCAAATCGGCACTATACTTCGAATACTGTAAAAAATATGCATACTGAAGGTTGTGAATCATCTTCAATTCCTGCTGAGCTTCTAGACTCTTCGATCTTGAGGCAACTCCTGCCTGATTTGGGACAACGAGCATTATCAAAATGCCCATAATGGCAAGTACGATAAGTATTTCGGCAAGCGAGAATGCCTTAACAAATCCTTTTCTATTTCGTTTTCCTAATTTTCTCATTTGATCACATTACTTAAATTGAACATTGGTAAATACATTGCCACCATGATCACCCCTACTACAAGTCCGATGATCACGATTATTAATGGCTCTATGATGGTACCAATGAGTTTGGTTCTGAATTCTATATCTTCTTGGTATTGCTTCGATAAGCGGTCGAAAGTTCTATCGAGCTGATTGGTTTCTTCGGCGATTTTTGTCAACGAGACCAATCGCTTATCGAAGATTGGAAATTGAGCAAGTCCAGCGCTAAATGTTCCACCTTTGACAATATCATTTTTAATACTTGCCAATGCTTTTTCAAGTGGGTAAAACCCGATCATTTCCTCAACTAGTTCAAGCGCAGAAACCAAGGGTGTTTTAGACCCCAATAGCAAGGACAAACTCTGACAGGTTCGAGCCAAATAAATCTTCTTCATCAAAACACCAAAAACAGGCATCCTGAGGGCCATTTTAGCTGTGATGTTTCTGTACCAATCTTCCTTGCGTTGGGTATAAGCGTAGATTACAATTGTTAACATTATAATTCCGAAATACATCAAGAAAGTTGAAAAATGCTTTGATACGAGAATGATCTTTTGAGTCAAGTATGGTAATTCCTGACCGAATTGCTTGAATACGTCTTCGAACATTGGAACCACACTATTCAACATAAAATACAACACTCCAATAGTGATCAGAATTACAAAGGTTGGATACGTGAACACACTAATCAATTGTCGGCGGAGCTTTACTTTGTTCGTGAAATATTCTGATAGATGCTCTAAAATAACTTGGAGTCTTCCTGTTTCTTCTCCTATACGAATACTGTGGTATTCATACGCTGTAAAATGACCTGTAGACTTAAGAGCTTCAGAGAGAGAACTCCCTGTGACCAATAGATCAAGAATAGATTCTAAAACAAGCAATAGCTTTTTGTTCGATTGCTCTTCAATCAAGATGGTTAACGTTCGTTGAATATCAATTCCGCTTTCCAGCAATGAACTAAACTCCTTGTAGAATTCCTCCTTCGCTTTATCTGGGAAGGTTTTCTTCAAAGAGATGTCTTTGGACCAATTTATTTTTTTAGAAGCTGTCATAACTTTGGTTGAAATAGTTATTAATCGATTGGTCCACTCCAGATAAATAGTGATAGCTAAGTTTCATGGTTTGATCTTTCCAAGGAAACTCAAAAGAAAAAGTGGATATATCGTCCTTCACTTCTTCCTTTATTGCTTCAACTTCGAACTTTAAGTTCTGCCAAAGTCCGTTATTGCTTCGGTACAATACGTCGTCCTGTATCTTGTAATTGATCAATTTATTTTGACTAAATAGTACGAGTTCATTGCTTTCCATGTGAATAGAATCAGCCATGTAGAAGTCTTGCCAAATAGTGCTTTTTACCACCTGCCAATCGTTCAATTCTTTGGAAATATCTGCTGTGATTTTCAGTTGTTCATTGAACCGATTTGTGGACAAAGAAATGATGGTAATGAGGATACCCATTATCGCCATTACCACCGTCACTTCAAAGATGGTGAAGGATGCAATTTTTATATGTGTGTGATTATTCTCCAAGCTTCACGATTTGTTGTTGCCAAATGGTTGTATTGTGTTCTGAAATGAAGCTAACCACAGTGATTGATTCATTGTTCTCATCTGTTTCTTCTACAACTTGCACTCCTTCGATATCCAACGAAACATTTGCACCGTGTAATTGTTCCCATAGTAGTGATTGAACTTCAGTTTGGAGTCGGAGATCTTGAAAGCTTGAGAAGGTTTTTGAGCTACGAATGAAAATCATGGAAGCAATTCCAAAGCACAATGCAATAACCGTTACGGCAATTACAACTTCAGCGATCGAAGACGCTATGATTTTTCTTTTCAAAAACAAGACAATAGAGTTGGTGTACTTATTCCTTCATGGTCGATCCAATCCGGCATTACAAAGTCTTTTGGCAGTAGCTTATTTGACAATGTTGCATTCAACAAGGCATTCGTGTATTGTCCACCACCTGCATTCAAACTGAACTGATTGGTGTATAAACTGCCGATTATTTTTCCCTGTAATTCAGTTTCGCCTTGATTATAAACCAAGCCTGCTACTAGAGCTTCATTTAACTCAAGATGTACAGGGGATCTGAAATTAGGATGTTCAGACGTGAGTAAAATGCCACCTAAAACACGGGTGCCTTGATCCAAGTATATAGTGCTTTGTATCTGAGGGTTCAAATTCTCGACCTCTCTTAAAATTAAAGCAGAAGGGTAATCCAAGTAGACATTTTCCTCGCATGTTATTCTGATCTCTGCAATTGCCTGAACTTTTCCTTGAAAACCTGCTTCGAATCGAATGACTGGAGCGATTAGGATAACGTTTACCAATTGCGCAGATGCCCTAACAAAGATTGAATCAAATGAATGCAAAACAAGGTTACCTTCGAAGTGGTTTGAAACTTGAAGTCCGTCAGTAGAGCTTAATAAACTCGTAGGTTCTGTAAACGAAAATGAGGAATCATTCATCAACGATTCTAAACGTGTAGCCGAAGATGAGAACTGTGCTAAATCGAATTGATCGAGCGCAATGGTCAACGCAGGAAGTGTTTTTTCACTTTGGTATTCTTTGCCATCAACTAGTTCTTCTCCCGTAAAATGCTGTCCACCAATGTAACCTCGTTCAAATCCTCGCTTAGAACGGTATACCGTGCCTTCAATACGCGTATCTCCACAAAGCTGTATTTCTTGGTTATGCTCTGGAACATAAAGTACTGGCAACTTATAAGGGGTTTGTTGACCGAACAATGCCGATTTCTCTACATTTCTGGATCCATGAAACGTGGATGAAACAACCACTTTAAATGCACCCCAGTTTTTAACTATGATTAGCGAAGTGTCGCCAGAAGTGTGCACGATATTCTGCTCACCGACTTGGTTTGTAGAAGCACCATAGCGCAACCCAAAATAATTATTGAAAAGCATGTGTTGATCTAACTCGTGACCAACTTGAATCCGCTTATTTACACTCGTAATAAAGAGCACTCCTGAACAGACCAATCCGATCAGCAGCAAAAATGAAATTGCATACCCCAAGGATGAAGACGCTATTTTTGAGTTCGTTCTTTTCATTCTTCAGTGAGTTCACTTTCAGGTTCTTCTTCTTTCTTTTTTTTCCGTTTGAAGATTTTAAATACGCGTTTGAAAAAAGGTTCTTTTTCCTCTGCTTCAACTTCTTCATCTGTTTCTTCTTCCGCTTCAGCATTCAATTTCTTTTCTTGTACAATACCACGTTTGTATTTTACTTTAGAAATCATTTTACCATCTTCATACAGCCGAACGAAGCCATGTAATTCTCCATCTTTTTGGCGTTCAGTTCTAATCAATGATCCATTTTCATAAAACTTGAGTTTCTCAATACCATTGGAATTCACAATCCGCATGCTTGACTCTGTTCGATAAATTTTTCTGTTCCCTGTGATTGTGATTGTTTCAATTTCCTCTCCGTGAGCGTCGTATTTTTTTTGATTCCCGAACAATTCACCTTTTTTCCAATTCTCTGAACTGTACAATGTTCCATCCTCACGCCAATACAACCATTCACCGTGTTTAAGTCCTTTTTTGAATTCACCTCGCTGAGACAATTGTTTGTTTTGATAAAATCCTTCAAACTTTCCATCAAGTAATCTTCCAGATGAACCCCCTTGAGTGGATATCAATTTTTGGGCTTTGTACCAGTAATAAAATTTATGTCGATTGTAATTCCAAATGCCATGCTTCTCTTCGTCTAGCACCATGAATTGAAACTGCTGGTTGTCCTGCCGGATATTTCGCTTCAATTCAATTTGATCCAAATTGTACTGGCAAAAGAGTACCGAAGGAGAGGATAAAACTAAAAACAGAATAGTTAAACAATTCTTGAATAGCTCCATTCGATTATATACATTCAGTTTACTCATAGATTCCAATGAATTATTAGTATCATTTCGTAATAAAATAGGCCTAGGTCTCAGGTTGTAAATGATTGCTTATAATTAAGGTCTCATTTTCTCAAGCTACTGAACCGTTAGGATTAACTTCCAAACTATTAACTCTATTCAAAAGCAATCATCAAGGCATCAATATGCGCGCTTTTTTCTATACAAATTGTTGAAATAATCCTTGGTAAATGGCGCTTTAATTTAACACCTTCGGTAAATACTATACGTGATAGTACTCTTACGTACTGACTTTCTGGGCGTTATCAATTCTTAACTGAAAAAAGACAACATTTGAACATTTCACATCTGTTGTGACTACGTAGCTGCTTCTCAGTAGTACTACTGAAATTAACCCGTATTCGCCTACATATGAATCATTCTATTTAAATTCATTCTTTGACTGAACGCTTACACCTTTACAATTACAACCAATAACCCAAAGCAATGAACTCAACCAAGTCAAAGAACTTCGAAGAGAAACAGCGCCATATTAACATAGCCATTGTAGATGATCAGTCGATCCTTAGAGAAGCGCTTTCATTCTGTTTGTCCAAAAGGAAACATTTCGATATTAAAGTAGAGGCCGGAAATGGAATCCAGTTGCTTGAAAATCTTGAGAACAAGCATGTTGATGTAGTGATTCTCGATGTAAAAATGCCTCAATTAGACGGATGGCAAACACTTAAGATATTGTCGGAGAAGCACCCCACAATTAAGACAATTATGTTGTCAATGTACCATGGAGATAAACATATCATTGAAGCCATCTCTTTAGGTGCTAGAGCCTATTTGAACAAGAGCTGCTCATTTGAAACCTTGGTTCAGGTACTCTATACAGTTCACAACAATGGATACTATTTTGATAACGCCACCTCCTTTGCAATTCACAAAGGATTCCTATCTAAAGAAGGAACTACTCAAAAGTTCTACAAGCATCCACTTTCTACAAGGGAAATTCAGATCCTAGTCATGATTTGTCAAGGAGTTCCAAATACAGAAATGGCGAACAAACTTTGCTTAAGTATACGAACCATAGAATCTCACCGCTTATCACTTACTAAGAAAACTGGACTTAAAAACGTTGCAAATCTTGTAGTATACGCTATCCAAAACAAGTTGTTTGATCCCAATTCACTAGAATGATATTCACTACGGTTCATTTTCAGGCACTATCAGTTTTCCTAAGAGATAAAACGTTGGGATCCAATACGAAACCGCTGGCATATTATAATAATATTCATTTTCAATTTCAATGTAATATTCACCTGGTTCCAAGTTTTCATACGAAATGGAAAACGCTCCATGAACAGGTCCACTTTGTACAACTTCTCCCATTGGATTCATTAGTTCATATGTGTAATCCTGAGGGTAATCGCTAGGATATCTACCTATTGGAGATCCCATCTCTTCATCTGTTGGACCATTTATAACAAACGATTTACTTTCAATACGGGGCTGTATTAGAACTGAATAATTGAGTTCTAACTTCATTGGTTCAACAGGGTTACATTCAATAGTCGGCAAATTCGCTTCTATCCACTCTAGACGATTCCAGAAGAAGTTGATAACATTTACCATGCGGTCTAAACTTGATGTTTTTAAGGGCCCAAGATCAGGGGTGTGAATCGATCCTTCTCCCCATAATTCAGTGTCTTTTTTGAAATCATCTTTCATTGCATAATGAACCGCTCCTGCCCTGTTCAGTAAATCATTTTTTGGAAACAAAGTTTTAATTTCTTGTAATCGCTCCATGCACAGTCCAATAAATTCAGGGTCACAGATTAACTTGTACCAAAAGGCCGGAAATTTTCGAACGTGATGGCTCTCCCTACTTTGAATATATGCCCACCCTTCAGCAGATCGAAAATTTTGATAGTCGACATTGCCAAAAGCCAAATCAAAATCCCAAACAGGCCCCATGTGAAGTTTTCTTGATTCCGGATCATTTACATCAAGTCGATTTCTGTAGAAATAGCTGTCTTTATACCCATCCGGATTTTTGCTCAATTCTGTTATTAGAAAGTAATCAGCAAAGGAAGCAACATCTATATTAGTACTATAATGCTCTATGCCTTGACGGTTCAAGACGATATTGTCAATGGATCGCTCTACTTGTTCCGTTACTCGAATCACTTCATTTCCTACCCCTTGATTGATGACTTCTTTAGGGTAAATTAAATTGTAATAGATATCATTGCCTTCAAGATCAACTGTCCTTGATGGGACATTATAAGAACCAACATCAAGCTTCATTAAAAATGGATCTGATGAATGCCAATGTGTTCCATAGCTAACATTCAAATTTACACGATTCTGATCTACTTTGATTTTCTCCGCCAAAAGATAAACTCCTTGATAGATTCCATTAACATGCACTTCTACATAACGGTGTTTTGGAGAATAGTGTCCCAGCTTTTCCCAAAGATCAAAGGCAAGTGCATTTCTAAAGTGACTGCGATCAAAATACTGCGCCAACAGAATAAAATCTTCTTCAGAACTAAAGTCCAAGAGTTTTCTTGAAACTTCTTCGCCGAACTCATCTCTCAATTCAATATCGTAGCTTTTCTTATCAACCAGAAGAGTAGAGTTCCCGTGCAGCTCAATACCACAATGACCATCGTAGCCCATAGCACCTGAAATGCCATCGCCGGCGTCTATAGTGAATGTCGCTAGTACTTTCTTTTCTGAATTCAATCCTAGCCCCACAACAATGTTGATAATAGGTAGATCTACATGAACCGGGATATTTGTTTGGCAATCGGATGAGATAATAATGCCAAGGCTAATAATTGCCACGATAAAAACCTTCTTGTTCCAAAATTGAATCATTATTTAAATATACAGGAAATAATTTCCCTTTGATTAAACCTTTTTGAATGGCATCGGTCTTACATCTGTTCACTAAAAAAAATCACATGAAAGTAACTGTCGCACTTCTCTACTTAAGCATCATTTCATTTACTACTTATTCTTTTGCCGAAGAAGGTCCAATCAACCCCGGTGATAATTTAGACTTAACTGCTGTTCTCAACTTGTTTGAAAAATCAAAATCCGTTGAAGATTTTGAAAACCTCTTGAACTCTGAAAAGAACGATGTCAATAACTTAGATCTCAACGACGATGGGTTTGTGGATTACATTCGAGTTATAGACTACATGGATGAAAACACACATTCATTGACCTTACAAGTTCCATATAGTAACACTGAAGCCCAAGACGTGGCTGTGATTCTCATTGAAGAAAATGATGGCGAGACAGTCTTGCAAATAGTTGGAGACGAAGAGATTTATGGTGATGAATACATACTCGAGCCTGGAAATGACGATTCTGAGGAACTTGTAAATGTCTCTAATTGGGCGCCCGTACGTCAAATCTACAGTCCTTCTTATAAAGTCTATGTTTCTCCTTGGAAGCACAATCATTACCCCAATTGGTACAAGCCATGGAAACCTGTTAAGTGGGACGTTTATCAGACATACAATAGAAAGCACAAGGTACACTGTAGAAGAACTCATGTATACAGATCACATCATGCGCAAAAGCATTATCGTAAGCATAGAAAACATTCTCCCGCTTACCACAATCATCGCAATGAAATAAAAAAGTCGCCAAACCGCAACAGAAATGGAAATGGTAGAAATCGGCATGGAGGTAGAAGACGCTAAGCATTGTAGTGCTAGTTCAATGAAAATTCCGTTTCTTTGCACCTCGAAACGAAGTAAATGGCACATAAATCTGGATTTGTTAGTATAGTTGGAAGTCCAAATGTTGGTAAGTCTACCCTCATGAATAAGTTGGTGGGTGAGAAGCTTTCAATTGTTACTTCTAAAGCACAAACAACACGTCATCGAATTCTTGGGATTGTAAATGACGAAGATCATCAGATTGTATTCTCTGATACTCCAGGTGTTGTGAATTCTGCATACAAGCTCCACGATAACATGATGGATTACGTTAATTCGTCAATTCAGGATGCAGACATATTACTTTTCGTAACCGAGCCGAATGAAACAGAAATGAATCACAAGGAAACACTTGAACGCATTCAGCGATTGGAGATTCCTGTGCTTTGTTTGATCAATAAAATGGACCTTTCAGATCAAAAAGGTGTAAAGATAAAACTCGACTATTGGCAAAATCGTTTACCTAAAGCTAAGGTTTTCCCTATTTCAGCACTTCATGGCTTTGGTATTGATGGTGTTTGGGAAGAGATTAAAGCCAACATTCCAGAAAGCCCTCCGTACTTCGACAAAGAAGCAATGACGGATAGACCGATGCGTTTCTTTATCTCTGAAATCATCCGAGAAAAAATCTTTATTCACTGCAAGAAGGAAATTCCATATGCTTGTCAAGTAGAGATTGAGGAATACAAAGAAGAGCCAGACATCACGCGAATTCGAGCATTAATCATCGTTGAACGCAATTCTCAAAAAGGAATCATCATCGGAAAAGGTGGTGATATGTTGCAACGAATAGGATATGAATCACGTAAGGAAATGGAGAGATTTATCGAAAGCAAGGTTTATTTAGAAACGTTTGTCAAGGTAGATAAGGACTGGAGAGGATCTGAGCAAAAATTGAAGAAGTACGGCTATTAGTTAGTCACAACTTCACTCGATCAATTTGAGGATAATAATTATTAGATATGAGTAACATTGTTGCAATTGTAGGTCGCCCAAACGTAGGGAAATCAACGCTTTTCAATCGATTGACAGAATCTAGAAATGCCATCGTTAAAGAAGTTAGTGGTGTTACACGTGATCGTTTATACGGTCGTGGCGAATGGAATGGAGCAGACTTTTCCGTGATCGATACGGGGGGATACGTAAAGGGTTCCGATGATATTTTTGAAGCTGAAATTCGCAAGCAAGTAGAAATCGCCATTGATGAAGCGAGTGTGATCATTTTCATGGTCGATGTTATGACTGGACTAATTGATTTAGATGAAGTCGTTGCACGAATTCTTCGTAAAGCAAACAAGAAAGTATTTATTGTAGCAAACAAAGTAGATAATACAGATCGAGTAGGGTTATCTGCAGAGTTTTGGGCGTTAGGATTAGGAGACGTTTTCGACCTGTCTGCAGCAAATGGAAGTGGTACTGGTGATTTGTTGGACGAAATCGTGAAAGAATTCGACAAGGATGATGAAGTTGTAAGAGAAGGTGACGAACTGCCTCACATTGCCGTTGTTGGTAAGCCGAACGTTGGTAAATCATCATTGGTGAACGCATTAACCGGTGAGGAAAGAAATATCGTAACAGACATCTCTGGTACAACGCGTGATTCTATTAATACACGATACAAAGCCTTTGGTTTTGATTTCATGCTAATTGATACTGCTGGTATTCGAAAGAAAGCAAAAGTGCATGAAGACATAGAATATTACTCTGTTTTACGCTCAGTACGTTCAATTGAAAATTCGGATGTATGTATCTTTATGGTTGATGCTGAAGAAGGAATTCAAAAGCAGGATCTGAATATTTTTTACATTATCGAGAAAAATTCAAAGGGTGTTGTGGTATTGGTGAACAAATGGGATTTGGTTGAAAAAGACCACAAAACCATGAGAGAAATGGAGGACATGGTAAGAGAGCAGCTCGCTCCGTTCAACGATGTTCCAATTCTATTTACCTCTACTATCACAAAGCAGAGAATTCATAAAGCGCTGGAAACAGCAATGGAAGTTTTTGAAAATAGAACTCAATCAATTCCAACCTCAAAATTGAACGAGGTAATGCTCGCCATTATTCAATCCACTCCACCTCCGGCCGTAAAAGGGAAATACGTTAGAATTAAGTATGTGCAGCAATTGCCTACACATGCACCTGCCTTCGCTTTCTTCTGTAATTTGCCTCAATATATTCCGGACAGCTACAAGCGATTCATTGAGAACCGTCTGAGAGAGGAATTTAATTTCAGTGGGGTTCCAATAAAGATCTTTTTCCGTAAGAAATAGACTTCTGTTTCAGTTCAACCATTGTATTTTCTTTGCTTACTTTTACGTAAACTGAACTGTTATGAAACACATACTCGTCCTTTTATTTTTCTTAAATGTCACGGTTTCTTTTGGACAGACACCGACCATTGGTTTAGTACATCATACCGATTCTGTTTCAAGCGGCTATACCCTTTTCTCTCCTGATGACAACAACAATGTATACCTGATTGACAATTGTGGTAAGCTTATTAATGAGTGGGTTTTCAATGAACTGCCTGGAATTACTAGTTACCTTTTGGACAACGGGAACTTGCTTTATGCTGGCAAAGACAGTATCACCATCCGTGATTGGAATGACAATACCCTCTGGAGCTACGCAACAACTGCCAACGGTATTGCACAACATCACGATATCGAACCTTTGCCAAATGGAAATATTCTGTGCATTGTGACCGAATTCAAAACTGCTGCTGAGCAAACGAGCGCTGGAAAGGACCCAGCTCTTCTAGGGAATAATTTTAAACTCGATTACATTGTTGAATTGGAACCTGTCGGAACCAACGATGCAAATATCGTTTGGGAATGGCATTTTTGGGACCACTTGGTTCAGGACTACTCCGCAAGTGAGAACAACTTTGGTGTTGTTGCTGATCATTCAGAGTTGATCAATTTCAACTTTAATCATGGGAATATAAACGACTGGACACACGTCAATGGTATCGATTATAACGCAAATCTGGATCAGATTATTATTTCCAGTAAAACCATGAGTGAGTTGTACATTATTGATCATAGTACATCAACGGCTGAAGCAGCTGATCACTCTGGAGGAACAGCCGGCAGGGGTGGTGATTTTCTTTGGAGATGGGGAAACTCTCAAGTGTATGGACAAGGTGGAGCCGCAGATCAAAAACTCTTCGGACAACACGATGGAGAATGGGTGCACAACAATTACATGCACGAAGGAAAAATAACAGTTTTCAATAATGGTGGTGACGGAACTTCAATGTTTAGTTCAATTCACCTCATCACACCAGAATTAAATGGTACGGACTACGTTATGACAAGTAACACCTTTGCGCCCAATGATTTTTTCTATACGTGGAATGGTTCTGCAATGACAGAAGTAGTATTCTCGACAAAAAAATGCGGTGTGCAATCTTTGCCTACTGGTGGGTTTCTAATTTGCGATACCAAAACAGGTAGATTTATAGAAATAGACAAAGATGATAACCTTGTATGGATGTACGTAAACCCTCATGGTGTTGGAGCAGTTAGCAATCAATTTGATATTCTTGTTGGTGGAAATGCTTCGTTCAGGGCTGAAAAATATCAACTAGATCATCCCGGAATATTGGCCAACACAATTGTGATCGGTGACATAATCGAGAATGAGAATAGTTTGTCTGCAAGCTGTACTGATTTTTCTGGAATAGAAGAACAGCAGTTCAGTAATTTCGAAGTGATTAATCCTGTATTTGAGGAATTCATCACCTTTACCAAGCCTCTTAGTTGCCACTACACCTTAATCGACATGAATGGCACTATTATAACAGAAGGAGACCTTCAAAATACTGACCGCTTCTATTATGGAGAGGTTCAGTCCGGTGTTTACTTAATCCGATTTCAACAAGGCAATGCTTTAAGCATTAAGCGGGTTGTGATTTCAAAATAAATTAATTTTTTCATATTTTTGGCTAACTAATCATTGATATGAAACGAATCTTCATTGTTCTTTTTCTGAGTTGTAGTTTTATTTCATCTGGGCAACCACCAACTCTCGGACTTGTTCTTTCCACAGATTCAGTCTCCGGTGGTTATACACTTTTTTCACCAGATGATAGAGGTGAGGTCTATCTCATCGACAACTGCGGAAAAGTAATTAATAGTTGGTTTTTCAACGAACCTCCAGGCTTAACTTCTTACCTTTTGGAGAATGGGAATTTATTGTTCGCTGGTAAGGACAGTTTGTACATCCGAGATTGGAATGACAACGAGGTTTGGACCTATGCAGCCGCAGCCAATGGTGTAAGTCAACACCACGATATTGAGCCTTTGCCAAATGGAAATGTTCTCTGTGTGGTTACCGAACCCAAGACACCTAACGAGCAAACACTTTCAGGAAAAGATCCAGCTTTGCTTGCGCCAAATTTTAAACTTGATTTTATTTTGGAACTGGAACCTGTTGGTGTGACTGATGTCAACGTAGTTTGGGAATGGCATTTCTGGGATCATTTAGTCCAAGAATATGATAGTACAAAGCTCAATTACGGCATTGTCGTAGATCATCCTGAACTAATACACTTCAATTTTGATCAAGGAAATTCTAGTGATTGGACGCACGTAAATAGTGTTGATTATAATGAGACACTCGATCAAATATTAATCTCTGGTCGACAAATGGGCGAAATTTACATTATTGATCACAGCACGACTACAAACGAAGCCGCCAGTCATACAGGAGGAAATTCAGATCGAGGAGGAGATTTCTTATGGCGCTGGGGTAATCCACAAGTTTACCAGCAGGGTTCTGTTGCAGATCAAAAACTATTTGGCCAACACGATGCAAAGTGGGTTGAGGGTGGTTATTTGCATGATGGCAAAATCTCTGTTTTTAACAACGGTGGAGATGGTTCTTTTAACTTCAGCTCCATCCATTTAATTGAACCCGAAATGAATGGTTCAGAGTATTTAATGAGTAACAATCAGTTTACTCCAAGTGATTTCTACTACACCTGGACAGATGTGATTCAAGGCGACGTTCTCCTCTCCGATATAAAATCAGGAGTAAAAGCATTGTCGAATGGAGGATTCTTGATTTGTGAAACTCAATTAGGACGATTTATCGAAATAGACGCAGACGGAAATGTTGTGTGGATGTACAAAAACCCAATGGGAGGAGGTGTTGTTTATTCGCAATTTGATATTCTAACTGAAGGAGATAATACCGCCTTCAGAGCGGATAAATACCTTCCTGATTACCCTGGAATATTGGCCAATACCTTGACGGTTCAATCCATTATTGAAAATGAAAATAGTCTCTCTAATAATTGCACAGATTACACTGTAATCGAAGAGAATGAATTGCACATTGGAGTAGTGAACCCAGTTCAAAATGGTCAAATCACATTCATTGAACCAATATTTGAAGGATCCATTCTACTCATGAATTTGCAAGGGAAACTAGTCAAGCACTGGGACGCATCTTTGGAAGAGCACTATTCTGTTCGGGAAATACCTGATGGAATCTATCTACTAAATATTGTTGAAAATGACATAGTACATTCTCAGCGAATTATCATTTCAAACTAAATCGAATCGGTAAATTCATTTGTACCGCGAGTGGTTTACCCGTATTCGTTCCAGGCTTCCATTTAGGCATGCCATTGATTAGTCTTAATACTTCCTCATCGAAATTTTTTGAACCGGAAACAGATTGGACTATTTGTGCGGCTGTTATTGACCCGTCAGCTTCTACTATAAATTTCACGTACACATTGCCCTGAATAATGTGTTTTCGTTCGAACTCAGGATAAATCAAATTGCGTTTGACATAACTTTCCAGTCCTCTAATCCCTCCCTTAAACTCAGGCATTACGTTTACAAATTGAAAGACTTTGCGCTCATTCGCATCACACGATAATGTTACCGTGCTGATTAGGGACTGAGGAATATCAGTGTGCATTAGCATTACTTGACCCATTTCTTCAAACATCTGATGTCCTTTTTTTAAATTGAGTTGTGATCCCGAGCCAATATTCTGCTTGGATATGCCTTGGTCAAATGCTGTTTCATCACACTGGACCATTCCCTGTGTCACCTCGATAGGGTCTTCCTCATCTAGATAATCAATACTTGGTTCCTGTTGACAGGAAGACAAACTCAGGGACACTAAAACAAGAATTAAAAATGGATTGGATATTCTTTTGTCTTTGAGAGCTTCAATTAAAATCGGAATATCCTCATGGCGAAAATCAAATTGATCAGATGTTAACCTACCGCATATCTGTTCGTTTGGATTGGATAAAATATGGGTGATAATTTCTGCACGATTCATTTTTGTGAAGTCTACCACTCCCTTCTCACAGACCTCACAATGTCGAGAGATCAACCCGACTTTCATTTTATCCCAATCTTCGTGACAAGGTTCCTTGATTTCCAATTTCATAGTTGTGATTTATCAAATTGAAGTACAACTAACTGTTCAATCGGTTTAAATTCTATCAGAAAAATGCACGTACTTCCATTCCTCCAGAGTGAATGACTTTGTTACCTTCAGATTTACGTCCATTGTATAACACAGACAATTGCAAATTTTTGGAAATCGAACGTTGGTAGCCGATAGTCCAAGTGTAATTCACACCTGGTTTCAATCCTTCTAACATCTCAAATCCTAATGCAGAATTCTGAATGCCGTCATACACAATTCGAAGTATGCTTGCTCCACCTTGTAAACTTCCTTTCTCTGGTTGATTAAATTTAAAGGTCGTTCCAATTTCATAGACCTGAGATCGTTCCCCTCCCAAGTCACCATGATTGCGTTTTTCGGAAATTCTACCGTCTAATGTAACTCTGAATTTCGTTCCAGGTTGAAAGATGAAACTTGGCTCAACGAAATAGTAGTCGAGGCGAAAGTCTCTTCCAGAAGTGTAATCTGCACGTGCTTGCTTCTCTCCTATTTTACCAGATAATTTAATGGTGAACTTTCGTTTGATATTCCAACGGAATGACAGCTCGTGATATGAATTCATCCGAGAATCGAATCCACTTGCCAATAGGGTTTTACTTCTCACATCATGAAAGGTATACTCGGCGCCAACTATGCTTGATGTTCTGTTGAAGAATAAGGTGTTTCGGAAATTCGAATTCGTTGAGATGAGACTTGTATCATTAATGTTTGTCACGAAAGGATTAAATGCATTGGCACCGTCAAAATAATTGGTCTTACGTTGAATTCTTCCTCTCACTTGATCAGAGAATCTTGAAAGAAAATGTAAGATTCCAGTCTTGGAAGCCCAAATTCGTTCAGGTCTCCAATAGATGGATTGATTATACTCATTCGAATAGGTTTTTACGTACGAATTACTTGGCGTGAATACGCGAATGTAGCTGGCCTGATCAGCAAACGCTGCTACTTCAAATTCATTCAAATCTTTAACACCGTCACCATTATAATCTATCCAAGTATAAATTCCTTGCCCATCATTTACTTGAAGATACAGGAACTCTCTTTTCAATTCTAGCCCTGATCCAATCTCATAAAAAGTGTTCAACGTTAGTGCACCTTTGAATGCACTTATTTCGTGTTCAATTCTACCAATCACTGTGTTCTCTGGTGTCTGATTTGCCAAAACACTGTCCAAGATTTTCAACTCACGGTAGCTTGCAACAAAATTCAACTTTTGATTTTTCCATTCGGTAAATCGCAATTCAGCACCTAAAGATCTAGCCCTCGCTATTGGAATTAAATTTGTGCTATCAGATCGTCTATCAAAGCGTTCACGGTAGAATATTCGGTATTCATTTTTTATGGAATCACTATTGGCGATATAAAACTGATAATCGAAAAACTGGTAACTCTGAGGTTGTAAAAAGTCATTTCTAAACTGGTTCAATTCGTGATCATCTCTGTATCCGAACCTAAACCAACCAATGCTCTGTGAGAAGTCAGTCCGATGGCGCAAAAACTCGTTCCTTTCTGCTGCTTGACTCGACAAATAACTTATATCCCATTTGCCTCTAAATCCTTTCTGTTTCCAGCTTCCATCAAGTTTTCCACGAATTCCTTCATAATCCCCTCCTATCACATAATGCTGACCTTCAAGATTAAAATTCCCGTATTTCCGATTAATGAAATTGGTACTCAAACTGGATGCAACTTGATTACCCGTGTACCCCATATTACGCGTGTTCCAATCTCTATCAAACTCAACCGCTCGGTATTGCTCAATGGGATTAAAATTTCGCTCTCTTGCTTCCACTTCAAGCTTTGTACGCAGAATCCATTTTGGAATAGAATCTTTGTTCAAGGCAATGTCTCCTACCAAACGTGTCATCCCACTGTAACTATCATTGTCAGCAGCATCATGTCCAGAAAAAGTATTGAGGTCATTGTGTGAGTAGGCCAATTCTGTCTCAAAATACAAGCGCTTTGTAATTTGAATATTGACTCCAGCCGAGATCATTTGCCGCTTTTTCGGAGTAACCATCAAACGAGAAGGAGCGTAATCACCTTGTGGAACTCCAGTTATCGGATCTGGTTCTACCCATTTAAACACTTTCCCCAAAGCATTGAAGTTATCAAGTATATAATTTCCATTCCCCAAACCGACAAACTCAAAAGTAGCTCTATAGAAGGCTGAATCTGGATGAACAGAATGCACCAGAACTGAATCATAGGTAACCAAACCAATCACTGAATCAATCAATGCATATAAATTTTGATTGTCGAAATATCCTACCGAGTCAATACTGGACATCCGAGCTAAGCTTAAGGTATCTCCGATATCAGCTAGGAGTTTCTTCTGTCCGATCGATAATTCTTGCTGTAAAGTCTGATTCTTAGCATCCTGTTCAGAATACCCATTCAGCCAAAATTTCACCCGTTCAGATACGTACGTCGTTGAAGTCTGAAACAAGGACCTAGCATAATTCTGATCTGAATATTGGAATTCAATTACAATTCGAGAGTCTTTTGTAATAAGATTTCTCGAGGTAAAAATAACTTCAGAAGAGTTGTAATCGACAACATAATCATACTCCTGTCCACGTTCCATTAACCTTCCATCAAGATATACACGTTCGGTTCCAGCTAAGATTATAATGAAGGGTTCATTCTCTTTCCCATAAAGTCGATAAGGACCTTGATTTCCTTCTGCTCCTTGAATTATTTGTCGGTTGAACTTACCTCTCGAAAGTGCGCCGCTGATCTGAGTTCGCAACACTTTAGACGTATCTGTTGTCCATTGATAATCAATTGTTAATCCTTGAGCCCTTTTCTTATATTTCATAAAGTAGCCCTGTGGCTTGTACAGCCAGAAATCACCAGCGATCAACTTGAACCGATCGTTGTAAATTTGAATGAATACCTGATCAAACTCGCGCAGCGTATTGGTATTCCCTTGCGGTTGGATGGGTAAATTATCATCTGTAACAGAAGCCAGTAGTTTCAAATTGGGAGCTATCTGGCCTGACAATTCAAGATTCAATGAAGAATTAACTCCCATATCTTGATTATTACCAAAAGAAATTCCTCTGGATATACTACCCGATTTATTCAAACTAGCACCACCAAAAATATCATTTGATGTAGCGAAAGAACTAATGAGAAAACGATCTCGAAACCCTTTTTCTTTGGAGTAAATCATACTCGTATCTCGCGTCGCATACACTCTCGAAAGATCCATTGGTAAAACACGATAACTTGCAGTTAATTCACCATCACATGGTATACTCATGATCAATTTTGATCCAGCATAATCTAAAGTATAATGCTCCGTACCCAAAGTCTGTCCTCCACATTTTAATTCAAAGGAATTTGGGTAGATACTCAGGGAGTCCAATTGAATGGTATCGCCCAATGTGGACAAAGTTCTAGTACGATAATTAGACGTCTGTGTGAACCCAACAAGTGGGCTAACAAGTAGCACTAGGCATATAATTC
This sequence comes from Crocinitomicaceae bacterium, assembly GCA_033791225.1. Classification (GTDB taxonomy): domain Bacteria; phylum Bacteroidota; class Bacteroidia; order Flavobacteriales_D; family Crocinitomicaceae; genus UBA4466. The sequence goes on from JASJHD010000014.1 coordinate 461,378, forward strand.
GTTTGCTAAAAACAGACATTGACACGAATGTACAACGTTGGAAGCAGAAAAATCGTGTTTTTAAGTGATTAAACTTTGATCAACCAATTTTCGTTAAAATGGCGAATCATCAACACAATTGCCCTATTTTTGTAGTAATTATATCATGCGCATTATTTTAATCTCCATAGCAATACTGTTTTCTACCACATCGTTTGGTCAGGATAGTTTATGGGTTTTAAAGGCTGATTCTATTGTCCAATTGGCTCAAGAGCAGCTGGGCATTCCTTATAAATGGGCTACAAGTTCTCCTAACGTTAGTTTTGATTGTTCCGGTTTTACATCGTATGTGTACTCTACTGCAGAAGTCACCTGTTCTAGAAGCTCAAGCGCTTATGCGACTTTAGGAACTGAAGTGCCACTGTCTGAATGTCGACAAGGGGACTGCATTGTTTTTGCCGGCACAGCACCTGGAAGCAGAACACCTGGACACGTTGGAATTGTCATTTCGAATACGGAAGAGGGAATAAAGTTCATTCATTGTTCGAGTTCGAAAAATCATTTTGGAGTAGTTGAAACTGACTATTACTTGTCCAATTATCCCAAGCGCTTTTTATCTGTTAGACGGCTATTTGAGTAAGAATAGGGCTGTTAAAAAAAGTTAAGCAACTGTCGGGAAGTGCTGGATTCTTTTACATTCGTCTAAAATCGATTCTACGTGAAGAAAATCCGCGTTAATTTTATTCTAGTGCTTGTTATCGCTGCACTCTTGGCTCTGCTGATTATACAGGCCTTTCAAACAACACAGTTGTTTGGAATAAAAACAGATGAATTTGCCGATCGATTTAAAACCACACTTGACCGAATAGCCCTGCGTCATGAAAAGGCCGAAGATATTCGTCAATACATGATCCTTGCAAACAACGATTTTAGCGGTCAATACCAAGATGTTCTTAAGGAGGAGTTTCAAAATCTATTATCAGCACAAGAGTCCATTTCCATTCAGGACACTTCCATTTATGAGAATGGAAAGATGGAAAACTACTTGATTATTAAGGGGGAAACTTATGACTCCATTTCAGGATTGACTGCTGAGCATAGCGTATTAGCAAGAGACGTAAGGCACATCAAAGAATTATTTCAAGGAGGAACAGCTTCTTTGAATCAAGATTCGTTGCAACTCGCCATTCAATTGGACCAGCGTGTAATTCAAGAGATCTTCAAAAAAGCACAATTCGTCAATCAAATGATGATCAATGCCTTCCGAAACAATGTCTATCAAAAACCATCGGATCGTTTGGATATCGTCTTTTTGGATTCTGTATTACACCATGAATTAATGGCAGATGAATTTCCTGCGAAATATGAATTTGTTGTTACCGATGCATACAATCAAATCATTGAATTTGATCGCGCACCAGACAATTACAACCTATCTATAGACACTGCAAAAAGTCACGTAACGCTTTTATTTCCAAGCAATCCCGTTGATGAGGATTTGTATTTACATTTGAAATTTCCTGAACAAAGTTCTTTCCTACTAACGGAAATGTGGGGCCCGTTGACAGTGAATCTACTCCTTGTGATATTGATTATTGTGGCAATGATATTCATGTTCAGAACGATTTTAACACAGAAGAAATTTTCAGAAATGAAAAACGATTTCATCTCCAATATGACGCATGAATTCAGGACTCCTATCTCGACAATTTCTTTGGCATGTGAAGCGATGAATGATACCGATATGGTCTCCAAACAAGAAGATGCTGTTCAGCCATACATTAAAATGATCAATGAAGAAAACAAGCGTCTAAGCCTTTTGGTTGAGCGAATTCTTCAAAGCGCAACTCTTGACAAAGGAGAACTTCGATTGGTTCCATCCAAATTATTGTTGAACGAAATTATTTATGAAGTTGTTGAACGTGCTCAATTCAGAATTGCCGGAACAGAAGGTTCTGTTGAACTAAATTGCACTTCAGAGTTACTGCATGTCCAAGGAGACAAAATGCACGTAACGAATACTATCTCTAATTTGATCGACAATGCCATTAAGTACAGCGATAGTAATCCAAAGGTTCAGGTTAGCCTACAAAAAGAGGACGGAAAGATCATATTGATCGTTGCAGATTCAGGAATTGGAATAAAAAAAGAGCATCAAAATAAAATATTTGACAAGTTGTACCGTGTACCTACTGGAAATATACATAATGTGAAAGGATTTGGGTTGGGATTGAGTTATGTAAAAGCCATTGTTGAGTTACACGGATGGGACATCATTGTCAAAAGTAAAATTGATCAAGGTTCGGAATTCACAATCATTATAAATGAATAAGATGGAAAAGGAAATTAAGATATTGCTCGCGGAAGATGACTTAAATTTAGGTCAGCTATTGAATACATTTTTGCAATCGAAGGGATTCAGTGTATCCTTGGCACAAAATGGAAAAATTGCCTTTGAGAAATTCAATAAGAAGGAATTCGACTTTTGCATATTTGATGTAATGATGCCAGAAATGGATGGAATTACCTTGACAAAAGAAATTCGTGAAATCGACAAGAAGATTCCAATTTTATTCTTGACTGCCAAGTCAATGAAGGATGATAAGTTGGAAGGATTCTCTGTTGGTGCCGACGATTACTTGACTAAACCATTTTCAATGGAGGAGTTACTTGCACGAATCACAGCGATTTTAAGAAGAACCGAAACGGCATCTTCTGTTGAAGATGGAGACGATTTATTCATCGGGAAAATTAAATACGAGCCTGAATTCCGTTTACTGCATTTAGATGATGAAACAAAGAAACTCACAACAAAAGAGAATCAACTCCTGCAGTTGTTGGTAAAAAACAAGAACGACATTTTGGACCGAAATGCAACACTACGTGCAATTTGGGGAGATGATAATTACTTCAACGGAAGAAGCATGGATGTCTACATTGCAAAATTACGTAAGGCATTGAAGTCCGATGAGAGCATTGAGATTATGAATGTGCATGGCAAAGGATTCAAGTTGATTGTTCGGTAATTCCCACCACCAAACAACTAATGACTAATCACACAAGATTTAGTACATTTGAAGCGTTATAGCGTGGACGAAGATTCGTACCATTTGTAGCACAGGGTGCCAAGACGACGCAATGCAAAAGAAGTTTTTTTCCAATCTAGCTTTAATGGTTCTATTGAACCTGATGGTTAAGCCAGTGGCTATTTTTGGAATTGACACTGCTGTTCAAAACAGGGTCGGAGCTGAAGATTACGGAATCTACTTTTCACTTTTAAATTTCTCGATTCTTTTCAACATCGTTCTAGATTTTGGAATCAACAATTTCACGACCAAAAACATTGCTCAATCTCCCAAAATTGCTTCAAAATATCTTGAGAAAATCCTCACCTTTCGGTTCATTCTTTTCATCTTCTACGCAGTTATATCCTATTCGGTAGCCTTCGTGCTCGGTTGGGAAGGAGAAGAACTTTACTTGCTTAGCTTTCTCGTTTTTAATCAATTTTTGATCACTTTGATTGCTTACATCCGAAGTTACTTTGGTGGATTAATGTTGTTTAAAACAGAAGCCTTTCTTGGTGTACTCGACCGATTACTTCTCATCTTTTTATGTGGGGCAGTATTGTATTTTCCGGTCACTGACACACCATTTCGCATTGAATGGTTCATCTGGATTCAAACCGTGTGTTATGGTATTGCCTTAATCGTTGGATTCATATTACTCTTCTCAAAAATTGGAGTTCCGAAACTAAAATATCGTCCCGTATTCTCTTACGCAATTGTTCGAAAAAGTTTCCCGTATGCCCTACTCATACTTCTGATGACGATCTATACGCGTGTTGATTCTGTAATGATTGAGAGACTTCACCCAAATGGTAGAATGGAAGCTGGATACTATGCACAGGGCTTCCGATTGCTCAATGCACTATTCATGTTTGCGATGCTTTTTTCCAACCTGCTTTTTCCAATGTTTTCTAAAATGTTCACGAAAAAACAGGACGTATTACCACTGCTTTCAATCACTTCCAAATTACTGATTGGCGGATCGATTCTAATTGCCATTGTGACTTACTTCAACAGTGAATATATTCTTGGGTTGGTGTACAATTCAGACATCGCATTCAGTAATCTTACCTTCCAATTGCTCATGTTCAGCTTCATTGGAATGTGTTCAACAATTATTTTTGGGACGCTGCTGACTGCAAAGGGCGACCTTCGCTTTCTGAACATAGTTGCAGGTGTTGGAATTGTGGTAAACGCGGTGGCCAATTTATACTTGATTCCAATATACGGTGCAACGGGAGCTGCCATTGCCACGGTAACAACCCAATCAGCGGTTTCAATTACGCAATTCATATACAGCATGCGCATTCTTAAGATTGAATTTTCCTTGATCACAACTGGACAATTTATTCTGTTTGTTAGCAGTCTCACAGCATTGTGCTACTTCGTTCGAGCGGAATCTGCTTTGGTGTTTATCAGCATTCTATTGGCAGGATTAATCAGTATGATCTTGTTTAGATTGATCGATTTAAAAGCGGTGTCGAAAACCCTCAAAAACAAATCTGAATAAGAATTCGGACTCATGTAAAATAATTTGATTCTTTCTGAGTTAATAGACTCGGTTAGAAACCTTAAATTTGCGCTACTAAAAACAGACACATGAGTGAAAACACACCTGCATTTGACGATCCAAAATCGATAATGTTGACCATCTGGAAAAGTCGTATTCCAATAATCATTGCAACGTCCATCATTGCTGTAATCGCTGTGATTGTTTCATTTATGATGGTGCCACAATTTAAATCAACGGCAATCGTATTCCCTGCTGCAACGAGTACTGTATCGTTCTCAGAGCAAAGTAATGCTGTGGCTTCATCCATGGATTTTGGAGAAGAAGAGCAAGCCGAGCAATTGGTACAAATTCTACAATCTTCACGAATTCGAAATAGAATTGTTGATCAATTTAATTTGATGGAACATTACGAAATCGATTTGGATGACGACAATAAGAACTACAAATTAGGGAAAGCTTGGGGTAACCATATTTCATTTACCAGAACACGTTACGGGTCTATTCAAATTGACGTTTGGGACCGTGATCCAGTTTTGGCAGCAGATATTGCCAACAAAATTGTTGCGCTAATTGATACTGTGAAAAATGAAATGGTACAAGAACGTACAAAGCCAGCTTTCGAGATTAATCAGCGTAAGAAACTAATGCTTGAAACTGAGAAAGATCTCATCCTTGATAAATTGGATAGTCTTTCTAAGCTTGGTGTTGTTTCCATTGAAGGAAGAGCTAATTTATACTCTGCATACAATCAATCCAAGAATCCATCGGATAGAGACTTTTTTAAGAATCAGATTGATGTGAACTTAGAATACGGAGCAACATTTGACGGATTGGAAATGTTACGTGATGAGAAGATTGTTAAGCTCACAAAGTTTGAGGATGCTTACGAACAAGCTGAATCGGATGCCAATACACTGTTCAATCATAAGTTCATTGTTGAATTGGCTGTAGTAGCAGATAAGAAAGACAAGCCAAAAAAAGCAACTGTGGTCATTGTTGCAACCTTCGGGGCATTTATCTTCATCGTATTTATTATTCTTATCAGAGAGCGAATTTCGGAGCTACGAAAAGTTGCCTAGTGTCATTAATTCGACAATATAGCATCTTATTCTTCGCAACATTGGCGTACCTCTTCTTGGCGGTATACTTCCTTTGGAACGAGCAAACCTATCTTGCGTTAGCCCCAGTTGGTCTAATGGCGGTATATTTTGCTATTTACTACACGGAAATTAGCTTTCTAGGACTGGCTTTCTTGACCCCATTATCCATCAACATTGAAGAATACACGAATGGATTTGGTCTCTTTATTCCTACAGAACCGCTGCTCTTCGGAATCATGATATGGCTGCTCATGCACCAAGTGAAAAAGAATCAAATAAATCGTAATATCTGGTACAGTCCAATAGTCATTGCAGTAAGTTTCTACCTCATCTGGATCTTTATTACCTCTATTACGAGTACATCCCCGTTGATTTCATTTAAATTCCTTTTGGCCAAGCTTTGGTTCATTGTTCCACTGTTGTTTTTCGGAACCAAAGTGTTTGCTAAAATGGCAAACGTTAGAACCTTCATCTGGTTGTTTGTGATTGCCATGTGCATTGTAATTTGCTACACCGTTGGTATTCACTCGACCTATGGCTTTGGTGAAAAAGAAAGTCATTGGGTAATGTGGCCTTTCTTTAAGGATCACACTATTTACGGTTCAACAGTTGCATTTAGTATCCCGCTTGTGTTCGGGTTATACTTCTCGAAACGTCATGATCCACTGATTAAAGGAATGTTGCTCATAATGATGATTATTACGTTAGTCGGATTGTATTATTCATCTTCACGTGCAGCTTGGCTCACGGTTTTTGCGGCAGTTGCCGTTTTAGTTGTGATCAAATTACGGATCAAATTCAGCATCCTATTTGCCATCGGACTTATTGGGGCGTTAACATTGTTCTATTCTTGGGATTCCATCCAAATGGAAATGGAGCGAAACAAACAAGAGCATACCACAGAAGAATTTGGAGAGAAATTACAGAGCGCCACAAACGTGACTACCGATGCTTCCAATCTCGAACGTCTCAACCGTTGGGCAGCTGCCGTTGAAATGTTTAAGGAACGACCTGTATTTGGTTTCGGACCTGGAACCTACGCATTCGAATACGCTCGTTTTCAAGAACCTGAAAATATTACGATTATCTCTACGAGCGCTGGAAACATGGGGAATGCCCATAGTGAATACTTAGGTCCCCTGTCTGAAATGGGGTTAATTGGAATGCTAGCGATGTTAGCGATTGTGGCAGCGATCTTCTACCAAGGAATTACCTTGTACCTAAAATGGCCTAAGGAAGACAGGGAAGGACGTACATTGATTCTTGCAATGGTATTATCATTGGTAACGTATTTCGTTCACGGGACGATAAATAACTACTTAGATACAGACAAAGCGGCCGTTCCTATTTGGGCATTCTGTGCCGCATTTGTTGCTTTGGAAATCGTTCATCGTAGAAAGCAAGCTGAACTGAATAAATAGACAGTTGCGTAATTCGCAATTAGGTCTTTTTAATTTGCTCAAATCCGTTCACAATACCCTTTCTTCTCGTCTACTTTTGAATAAAACAAAAGTACCATGAAACGATTTCAACTAATTATCATCCTAGTGCTATTGGCATTCACAACTACACCTGTAAAAGCACAAAGCAATACTTCCACCATGCGGCCCAAGTATCCTCTTCTAGATTATGAATTCGCACCATTTTTTGGACATACTATAATGCCGAGTAATTTGTTACATGAACGGTCTTCAGAAATACATGCGTTTGAACTAGGGGTTGCACTAAGTAAATTTGATATTGAAAAATACCATAGAATCTTCGCTTCATGGTATCATTATTCTCTGCCATATATATCTGTTGATTATCGATTTGCCACTGAACTTGAACCCTTTACTATTAGGTCCTTGCCAAATACTATTACACCCGTAATGCTCAATGTTGGAGTGTCCGGTGGCGCGGGAATTTTAGCGTTAATTTTTCCGCTTTCTATTAATGGAAATCTCGCGCTTAGCACAGATTTTAAAGACCTATTTGTAAAATATGAAGTGGGATTTGAGCTTCTTCAGTTTTCCGTACAATTTGGATCGTACATTAACCTTACGAAAAACGGAACTCATCCGGGTTATCTTTCGGACGTTTATATTGGAACGCGGTTTACGCTATGGTACAGAGATTAATGGATCTATTCTTTAATAAACCGAATCACTTCTAATTTGTTGCCATAGATTACTTGAATGAAGTAGAGTCCAGTATCAAGTTGACTTACATCCACAGTAGTACCTGTAAGTTTTCGTATTACTCTACCATTCGGTCCAAGAAGAATCAACTCTTGGAGACCGTCCATTTTATCCAACCCATTAATTGTGAACGAAGTACTAGCTGGATTTGGACGGATTGTTATCATAGGATCAACACCGTATTCTTCAATAGAATTTGAGGGTTCAGGAAACACAAAATGCCCTTGTACAGCCATATGATCAGACAAATCAAAGATGTCCCACATTTCATCGGCTATACTTCTCAAGACTATAACTGAATTTGTGTTGGTATCAGGAACGCGGTGCGCATTTTCGTACATCACGTAATCTAGATACTCTTGGTAAGGTGCATCCGCATAGGCGCTCAAATTATAATCGTAGGTGAATGATTGTCCTAAATAATCGGGTTCATGTGTATCTAAAATGGTAAACATTTGATTGTACTCATTTAGAAAGTTTGCAATTTTTTCAACGTTAAAATCACCACCTAGAATGACCGCCTCATCGCTTGGTATATTTTTAGCATCTACAAAGCTTTTCAGTTGTGCCATTTGCGCTTGTCTTGTAGCAACGTTATCAGCATCTGGCCATGCCTGAGTATGTGTTCCAAAGATGTGATACTTGGTTCCAAGTTTATCAATTCTTACATACATAGCTCCTTTTGCAGCAAGACAATCATCTCCGTCGCAATCATCGTATACAATGTCCTCAGAATACTCTATAGGCCATCGACTGTAAATAATTACTCCTCCATCTTCCAAAGAACCAGATTCATCTACAACATCCGTGTAATAAGGATATTCAGCCAATAAATTACTCGTTAGGTCATCTCGTGAAGAATTATCAAATGCTTCATTAATAATCAGCACATCATACCAATGTACATGTTCATCGATATAGTTTGCGCGAGTTCCTTGATCAGTGAATGCAATAGGAGGCGTGAGCATGTAAATATTATAGGACAGAACATTCAGAATGTTTTCATCTGTAAGGTCCGAAGCCAAAACAGGAAATGGATCATGCTCTTCAAGAACATATAGAATATCATCATAGCCTCCAGTGAAATACGAAGTGTATTTAAGAGTAAACACTTTACCATTCATGGTAAACGTTTCTTCGTGAAAATCTTGATCAAAGAACCAAGGGTGACTAAAACCTGGACCGTCAGCTGATAGCCACATATCACTACTCGTAAACGTTCCAGTTAATTTCATTTTCAACCTGACACTTTCACCTCCAGATGTTAGCGTTGTGGTTAGGTAAAAATCATCTCCATTGTGGATTCCCGAATTTCTGTTTGACCAAAGAAGGTTTGTATTCAACTGCCAAGGATTGATACTCCCAGTATACCCCCACCATTCATCGGTTTCCATTGTATGTGTCCCAGTTTGCTCAGCGGTTACATTAAACGATAATGAAGAATTGTTTTGAAAGTAGATATAACTTTCCGCAAATGACGTCGACATCATAAGCAAGAACAGAACCGTTAAGGTTGACTTAGCTTTCATAGTAGTAAATATTAAGTTAGCGCTCAATTATGCACTATTGAACAGGCTACTTCTCAGCAATATAAAACAAATCGAAGCAATCGTCGTTTGCCTCTGCAACGAAGTAATCATCTAATTTTATATGGCTTCCCTTATCTGATAAGTTGTTTCGGTTTCTTCTATTCAATATATCATAAGGAACTTGTAAAACCCAACGAGGAGCCCACCATTGTACTTGGAATATATCAAAACGAGTGATTTTACGCACACCTGCTTTGTTTTCTTTGTAGTACTTCATGACAGTGTCATTGCCAAAAACTCCGTTCGCCTCAACCGATGAAAAATCTTTCTTCAAAACCGTTACCAACTCATCCACCTTGTATTCGCGAATGTGCCATGGATTACGTGTAATTGACATCTTTTTATTTGGAGTAGTTACAATGAACTTACCGCCCTTCTTTAAAACACGGTGAATCTCTTTTACGTATTCCTTATCTTTTTTAATGTGCTCAATAACTTGAAATGATACGACGAAATCAAAATGATTATCCGGTAGGCCTGTCAATGGTGGAACATTCATTTGTCTGAACTCAACATTTTCACGAGCCTCAGCCTCACGTTGTCCAACCTCAGATCCAAACTTGTCGATCGTTAAAAATTGATCTGTTTTTTCACTTAAAATCTCAATTCCGTATCCACTTCCTGTTCCGATTTCTAGAACATTTCCAGAGATCCGCTTTGCAGCCTCGATGTACGCTAAAACACTTCTTTGATATACATAGTTATCCGAAACATCTTGTTGCGAAACGCGCTCTGCAGTTTGAATTGACTTTTTCATATGATTGTTATATCCACTGGTACAGCGGCAAATGTACTGAACTTAATGTGAAACCCAAAGTGTTGGATTTAGACAAGTAACGGTTCCATTTGAAACTTTGTGAATTTCGAAATGTGCTACGGACATATTTTGTTGATCACCTGAGAGCAATGAACCGATAACTTTCTTTGTGGTCACTCGTTGTCCACTAGTCACATATGTGTCTTGAAGATTGCTGTACACCGTTCTGTAATTTCCATGTTTAATGATCACCACCTTTCCAGCACCTGGGATGTTTAATACACTCGTCACTTCTCCATCAAATACGGCTCTCACCTGTGCATTTCTCGGGGCACTTATATCTATTCCTCGGTTGTTGGTATAAACGTTCTTCAATGTTGGATGCAGGTTCTTTCCAAAGCCTTCGGTAATTGATCCTTTCTTCACCGGCCATGGAAGTTTCCCTTTGTTCCCTTCAAACGATGCACTCAATAAAGCCTCTTCTCTTGTTTCTTCGAAAGTCGGTCCAGAAGGAGTCGTTTCGACATTGGTATTGTTTGCCGCGGCCGCAAGTCTTCTTGCCTCTTCAGCCTTTCTTCTTCGCTCTTCTGCTTCTGCTATTTCCTTCTGGATAGCAGCGGCAATTTTCTGACTCAAAACTGCTCTTTTCTGCTCATCCTCCTTCAACTTGGCATACAATACTTCTTCCTCTTGTTTGAATTGCTTGTACACTTCTGCTTGCAACATTCGATCTTCTTCAATTGCAATCTTTTCCTTGCTCTTCTCTGCTATAATTGCTGATTTGTAGGCCTTCTCTTCTTCAATAGCAATTATTTCCTCTTCAATAATTGCCTGATTTTGTCGAATTGCTAAAAACTGTTTTTGCTGAATTTCAGAAATGTGTTCTAAGTACTTCTTTCGTTTGAGCGCTACGTTGTAATTATCCGCAGAGAATAAATACATCATCTTACCGTATTTATTTCGATGCTTGTATGCGTAGACCAATAACTTTTTATACTGTGCTTTAAGACGATCTATTTTAAGATGCAATAGCTCTATTTGCTGTTGCTTATCCTGAATTTTCATTTCTGCACCACGGATCTGATTGTCGTAATTTTTCAATAATTGCTCACGGTAGGCAATTTGATTTTCAATTACACGAAGTTCATTTAAGGAGGATGCTGTATTGGTTTTTGATTGGTCCAATAACAATTTTGTGTCAGCAATTTTGCGTTCCAGTCGAGCTTCCTCTTTCTTGAGTTTATCGCTGGTTGATTGTCCCCATGCTACATTGTAACAGAGCAAGAGAAAAATGCACACTACCTTACTCACATCTTTCATAGCTTTCGGGGATTACAAAATGAATCGACTCTTCTTCGTTGACTCTGGTACGTTTGTATTCAAGGTCAATTTTAATTACTTGAGCCACTGTGTGAATTTCAATCTGAACAATTTTTGGAAAGTTGTAACCGTCCACCATTTCACGTTCTACATAATTCACATAAATGGTTGTTTCATCGTCAGGACTGAACACTTGAAAGGCCGTTAATGATTTCAAATCTTCTGATAAGGTATAATAAGTGACTAGTTCCTTTTCAGCCTTCCGTTCATTTCTTTTGATCTCCCATTTTCTATGCGAACAAATGGTATTCGGTGCCATATCATTCATTCGGTAGTATTTACGCTCCGGATCATACCCGACTGGCAATCCCATAATTAACTGCTGTACATTTTCATAGGTAAATTTAACCCCGAATGTATTGCTCAAATATTCAATATTCTCAGTTATAAAGCACTTGTCGCGCTTATTGGTGACCAGCACGGAGTCTTGGGTAATCAGTGCGCCAGCAACAGGAATTCGTACGAAGGTAATTACTGCGTTAATTGCACTGTCTTGCGCTATTCGAATAGACGTTTTGAAGGAGGCATTTTGCAAAGAATCCTCATAATCTGTTGAGATTTTCGTGTAGAAATAATCAAATTCACAGACAGATAAGCTATCCAAAGCCACTTTGATTTCCACGTCTTTTGTTCTTTGAACAACACCTGTATGGTTCTCTAGGTTGCTCTGCGCACAAGAGAATAGGAATCCCGCTAATATGGGGAAGATGGCATATTTAAAATAATGGCTCATAAAACTTCTTCTCCTGTATTTTTTTGGATAGATTCTTATTTTTCGATCCTAATTCCAAGGCTTTTTTCCAAAATTCAATGGCCTCGATCACATCTCCATTTTTAAACTTCGCATCTCCAAGGTGATCCAAAATCATATAGTCTTCTTTGTTTAAATCGTATGCGCGTTCAAACTTTTTCAATGCCTCATCGTACTTACCTTGAACAAACAAAACGAACCCGTATGTATCGATGAATTGGGCTTGATTTGGTGCGAGTAAATTTGCTTCATCAATAAGTGATTGAGCCAAACTCAAATCATTGTTCGTCATTGCCAATTGATACGCAAAGTTGCTCTTCAATAAACTACTGAACTTATCCAGCTCTATGGCTCGGGTATAAGCATCTTTTGCTTCCTTAATTTCATTCAACCCGAAATGTGCTTCCCCAATTTGACCTAAAAACTCAGCTTCCATTTGCTTATCACTCACCACTAATTCGATTCCAGCAGATAACATCTCAATGGCTTCGTCGAATTTTTTAAGTTGATTTGAACTAACTCCGTATAGTAAGTAAACAGTGCTAATTGTTGGGAATAAGGTTAGGCATTCTTTACTATCAACGTATAAATCTTCAAATTTTGAAGCTTGGTACTCCATGATTAAGACTTGATTCCAAATGACGAATTCACCGGTTTCATATTCAAGTGCTTTCTTATATGCTGCCAATGCCTCTTCTTCTTTTTCCATTCGCAACAAATAATCTCCTAGCACTGAATGGGATTTTGCATCCTCTGGATGAGCCGCTACCATGAGATGTACAAGTTCCAAAACTTCCGGCTCCACTTTAAAGCTTGCCTCCAGTAAACTCAATAAAACTTGCATCTTCGTGTCAACCTCAACTCCTTCTCCTTTGAAAGCAAGGGCCAATTCGGTATATGCTTCTTCCTTGTTTCCTTTGGACATGTGGATATCCGCCAAAGCTAAATGGGCTCGTCCATTATTTGGATCGTTTTTGATCAATTCATGCAAGAGTTCCATCCCTTTTTCTTCAGGGCCGAACTTGAAATAGTGGTCGACTAATGTTGCGATTAATTGTAAATCACTCGGGAATACAGCACGTGCTCGTTCAATTTCAGCAATCGCTCTGTCTGCCTTCTTTATATCCATGAAAAGTTTGTACTTCTGTACAGACAATTCAGGATTAATACCAACTTGATCTTCTGTTTTGTTCAGTGCTTCAATCGCTTTCTCGGACTCTCCAATACGCACCAGTACTTCTGCATAACCATATTGCCAATCGACATTGCGAGGTTCAATATCCACGAGTTTCTTAAAACTCTCAGCAGATTGCTCAAAATTTCCTTGCTCATAATGCATGTACGCTAACTCTTGAATGTACCACGTGTTATCGGGATCCAATTCGGCAGCTCTTAAGATATACTCCGCCGATTTTGTTAAGTCATTACTCATTAACTCGAGTTGGGAAAGCGCATAATACACTGCGTCATCATCCTGTCTAATCAATAAGCACTCCTCAAGTTTTGCAATAGCTTCTTCAACACGCCCTTTTGTTTTCAATCGGATGCCTTCATGAAACTTACTGATGTACGGGTAATCTTTCGTGCTGATTTGCGACGAAGTTTGTACCACTTCCTTTACACCACAAGCGGTGAGCACAAATGTCAAAAGAGCGATATAGAATATTGATTTATTCATCAACTAGTGAATAGTCGCCAAGACTCAAATCCCGCGCCAAACCATTGTACTTTACATTTGATCCGATCATCGAATCCTTGATCACTGCATTTCTTATTTCTGAATCGTGTTGAACAATTGAGTTAGAAACAACACTTTTTACAATTTTCGTTCCTGCACCAATGGATGCAAATGGTCCAACTATCGCATTTTTCAACTCAACATTTTCTCCGATAAAACACGGCTCTATGATCATTGAATTTTTTTGTATAACTGATGAAGCAATCGTGTTTCGTCCTCTAGCTTGCTCATTCTTTAGCACTTGCTGATTTGTTTCAACGGTCACTTTTTTGTTTCCGCAATCCATCCATTGATCAACTTGACCAGTCTTGAATACCTTTCCTTTCGACATCATCCCTTTGATTCCGTCATTGATTTGATATTCACCACCGTTTATGATGTTGTTGTCCAATACGTTTTGTAATTCCGTTCTCAATTCGCTTACTTCTTTGAAATAGTAAATTCCGATCACAGCCAAATCACTTACAAAGTGTTCTGGCTTTTCAACCAACTCTACAATTTCCTGTTGATCATTCAACTTAACTACACCATAAGCTTCAGGTCGTTCAACCTGCTTCACCCAAATTAACGCGTCAGCGGCAGGGTCAATGTCAAAACTTGCTTGAATCAATGTGTCTGCGTAGGCAATTACTGCTGGTCCATCCAAAGAATCTTTGGCGCACATGATAGCGTGACCAGTTCCAAGAGGTTCATCTTGTCTGTAAATCGAAGCTTTCGCACCCAATCCATTTGCCAATTCAGTTAAATCCTTTACAACTTCATCTCCGAAAAAGGCAGGATCTCCAAGGATGAATGCTATCTCTTCAATTTGTTCACCAACAACTTCCGCAATATCTTTTACAAGACGATGCACGATCGGTTGACCTGCAACAGGAACGAGTGGTTTAGGCACAGTTAGAGTATGTGGTCTTAATCTACTACCTCTACCTGCCATTGGAACAATTATCTTCATTCTTCTAATTTTAGCGACGTTTACTTAACGCCAGTACTACCAAATCCTCCCTCACCGCGGTTGGTTTCTGAAAGCTCTACAACTTCATCCCATGCAGCTTGCTCCACCTTGGCAAAAACCAATTGGGCAATACGCTCACCATCTTCAATCACAAAAGTTTCATTGGATAAATTGATCAAAATAACACCTACCTCTCCTCTATAATCGGCATCAATAGTACCAGGAGAATTCAGTACAGAAATTCCTTTTTTCAATGCCAGTCCGCTACGTGGTCTAACTTGACATTCGTATCCAACTGGAATCTCCATAAAAAGTCCTGTTTTCACTAACACTCTTCCGAGTGGTTCTAGCTCTATTGCAGAATCCATATTCGCACGAACATCTAGACCTGCAGAGGCCATCGTTTCATACGCTGGTAAATCGTGCTTTGACTGGTTGATTACTTTTACTTGCATGCGTTATTTAAAGCTACCAAAAGTAAGAAAAATAGCCGCGCGGAATCGGCTAAAAAAGACCGTTTTAGAAGAAGTTACTAACGATGCTACGTTAGCTTTTTCGTGGCTGTTGGTTTTTCGATAAACCAGACCATAAATACGTAGAGCAAGATCAATCCATTGTGAAAGAAGAATTTCATTGCGGTCATTTCATCTGGGTCCATATTCACGAAGTAAGCTATGAGGAATAAAACGAGTGCAAACCCAAAATAAAGCGCAAATTTCCGGAGGTTATAACTGATCGGATAATACTTCTGGCCGAGTAAGTATGAGGCAACCATTTGAGCTCCATACACGATCAAAGTTGCCCATGCGGCCGCCCAGTATCCATATTCTGGAATGAATATAATGTTAATGGCTATCGTTAATGCTGCTCCACCGAGGGCAATGTACGCTCCGAATTTCGTCTGCCCACTGAGTTTGTACCAGATGCTTTGATTGATGTAAATTCCCAAGAAAACATTGGCCAATAATAGAATTGGCACAACTCCCAGACCGGCCCAATAAGCTTCACTTCGAATAAAGTGTTTGAATATATCGATGTTTAGAGATACACCTAAAAATACAATACAAACCGCCGCGATGAAATAATTCATAATCTTAGCGTACATCTTGTTGCGGTCTTTATTTTTTGCTTGTGAGAAAAAGAAGGGCTCTGCCGCATACCTGTATGCTTGGAGGAAAATTGTAACGATCATCGCCAACTTATAACATGCGCTATAAATTCCGACTTGAGCCAAAGAATATTCATTTGAATTCCCAGCTTTCATTAACAATGGTTTCATCATCACTCGGTCCAAAGTCTCGTTGATTATCCCTGCAAAACCAGCAATCACTAAGGGAAAAGAATAAGTAATCATCTCTTTTGCAAGAGCTTTGTTCATCTTCCACTTAACCTGCAAGAATTCCTTGTACGTTCCTATTATTTTGACAGATGAGGCAAAGACATTGGCCAAAAGGATATACCAGATTGCGGTCATTGCATCTATATCCTCAAAGAGAATGAGGACAATTATTAAGTTGAGTCCTATATTGACAATTATCGCGGTGAAGTGTATAAGTGAAAACCGCACTGCCTTCTGTTCAGCACGAAGCTTTGCCATTGGTAGTGCTGTGATCGCGTCAATGGATACGATCAAGGCAAGTGTCGTTATAAACTCACTATGATCAGGGTAACCCATTGCATTTGCAATACCTTGACTTGCAAAAAATATGAGAACAAAAAAGGCTGAGCTAAAAACCAAAACAGTTAAGAAACTGTTCCTGAACACCTCATCCTTATTATCATGTTTATTGATATACCTAAAGAACGCTGTCTCCATCCCCAAAGGCAACAGAATAATCAAAAAGGCAACCCAAGCATAAAGCTCCGACAACGTTCCATACTCTGTTGGAGCGAAGGCATCTGCACCCGTATAAAGTGGCACTAAAAAGTAATTGAGTAGTCTCCCCACAATAGTAGGAAGCCCATAAATGGCAGTTTGCCCCAATAAGCTTTTCAGTGGATTACTCAAATTATTGTCTGAAATTTGCTTTGCGTTTTTCTAAAAATGCTGTAGTTCCTTCTTTGAAATCGGCAGTTCCAAAACATTTTCCGAATTCTTCTACCTCCACTTCGTATCCGTTAACGCCGTCTTCATAATTTGCATTCACTGCACGAATTGCAGCCGCAACAGCGGTTCCAGAATTATTCAATATTTTGTTCGCGATATCTTCTACTTTCTCCAACAATTCTTCTTGCTCAACAACGTAATTTACAAGTCCCCAAGTCAAGGCCTCGTCAGCTTTGATCATGCCAGCAGTAAATACCATTTCGTTTGCCTTACCTCTACCTACTAGTTGTGCTAATCGCTGCGTCCCTCCATATCCTGGTATCACTCCGAGGCTAACTTCTGGCAATCCCATTCGTGCATTCGACGATGCAACTCGAATGTGCGAAGCCATAGCCAATTCCAACCCTCCACCAAGCGCAAAACCATTCACCGCAGCAATTACAGGTGTACTCATTTTTTCAATAAAACTGAACAGTATATTCTGTCCGTTCATTGCCAACTCGCCTCCCTGCGAGATTGAGAAATCTGCAAATTCTTTAATATCGGCTCCTGCCACAAATGACTTTTCTCCAGATCCTGTTAGGATTACTACACCAGTTCCATTGTCTTCATTTCCTACTTTCAATGCTTGGTGCAATTCCTCAATCGTCTCCTTGTTCAGAGCGTTCAATTGATTCGGTCTGTTGATCGTGATTTTTAAGATTTGTCCTTTCTGTTCAGTTAAAATATTGTTGTACATGAGCACTTTAATTAACGGGGTTATTTTCTTCTTTATTCTTTCGAACTCGCTTGTAGAGTTTTATCAAAATCATTAATCCTATGGCCACCGCAAAGAACCCGATGGTTCCTTTGAGCCAATTGAAATTGTGCTTTAGTGTTACTAGAAAAACAATTGAAACGAGCGCTAATGTTGCTACTTCGTTCCAAAGTCTTAATCCACCAGACTTCCATTTGAACTTGCCATTTTTCATGTCAACCATGATCTTTTGACACACAAAATGATACACCAACAAGAGAACTATGAACGCTAATTTCAAATGCATCCATCCTTGTTGGAGTAAGGTCGGATTTCCAAAGAACATTAGCACACCGAAAACAATGGTTAATATCATCGCTGGAGTTGTGATGATCCACCACAAACGCTTTTCCATGATTTCAAACTGATCGGAGAGGATTTTCTTTGATTGCTCTTCTTTTGCCTGTGCTTCTACGTGATAAATGAACAGTCGGACGATATAAAAAAGTCCAGCAAACCAGCTGACCACGAAGATAATGTGGAGAGCTTTCCACACACTATAATTACTGATAAGAAATTCCTGAAGCATTATTCAAAGATAATTGGATTAATCGATTTTTCGATAGCTCGATAACCCGATTATTCGAAGCGTCGAAAAATCCAACGACGCAAGCCGATCGAACAATCGAATTAACTATCTTTGCCCACTTAATATTTTATAATGAGCACAGTAAACCTTTCTGATCAAGAAATCCAACGTAGAGAGAAACTTGGAAAGCTTCGAGAATTAGGGATTAACCCGTATCCAGCGGATTTGTATCCCGTAACTGATTACTCTTCTGGAGTCAAACAGAAATTTGAAGAAGGAAAAGAAGTTTGTCTTGCGGGACGAATGATGTCATCTCGTGATATGGGAAAGGCTGCGTTTGCTGAATTGCAAGATTCTGAAGGAAGAGTGCAAATCTACATCAACCGTGATGAAATATGCACGGGTGAAGACAAAACGCTCTACACCACTGTATTTAAAAAGCTCCTTGATTTAGGTGACTTTATTGGTGTGAAAGGAACTGTTTTCAAAACAAAGGTTGGTGAGATTTCGGTGAAGGTTTCTGAATTGACACTTTTAAGTAAGTCACTCAAACCATTGCCATTCCCAAAAACGGATGATGATGGAATTGTACACGATGCGTTTACAGATCCTGAATTGCGTTACCGTCAGCGTTATGTTGATTTGGTAGTGAATCCGAATGTGAAAGATGTGTTCATGAAGCGCTCAAAGTTGTTTACTGCGATGCGTGGTTTCTTCAATGATGCAGGATATTTAGAAGTTGAGACGCCAATTTTACAATCGATTCCTGGTGGGGCAGCAGCAAAGCCATTTATTACACATCACAATGCATTGGATATGCCATTGTATTTACGAATTGCGAACGAATTGTATTTGAAGCGATTGATTGTTGGTGGATTTGACGGTGTTTATGAGTTTTCTAAAAATTTCAGAAATGAAGGAATGGACAGAACGCACAATCCTGAATTCACAGCCATGGAAATCTATGTTTCCTACAAGGATTACAATTGGATGATGAATTTCACTGAGCAATTGTTGGAACATTGTGCACTGGAAGTAAACGGAACAACCGATTCACAGTTCGGAGAACACAAGATCAACTTCAAGGCACCATATAAACGTGTTACAATGCGTCAGTCAATTATTGATTTTACTGGATTTGACATTAAAGACAAGTCGGTAGAGGAATTAATGTCGTGGTCTTTGGCCAATGGAATTGAAGCGAACGATACAATGGGGAAAGGGAAACTCATTGACGAGATCTTTGGTGAAAAATGTGAAGGGAATTATATCCAGCCAACTTTTATCACGGATTATCCAAAGGAGATGTCACCATTGTGTAAAGAGCACAGAGATGATCCATCTTTAACGGAACGGTTTGAATTAATGGTTTGCGGAAAAGAAATTGCCAATGCTTACTCAGAGTTAAATGATCCGATTGATCAACGCGAGCGATTTGAAGAGCAAGTGAAATTAGGAGCCAAAGGAGATGATGAAGCAATGTTTATTGATCAAGATTTCTTGCGCTCATTGGAATATGGTATGCCACCAACATCAGGGCTGGGAATTGGAATGGATCGTTTGATTATGTTCTTAACAAATAACCCTTCGATTCAAGAGGTGTTGTTTTTCCCACAAATGAAACCAGAGGTGTTTGGAAATCAAGGTCCAGAACTCACAGAAAATGAGACAGTCATTTTTGACATTCTTTCGAAAGAACAATCTATGGATTTGAATGCTTTGAAAGAAGCTTCTGGATTATCGAATAAGCAATGGGATAAAGGAATCAAAGGTCTTTCGAAGCACGGATTAACGAAAGTTACAAAGACTGATGATGCGTTAATCGTGGATTTAGTGAATTAATTTCAGAACAGAATTTAAGTAAACTATAACATGAATAAAAAAGAGTTTCAATTTATAGATTTGTTCGCAGGAATTGGTGGCTTTCATTTAGCAATGCACAAGCAGGGTGGTGAATGTGTTTTTGCCTCAGAAATGGATAAGTTCGCAAGACAGACCTACGAAACCAACTATAGCAAGTACTCCCCTAAATTGTTTAAAAAGGGGCTTTTTAATGTTGATATAACGGACCCAGAACTTGATTATAAGGATATACCAGATTTTGATGTTCTATGTGCTGGTTTCCCATGTCAGCCCTTCTCTAATGCAGGGCATAAAAAAGGATTTACCGATACAAGAGGGACATTGTTTTTCAATATTGAAGAGATCGTCAGAACTAAAATAGAACTACATAAAAAGGACTCGTCAATTAGAGTTCCAAAAGTATTACTACTCGAGAATGTTAAAGGCTTTAAAAGTCATGATAAGGGAAGAACATTTTTAACAGTTAAAAATAATCTGGAGAAGCTTGGATATTCCGTTGCTGCTGAAGTTTTAAACAGTAAACACTTCGGGGTACCTCAGAATAGAGAAAGGATTTTCATTGTTGCATGGCACAAAGAACAGATAGATAAAGAATCGAAAGATTTTACATTCCCTTGGGGAATTGATGAAAATGGGAATCACATCTATAGCAAAGAAGAGAGGGACGTTCATAGTAAAAAAACAAAACTGGGTGATATTTTATTCAATGACAAAGCTTTGGAAAAACTAGAAGTGACGGAGGAAAAGTCCTATACTATCTCTGAAAAATTATGGCAAGGGCATCAAAGAAGAAAAGCAGAACATAAGACTAAGGGCAATGGATTTGGGTACTCTATGTTCGATAAAAAATCACCCTACACCAGTACAATATCTGCGAGGTATTACAAAGACGGTAGCGAGATCCTTATCAATCAAGAGCATTTAGAAAAACGCCCTAGAAAATTACATCCGATTGAAGCTGCATTATTGCAAGGTTACCCAGCTCTCAAGGCCAATGGTCTCGACAAATTCATTATACCAGTTTCCAATAACCAAGCATATAAACAATTCGGGAATAGTGTTTCAGTTCCTGTTGTTTCAGCATTGGCAAAGGAAATTTATTTACAATTACTGAAAGGATAATATGTTGCTATCACTAACCTAAAGGGAATTTATGAAGCCTAACAAGACAGACATTCTAATCAGTTTACACTCATTATTATCTCACAATGTTATTGGTGAAAAGCAGCTCTTTAATCGTTATAAAGGTTTTAAAGCTGAACTTGAATTTTGCAAAGAGTGGGGGTATGATACTTTCCTTGAAGGTGGAACTATCATTTCGAAAACAAGCACTTCATCCTCTCTAAATGATGCAATATATTTTGTTGTAGTTCCTGAGGATGCTGATGAAAATAATTACTTGGAAATCTATCACGTATTAAGTTCACTTCGTTTTTGTGAAATGTATTTGGTGAAATACAATAGTGATAACTGGGAAACGCTTCCAGTAATGATCTTCCCAGAAGAAACTATATGTTTGCCTGTTCCAAGTTTTGAAATTCTACGCTATAGTGATGGGACAAATACTTTCACCAAAATTGGAACGGATATTTCTATTATTCACAATAATTTTATTGACATCAATCCCAGAGGGAAGAACTCTCACCCAATAGACGATAGTTATAGAGAATGGCTTAAGGATAATTTAGACCGTTTTGCTGAAAAAGACATCATTAACTTATACGTTACCCGTTTAATTTTTGATGGATATATTGGTTATGGAAAAGAGAAGGGGAAGTCATCAGATATTGATTTTATCATGCGGAATTCTAGTGGTAAAATAAGGCTAATCGAAGTAAAGGAGAAGGACCTACCGAAGAAGGCAAAAAAAGGATTCGGATTAGATGTTCCAAGAATAGATGATTTTCAAACAATTCAAAAGGCCTCAGGATTGAAGTACTTTCTTATTGTTCGACATGTTGAAGATCAAAAAACAAGAACATTTAAAGAATGGCTGTTCATCGCGATAGATGATTTTGTTAAAGACGTCGAAGGAGGAATGACAGTTGAAGGAGGAACAGGAATGCGCAGCAAATATTCCAAGAATCCTACCTTAATTTGTTCCTATGATAAGTTTAGCGAATTTGTCATACATTGACACCAAGGACACAATCCCGTAATTAGTTCACTATGAATTGCTTAACTTGGTCTCCAACTTTTATTGTATACATTCCTTGCGCCCAATCTGCTGTTTCTATTCGAATTTCTTCGTTGAAAACGGAACTTTTCACCACCCTTCCCATGAAGTCATAAATCTTGATCTCTTGATCATTGGAACTTGAAACCTGAACCATAACAAAATCATTTGCTGGATTTGGGAACACTATGAATCCCGATGCTTGAACACATTCCTCTTCATCAATATAAATAACGTCAGAATACTTAAATGCTCCATCAAAATCAACTTGTTTCAATCGGTAAAAACTACTTATCAAATCTCGATCAATGAATGAGTAATTAATCAGTGTGGAGGAATTACCTGCTCCATCCACTTCGCCAATAACCTTCCATTCACCATTATCGTCTAGCTTCTCTATTTCAAAATATTTATTGTTCAATTCACTAGCTGTAGACCATTCTAGTATAGTTTCATTTCCCACACAAGAGCCTCTAAAATTTACCAACTCAACCGGCAACAATAGTGGTATATCGCAACATTGTTCCATTATCAAATCCTCAATGACTAAATCAATTCCACTACCTCCAGTTGCCGTTGTATGAATTAGAAATTGAATTCCGGGCGTAACAGGTGTAAACGTATGAGTGAACTGCTGATATGTTGCTGTCAAGGTCATATTGTTAGAAGCTATAAGGGTGCCATTATCGTCAATCATAGTAATTTGAATAGCCATCCCACCATACGATTCTCGTACCCAATATGATATCGTCGCTTCACAATCATTATAAAGTCCGCCCATATAGACATCATATAAGTCAACATTACTAACACCATTCTGGATATTGAACCAGCCAAAATAAGTTCCACTTATTGCTAATGCAGCGTTGTGATTAGAGCCACCATTTCCATATATCACTGATGGATCTGCTCCAGTAATGGTTCCGGAATCGAACGTTTCACTAAAAGCTATTGCGCTCGTTGGACATGCCCTAGCACAATCAACGATTTCTCTATTTCCTGCCGGATTAGTATTGATTGGAACTTCATTGCTCCCATCAACGGTAATTTGATTGCACACTCCGTCTACAAAATTACCAACCGTTGCCGCCAAGCTCACATCATATACAATCCAGAAATAATTGGTGCCTTCTGCCAAGGTTTGTGATCCATTCACAACAATATCTACTCCAGTAGATGCTGGAGCTGCATTACCAAATAAGTTTGCCGTTGAAAATGTAGCGCTCGTTCCAGAGTAATATATTTCTATAGCTGATAAATCCGAAAGAGGAGCAGTACAGCCGTCAGTACGAATAATCAATTGTGTAAAACCCAGTGGTGTCACGGTTCCAGTTGTTACAACTTCTACCCTAATAATTTCCCCATAGGAAGAACAATTCTCTATATCTGCGGTTGTTGCCTGAGCGCTTGTACTTGAAACAAATGACATTGGAGTTGTAGGAATAATATGTGTTACCGTTATGTTACGACACCCTGAAGCTGTGGCACACGCAGCATTCACATTTATATGCACATAATAATTTCCAGCCACTGTTGATGTCCAATTCAATGGCGTTACGCCTGAAGCAACAACTGGCCCGTTAAATGCTCCTTGACGAACAGTTAAAAAATCTGTGGCAATCGTACTGGAAGCAATATAATTTGTTCCAGCCGCAACCGTACTTACAGGTAAATATTCACTTGCATAATTACATGATTGAGTATTGCTTCCGCCTGCTGTAGGAGCCGCAATTCCTCCATAAGAAGTACCATTTGTACATTGTGAGTATGAGTAATTAAACAATCCTATGGATAGGCTCAGGATGCTAATAGCATTTGCTAATGCTCGGCGAATAGTCATGGTCAAATTATTTTAGTCGATGCAAAGATCGGGATACTTAAAATAATTAACACGGTTTAAAGGTGAGACATTAGGGGGACACTACACCTATTTTTAACTTTGTGTTATAGATTTGTCAAGTAATTAACAATATTCTCGTTTGACGACAAGCCAAGCTTCTTTCTCAACCTTTGCCTTCCTTTCTTGATTGCTTCAGGCGTTACATTTTTCAGATTTGCCATGTCCTTCGTTGATAGGTTAAGCATTATTAATCCGCATAGGTCTTTTTCATTCTGGCTTAGATCAGGAAATCTCTTCAATAACTTTTGGTAGAATTCCATATTCACTTTCTCGATGTCGGAATGAATGACTTCTAAATTTTTATCCGCCGATAAATAATTAACGAACTCCATATTTAATTCCCTCAGATAATCGTCAACCTCGTCGGAAGATTTCCCCTTAAGGCCCTTAATTTTCTTCTGGACCTCGCTGATAAATCGTTGTTTGTAGCTTAGACTTTGTACCAAATTATTTAAATCGGCTTTTCTATTCTTCACTTCCGACTGAAGTAGATTACTTTTTAATTCATGCAATTTTTTCCTTCTTTTTTGTCGGCCAAACGAATAGACCAATCCCCCAATTAAAATCAATGTCAAAATGACAAATAACAGAGTGAATACACGACTTTCCAATCTTTTAGCTTCCTTTTCTTTGATCGTCAACTCTAACTCACTGTCTAATAACTGAACTTGCTGCTCAGCGAACAAAAGTTCATTTTCAATTATCTTATATTTATTCTGCGCCAATTCATCGATCAGTGCTTGGTTTGGTTCATTAATCTTAGCGAGACTATCGCTCAATTCAACAGATTGGAGTAAATATTCATAGCTCCTTTTATGATGTCCGAGCTTCGATTGAACATTCGCCATGATTTTATACGAACGCAATAAACTTGTTGGATTGATACTCTCACGCCTAAAAAGCAAAAGCAGTGTTTCTTCAGCCTTTTTGTAGTTACCAAGGAAATAATGACATTCGGCTATTCCATTCATTGCATTATTATAGGAATCAGAAATTCTTTGCTCCGTTAGCTGCGCATCAATTTTCATGCAGTCCAAAGCTCTTTCATATTGTCCATCTAAAAAATAGATGTGCCCCATATTTCCGGTAGCCAAACCGATGATGTCTTTATATCTTTCGTCACTTACCTCTGCGTTCATTACTTTCTGGTAATAAACCTCTGCTGAGTCAATGCTGCCTTTCATGAAATACGTGTAACCGATATTGTTGTAAATCTTCAGCAAGTAATAATTATTTCCTTGATCCGAATTCAAACAGTACTGAACAACCCTTTGATACTCATAAATCGCAGAGTCATACAATTGGTTTTCACTGTAAAACTTCGACAAAAAATCAATTGGTTTATCAGAATCATTAATTGTCGTTTGTAATCTATTATATACTCTCGCATAGAACAAACCTTGTTCATATGCTCCAATTTGACTACAGCTGTGAGCCAACGAGTGAAATATTTTCGCGCTGTCGAGTATTCCAATAGTTTGATTCTGCGATAAGGTTTGTAATCCAACCCTGATACTTTCTATTCTATTTCCTTGCTTGTAGAGCTCTACACATTGCAATGTTCCAGGCGCATATTCCCAATCATCATCCTGGGCAAAGGAGATGACATTAACAAATAGAGCTAGAACTAGTATCGATTTCATAATGATGCTGTACAAATATACACGTATAATACATTAGCGCGCAACAGAGCTAACCTACCGCAAAGAACAAGCAACCCTAATTTTAGAATGGGAACACCATTTTTCCACTTCTAACTTGCTGTATTATTGTTTTTTAAGTCTTTTTCTAATAGTTTAAGATTACAACCCTAACAATTTACTAAATCCGTTTAGTAAACCGTTTACCCAAGGTGAGTACTTGGTAAAACGATTTAGTGAATGTTCAATAGTGGTAGAATCATGGTGATTTTAGCCTTGTGCTAAAAGGGTTTAGTACGTACTTTTGTAGCAACCAATTGACTGAAAAGATGAGATTACTATTTACCACCATTATGCTTTGCGTATGTTCTGTTCTACCTTTTAACACTATAGCGTGTATTTTTGATGGAGGTCAATCCAACCAAGGAGCTTTAACGCCTACTGCCGGCTATCAAACTGTAACCAACGTGGCTAATGGTTACTACTATTCGATAGCAGTAACCTGTGGTAGCACATACAATTTCAATTTTTGCAATAATGGTGGTACAGCCGCTTGGGATACTCAACTTACTATTTTGCAGACCAATGGAACAACTGAGTTGGTAACCAATGATGATGCTTGTGGCTTGCAATCAAATGTTTTTTGGACCGCAACTTTTACAGGAACTGTTTATGTTCTAGTTTCAAAATACAGTTGTAATGAGGACGGTACTTCTAATGGGGCTACATTAGCGTATAATTCAATAGCAGGTGCCTCGAACCCTTCTTTTACCACAGCATCAACAGGGTGTACAACTGCTTCAGCTACTGTCACAGGTGATACAGGTGGAACATTTAGCTTTAATCCAGCACCAGGTGATGCAGCAGTTATCAACGCTACAACTGGAGCGATCACAAATGGCACAGCAGGGGCAACATATACGGTTCAATATACCGTTAGTTGTGGAGTTAACTCTACGCAAAATGTAACATTGGACTCATCTGGGTCCGCGGCATTTTCTATGTCAGTAATTTGCGGTGGAGGAACTTCGACAGTAACAGGAGCTGCAGGAGGAATTTTCACCTTTAACCCAGCACCTGGGGATGGTGCTCAAGTGAGCGCTACAACTGGCACAGTTTCAAATGGAACTGTAGGGACAACATACTTTGTAGAATATGACGTTTGCGGAAATTCAACCATTGAATCTGTTACCGTTCTAACTGACAATTGTTGGACATTAAATGGTGATGCTGCATGGGTTAATATCTCCGGTGAGCAATGTGTAGAAATGACACAAGAACTTAACGGTCAATTAAGCTGTGCTTGGAACGGTTCTCAAATTGACTTTGCAGGAGATTTTACGTTGACCCTTGATTACTATTTCGGAGATAATAACGGTTCAGGTGCCGATGGAAACACATTTACATTCCAAACCAGTGCATCCACTGTTTGTGGTACACCTGGAGGGCAATTGGGTGCTGGTGGTATACCTAATGCTTTGGTTATAGAGTTTGACACCTATGACAACGATTCGCCGGCGCACCTTTATGATATGACATGTGATCACATTGCCGTTGAAATTGACGGAAGTATGCAGTTCGCTGCGCCACTATGCGGTCCCGTTTGTGCAAAACCTGGCGGGGGCAATATCGATGATAACGTAACGTATACAGTAGATATCCAATGGACAAATGCTACGAATACGCTTGAAGTATATTTTGACGGTGCATTACGACTAACATGTGTAAATGACTTTATTACAAATGCATTTGGTGGTACGAGCCAAGTATATTGGGGAGCAACTTCAGCAACTGGTGGATTAAACAACGCACAATGGTTTTGTCCTAGTACAGTGATTGTAGCTCTTCCAGTTGAATTGAGTTCATTCGAGACTGATTGTTTAGGGCAAGAAGAAATTGTTAAATGGACAACCGCTACTGAGAACAATTCGGACTATTTCGAATTGGACTATACCTACGATGGATTCATTTACTACCCCGTTGAGGTTGTTGATGCTATGGGACACTCTGAAACTGAAGTAAGTTATAATGTTCGTGTTCAAAACAATGATAACAAACAACGTTATTACAGATTGAAAATGGTAGATAATGATGGTGAATTTAAATACACCGATATTCTTTCAAGTAAAACATGTTTTGAAAATGTAAATCTAATTTCAAATACTATTCAAACATCAAATACAATTGTAGTCGGCACTTCAGAGGAGGCATCAATAAGGTTTGTAAATCAACTAGGACAAACCATTTATACTGGATCTACAAACGAACAATTTATTACCATTGATAAATCAGAAATTGGTTCTGGTATATATTACATCATCGCAGAAACCGCGAATGGCAATCAAGAGTCTAGTAAGGTTTTTGTCGCTCACTAACGTTACTTATATTTTATTAGTGTGATCCTCTTGACATAAATTCACACGGAAGAATAAAGTGCTCTCCTGGAGCTTTTGATTCTTTAATTCTTGAGTACAAACGTTCAACTGATTTCAATCCAATATCCGTAATTGGCTGTCTGAATGCACTGATTGGAGGATTCATGTATTCGAATGCGTCTGCATCATCAAAGGAAATCAAGCGAACATCACTGGGAATAGAAACACCTGCTTTCTTCATTGCTGACCATGCTTGCAAAGTACATTTGTTGTTCAAAGCAACGAATGAATCAGCTCCTTTTTTCAATTCATCGGCGATTTGTTTATCCACTTCTACTTGATCACTCGCTAAATCTATATAATCGAAATCAATACCTTCTCTCTCACACGCTGATTTTGTCCCTTCAATTCGGTCTTGAATAGTAGATACTTCAGAAGGCGATGGAACCAATGCAACAACGCGTTTTGGCTTTTCAGAAAATGCTTTGATCATCTTCTCTCCCTCTATTTTGTTATCCAGCCCAACGTAATCTGCATTTTCGTCTCCAATTCTATCTGTGAATACGACAGGAATGTGTGTTTCCAACAAAATTGGAATCAACTCTTTGATATTATTACTTGGCGCGATGATCATTCCATCAATACTTCGTTGAATCAATTCACGCATTAAAACCTTTTCAAGTTCGACGTCATCATTCGTATTAACGATGAATGTATTGTAACCAGATTCATACAGTTTCTCCTGTACGGTTTTACTGATTTCTGCATAGAAAGCATTTGAAATATCAGGCAATACCAATCCAATTGTCTTTGTTTCACCTTGTCGTAGGCTTTTCGCAAAGAAATTAGGGACGTAAGAAAGCTCTTTCGCTTTTTCCTTAATCAATCGTTGCTTTTCCTTACTAATATTGAATTGGTCACCTTTATCATTTAAAACGAAGGAAACGGTGGCCTTAGACACGCTTAGTGCCTTTGCAATATCATTAAGTGATGTTCTTTTCGTTTTCATTCTAATTTTTTGTTTGATCGATCTTCTTAAATATACACAATTTATCCTACCCTACTGAGGTAGTTTTGCTAGCATTGCACGATACTCAGTATCATAAGTGCTTGTTCCTTGACATCCTAAAGTCACGGCTGCATTATGAAAATGCTCAATTCGATTACCCGGATCAGGATGTGTGCTTAAAAACTGAGGGGGCGTTGAACCTCCCAATGCTTGAATCTTCTTAAAGAATTCGGCTCCACCTGCCGCGTTGTAATCAGTAGGACATAAATACTCCACTGATTTTTGATCTGCTTCCGTTTCGTGATTTCGTGAGAACTTCAATCCCACCAAGGCTCCAGTAACTTGCTTAATGGCTTCTTGATCACCAGCAATAACATCTAATAAGACTTGAACTCCAAACATTGTAGTCATTTGACGTGTCGAATGACGCATGTCTGCATGGGCCATTTCATGCCCTAAGACTCCAGCAAACTCATCCTCCGAATCTAAGAATTTAAGAATCCCCGTGTAGATGTAAATATAGCCTCCCGGTGTACAGAACGCATTCATTGTATTGTCGTCCTTGATGATACGCAATCTCCATTCGAAATCATCTTTAAAATCGATTTCACCTGAATTCAAGATATTGTCACGAACTGAATTAATATATGCATAAACCTCACTGTATTGTGCAGGATCCAATAATGGATATTCAGATGGGTTCCCATCGATCTCTGCAGCAACCTGTACTCCAAATTCTTTGTCCTGTTCAACTGTAAATATATTGAATCCTTTTCCTTTATTTTTCTCGTTAATCAGTCCACAAGCGACTACTAACAACAAAACACCCATAAGGGTAAGTAGGTTGATTTTTTTCATTCTAAAATTTAGTTTAGTTGACAAACGCGTCTTTCAATTACCTTGCCGAAGAGTTTAATGGTAAAAAAAGCATATCCCAAATGTAATTAAAGTTCCTGTGAACCAGCCAATGATCGTTTCGCTTAATGTATGTTTTTTTAAAAAAAGTCGTGCCGACATAACTATTCCCGATAGAACAATAGTCAATCCAAATACCCATGGTTGGTATTCAGCATGATTCAAAATATATGCAAGTGTAAATCCGACCATTATTCCAGATGCTCCGGCGTGAATACTTACTTTACTCCAACGGTTGAGCAATAAGTATACTGCTGTTACAACTGCTCCTGATAATGGAAGAGCATAGATATACTTCGATACCATCGCGTTTCCAGTCTTCCAATACAGCATCAAAAACAACATGAAACAATACGCGAACATGATTAGAATTGGAATGGTACGCTCCTTTCTGTCCTCCATTTCAATCGAGCTGATTAAATTTCTACCACGCAAAAGGAGAAAGGAAAACCCTGGTGCCATCACACAAAAAATGAAAAAGGTCAGCAGGATGAACAATTTGTTCTTAGTTGGAAGAATGTAAAGACAATCTACATTGAAAACATAATCTTGATTCGAGGGTACAAACAAAGCCAATAGCAATGCATAAATCGGCATGAACAATGGCATGAACACCCAAGAAATAAGATTTGCAGCTGACTTCATTAAAGTTCCTTTCTCAATCTCGCCACGGGGATATTCAATTGCTCGCGGTACTTTGCAACTGTTCTTCGGGCTATATTATAGCCTTTATCTCTAAGCAGGTTTGCCAACTTCTCATCGGTAAGTGGTTTGCGCTTTTCTTCATTTTCTACCGCTTCGGATAGAATCTTCTTTACTTCACGCGTAGAAACCTCCTCACCTGAATCGGTAGATAAAGATTCCGAGAAGAAGTACTTCAAAGGGAAAATTCCCTGACCAGTTTGAACATGTTTACTGTTTGCGACACGTGAAATCGTCGAAATATCCAAGTGCACTATTTCGGCAATATCTTTCAATATCATTGGCCGTAACTTAGTCTCATCACCAGAGAGGAAATAAGCCTTCTGATAATTCATAATAGCATCCATCGTTAGCAAAAGTGTGTTTTGTCGTTGCTTGATTGCATCGATGAACCATTTAGCACCGTCCAATTTTTGCTTCACAAACGTCAATGCTTCTTTGTCCGATTTACTTGCCTTTGCTCCTTCGGCGTATGCCTTCAACATGTTTCGATACGTTCTACTAACTTTTAATTCAGGAGCATTTCTGCCGTTAATCGTCACTTGCAAACGACCTTCATTTTCTGTAATGGAAAAATCCGGAGTAATTTGTTGATAGTTTCTAGCGGCCTCCTTCATTGAACCGCCTGGCTTCGGATTCAACTTGATGATTTCATCAATTGCCTCCTTGAGATCTTCATCTTCGATCTCCAATTTTTTCAAGATTTTCGTGTAGTGCTTCTTTGTGAACTCTTCGAAAAACTCTTCCAGTATTTTTTTCGCCGTGAATTTTGTAATATCCCCGTCTTGTTTTCTGTTGATTTGAAGCAATAAACACTCTTGCAAATTTCTTGCTCCAATTCCAGCTGGATCCAATTCCTGAACGCGAACTAGAATCTCTTCAACCTCCACTTCATTCGTTGATAGGTTTGATGAGAATGCCAAATCATCCACCAATGCTTCTATGTCACGGCTCAAGTAACCGGACTCATCCAAGTTTCCGATAATCGTTTCAGCAATCGTTAATTCATGCTCTGTAAATCCAAGTTGAAATAGCTGCTCCGACATACGTTCTTGAAACGACTTGTCTCCAGAAAGAGGAATGTCCATTTCATCGTCGTCTTTGCCTTTATTGTTGACCTGTGTTTTGTAATCTGGCTCATCGTCAAGGTAATCAGAGATATCAAAATCTTCTTCCTCACGCTCCTCTGTTTCTTCAGCGTATTCCTCTTCTTCTTCCTCCTCTTCCTTGTCAGCACCTTCTTCAAGTGCAGGATTCTCTTCAATTTCCTGTTTGATTCGCATATCCAACTCCATGGTTGGCACTTCCAACAGCTTCATCAATTGAATTTGCTGAGGCGAAAGTCTCTGGTCTTGCTTTAAAGAAAAGGTTTGTTTTAATGCCATGAGTTGAGTGTTGGAATTAAGTTAGGCTTTATTTAGCCAATATCGTTCCAGAATTTTAAAATTCTGCGTTTTGCGGTGTTCTAGGGAAAGGTATTACGTCGCGAATGTTCGTCATGCCTGTGGCAAACATGATCATTCTCTCAAACCCTAATCCGAATCCTGCATGTGGAACTGTTCCAAATCTTCGCGTGTCTAGATACCAATCCAATTCCTCTTCTTCAATGTCAAAATCAGCCATTTTTGACTTCAACACATCCAAGCGTTCTTCACGTTGTGAACCTCCAACGATTTCACCAATTCCTGGAAACAAGACATCCATTGCAGCAACTGTTTTTCCGTCATCATTTTGACGCATATAGAACGCTTTGATATCCGCTGGGTAATCTGTTAAGATCACTGGACATTTAAACTCCTTCTCTACCAAGTAACGTTCGTGTTCACTTTGCAAGTCAATGCCCCATTCAACATCGTACTTGAATTTCTTCTTCTTGTACGGCTTTGAGTTGCGCAATACTTCAATTGCTTCAGTATATGTTAATCGCTTGAATTCGTTTTCAACTACAAATTGGAGACGTTCAATAAGACTTAGCTCGTTACGCTCATTTTGTGGCTTTTGCGATTGTTCTTTCACTTCTTTATCATTCAAGAATTGAAGATCATCAGCACAATTCTCCAAGACGTATGAAGAAAGATATTTCAGGAAATCTTCCGTTAAATCCATGTTGTCGTTGAGATCATTGAACGCCACTTCAGGTTCAATCATCCAAAACTCAGCTAGGTGACGAGAAGTGTTTGAGTTTTCCGCTCGAAAGGTAGGCCCAAAGGTATATACTTGTCCCAAAGCCAAAGCTCCAAGTTCAGCTTCCAGTTGACCTGAAACTGTTAGGTTCACTGCCTTTCCAAAGAAATCCTGTGAGTAATCCACCTCACCATCTACCATTGGAGGATTTATTGGATCCAAGTTTGTCACACGGAACATTTCACCCGCTCCTTCAGCATCTGAGCCAGTAACGATTGGTGTATGTAGGCAATAAAATCCTTGATCATTGAAGTACTTATGAATTGCGTATGCAATCGCATGGCGAATTCTAAAAACTGCTCCAAAAGTATTTGTTCTGAAGCGCAAGTGAGCTTGCTCGCGCAAGAATTCCATGCTGTGCTTCTTAGGTTGCATTACTGTTTTCTGTACTTCTTCAGGGTTTGCATCTCCTAAAATATCTACAGATTTAACCTGTATTTCCACAGCCTGACCTGCACCTTGAGATTCTACTAACTCTCCTGTAACAGCTACCGCAGATCCTGTTGTAATTCTTTTCAATAAAGCCTCATCGAAATTCTCAAAATCTACAACAGCTTGAATATTCTTGATTGTTGAACCGTCATTGACAGCGATAAATCGATTTGCACGAAATGATCGCACCCATCCTTTTATCAAAACATCTTTTCCTACTGCTCCAGACTGGAGTACTTCTGCAATTTTTTGTCTTTTCATTTTATGCTTAATTGAAGATGTAAAGATAGTAAATTCGATTGCTTGATTTTTCGAATTCTCGATTTTTCGAAAGGGTAAATCATCCTTGCAGATGAAGTTAAAGACACAAACTGAACAACTTTATAAAATGTTGTCGAACAAAAGATCTAACAAGCAATCAAAATATCGGATAATCAAGAAATCGATCCTACTTTCCGTTCCAATTGGTCATGGTTAGTTGAAGACCGATTGTTGTAAAGCCCTTAATGAATTCTGTAGCTGTCTTAATTCGTTCCTCCAGAGTTGCATTTTCTTCTGAACCCCACTCTCCCAGAACGTAATCAGATTGTTGCCCTTGGTAGAAATCGTTGCCAACACCAAAGCGCAAGCGTGTATATTGATTGGTGCCAAATGTAGCTTGGATGTCTTTCAATCCGTTGTGTCCGCCATCAGATCCTTTGCCTTTCATGCGCAACTTCCCAAAAGGCAATGAAATGTCATCGGTAACGACTAGCACATTCTCACGTGATATCTTCTCTTGTTGCATCCAGTAATTCACAGCCTTTCCAGACAGATTCATATAGGTGGTTGGTTTAATCAAGATGATGGTTCTCCCCTTAAATTTCACTTTTGAGACTTCCGCTTGTTTATCCAAGGTAAATGACCCTTCTCGTTCTTTTGCGAAGGCTTCTACTACTTTAAAACCAATGTTGTGCCGTGTGTTTTCATACTTAGCACCAGGATTCCCAAGACCGACAACGAGGTATTTCATGGGGTAAAGATAAATAGATATTGGATATTAGAAAGTCAGACTGTTAGATGTTGGCTTGTCAGCTTTTAAACAGTCAGGGAGTTAGATGAAATCGATGCCTGAGGTGTAGATCGGAGTGTTGGATGCAGATAGTTTGGTGGTTGGGTTATGTCGTTGTACAACGTGCGCTTGATTCACCCCAATCAATTTATTGAGTAATCCCCATTTTACTTTCGATTTTACTGTTGAATACAAATGATTCTTTTCATCTACCCACCAAATCATCAAATGCTCTTTTTGAGAATTCAGTATGGCTTGGAAAAGCTCGTCAAGTAGTTGCGGATCATTATTTTTTGCGATTACCGCTTCAGGAACTAAAAAGCTGTGACATTTTGGACGAATCAACTTGTTCAATCCCGGAATAAAGGGAATGATTTTCACCAATACTCTACCCATTCTCCTTGGTAGTCGTTTGATTTCCCATTCAGCCTTGGACATTTTTGCAAATGCGATAATCTCACCATTTTCATCTTTCAGTCCATACATTGGAGAATTGAAAATGTGCGCATCAAAATAGAATTGGTATTGGGAGAATTTTTCTTCCACCATTGTTCGAACTTCTTCTACATCATTGATCTCAACTAAGCGTTCTGATGGTTTCGGACGAATGCGGCTATATGTTTGTGTCGCCACCTTTCCAATAGTTTCAAAACCAAAAGTCTCACTCATCCAAAGACTTTTTTCGTTGTTCGGGTCGATGTAAGCGTAAAAAGAATCAACGGGAGTCTCAGCGTGCTCACCATTGAAGGCATTCTCAAAGAAAGTATTTAATTCCTTCTTTAAAAACCCAGATTGTTTCACTTTGGATTTCTTCTTTCCAGAAGATTGGAATGCCGAAGAAAATGCAAAATAGCGTACATACCAATGTTGGTCTCTACGACAGAAAGTAACATTTCCAGTCGGCTTGTTGTTTCGTTCAAATGTCAGATGTAAAGGCTTGTCAACTTCCTCTAATTTCTCAGCTGTATCCAAATGTCGATAATGCGCACCATTGGTTCCCAGTACAGCCGCATCCAACAACTCCAATAATTCAGGAGTATGACGTTCTCTTAATTTGAATGAAGGATGTAAACCCATTAGAACGATGCTCTAACTATTTCTTTAACCGCAGACGGACCGATATCCCCTTGTTCACCCATGGCTATCCAATTTCGTTCTTCGAAGATTTTGGCAATTTTCTCGTCAGCACCTTCATAGTTATCCGTGTGATTTGAAAGTCTCGTTTCTACTCCCAACTTATTGAAGAACTCCTCTGTTTTCATGATTGCTTCCTTAGCAATTGATAAATCATCACCGGAAAGGTTCCAAACACGCTTACCGTATTGTGCTAATTTCTCTTTTTTTGTCTCAAATTGATGTTCGTAGAGGCGAGGTAAAATGATTGACAAGGTTCTTGCGTGATCAATTCCGAATAATGCCGTTAATTCATGCCCTATCATGTGCGTAGCCCAATCTGTTGGAACACCACAACGTAAATTACCATTCAAGGCATGTGTAGCCGACCACATTAAATTTGAGGCTAATTTATAGTCGGAAGGGTTGTCAACTACATCAGTGATTTCAATCAAGGTTGAAAGAATTCCTTCGGCTTCACGTTCTTGTAATAGGTTATCCGTTGGAACAGTAATGTATTGCTCCAAGGTATGCACGAATGCATCAATAATTCCGTTTACCAGTTGGCGTTTTGGTAGAGAAGTCACAACGGTTGGGTCACAAAAAGAGAATACTGGAAAAAACAAAGGCCCGCCCATCACTCTCTTCGCATTCTGTTCTCGCCGACTTATTACAGCACCTGAATTTGCTTCCGATCCTGTTGCTGGCAGTGTAAGAACAGTCCCGAATGGAACTGCTGCATTAAAATCACAGCCTTCTTTCTTTTCAAGTACATCCCAAGGATCACCTTGATATGGAATTGCTCCACTAACGAATTTGATTCCGTCAATAACGGACCCCCCACCAACAGCTAAGATGAAGTCGATCTTTTCTTTTCGGGCTAATTCAACCGCTTTCATCAAAGTCTCAAATTCAGGATTGGCTTCAATTCCACCAAATTCTGTTACATTAAAATCGGTTAGTTGTTCTCGAATCTTGGCCAATAGACCAATACGCTCAGCGCTCCCACCACCGTAAGCAATCATAACAGACGAAGCACCGGCCTCAATCAATAGCTCAGGTAGTCGCGTCAACTGATCCTTACCAAATACAATCCTTACGGGATTAATCACTTCAAAATTTAGCATGTTCTTAAACTAAAAATTCCCGACTCACCATAGCGAATCGGGAATTCATTAAACTTATTATCGATTAAATATTACCGTTGTCTCTAACTGCGTATGCAATTGTAAGCGCATCGATATTTTGCAATTCTTTACGAATGTCAAAAATCAATCCTGATGGAGTTCCCTCATCTGCTTTCACACATGTGATTACCCCTTCGATTTTCTCTGACATTCTAGTTGGCTTCGACTCGAACTTATCAAGCTTCCATCTAGCTATTGAAGTAACATTGTATAAACCGTCTGGTGTTGATTGAGCTACATTGTCCATAAACAACAAATACTCCATTCCCATTTCAGCATATAGCTCCGCACGTGCAGGGTTCAATGGTTTACCTACGTACAAGAAATCAATTTCTGAACGCTGTTTGAATGGCGTCATGTCCGTAGTTCGTACACCTTCTGGTTGATCTACCTTAACGGTCGGATCAGACTCCTTACTGGTAGTTGCTACCATGAAGAAAAACAAAAGCATAAATACGATATCCGGCAACGAAGATGTATTTACACCTGGAGCTTTCTTCTTATTATCTTTTTTAAACTTTGACATAATCTTAGCTTGGTGTTACTTCTATGAAACGGTCTGGATATAAGATCTTCAACAAATCAAGCTTTGGCTTATCTTGTTTCTTATCTTCTTTCTTGTCCATGTCATAACGTTTCTTAATTGTTCCGTATGATTCACCAAATATTTCTTTTGCAGCGTCATCTCTCAAGGTATAAATAGCTTCCTCAAGTTCTGATTGAATTTTTGCAAATAAATAATATTCAGTTTCACTCATTACCTCAATACGAATGTGTGCTTGAACGTGAATTTCAGGAAGTTCATTTTTTCCAAGCAACCTCAAAGCTGCTTGTTTCTTTTCCCATTCAGTTACAATCCTCCACTTGAAATCTTTGATGTCCTGAGTTGTGTTCGTCAAGTCTTGAGTTGCTTCCGCATCTTCGTATGCCACATCAATTGCAGCATTAATCGC
The DNA here is from genome assembly GCA_033791225.1 of Crocinitomicaceae bacterium. Lineage (GTDB taxonomy): Bacteria > Bacteroidota > Bacteroidia > Flavobacteriales_D > Crocinitomicaceae > UBA4466. The sequence goes on from JASJHD010000014.1 coordinate 499,254, forward strand.
GGCCATTGAAACACGTGAATACATTGGGAAATCGTTTGTTGGATCATTGCTGGCTTCATTCGTTCTATAGAATTCAATCACCAAATCTGAAATATCATCCGGCTCATTCACCAACACCCCTCTAACCATCAATTGATTTTCACCATTAGCTTGAATTGCAAGAATATTTCTTTTCTCAACAGGATCAGGTTCAGTTATAACCTCAATATTCTTCGGAATGTTCCTAATGTACGCCTGATCTCTATCCATGGTAGTAGTTACCAAGAAGAAAATCAAGAGCAAGAAGGCGATATCCGCCATTGACCCAGCATTTATTTCAGGAAGTTCTCTTCTAGCCATAGTAACTGTTATTTTCTATATCTCCCCATTAATGGGCTGAATATCCATGCAAGTGCTCCAACGACAACACCAACTAATGCAGTATATAATCCTGCAGAAGCCGAGTTAATAGTTGACTGAGCTACTTGAACTGATTCTTTAAGTTCCAAAGATGAGTTAGTATCTGAGGTACCAATCATCAAAATGACCAAATAAACAACAAGTGCTGCTAAAACACCAGCGATAGACAATGCTGTCTTTTTTGTATTTGTAATCAATTGAATAACGAAGAACAACAATACTGCAACTGTTGTTGCAATAATAACGAATCCTGTATAGGTGCTAGCGAATCCCATTGCAGGACCGTCTCTAAACACTTCTCGTTCTAGTGCTGTATCGTTCATATTTGGACCACCAATAATCAATATACATGCGATCACTCCGAATGCTACAAGCGCAAACTTCACGATAGTCATGATTGTATTTAGTTTTTTCGTATCCATATGTACGTTTTAAAAATGTTATTAATTCTCTCGCGTATCAAAGACTTATTAAGCCTGTGCTACTTTGTTCTTCAAAAGCATATCTACCAAGTTGATAGACGAGTCTTCCATTTCGTTCACTAAACCGTCTACTTTAGAAACGATATAATTATAAAAGATTTGAAGAATAATCGCTGCGATCAAACCAAATACAGTTGTCAAAAGCGATACTTTAATACCATCTGCTACTGTTGTTGGAGATACTTGACCATCCTCAACAATCTTATCAAAGGCTTGGATCATACCGATTACCGTTCCAAGGAAACCAAGCATTGGTGCCAAGGCGATAAATAATGATAACCATGAAAGTCCTTTTTCTAAAAGTCCCATTTGAACTCCACCGTACGCGACGACTGATTTCTCAACCATGTCAATTCCTTCTTCCGAACGGTCGAGACCTTGGTAGAAAATTGATGCGATTGGACCTCTTGTATTACGACAAACATCTTTAGCTGCATCTACTCCACCATTTTTCAATGCTGTTTCAACTTCGTCTAAAAATTTCTTTGTGTTAATAGTAGAAAGGTTCAAATAAACGATTCTTTCGATAGACATTGCTAATCCAATGATCAAACAGATCAATGGTAAAGTCATCCACAATGGATCACCTTCAATGAATTTTTGCTTTAACTCTTGGATGAAATCAGTTTCACCGCCAGCTTCTGCTGTCTCACCACCTTCTACTTCAGTTGGAGTAGCTGCCTCTGTAATAGCTGCATTCAATGAATCTTCATTGACGGCCGCCAAATCATCTACAATCGTGGTAGTATCCTCTATGTTATCGTTTTGTGCAGTCGAAAGGTTTACAAAACCGAATGTCATCACTGCTGCAATGACTAAAGAACTAATAGTTTTTTTCATGTTCTCAAAGATTAATTTAATCGTGTTCTAAGTTTAAATTCAAAGCCAAAAATAATAAAAATTATTTCACAATTACGATGGATAGTCAAGTATTCGGCAAGTAATTGGAATCCTTGATCTAAGCTTTTAAGTTTTTATCAAAAAACATGTGTCTTTTCCAATAAAAACTGAAATGGATTTGAATTCATTTCGTACTTTAGCGCCCCGCAAAAGGAGAGGTGCAGTTCCGATAGTTATCGGAAGGCTGAACTCAACTTATGCTTGCAAAGGAGAGGTGGCAGAGTGGCTGAACGCGCACGCTTGGAAAGCGTGTTTACGGAAACGTAACGGGGGTTCGAATCCCCCTCTCTCCGCAAACAAAACGTTTCATCTATTGATGAGGCGTTTTTTTGTTTAGCTCTACCTCAAAACAGAGACCAATCCAGTTTATCCGGAGATTCCTTCCTTCAGGTTAACGATCTTATCGATCGACCTTCTGTCTTCGGAAGTGGTACTTCCTCTTCCCTCTCTCCGCAGTTAGCTACAACTAAAAGAGTTCTGTTTTAATCAACAGGACTTTTTTTTGTCTCCAAAGCTAGGATTCGAATGGGGTTCGGAGTCACGTATCCGCTAGACTCTCGCAAATGAAGCTATACTAGATAGTTAGTTCTCCACGAAGGTTTTGGGATAACAAAGTGTGTGCATTAGGTAAATTCTTTTCATTTAGCACATGCATCAACTTGGTGATCGCTGCTTCGGATGTCATGTCTCCTCCACTGACCACACCAATTTCACTGAAAAGGGAACTTGCCTTGTACAAACCTTGTTGTACTGCCCCTGAACTGCATTGGGTGATATTTAAAACTACACCTCCATGGTCAATAAATTCTTTCAACATGTCTTTAAACACTGCTGACGAAGGTGTGTTTCCTGCACCGAAAGATTCTATCAGAACTCCATCTATTCTTTCGCGATCAAAAAGTTCTTTGTACACAGAGAAATTCATCCCTGGGAAGAGTTTTAAATGCGCAACTCGATTGCTCAAGTCTGCATTTAACTCAATATTCTCTTTGGAAGTTCGAAATAGCTTTCCTGTATTGTATTTGATTTTTACTCCTGCCTCCGCTAAATCTTGATAATTATGTGATTTAAAGGCTTCAAAATGTTCTGCAGAATCTTTTGAACTTCTATTCCCTCTAAAGAGTTTATATTCAAAATAAACTGCTACCTCTTGAATGATTGGTGCTCCATCAATTCCTTGCGCTGCTGCAATTTCTATTGCTGTAATTAAGTTTTCCTTGCCGTCTGTTCGAATGATTCCAATTGGCAATTGAGATCCTGTTAGAATGACTGGCTTCTTTAGTCCTTCAAACATAAAACTCAGTACCGAAGCGGTGTACGCCATTGTATCGGAACCATGTAGCACTACAAATCCATCGTAGTGTGAATAATTTTCAAAGATCGTTTCTGCAATTTCCTGCCAGTACTGGATATTCATTTCGGAAGAATCAATTGGATCATCGAAACTTTTTGTTTCTAATTCGATGTTTAATCTTTTCAACTCTGGAACGTGATCATAAATGTGATTGAAATCTACGTTCGCAAGTTGATCAGTATCCAAATCCTTGATCATCCCAATAGTTCCTCCTGTATAGAGTATCAGTACTTTCGGTCTTGCTTCCATCAATATTACGTATCTCTTTTTATTATTCCTTATTACTTGATCAACAGTTGACTCATTGGATGCAACTATTGATTTAAGTGCCGATATTAAATAAATTTTCCGCGTTTAGGGTTGTTTGTTGCTCAATTTCTTTGAGCGAGACCCCATACACATCCGCTAACTTCTCAGCAATATGCAAAATATAAGCGCTTTCATTTCTCTTCCCTCTGTACGGTACTGGTGACAAATATGGTGAATCTGTCTCCAAAACAATGTGCTCCAAGGCAACATGTTCCAATGATTCGCCAATGTTTGCCTTCTTGTATGTCAGCACTCCACCTATGCCCAGTTTAAATCCACCATAACTCAAGACTTTGGCTGCCTGCTCTTGAGTTCCTGTAAAACAATGAAAAACTCCGGTCAAAGAATCATCGTTCAATTCATCCAGAACCTCAAAGATTTCATCAAAGGCCTCTCTCGCATGAATAACGATAGGAAGTTTAAGTTTTTTTGCCCAATTAACTTGGATTATGAATGCCTCGCGTTGCTCTTGGACAAATGTCTTATCCCAATGCAAATCCATTCCAATTTCACCAACTGCTACATAATTCCCATCGAAAAGATGTTTCTCAATAATAGAAAGCTTTTCTTTCCAATCAGACCCTACAGACCCTGGGTGTAACCCCATCATTGGAAAACAGTTGTTCGGATATTTTTCAACCAAAGCATGCATGGCATCAATGGTATCAACATCAATATTTGGTAGCAAGCACTTTTCAACACCAGATTCAATTGCACGCTGAACAACCTGCGCTTGATCTTCATCAAATGCATCCACAAACAAATGTGTGTGCGTATCTATAAACATAGTATTAGAATAAGGAGATACTCAATCCCATTTGGATCAAATTCAGCTTAGTGCTGTTTGAATTGGTAAACAAACGATTGAAGTTGTAACTCGCAAATATCGCCCAATTACGAATTCCAACTCTAATGTGCGCGGAATAAACGAGCTTAGCTTGATCTGGGAAACCATATCTTTTATCAATGTACTTGTGCCCATCAATCTTGCTTCCATATTTTGCCATCATTGAAACTTGATAGCCAATTTTCCCACCTATATGGAATTTGAAATGCTTCCAACTTTCGTTTCTAAATCGGAGTTCAATCGGAATAGAAAAACTATTTCCTGATAAACTACTCTTGTAGAAAAGATCTGTTGAATCTTTAAGAACAAATGTTGTCGTATTCGCCACATCATCGATCACCAAGTGATTGTTGTGACGGATTGGCGTGTATTGGTGTGAAATTCCAACTCCGAAAGAAACTTTGTTCCCTTGGGTCAAAGGAATATCAAACATTAAACTTGTGTTGAGTCCAATAGATGCCCAACTGTTTTGAAATGGACCTTGTTCGCCAACCCAATCGTTGTAGGTTAGATCAAAAATTAATCGATCAAATTTGTTCGGCTTGCCCTCTTCTGCAGGTCTATATCCTGAAAAGAACCACATCACACCAGGTCGAAAACGAGACGTTTCATTTTCTCCTCGACCGTCGAATTGAGCGCTTGCAAAAAAGCTGAACCCACAAACAATTGCTATGATGACTCCTTTAACCATTCTTCAATTTTAACTCCCAATTCCAAGCATCTTGCACTGCATCTTTCACCGTTCTTTCGTTTGACCAGTTCAACAGTTTCTTTGCCTTTGAGACGTCTGCGTAAATTTCTTCAATATCTCCTTCTCTTCGTTCCGCAAACTCCCAATTGAGTTTCTTTCCAGAAACTTCTTCGAAAGTATGAATTATTTCCAAAACACTTGTTCCTTTTCCGGTTCCAATATTCAAGATTTCTACAAAGCTATTGGACTGTTTTTCCAACCATTCAATTCCTTTTACGTGTGCACTTGCGACATCCATTACGTGAACATAGTCGCGAATACATGTGCCATCAGCCGTATTGTAATCGTTTCCAAAGACTTTAAGAGCATCATGAATTCCAACACCCGTTTGAGTAACAAATGGCAATAGGTTGCTTGGTTTTCCTATGGGTAACTCTCCAATCTTAGATGAAGGATGAGCACCAACAGGATTAAAATAACGCAAGTTTAAAATACGTAAATCAGCACCACTCTGAATGACATCATTGATCATCTGCTCACCGATTTGTTTTGTATAACCATAGGGCGCATTTGCCACTCCCATTTCAGTTTTTTCGTTTACTATCTTCTCTCCTTTTGGTTCTCCGTAAACAGTGCAAGATGAAGAAAAAACTATATTTCTCACCTTGTGCTTTTCGGCAAGTTCGATGCAGTTTAATAATCCAAGAACATTGTTTCGATAATAATCCAAAGGACGCTCTACAGATTCGCCAACAGCCTTAAGTGCAGCAAAGTGAATGATTCCAACAAAAGAAAACTCATTGAATACTTTATCAAAGGAATCCAAATCACATACATCTAACTCACGAAGAATAATTTCTTGTTGAGCGATTTCAGAAATTCCACTAATTGCACTTTTATGAGAATTGCGAAAATTATCCGCAATCACTGGAGAATAGCCAGCATTAATAAGTTCAATAACCGTATGTGAACCAATGTATCCAGCACCTCCAGTAACCAAAATGTGTTTTGTCTGACTCATTACTTCAAAGGTAAGAGAATTGATTTAATTTTATAGGTGGAATCAATGGATAACTGACTGTATGAATAATTTAAAAGAAGAGGAATTTGAAGATCAACGAAAAGTAGATTTTAAGCGCCATACTTCTCCACCTGTATCGAAATGGTTCCTTCTGAAAATAATTACTTATGTAGTGATATTAATTGTCTTGGGTGTACTCGTTTATAGCCTGAGTCAGAAAACAACTATTAAAGATGAAAGTGAAGTTGTGGAGATTGAAGGTGTTAGTTTAGAGCTGTAGGGTTGCTCTCGGCTTCGCTCGATCAACTAAGTGGTAGGATTGACGTTACACTCGTATGATCAAAAGCTCCCTCTTTTTCTTGCTCGATCAACGGTATTTTGCTCGATTAACTAGGTGGAAAGGTCGACCACAAGGACACAAAGGCACAATTTGATCACTATAAGGCAGGCACAAAGAAAGTTAGGGTTGGTATATCTCGACTTCGCTCGAATACCATACGACTTCGCTTCATTATCCGTACCGTATAGCACGATTAACCATAAAAACGTAAAGGCATAAAAAATGCTCCCAAGAAATTGGGAGCATTTTTTGAAGATCTTTTATTAATCTACTTTCAATCCTTTTACAACGCGGTCCTTACGCTTCGTTTTTTGCAATCTCTTTCGCACTACTTGCAAGTAGGCTGTTCCGCTTGAACTTGATACACTGTAAATCTCGTTTCCGTATTTAATCGTTCCACCGGAAGAACCATTGTTCCAATCAGCCACGAGGTAATATTTACCTGATGTTGTTCCTGGACGCATGGCAAAGGTTAATGTTTTACCTGTACCAATTTCGAATCGAACTATAAGTTCTTCATTTGGTCCGTAACCATCAAAAACACATTTCGTTCCGATTGGAATAATTACTCTGTCTTGCTCGTTGTTTTGCGAAGTAACCAAAGCCCCGTCATCATCAGTTGTTTGATTTCCTGATTGCTTATTCTTTTCAAATATGATTGTTGCTGAAGTGAAAAACTGCACCTTCTTCACTTGCTGCGTTGATTCCAATCCAAATTCATCCCTTACTTGATTGTTGTATGCGATCTTAGTTCCGCAACTTGCCAATATCAATCCTACGATTAAAAATAAAATGTATTTCGTCATTGTTCTTTTCATTTAGGGAACCTGAGTTCCTGTTACTTGGTCTAAATTTGGTTTCAAATATAGCCAAAGCAGTCTTCAAAAATGGTGCCTGACGGAATTGTTTATTAAAATCGTTCTATTTTTGTTCAAAATATCATTCATGGCTCAGCAAATAGTTCCTTTTACATTTAATCCTTTCCAAGAAAATACTTTTATCGTTCACGACGGTAAAGACTGTGTAATTATTGATCCTGGATGCTACGAACGTCATGAACAGGATACCTTGGTGGAATACATGGAAGAGCATGAACTGACTCCGGTTGCACTTCTCTTGACACATGCTCATATTGACCATGTGTTGGGTTGTGCATTCTTGTTGGAAAAATATTCGATTGACTTTTACATGCATAAGGAAGATATGTTCAATTTAACTTCAGTCGGAAATTATGCGCATGTTTATGGTTTTCCAGGATATGTTCCTCCGCCTGAACCAAATATTCTTTTGGAAGGTGGTGAGCAATTGAAATTTGGAACCATCGAATTTGATGTGAAATTTACGCCCGGTCATGCACCAGGACATGTTGTTTATTATAATGAAGCAACAAAATCGGTAATTAATGGTGATGTTTTGTTTGCAGGAAGTTTTGGAAGAGTAGATTTACCAGGAGGAGACATTGAGATCCTTAAGAAGTCAATTCATGAAGTTATGTTTAAACTACCCGAAGATACCGTGGTTTATTGCGGGCATGGTGCAGAGACAACAATAGGACAAGAGAAGCGTTCTAATTACATTCTTCAATACTAGCAACCTATGCGGATAGCCATCAATACTCGATTTCTACTTTCTCATAAAATGGAAGGGTTTGGATGGTATACCTATGAAATTGTGCGTCGTTTGGTTAAACAGCACCCCGAACATGAATTCATTTTCTTTTTTGATCGACCATTTCACGAAAAATTTGTCTTTGGTGACAATGTGACTGCGGTTGTATTAAAACCACAAGCGCGACATCCGATATTGTTTTACATGTGGTTTGAAATTGCCGTTCGAAAAGCATTGAAAAGATACAACGTGGATGTATTCTTTTCACCTGATGGATATTTATCACTCAAGACTGATGTAAAGCAAGTGAACGTAATTCACGATATCAATTTTGAACATAATCCAGAAGACATTCCAGGCAGAGCCTTGAGGTATTTGCAAAAATATTTTCCATTGTTCGCGAAGAAGTCTGACCATATTTTAACGGTATCTGAATACTCAAAAAAAGACATCTGTTCTACCTATCAAATAGATGAAAGCAAAGTAACTGTTGCTTGGAACGGTGCATCCGATGTGTTTAAACCACTAGTAGAAACTGAACGACCAATTATTGAACAGCAATACGCAGAAGGCAAGCCGTATTTGTTATTCGTAGGAGCATTGCATCCACGGAAAAACGTTCAAAGACTAATTCAAGCTTTCGACCAAATGCGCCAAAAAGACCCTGCTTGTCCATATGAATTGGTGATTGTTGGAGAGAAAATGTTCTCCAGAGGACATTCGACCATTCAATTCTCGGATGAATTAGCAGAGCACATTCACTTCACTGGACACCTAAGCCTGGAAGAATTGGCAAGAGTAATGGGAGCAGCCACAGTGTTTACTTTTGTTCCCTATTTTGAAGGTTTTGGAATTCCTTTGGTGGAAGCCATGAAATGTGGAACGCCCATTTTAGCGGGCAACAAGACCTCATTGCCAGAAGTTGCAGGTGATGCTGCATTCTATTGCGACCCATTTGACCTAGAGGATATCACTCAAAAACTCATTGAGATTTGCGGAAATGAAAAGCTTCGAAGTGAATTAAGTACAAAAGGGCTTGAGAGATCTTCGTTATTTTCTTGGGATAAATCGGCTGAGGTTGTTTGGTCAGTGATTGAAAAAATTGCCAATAAAACCGTTGTCTAATTCAGCGATCCTTTCACAAAGTACATATCGATATCGCCTTTGTTTTTTGCCGCTATCTTCCCTCGATATTCACATTCAAATTGATCGTTCACAAGTTCATAGGTAAAGTTAGAGATATTCACCATCCCAACTTCTCCACTACTTTCCATTCTCGAAGCAATATTTACCGTGTCTCCCCAGATGTCATAAGCGAATTTTTTTATTCCTACAATTCCAGAAACAACGGGTCCCGTGTGAATTCCGATTCTAATTTCAAACCCTGGCTTACCTTCAGCATCACGTTCTTCCTTGTACTTCTTCATGAAATCACGGATCTCAAGAGCTGCATTAACGGCATCAATAGGGTTCGTCTTATTTTCTCCTGGTAATCCACCCGCGCACATATATGCATCACCAATGGTTTTGATTTTTTCAATGTTGTAGCGTTCAATAATTCTATCAAACTCTTTATAGCAATGATCTATTTCAGCCACCAAATCTTCTGGTGAAAGAACTTCCGCAATATTGGTAAACCCTTTGAAGTCTGTAAACAACACTGAGACCTGCTCATAACTTCTTGCTTTGGCAGAACCATGCTCCATAAGTTCTTGTGCAGTTTCTCGAGGTAAAATATTCAGGAGTAAACGTTCAGACCGCTCCTTTTCTTCTGTGATGAGTATATTGTCATTTCTTTTTCGGCGGTAACTACGAAAGGCTACAATTGCAAGGATCAAAAACAAAAACAATCCAACAAATAAGGCGATTTTTTGCGCTGTATATTTCTCAAGTTTTGCATTCTTCTCTCCGATCTCAAGATCTGAAATTTCTTTTTGCTTGGCGAAGGCAATACTATCGGCAATTCTTTCCGTTTCAAAAATATGGTTCATTTCGATGCGGACCAACTCCTTAGTATCATATTCGTTGGCCAACAGATCAGAATACGACATGTGTTCGAACAAATGTTCTAATGCTTTTCCATTATCACCGATAGCTTTGTACGCGGTGGAAAGTCGTAAATGCAAGCTTTTCAATTTACTGAGCATTTGATGACGTTCGTAGATCTCCAAAGCCATTTTACAATATTCAATTGCTTTTTGTGGGCGGTTTGTTTTTAGATAAACTCCAGCCAGATTAAACCTGATTTTAGCAACTAAAACCTCCTTGCCAAATGGAATCGCTAAGCGCAAGGCCATGCTAAAATACTGTTCGGCATCTCTTGTGCTAATGTTCATGGATGCAACACCGAGGTTGATGTAAGAAGAAATAATGGAGGACGTATCTTCGGAAGCTAAACCTAAATCCAAAGAGTGCTTATAAAATAATATAGCTTGATCACTGTCTCCTTTCTTACGATAAATTATTCCAAGTGCATTGTAACATTTAATTAATCCATTTGTATCCGTCCCATGTATTTGGATCTCAAGGCTTTGATTGTAATATTGTAGTGCTTTATCAAATTCATCTTGATACCTATAGGCGCCACCAATATTGAACAATGCCGTACTAATTCCCAAGCTATCTTCCATCGCCGTAAAGAGATCAAGCGCAGCCAAATAATTACTGAGTGATTCCGGATAATTTTCCAGCTTTCTGAAAATCTTTCCTAAACCATTGTGCACGTAGGGTTGATTTTGAAGATAATATTCTAAGGGATTATTGTCTTTACCAAGATGTTCATCAATAATTTCCTTCGCAAGATTGAAGTATTGGATTCCTTCTTGTAAATTATTTTCAAGTGTGACTTTCGCCAACTTCATGTAAGCGTCACATCTAAGCGTATCATGAACATTTGTTTCTACAAGGGCTAATAATGAATCCACGTACAACGAGTCCTGAGAGTACGCTTGATTTCCAAAAAACGAAACAAAAAATGTTGTTATCAGAAAAGATCGCAAGAAGTACTTATTTGTCCGCATGAGTCCCCTAAAGTACAGAAAAGGATCAACTCCTATCCGTAATAGGGAGAGATCATTAAGTAGACTACAACCCCACTTGTTGCTACGTAAAACCACAATGGCCACGTGAACTTTGTCCACTTTTTATGGCGCTTATAATTTCCTTGCCAAGCAAAAAGATAAGTGAACAACACCAAAGGCACCACGATAATACTTAAGAAAATGTGCGTGATGAGAATACTATAATAGACCAAACGGTAATCACCACCATAGGGAGTTGAAGTGGAAGTCATATGATATGCAACGTAGCATCCTAAGAACAATAGTGACAGAAATAGGCAAAAGCGTATCAAAGCTCTATGCAATTTCATGTTCTTCTTCTTTATCGCTACCAACGCGGCTATTAAAAGAATCGCTGAAACCCCATTGATTGTAGCATAAACTGGTGGAAGAAAACTGAGGTCAACTCCTTCTAATTTAACGCCAAATAACACCGCTACAACTACAGGTATTGCAATTGAAGCTGCGTAAATTGCCGCTTTCGCCCTTTTAAGTTTTACAGGATCATTCAACTCCATACTCGGCGTTCAATAACTTTCTAAGATCTGATTGAAGACTGTCTACCTGAGCAGGATCAATACCATTATATACTCCTCTGACATGACCATTGTGATCCACAATTGCAAAGTTTGGTGTATGCCCAAAACCTCCGTCTGCAAATTCATCACGCTGGGCACCACTAAAGAATTCTTTTGCTAAGAGATGAGTCGCTTCTTCATTGCCAGTGAAAAATTGCCAGTTATCAACCTCAATTTTATACACCTCCATGTATCCACGCATGTGCGAAGGAGTATCATTGTCTGGATCAATACTAAAACTCATGAACTGAAGATGCTCATTAAGGTCTTGGGTTTCATCTGAAAGTCGTTTCATTTGTGCTGTCATTGGTGGACAAATCGTCGGACAATGCGAAAAGAAAAAATCTACGATCCAAACTTTTCCTTTCATCTCTTCGGATGACACCATAATCGAGTCATGATTGAGGTATTTAAATTCTGGAATTTGGTGATAAATAGTATCTGCTACTTCTACGCCATCAACCATACTGTATTCAACATCGCGTTCTCCCCAAATTGGCAATACCAACTCTTGCACTTCTTCTTCGGATGTACATCCAATTATGAATGACACGCATAACACGCTACCGATTATCCACTTAATTTTGTTCTGCATCTGCTGCTGTTTTATCGTATTCTTTTTGCAGTAAAGCTATATAGTGTTTCATCTTTCGGATCAAACCTTCTGTATTCCCTTCAATTCCAATTCTAAAATGCTGTTCTCTATCGATAAGTAACATTAGTTTCCAGCGATCTTCTTCACCAAAATATCCATTTACTTCTTCTTCGAGTTCTGGATTGTTCTCAAGGTTATAGACTTCCTTGTAATCTCCGGAAGCTATGTACCAGATATTTGGATCATAATGCTGAACTTGATCATACATCATGTCGCGAATAGCAGATACATCCTCTATTGGATTGCCTTCATAATCTACAACGTATGAGATCATACGAACGGCTCCCAGCTTCTTCTTGTTCTTTCGAATTCTTTGATAAAGGTCTTGGTCGACATGCCAAAAGGAAAGCGAACAACTGTCTGGACACAAAGGTTGAAGCACAGTCATCAAAACGATGTTGCCATCAAAATCATCTTGAGTCATCTCAACTCCTTCCGAACTTGTGAATGAATAATTGGGCGCAGGACCGTAATCATCCAATTCTGTAAATACATGTTCACAACGTTGTAGACCAATTAACGCCAAAATAAAAGCCGGACCAAACAAGATGATTGTTAGAAGAATCTTCTTTGCTAGTCCGGCAGTTTGTTTAACAGCCATATATCTTATGCTTATACTGCGCTATTCGTCCAGAGATCTCCGACGGCAGTAGCTTCCCATAACAGGATGAAAATTAAATAAAGTATGAATATGAAGTAAGGAATTAAGATTACATATCTCATAGTCTTACGCTCATCTCCAAGATGCATAAATGATAATACAATAAATCCAGCCTTAAGTAAAGTCAATGCAACAAATACCCATTTTGTAATTTCCCAGGTCCAGTTGTCTCCTTGCTTAATGTATGCTCCCATAAGAACTTCTATGGCAGTAATTGCTGTTAACAAAGCTGTTACTTTCCATATCGTCTTACGAAGTTGTTTCCCTTTTTCTTCGCTATGATGACCTTCTAATGAATATTCTATAATATCGTCTCTTTCCATGATAGATAAGTGTTTTCTAATTATACTAAGTAGAAGAATGTAAATACGAATACCCAAACTAAATCGACGAAGTGCCAGTAAAGTCCAGTCTTTTCAACCATTTCGTAATGTCCACGTTTGTGGTACACTCCCCGAACAACACCCATTAAAATGAGGATATTGATCATAACTCCTGAGAATACGTGGAATCCGTGGAATCCAGTAATGAAGAAGAAGAATTGTCCGTACTGTTGAGGGCCGTATTCATTCTCTTGCAAGTTCGCACCGTATACGATTCTACCTGCATCACCCGAATTAACGGCATCTTCATAGAATTTAACTGCCTCAGCACCTTCGATATGGTGACCCATTTCATATTCGCCTCCGGTTTCTTTGATGTAAAGCGCAACATCCGTGTTTGCCATTTTGGTAATCTCAGCTTGAGAACCATCATGCAAAGTGATCACATTGTCAACTACATTACCTTCAGCAACGGCGTGTTGATACATATGCATCATTTCCGCTTGAGTCATTCCATGTTCTCCAGCAATGATATCGCTTCCAGCTTCGTGATGTTCACCAGCTACGATTACATGAAAATTCTCTATTTCTCCAAACGTTCCGTGTACAGTTGCAATTGAACCGTCGTAAATCTCTACTTTTCCAAATTCAGAACCGTGGATGAAGTGAGACCACTCCCAAGCTTGTGAACCAACAAAGAAGAAACCACCAACTATGGTAGCAATCATCCATTTGATAACTCCTCTTTTATCCATACGGTGACCAGCTTCAACAGCCAATACCATTGTTACCGAAGAAATGATCAGGATAAACGTCATTAATGCAACGTATAATAGAGGGAAACCATGACCTAAGAACGGCATAGAGTTAAAGGTCTCTTCACCAATAGGCCAAGAGCCCAGATAATCATGTCTTGTAAATCCGTAAGCTATTAGTAATCCCCCAAATGTCAATGCATCTGATACAAGGAAAAACCACATCATAAGCTTTCCATAACTCGTACTAAACGGAGACATTTTACCTCCCCATAGAGTTTTTGAATCAATTTGTTTCGAAGCGTGTCCAGCCATTCTGAAAAAATTTTATGTGCAAGTTTAATGAATATAAAGTAAAAATAATAGTAATCCGATCCATAATATTCCCAAAAAGTGCCAGAAAATAGCTCCCATCCTTAGACTAATATTATTATCGGCGTTAATTGCTCCTGAAAATGAACGAATTACAATCTTTACCATAAAGAACAATGTGAAGAAGATATGTAAGAGGTGTAACCCTGTAATCATATACAAATATGACGAGGCAGTATCAGGTGATTCCATTGATTTTATCTGAAGGTAAGCCCCTAAAGTTTGACCATCCAACTTCAATTCTCGGTCTTCATATTGAAGCTCTTTTCGTTTGTAAAACAGGTGGAAATCTTTCCCGAATTCTCCTCGAATAAAGAAATCTCCTCTCTTGTCTCTAACATTAATCGCTAAATCACTTAATCGTCCTCGATCTAGAAATTCAAGGGGTTCACCAGTTGAAGTGGCCAATGCTCCATCGTTCACGGCCATTGGCAAATAATTAAAATAGAGTTCAAATTTGTTTCCATATTGCGTTACTTCAAAAGGATTTTTTTCGTCAACTACGAGAAATTGCGCCATGAAATCTTGATATTCCTTTACCTGATCATCGGTCATTTTCTGTCCTTTAATCAAATAGTCGTTTCCGTTGACTTCAATGAAGTCGCCATTGTACTTCACTTCGAAGTAATCTCCATATCGTCCTTCAGTAACAATGATTCGGTTGTTTGCCATGTGAATACCATTGTCTACAAACTGACCATACCCTTTCATCTGAAAATACACGAAACCGATCCCTAAAATAAGCGTCAATGTAGTTGCCATTTTTAAAGCTCCAGTATTGCCTTTTTTAACAAACACAATTGCCAGTTGAATGGCAACACTACTGATAATTAATAGCACTGTACTGATCCAAAATGAACTTGGAAGTGGATATTTCAACCAGAACATGTCTCCCATGGAAACAATGTAAGCCGAGATCAATCCAGCGAATAGCATAAATACGCTGATAATTCCGACATATATCAGGTTCTTCTTTGCTGTTTCCATTTGGGTTCTATTCCCATCTGGGTACAACTTATCTTTCTTTTTCTCTTCTACATTTTCCGTCATACGTTCAATATTTTTAGAATCATAGCGTCCACGCTATCAAATACATATACAAATTGAATAATTGGCAAGTAAATAAATGAGGCAAACATGAGTTTACGTGCATCTTTATCGTCGCAACTCATTAGTAGTTTAAAGGCATAGAAGAAGAACCAAGCGCCCAAAACTGTTGCTGCGATTAAAGAAAATGTTCCTGTAAGTCCTAAAAGCCATGGCAATAGACTAAAGGGGATCAAAGCGAGCGAATACACTACAATTTGAAACGCAGAGTTCTTGGACTTCCCTTCTTTGGATGGCAACAATGAAAAACCACCCGCTTTGTAATCGTCGAAAGCTACCCAAGCAATTGCCCAAAAATGTGGGAACTGCCAAGTAAATTGAACAAAGAATAATACACCTGGGATTAGGCCAAACTCATTTGTATGTGCAATCGCACCGATCATTGGAGGCAAAGCTCCAGGGATGGCGCCAATAAGTACTGCCCATGGACTTACGCGTTTCATGGGTGTATAAATGAACACGTATGAGATATAAGAAAGCAGGCCAAGTAGAGCTGTATAAGCATTAAGCATGTAGAGAAGGGCTGTTCCAGCTACTAAACAGAATAACACGATACCAATTCCTTCGTTCACTGTCATAACGCCCATAGGTATTGGACGCCGTTCAGTACGCTTCATGAGTTTGTCTAGATCTCTTTCCCAGATTTGGTTAGAGCCATTGGATGCTGCTGTCACCAATAATCCACCTACGAGTAAGTACGTGATCTCAAGCGCATCTCTTCCGCCAACAAAGAGATAACCAGTCAGTGCCGAGATTACCACCAACGCGGAAAGGCGAAACTTGGTAAACACCACGTAAGCTTTGATTTTTCCGGAAAATGATGTTTCGTTCGCAGCGATTTCCATACTTCAATTTTGCGCTCACAAAAATAGTCATAATTTGGAGGTAGGTGGTACGTCTTGGAGAGGAAAAAAAGAAATTAATTTTGGTTAGATTTGGAATTCATCGATTAATACCTTTAATTTGTCGTGGCTAACGATGGTTTTATCGGTATAAATCGCCAAAAACATTGTGCAGCTTAACCTAAATCACTACAAGCAAAAAAAGGATGTCACTTAAATGACATCCTTTTTTTTGTTGCGTTACCGCTAATTTTATTCTTTCTGATTAGATAATCATCATGGCATCGCCATAAGAATAGAATCTATATTTTTCTTTTACTGCCTGTTGGTATGCATCCATCATTAACTCATGACCACCGAATGCGGAAACCATCATTAGTAATGTAGACAAAGGCGTATGAAAGTTTGTGATTAACACATCTGCAATACTAAAATCGTACGGCGGGAAGATGAATTTATTCGTCCAACCATCGTAAGGCTTCAACATTCCGTCTGTCGAAACCGAAGTTTCAATTGCTCTCATTGAAGTTGTTCCAACTGCAATTACTTTCTTCTTGTTTCTCTTTGCTGAATTTACTTTGTCTGCACATTCTTGAGTGATATGTGCTTCTTCAGAATCCATTTTGTGCTTTGTAAGATCTTCTACTTCCACTTGTCTGAAAGTTCCAAGACCAATGTGCAAAGTTACCTCGGCAAAATCGATCCCTTTAAGTTCAAGTCTCTTCATCAATTGACGCGAAAAGTGCAATCCTGCCGTTGGAGCTGCTACAGCACCTTCTTCTTTTGCGTAAATTGTTTGGTATCTTTCTTCGTCTTGCGCTTCAACATCTCTTTTAATGTATTTCGGCAATGGGGTTTCTCCTAATTGTGTAATCTTCTTTTTGAATTCTTCGTACGAACCGTCAAATAGGAAACGTAAAGTCCTTCCACGTGATGTAGTATTGTCAATTACTTCAGCTACCAATGATTCATCATCTCCGAAATACAATTTATTTCCAATACGAATCTTTCTTGCTGGGTCAACCAATACATCCCACAATAAACTCTCGCGGTTCAACTCTCTCAATAAGAAAACCTCGATTTTCGCGCCAGTTTTCTCCTTGTTTCCGTACATTCTTGCAGGAAAAACTTTCGTGTTGTTCATGATCATCACATCTCCTTCATCGACGTAACTCATCACATCTTTGAACAATTTATGTTCGATTTTTCCGGTATCCTTATGGACGACCATCATTCTCGCTTCATCACGATTATCAGTTGGGTGCTCTGCAATTAACTCCTCTGGTAAGTCAAAGTTAAACTGCGATAATTTCATTTTATTCATAACGACAAAGATTATCTTCCTTTTTGAAGGGACGCAAAGGTACAAAAATTAACATTTTCAAAGTGCTGCACCGTCAATAAATTCAATCCACTCTTCAACACTCTTGCTTTCGGCGACTGAAAAATCACCTGAAGCTGTTCTTCTAAGCTCGATTAAGGTTCCGCCTGACTCCAGTTCTTTTCCAAAATCATACGCTATGGATCTAATGTATGTTCCCTTGCTGCATTGGATTTCAAATCCTATCTCGGGAAAGTTTGACGAGTCAATATCAAAGGAATGAATTGTGACTAGATTTGGTTTCAATACTATTTCTCCTCCAGCCCTAGCAATGTCATATGCTCGTTTACCATCTACTTGCTTTGCGGAAAAAATTGGCGGAACTTGTTGAATCTCTCCAATAAATGTCTTTCGGATTTTATCCATTAACTCTTCCGTAATGTGATCAACAGGGAACTCAGCATTGTACTCTGATTCCAGATCATATGAAGGAGTGGTTTTTCCTAACAGGATCTTCCCCGTGTAGGTTTTTGAGCCCACCATGTAATCATTGATTTTCTTCGTGTTCTTCCCAATACAAAGCACCAAGAGACCTGTAGCCAATGGATCTAAAGTTCCAGCATGTCCAACTTTAATTTTCTTAACTCCAAGTTTTTGTTTGAGGTGCCAACGGAGTTTTTTTACTACATCAAATGATGTCCAATGCAGGGGTTTATCAACCAATATGGTGCTTCCAGCGGCGAATTCTTCTATCATAGTTTAGCTAAATATTGTCCAACCAACGGCAATTAACCCCACGGTAAAACAATAGTAAGAGAAGTATGACAATTTACTCTTCTTTACAAGAGCAATCATCCATGTACATGCGATAATTCCGGTAACGAATGCGGCAATAAAACCAACACTAATGGCTGCCATTGAGACACCATCTGTAGAAAACTTGCTACTCATAAGGTCACTCGCCATCTTTCCGAAAATCAAAGGGACAACCATTAAAAAGGAAAATCGTGCAGCTCTGGTCCTGTCAATTCCTAAAAGTACGGAAGTTCCGATAGTCGCCCCTGATCTAGAAATACCAGGAAGAATAGCGATGGCTTGTGCAATTCCAATGATGATAGAATGTCCAACTCCTACTTTCTTTTCTGTTTTTTTTGCTCGATCTGCAAGAAACAAAAGTAAACCTGTAAGAATAAGCATACAACCTACAAGGAGAATCTGCCCGTTAAATGATTGCTCTATAATGTCATCGAATTTCAATCCCACAATAGCCGCGGGAATCATTGAAAGAACTATTTTAACGGCAAACCAGAACTCCTCATTGATTTTGAATTGAAACAATCCTTTAAGAATTTGGAGAATGTCTTTACGGAAGACTACCATGGTGCTCAGCGCCGTTGCAAAGTGAAGTACGACTGTCATCATCATACTTTCTTCACCGGACATGTCTTGTCCTTGAATAGCTTTTACCAACTCGAGGTGACCACTACTACTCACCGGTAAAAATTCGGTTAGTCCTTGAATGATTCCGAGGATAATTGCTTCGAGAAGACTCATTGAATGTTATTGGTTAAAAGCGAATGCCTGATATTACTCAGCTTTTGGCTTTTTCATTATTGAAAGCAAGATCACTACATATCCTCCAACGATAAGCATTGGTGCTATTGTGATACGTGTATGGCTAAATAATTCAGATGCATCAAATTCATTTGGATCTTCTGCTCCACCTCCAATCATTAAAATGAATCCGAGAATGTTAATCGCAAGTCCAATCAATAACAACCTATAATTCTTCACATTGAAAGAAAGTGGCGCTGTTTTATTATACTCTTTCAAGGAAATTTCTTTCCCATCCATTGCCGAAGTGGCTTTTGAATTTTCATCAATTACCGATGACCCTGAGTTTGAATTCTTATTGCTCATGCTGCCAAAGTTAATATAAATCGTCCAATTTCATTCGCAAATATTTGTTAAGAGCGAACCACGTTGACAAAAAAGTGATAATCACACCCACAATCATTAACGAGCCCATTAAAGAACCCAAGAACTGCATAGTAAGTTGGATCTCAATCCAATCTAAAAGATTGTTCAGTGCATAGATAAACCCTAATAACAATGCCATTGCTATTATGGAACTGATAATTGCTATTCCAATTGATTGCCATAGAAACGGACGTCGAATATAGCTCGATGTGGCACCAACCAATTGCATCGTCTTAATTGAAAAGCGTTTGGAATACAGTGCCAGTCGAATGGTGTTATTGATCATTGCAACAGCGATAATAATGAGCAATAACGCTATCAAACCAATCATGTAAACAACCTGCTTGAAACCAAGATTTACATTTCGCACACTTGACTCATCATAACTCACATCATCTAAGCGATCACCATAGGCAGCCAATAAATCATCTTTTATTTTTTGCATCCCTTCAATGGTGGCATATTCTTCCAAAGGTTTGAAGCCAATAGTTGGTGGTAAAGGATTGTCCCCGTCAAAGATGGCAAGAATGTTATCCGCATTTTGATCTTCTCCAGAAAACTCTTCTATGGCTCTTTCTGGTGAAACATAAAAGACTTCTTTGAATTGATCCCATGTCTTGAGTTCCTGTTCAATTTGCTTAATATCCGCTGGATTTAAATCAGGTTTAAAAAACAAATCTCCCTGCAAATCTTCCTTTGCTTGCTTCTGCGTATTCTCCAAAACAAAAAATCCGCCCAATACAATGCCTATCATGAATAACACAAGGGAAATACCAATAATGGTGGACATGTAGCTGGTTTTTACACCACGCTTATTCATTTTATCTACACTAGAACTCATAAGGTGAAATTAGGCAATATCCGAACGCTGGGAGTTAGAGTGAAAAAGAGTTTTGAATGATACATTGTGAATTGGTTATTTCAAAAACTTCAGAGTATGAAATGCTTCTATCACGTTCTCTCTTTTCCAAGTGAAAATTTATAACCATCACTCGTACTGATCATCTTAATGTTAACATATCTTGTCCTCGATGTGCCATAGATGATTTCATCATCTTCATTATCGTCTTCCTCACGTTTCTTCCGCCCAAACAATTTAGTAAAGGCTGTCCTCGTAACCATCTTTATTGGAACCCTTATGTAATACTCCATGTTACCTAAAAGGTCTTGTTTCCCCGAAATCTCCAAATGTCCCAAAGATGAATTAATGATCATTTTTGGAATCGTCATAGTACCATCAACCAAGTCAATATGATTGTTAAGTGTGTCAAAAACTATCTTGTTCAGATTTTTGTCTTTGAAATAATCCGACATATATTGCAGCAAGGCGTAGTTCTCCAGACGACCATGAGTAACATCAACATCCATGTGGATTTCTGAGTCATCAATATTAGGCACTAGATCATTGTGCATGTGAATTTTTCCCGTGATTGTCCCAGTAAATTTCCCATGCAAATTCTCAGAAACGAGATGATCTTGTCCAAAATTATCAAACTTAAACATCAGTTTATCAAGGTCTACATCGGTTACAGTTAATGTTGGACTAAAATAAATTAGGTCCGGATCTGACCCATTGAAATATCCCTTTACATCAAAATGTCCTCCAGCACCATTGAACTCCATATTTTCAACATAAATGTAGTGATCGGGTGTAGTACGGAATTCGCTCTTTAAGTTTTTAAATAAAAAACGATGATAATTAAAGTGATCTATGTCGATGTAATATGTCATATCGGTAAATGGCAACTCATAAATATTAAAGCCTCCATCGTGATCAACTCCCCCACTTCCTGTCCCAGCACCAGATATAATCTGCGGCGCTGGATTGTACTTTATTAATTGATCAAGGTCTAACCGCGTGGCAACTAAAGAAAAATAATTGTCACGTTTCTTTACACTTTCGTCTTCACCAAAATAATAATGTAAGGTGGTTTTGAATTTCGAATGTCCTAATTTCCCGTGGAAATCTTCCACTATTAGGTGTTCATCTTCATAATGAATGCGTCCTTCAAAATCTTCAAATCGGAGTGGATGGACTTTCATCTTTGCGGAAAATTTATCAATGGTGAGGTCCATTGAACGGAACTTCTCATCAAAGTGCAGATACGTAAACCCATGGATCTTCAGATCGTCAAATTCTTCGTGCCTGTATTCTTCTGGCACGTAGTTTTTGCCTTCATAAGTAAACAACGATTCCAATTGTAGCATACTGGATATTAGATTAAATTCAATGCGTGAATCTCCTCCCGGATGTTCATCTAACCATTTTTCGTAATGTTCTATTTTACCGGTAAAAAGGAAATCACTTTCATCTACCATTCCTTTAAAATCTACCACACGGAAATCTCTCTCATCAATAAATATATCTGCATGAAAATCATGCAATCGGTGAGGATAATTCTTTAAATCGGCATGCATATCCTTAATAAAAAACTCGCCCTGAGGGAGGTATTTCGATTCTGTAAAAGAACGAGCGCTTGCCATAAAATCAAAATCTAATTCTACGTTTTCTAATTCCTCTTGTATCGCGGAACTATCACTCCCCGTTAGTTCGTACAAATTGAGTTTATTACTGAAAATTATCAGCCGAGTGTCAATAGGGACATCCGTATGATGCAAAATTGCTGGAAGGTCATCTATAGTACCCACCACATGAATATCAGAGCTCCCAAGGTTAAATCCAAACTCTTCTATTTCAGCAGTATGACCATGCATTTCTACATCCAAATTCAAATTTTCAAATGGCAATGCGTAATCGGCATATTTAAAACCAACATTCTCCAATAGTAAACTCAAGTTGTAATTTTCGTTCAGTTTTGTAGCTGCATGGTGAGGATTCTCTAGATCAATAATGTCATGAAACCCAATATTAACGATCAAATCTCCTGTTACATCCTTCACATTCTCAAGTTCTAAAAAAGCCGTAATAAATGCTAAATCAATTCGTGTATCAGCCCTAACTTTAAGATCGGGAGCTTTAAAATCACGTGCAAAAATGTCTCCTTGAATATTTCCTTGCTCACGACCAAGTTGCGCTGAAAAATTATCCATGGCAAACTCCATATCCTCCATAGTTCGCTCCTCACCATTGGTAAAATACCCACTGAAAACAAGGTTTTTAATTGAGCGGTTATTGTTCGGATTGGTAATTATTCCATTCGTACAATCGTAAACGGCTTCAACCAATGGATTATTTCCATTTATCGACGGCCCTTTTATGGTCGCTTCTATATAAATATCTCCACTGTTTTCAAACTGCTTTAATCTTGGGATAAATTCCTCTGGAGCCAGAGCGATCAATAAATCAAAATTAGGATTGTTCGCAGTAAATTTAAGATCAAGGTCCATATCTTTGAGAAAGTCAATTTCGCCTTCCATTTTTAACTCAACCTCTTCCAATTTTACTGTAGTAGGCTGAATTTTCAAAATATCTACACCTTTGAGAAAATCAACTTCTGTACTCAGATCAATGTGCTTATGCCTTAAAAAAGTCGTGTCTCCATCTTTGATGAGATTAAGAACGAATTGTGCTTCAAGGGAAGAGTGAACCAGCTCGCCTGAATTCACAAATTTTGACTTAGCACTTGTAATAAACGCTTCTACTTTTAATCCATTTGTCTCATTCAGTTTAGTCAGATCGATATTCTTCAACTCAATTTTTTTCAAATCAAGATGAAATTCCTCTCCCGGATTATCTAATGGGATTTCAGGGGATAGTGCCTTTATGATATTGAATTGTCCATCTGTATGCTCAACGAGATCTATATGTCCATTTTCAAGTTTGATCTTTTTAATCTCCATATCCCCTGTTAGGATTGTCCACAAATTGAAGCCAAAGTAGGTGTCCTCAATTCTCAATATGGGCGTATCCGTTGTGTCCTTTCCTTCATGAACTTCAAGGTCTTCAAGGTCGATTGAAATATACGGGAAATTGGCAAACATGGAAATGTGCGAATCACTAATGGAAGTACTTCCAACAAAATCCGCATTGAAGTCTTCAATAAGTTCACGCACCAATTCATCTTGTTTTTGGTAAACAATAATTAGGGTTATTGCAAGCAGTAATGTTGGAACTCCCAAAACAGCTAAAACCAATCGTTTCCAGAAACGTTTTGATCTTACCCAACGGCCTATTTTCTTTTTTAACATTCGCATTTATAGAGGTTCTCGCTTTGAAAATAGCTTTTTTTGCTCATTCCTACCAAAAGAATGTGTGTTTTGAATGATCCATTGTGAATTGGTTCAAAATTCAAACTTGAATTAAAATTTCTTAGATTAGATACTTCTCATGGATACACAAGACATTAAACAAACCATACTTGATGCAATCGTAAAAACGGAGGCAACTGTGGAGGAATATAAAGACCTCGTAAAACCAGAAGCACCAGACGTTGCCATTGGTAGAGTGTCACGGATGGACGCAATCAATAACCGAAGCGTGGTAGAGGCTGCGCTCCGAAAAGCAGAAGAGAAGTTAAAGAATCTTTATCGTGTGCTTGAAAAAATTGATTCAACTGATTTTGGGAAATGCATGAAATGTAAGAATGATATTCCTTTGGGAAGAATACTTATCCGTCCTGAAAGTCTGCTTTGTATTCAATGCGCTCACTAATCACTAGTAATATCCTTATCTGTGGTAAACTAATCCATTCTCGCTCGTCTAAATGCACATTATGAAAACACTTATCTGGATCACACTCATTCTCTTCGCTAGTGCTTGCGGCATAACTGCAAAATCTAATACTGCCACAAAAAAAATCAGGCCACTTGCCATCGATCATGGAAAGTTTTTTGAAATAGATGGAAAGCAAATGTTGTATGGCGGAAAAGACAGCCTGCAACATTTTAATATTTCAAACAGCTCTCTGATTCCTGAGCAATATCACTATGGAATTGGCAGAGAAGTATTCCCTGCCTTGCTTGAACCCGAATTCATTTCCGTTCAAATTGCAGACACCATTTGGGACGATACAACACGTTTTTTGTTAGCCTATTCGGGAGACGATATAAAAGCCTATTCAATTAAGGATCTTACCCGACACGAAGTGGTGAACGATTATCTTGATGGAAAACCAATAATGGCGGCATACTGCATCCTTGCAGATTTAGGTGCTATTTACGATCGACAATACGGTGATGAAGTATTGACGTTTGCTTTGAGTGGCTATACTTATTTCGACCAAAACGTCTGGAATGGACTTGATGGTTTTGTTCTTTGGGATCGAGAAACAGAAAGTTTGTGGTGGCCCTTAGTTGGGAAGTCAATTTCTGGTCCATTAAAAGACGTTAAACTTCTCGAAAAAGATCATGCCTTTTGGATGGATACAGACTGGAAAACAATTCGAACTGAATATCCTACAGCGAAAATTTTAGTCTCCGGACAAGATTTTGAACGACCTGAAAATTGGGAAATAATTGAGAATGTTCAATTCATCAAGAATAATTTTTCAGAATAAGTGTAGAGACACAAAAAGCACCCTTTCCGTTAAAATCAAGTACAATCTGAAACAAAATATACTTTAGCCCGTATATTCACGAACCATTGCAGAAAAATAAAACGAATCTCAGATGAAAAAGAAAGTAGGATCAGATATTGAAATAGCTCAAGCAGCAATAATGCAACACATCAATAGTATAGCTTCAAAATTAGCTATTGATGAAGATGATTTAGAATTGTATGGAAAGTACAAGGCTAAGCTTCCATTGACTTTAATTGATGAAAACAAGATAAAAAAGAATCATCTGGTTTTGGTAACTGCCATGACACCTACTCCTGCTGGAGAAGGAAAGACTACAACTTCTATTGGGTTGACCGAAGGGATGAATAAGATTGGTAAGCAGACAACTGTTGTATTGCGCGAACCTTCTTTGGGACCAGTTTTCGGAATTAAAGGTGGTGCAGCCGGTGGAGGTTATTCACAAGTGGTACCTATGGAAGACATCAACCTACATTTTACTGGTGACTTCTCAGCAATAGAAAAAGCAAATAACTTGTTGTCGGCATTGATCGATAATAACATACAAAGCAAGACACGAAGTCTTGGAATTGACCCAAGAACCATTGGTTGGAAACGTGTAATGGACATGAATGATCGTTCGTTGCGTGATATTACTATTGGACTAGGAGGTACAGCCAATGGAATTCCACGTGAAGATGGATTCAATATTACTCCGGCATCTGAAGTAATGGCGATCTTGTGTATGGCTGAGAATTTTAAAGATTTAAAGAACCGTTTGGGAAATATCTATGTTGGATTAACATTCGATAAGAAACCTGTATATGCACGTGACTTGAAAGCAGAAAACGCCATGGCAATTCTGTTGAAAGATGCCGTTAAGCCAAATCTTGTTCAAACAATGGAAGGAAATCCTGCTATTATTCACGGTGGTCCATTTGCGAACATTGCACAGGGAACCAATACAATCTTAGCGACGAAAATGGGATTATCCCTTTCTAACTATGTAATAACGGAAGCAGGTTTTGGAGCTGATTTAGGAGCCGAGAAATTTTTGGATATTAAGTGTGTTTCGGGTGGGTTAAAACCAGAAGCAGTGGTGCTCGTTGCAACAATTCGTGCGTTGCGTCATCACGGTGGTGCACCAAAAGAAGAGTACAATACACCTTCTGTTGAACGCGTGTCAACTGGATTTGCCAACTTAGAAAAGCACATTGAAAACATCAAGAAATTTGGCTTGAACCCAGTAGTTGCAATCAATGCATTCCCGACAGATACAAATGAGGAAATACAACTAATACAAGTAAAATGTGAGGAGATGGGTGTTAACGCTATCGTTGCCAAAGGATGGGCGGATGGCGGAGACGGAATGACTGAGCTTGCAAAAGCCGTTGTTACTGAAGTTGAATCCGGAAAGAACAAATTTAAACCATTGTACGACTGGAATATCTCCATTAAAGACAAGATCGAAACAATTGCTCGTGAAATTTATGGTGCTGATGGAGTTGACTATTCTAAACAAGCTCTTACTGATCTAGGAAAAATTGATCAATTAGGGTTGAATGAATTGCCGATTTGTATGGCTAAAACGCAGAAATCATTCTCTGACAACGATAAGTTGTTGGCCAGACCAACTAACTTTAGAATTACAGTTCGTGAATTCGAATTCGCAGCTGGAGCAGGGTTTATTATTCCAATTTTAGGAAAGATGATGCGTATGCCGGGACTTCCTGCAACTCCAGCTTCGGAAGGAATGCATATTGATAACGACGGTAAAATCTCAGGATTGTCTTAATTGTTGACATTTAACCAGTTAAGGTTAATTTGTTCTGCTTTCTTGACGAATAACAGAGTGGATTCTGTTGAGTTTACACTGTATCACTACGTTTAACGAAACATTCATTTATTACTAGTGTTTGTTAAACCATAAGTCAAATTCACACATTTAGCACACATTTATTGCCGAAATAATAGTGTGTGTGCATAATTATATTTATTTTAATGAAACCTATTGATGCGCTTTGGCGTAAAATAGTGTAAGCAAGCTTCGATGCTTGCAGTGCGATTAACTACTTACGCCTACGATTATGAATTATAAAACTACTCTATATCTACTCTTCTCATTCTTGGTATCATTACCAGCGTTGAGTCAAACCGAAGTTGCTTACACTGCTCCTGGAGTATACGCATGGGTCGTACCAAGCTGTGTAACTCAGGTTATCGTGCAAGTATACGGTGCTGGCGGTGGAGGAGGTGGTTCAAACACGAACTCTATCGGTGGTGGTGGAGGTGGTGGAGGCGGTTATGCCACAGCATCTATTAACGTTGTTCCAGGATCATCAATTACCATAAATGTAGGTGCTGGAGGTATTGGAGGTGGACCCGCAGGAAGCGGTACTACCGGAGCTCAATCAAATTTTAATGTCTCATTACAAGCTTTTGGTGGTCAAGGTGGAATGCCTGAGAACTTAGGAGGTACTGGTGGTAACGGTGGAATCGGATCAGTTTGGGCTACAAATATTACTGGCAATGTTGGAGCTACCCAAATTGCACCGAACGGCGGTGCTGGTGGTAATAACAATGGACCACTCGGTGGAATTGGCGGAATTGGCGGAACTCCTGGTGTTAATGGTAGCGTTGGAAACACTTATGGCGCTGGCGGTGGTGGTGGCGGTAAGAAGTTTGGCGTCAACACTTTCGGTGGAAACGGTGGAAACGGTGCTGTAATTATCTCATATGGTAGAGTGTATAGAACTATTAGCGGGGGGAATTGGAATAACCCAGCAATATGGGATCCAACCTTTGGTCAACCTCCGCAGAACCTTCCATGTTCTGATTCTATGATAATATCAAATGGCGATATTGTTGTTCTTACAAATGATTTAAACATTTACGGCGCATTAATTGTTGAGGCTGGTGGACAATTAGGTACGGGAGAAAATTTTGAAATTGCTATCTCAGCAGATCAAGCTCCAGCTGTCTATCCACTACCGTTCCCTCTCGGGGTTCATGGAAGAATTTATAATGATGGTCTTATTAATACCATAGGCAAATTTCACAATGATGGGTTTTCTTACAATTCAGGTGTGATTTTCTGCAATGATTATCATAATGATTTCTATCAATGTAACTCAGGTGATATTACTGCATATACTCAATTTGAAAATCATGGGGGAAAGATTGAATGTTGTGGAAATATTTACACAGAAAAACTTAAACTTAAAAAACAGACAAGTGATAAGGGGTATGTTTTTTATTTCTCAGACGGAGGTTGGGGAGTTGCAGGTCAAGCAACAAATGCTGCTTGGGGAGAATCTGTAGTCCTTTGCCAAAACATTTGCAATCTTGCGAATGATGCTGACCCTCCCGCTATTCAAGCCCCTGCTGGTGGAATGTCCGGAGGTGATGTGTTACAAAATAATGATGTCGAAGAGTCCTATACAGCGAGTAATGCCTCCGATCCAAATTTGGTTACCTTTTGTGGATGGGGATTTTTGCCAGTTCAATTGATTTCATTTAGCGCAATTGCTTTGGAAGAAAGAAATGTTGGACTATTCTGGAAAACCGCAACCGAAATCAATAATGATTACTTTTCAATTGAACGAAGTTATGATGGAACTGATTGGGAATTGGTAGGTATAGTTGATGGAGCAGAAGGAGGAACTTCTAGCACTTTGATCAACTACTCTCTAGAAGATCATTTCCCTTTCAGCGGAACTTCTTATTACCGATTGAAGCAAACTGATTTTGATGGAAAGTTTACGTATTCGGATGTTAGAAGCGTAGATCTTTCGAAATCAAATGAAGCTGGAATTTCGGTATTTCCTAACCCAGGAACACATGAAATCTTTATTGAAGGTGATGAATCTGAATTGGAAATGATTCGTATTTACAATGTTCAAGGTCAGGATATCAGTAACTCTGTAGAAGTTGTCTCTTTAAGTCCTACCACTAAACACCTTGATATTTCCAATTTGTCTTCTGGTATGTACACGATCAGAACCTTAACGTATACTACGAAGTACATTAAGAAATAATAGACTCTATTTCTCCGTGCTTGCTCAACATGTAAGATACTTTCTTTGTATCATTACTGAGTAACTATCAATTGATCTTTTCGCGAAGTTGACTATTTCTATAATTTTACCAACCAAAGATACAGCGCCGTATCTGCCTGCTTGTCTTGACTCCATCTTGGCTCAAACCTATGAGAACTGGGAGTTGATTGCTGTAAATGATGATTCTTCAGATGATTCTTTGGCAATACTAGAGTCGTACGCCCAACAAGATTCTAGAATTCGCGTGTATACCAATCCCAAACCAGGATTATTAAAAACGCTACAGTTCGGGTATTCTCAAAGCATGGGAGAGCTTTTCCATCGCATGGATTCAGATGACATCATGCCTGTTTACAAATTGCAATCAATGTATGATGCTTGGTTGCAGCATGGTAAAGGATCTGTAATAACTGGGGGGACAGAATATTTCTCTGACGAAGGTGAAGTTGGGGATGGCTTTAAGCGGTATGACGCTTGGCTATGTGAAGTTGCTAGAAATAATTCACATGCGAAAAACATGTACCGAGAATGCGTAATCCCCTCCAATTGTTGGTTGGTACATCGAAAAGATTTTGACGCCGTAAGCGGATTCTACAATGATGTGTTTCCCGAAGATTATGATCTCTGTTTTCGATTTTTTAAAGGGCGCCTGAAAATTGTTGGATTAGATCTCGTACTGCACTATTGGAGAGATAGACCTGATCGTATTTCAAGAAATTGGGAATGCTACAAAGACAATCGATTTTTTGAACTAAAGATTGCCTACTTCTGTGAACTCGAACGAGATCAAGATAGACCTCTAGTACTTTGGGGCGCTGGTAAAAACGGAAAGGATTTGGCTAAACTCATTCAATCTTATGACGGTCCATGTCAATGGGTGTGTGATAATGACAAAAAGATTGGAAAGGATATTTATGGAACAACTTTACAACACTACTCAGTAGTAAATGAATTGATCAATCCACAAATTATTATAGCTGTTGCATCTCCAGACGGACAAAAAGAGATTCACGAAATTC
This sequence comes from Crocinitomicaceae bacterium, assembly GCA_033791225.1. Lineage (GTDB taxonomy): Bacteria > Bacteroidota > Bacteroidia > Flavobacteriales_D > Crocinitomicaceae > UBA4466. Next base: position 529,391 of record JASJHD010000014.1, read on the forward strand.
TTAAATCGTGGAATAAAATTGAAGGTGAAGATTATTGGTTATTCTCCTGAAATATGATTGCTTGAAAAGTACCGATGTAAGCGATCATTCAACTTTTTTACCGGAATTCGATATCGTTTCTTAACTAAACCAAAGAAATTATATGAAGCATAATATGGGAAAGGATCTCGCATCTGCTGAAATTTAATATTACGAATTACCAATGCACTTATGTTATTCTTCTTTTCTCCATATTCATTTGCGAGAACAGAGGGCTCTTCATTAAATGGAAAATGTGAGGTTCCTCCATAATACGTAGTTATGTCTTGCTCAATAAAACCGAATTCAGCAACAAGCCACTTCTTATCACCAATATCAATTGTTGGGTCTTGCTCATAATTGTTATTGTAAAATACAATAGAATCAAGGTCGCCATTTAATAGTTTCCGCGAATCTTCTTGCGCGAAATAAACAATTTGACAAAAATCGAAGTGAGTATTGAACGCATCAATTATTTCTCGATTCATCTTCGTTTGCTTAGCCTCAATTTTCTCAGCTTCTCTTAAATTGTCATATTGTGTGTAATAGTCAATTCTCTTTTTTTGAAAATCGAGTCGAACCAATAGAACTCCATCTTTCAATTCACTAATCGACTGTCTTGCAACTGCAATTCTGTGCTTCCTTTCACTCATGTTACCTGAAAAAGTAGCTGAATCTTGTCCGAAGCAGAGACCTGATAAAATGATGGTTAAGAAGATTATACAATACCGCATGCAACTAAGTTAATGAAATTGCAAGGACTAAAACCTCTTGCCAATGCAAACAAAGGGTAAGTAACTACATGTCTACGTACCACCTACCCTTGTCCTACCGCACAGTATCTATTTTGAGAGTACTCTTTCAGATATACCCTATGTGAAATTCTTATGCCACTTGTTCATCCCCCAATTAAATATGACCAGGACAAGGATACTTCCTAATAATACTAAGAATCCCCAAGATCCTGCAGTGCAAAATGTCCAACATGTCAAGATAACCAGTAATGCAGAAAGGCATATTCCCAATAAAATCCAAAACACTATCACTCCTACTGCTTTGTTATGCTCTGCAGCCGATAATGGCGCATTCACTTCTTCCATCGTTGGGAAGTCATACGATGAACTGCCCATCGATGCGGTCAATTCAACAACCTGCCCAATCCCAGAAATTTGCGTTCTATCCATTTCAATGCCATTACCTATCCCCATTGTTGAAGCAAACAGGGTCGCTCCAACGATAATTTGTCCTGCTTTCTTTTTGAAAAATGCATTGAGGTCAATTGATTTTGACTTCTTGCGCTCATAGAACAAGGAACCCACAACTGCCGCTGCAGTCACACCACTTAGAACATATTGTGACGTGTTGGAAAAATTAAAACCGAGTTTACTCATTTCTAAACCAATCGCATATCCGACATATGCCAAACCGAACTGCCCCAAAATAAGGATGCTTCTAGATTTATACTTGTTGCTATTTGCCCATCGCGCCAATTGTGCTCCTTTTTTACGACTGACTTTAATCAAACCAAAAGCGGAAAGGGCAACAAGTCCGGCAATCAGGTATAGGTACTCATCATCAGAAGTTGAACTGCTTCCATTTTTCTTGGTGTCCGTTCTATTGAACATTCCCCTTTCGGTATTCTCTAGAATGATTTCAATGTTCGAAACATCTGTAATTTGAGCATCATCAATAGTTGCTGGCTCTACGTCAGGAGTGATAATTATCAATTCTTGAGCAGTGTTATCTATAATCTTTGCAGGTTCTAGATCTGAGACCGTAAGCAATTCCAATTCATCGACATGATCTGGATTAACTTGTTGCAGCGCCAAGTCCTCATTTGTTTGCGAAGCGGGTTCCACCTTTTTAATTCCGCCTGAACTTTTGTTGTAATTGTACGACACATGGAATCCTCTATTGTAGAGTCGTTTTTCCATTCTCATTCCGCACGAGGATACCAGAAAAAAGACAAGAGTAGTGATGTAAAGAATTGTTTTCATAGCTAATAGTTTTCAGCCAAATTAGCTACAAGATGTAAAGTGAATCAATCGAATTGCGCATGGTGAAAACTACCACTTGCGAATAGCACAACTCGTTTTTGAACCAAAGAAGAATTCTACTTGACAAGAAACAGTTTAACGGAAGCCAAAATGAGTACGAATGCCAGTAGATAACGAAGTCCTTTGTTGTTCATCTTTTTACTGCCAATGTAACCTCCGATAAAACCTCCGATAACGGCCAGTCCAACATACAGCCAACTATTAACATCGAGAGTTGCTTTTCCAGCGTACATAAGCCCGCCCATACCTGAAGCAGAATTGACCCAGATGAACAAAGCTGAAACCGCTGCAGCTTCCTTTACTTTGCCCCAGCGCATTAGAAGTATAACAGGACTTAAGATTATCCCGCCGCCAATGCCAATGAGTCCCGAGAAAAAACCAATGACACCACCTACTGCAATTCCTTCGCCCCATTTTATCTTTCTAATGTCATTTGATTCCTTGCCAAATAAATTCAACATTTTAGCAATGGCAAATAGTAGCAAGACTCCAAGTATTATCTTGTAAATTCTGGCATCTATCTCCAATGTTCCTCCATAATACGCCAAGGGGATTGACCCTAAGGCAAATGCAACAAACAATTTCCAATTGAAGTGACCGGTGCGCCAAAAATGATAGAACGCTATAGCTGCTACGAATAGATTTAATAACAAGCCTGTAGGCTTCATTACTTCATGAGGGAATGCGAATAGAGACATCAATGCTAAGTAACCACTCGCTCCACCATGTCCAACGGCGGCGTACATGAATGCAACGATTGGCAGTATGATTAAGAATAGAAGGTCCGTGTCCATGTATATGATTCGAATGCAATGATACTAGGATATCACAACAGTTGCAATGACCTTTATCATTTTATTGATCACCAAACAACAAAAAAGAAGCCCCTTGCCTGAATCAGACAAGGGGCTCACTATAAATATTCTGATGATTATCCGTTCAATGCTTCTGCCCCACCAACGATTTCCAAGATCTCGTTTGTAATTGCAGCTTGACGTGCTTTGTTGTATTGAAGTGTAAGATCACGTTTCATATCACCCGCATTATCAGTTGCTTTGTGCATTGCTGTCATACGCGCTCCGTGCTCTGATGCATTTGAGTCCAATAAAGCCTTGAACAATTGAGTCTTCAATGATTTTGGAATCAAATCAACTACAATCTCTTGCTTTGATGGTTCGAAGATGTAATCTCCAGCAGTTGTATTACCTTCTTGTTCTTGAGTAACGATTGGTAAAAATTGCTCAGCCATTACTTCTTGAATTGCAGCATTCCTGAATTTGTTGTACAATACAACAATCTTATCCACTTTGCCAGCTTCAAATTCATCCATTAAGAATTGTGCAAGTTCAGATGAGCGCTCAAAAGTCAAATCATTGAACATATCTTCAGCTGCACCGATACCTTCTGGTCGAAAACCTATATCGGTTCTTCTAAATGCATCATTCACTTTCTTACCAACAGCGATCAATTTAGTGTTAACTCCAGCATACTCACCCTTCAATAAAGCATTTGCCTTCTTGATGATGTTGTTGTTAAAACCTCCACACAAACCTCTGTTTGAAGTAATCGCTACGAAGTACACATTCTTTACTTCTCTTTGGTGAGAGAAAGCATTTTCAGAAAGGTCCAACGTTGCGCTCAAATTACCCAAGATCTCCGTCAATTTTTCAGCGTAAGGGCGCATTTGCGTAATTGCATCTTGCGCACGCTTCAATTTTGCGGCCGATACCATTTTCATCGCAGAAGTAATCTGCATCGTTGATGAAATTGAGGTAATTCTGTTTTTTATTTCTTTAAGATTTGCCATCTTATTTAATTATAAATGATGAATGTGGAATGATGAACTTATGCATTCATCATTCCTAACTCATAATTTTCTAGTATTTCGCTGCCAATTCCTTCGCTACTGCTGCAAGAACATCTGTTTGCTCGTCTGTATATTTCCCAGCTCTAAGTGCATCCAGTGTATCTCTGTGCTTTGCATCTAAGTAATCAAGGTATTCGCTTTCGAATGCTTTTACTTTATCAATTGGAACGTTTTGAATCAATCCTTTTGTACCAACGTAGATAATTGCAACTTGCTTCTCTACTGGGTAAGGATCACCTTCCATTTGCTTCAAGATCTCAACGTTTCTAGCACCTTTATCAAGTACAGACTTTGTTGATGCATCTAAATCAGAACCAAACTTAGCGAATGCTTCTAGCTCACGGTATTGTGCTTGATCAAGCTTCAATGTTCCGGCAACCTTCTTCATTGATTTAATTTGTGCGTTACCACCTACACGTGATACCGAGATACCAACGTTAATCGCTGGACGGATACCTGCGTTAAACAAGTCACCTTCCAAGAAGATTTGTCCATCAGTAATCGAAATTACGTTTGTAGGGATATATGCAGAAACGTCACCTGCTTGTGTTTCAATAATTGGCAATGCCGTTAATGATCCACCACCTTTTACTTTTCCTTTCAAGCATTCTGGCAAGTCATTCATTTGAGCTGCAATCGTGTCATCGTTAATCACTTTCGCTGCACGTTCTAATAAACGGGAGTGTAAGTAGAATACGTCACCTGGGTATGCCTCACGTCCTGGAGGACGACGAAGTAGCAATGATACCTCACGGTATGCAACGGCTTGCTTCGATAAATCATCGTAAATAATTAATGCTGGACGTCCTGTATCTCTAAAGAACTCACCAATAGAAGCACCTGTCATTGGAGCGTAAAATTGCATTGGTGCAGGATCAGAAGCATTTGATGCAACGATAGTTGTATAAGCCATCGCACCTGCATCTTCCAATTTCTTAACGATACCGGCAACAGTTGAACCTTTTTGACCTATGGCAACATAGATACAATAAACTGGTTCACCTTTGTCGTAAAATTCTTTTTGATTGATGATCGTATCAATACAAACTGTTGTTTTACCAGTTTGACGGTCACCAATAACCAACTCACGCTGTCCACGTCCAACTGGGATCATGGCATCAACTGCCTTTACTCCTGTTTGAAGTGGCTCTGTTACAGGCTCACGGAAGATAACTCCTGGTGCCTTACGCTCGATTGGCATTTCGAATAACTCCCCTTCGATTGGTCCTTTACCATCGATTGGGTTACCTAATGTGTCAACAACACGTCCAATAATTCCTTCACCAACCTTCACAGAAGCGATACGACCAAGACGCTTAACAGTGTCTCCTTCTTTCACTCCCGAAGAACGTCCCAAAAGAACGGCTCCTACGTTGTCTTCCTCTAAGTTCAATGCGATTCCCTGAAGTCCTTCATCGAACTCAATCAATTCACCGTACTGAACTCCTTGAAGTCCATAAATACGTGCAATACCATCACCAATTTGAAGTACTGTTCCAACTTCCTGCAATTCAGCTTCAGAACGGAATCCTGAAAGTTGCTCTTTTAAAATTGCAGAAACTTCTGCTGGTTTTACATCTGCCATAGTGTATCGTTTTTATCTGGCTCACTTCGACTAGCTCAGTGCGCCGCTTAATTTAGCGTGTTAAACGTTGTTTTAAATTGTTAAACTGATTAGCAACGGAAGCATCAATTTGCGTATCTCCCATTCTAACCACAAATCCACCAATTAGTGAATCATCTATTTCTTCTGTTACTTCTAAAGTCCCTGTAACTGTTGCCTGTACTTTCGCTAGAATTGCATCTTTCGTGCTGTTCTCTAACTTCGTCGCTGAAACAACTGTAATTGGAACTATTCCTCTGTGCTCTTTCACTTGGTCATCAAATGATTGTGCAATTTGAGGAAGGTATGCCTCTCTTCCATTATTAGTGATCAACTTAATGAAAGACATTGAAGCCTCTTCAAACTGATCGAACACTATTTCAAAGATTGAGATCTTCTTATCAGCAGTTATGATAGGACTTGCTATCAACAATTCGAAGTCATGTGTTTCTTCGTTTGCTTTGGATATGAATTGCATATCTCCTAAAATAGCATCGATCTTATTTTGTTCGATGGCTATCTCAAGCAATGCTTTTGCGTATCGTGATGCTACTTTAGTACTCTTCATCCTGAGTTCTTAGTTCAAGTTAATATCGTCAACAAGCTTATCCGCTAGTGTCTTTTGCTTATCAGCAGATGACAACTCAGCGCGAACAACTTTCTCCGCAATCTCAATTGAAAATGCAGCAACTTGTGTTTTTAACTCTGTTATTGCTGCTGCTTTTTCAGCATTGATCGACTCACGAGCAGAAGTAATCAATTTTGCTCCTTCTTCTTTCGCAGCTGTTTTTGCATCATCTACCATTTTAGTAGCTGTTGCTTTAGCATCCTTTATCATCCCATCTCTTTCAGCACGCGCTTCTTTTAGCAAGTCTTCGTTTTTGGCGGTCATTGCCTTTAACTCTTCCTGTGCTTTTTCCGCTTGATTAATTGAGTCAGAAATTTTTTCTTCACGCTCATTAACGGCGTTCAAGATTGGTTTCCAAGCAAACTTTCTAAGTAAGAAAAGTAATGCCAAGAACAATACTGCTTGCCAAAAAAACAATCCAATCGAAAATTCTTCTAATAACTTATCCATATCGTTTATTCTTTTTTAACTCTAAATACTCAGTACTGCAACCAACCGTTACAGTACTGAGATAAATGATTGTCTTATGCTGCGAATAACGCGGCAAATCCAATTCCTTCAATAAGCGCCGCTGCAATAAGCATTGCTGTTTGAATTTTGTTTGTAGCTTCTGGCTGGCGCGCAATTGCGTCCATTGCAGATCCACCGATTCTACCGATACCGATACCGACACCGATTACGATCAATCCTGCTCCGATCATACTTACATCCATTCCTTCCATCTTATTTATTTTAGGGTTATTAAAATACTAAACTAATGATGCTCAGCTTTCGCTGACGCAGAACCGAAGTAAAGCGCTGTTAGCATCGTGAAAATATATGCTTGTAATACTGCTACAAGCAATTCTATAATGTTCATAAAGAACGTCAATCCTACAAAAGCTCCTTGTGCGAATACATTCGAGAATGTATAAACCGCAACAATAAGCATCCCTAATACAATGTGACCAGCCAACATGTTCGCATACAAACGAATCATCAAGGCGAATGGCTTAACTACCATACCAATCAATTCAATAGGAATCAATATAATTTTCATTGGAACTGGAACACCAGGCATCCAGAAAATGTGCATCCAGTAGTTTTTGTTTCCAGTAAAAGTTGTAATAAAGAATGTGATCAATGCTAACCCAGCTGTCAAGGCTAAGTTACCAGTAACGTTAATTCCCAAAGGCGTCATCCCTGCCAAATTCAAGAACCAGATAAAGAAGAATACCGTTAATAGGTACGCCATATATCTCTTGTGTTCCTTCTCACCAATGTTTGGTCGAGCAATATCATCACGAATGAACAAAATGATTGGCTCAAAGAATTTTGCTGCCCCAGTAGGTGCTAATCCAGTTCGGTATGACTTTGCAATTCCCTTAAACAAGAAGAACATCAATACACACATCATCATTGTAACGAATACATTCTTTGTGATTGAAAAATCCCAAGGACGTAATTGAACAATCGCAATTTCTTCTGTAATTACTTCATGAGTTGTTCCGTCTGCAGCAGTTTCGTTTTCGGTATGCTTAGTAACTACTTCTTCCGTAAGTATATTACCGTGCTCATCCGTCTTGTAGATTTTTGCATCATGCGTATTTAAGCTGTAGTACATTCCGTTAGATTCAACAACTGCATGTCCATGATCAAATTCTGAAGACCAAAAGAAATGAACTCCTTCATCGTACAAAATTACTGGAAGAGGAAAACCATAATGTTTGTTTTCTGACTCATTTACCAACAATCCAAAATCGTGAGAATCCTTCGTGTGATGTTTAACAAATTCGCCATTGCGCTCCTTATTTACATCTTCATCAGAAAGATCAGCATTCATTGCATGAGTATCCTCATTATGAGTATCTTCCTCATGAACGTTAGCGTTTGCAGCCAAAGGGCTGATCAAAATCAATACGAGTAAAAATCTAAATAATCTATGCATATCAAACGATCTGTTGTTGACTAAAATCGGGGCAAAAGTACACATAATATTAGAATACAAAAAACTTATATCTGAATTTTATTGAAGAACTTTCGACCAATTGTGCTTATTCTTTGTTCAATAATCGAATCAAGTAAAATACTTCAATTGTTAAGCTAATTGCATAGGGCACAAAGAATGCCGCGAAGTCTGGATTATTCAACCCTCGAGTGAACTCAATTACTGGTGCTATCAACACAAAAAACAATAAGAACTTAGTGATACTGGAAAATAGAAAAATGAATCCGAGTTGATTAGACTTTTTCTCCTTCATATAAATCATCAATCCAAAAAAGATGATGGTCAGTACATAATTGAATAAATAGGTTAGAACTATGTGCTTTTCAAAAGAACCAATGGCAAGATAATCTTGGAGCAATGCATGACCACAAAAAGAAATACCTAGAACGATCGTTAACCGTACGATAAATTGCACTATTGTTTTATTCATCGCTGTTCATCCTGTTTACCTGACGAAGGACATTGTATAATGAAATGGTTACTGCAAATAAGGTTAATCCTATTGTCCACCACTTTTTATCCATTGGGTATTTATCGTCGAGATATTTTCCTAGATATGCTCCTAAAAATATAGTGGCTGCCATCTGCATGCCTATTCCTGATAAGCGTACATACTTTGGAGCCCCCTTTTTCGGTTCCTTTTTGTCCTCAGACATTAATATACGAGGTCTTCCTGCTTTTTCTCAACAGGTTTGGCAGGAGCAGATGCAGAAGAAGTAAAATTGCTCATCTTACAGTTTCCTGAGAATTCAGCCCCTTCCTCCACTTGAAGTTTAGACGTTGTTATTTCACCTTCGATCTTTGCTTTCGATCTAAGAACTAACAGTCCTTCTACTTTTAGCACTCCCTTGATCGTTCCTTCGATGTCAGCGTCAGAGCACGTCAAATTTCCTTTGATCATACCTGAAGCACCTACAACAACCTTAGAAGCAGATGAAATGTTTCCATCTACTACACCATCTACACGAAGGTTTGACTCAGTGATCATATCACCAATTACCTTTGATCCATCAACGATTACATTTAATCTATCTGGACTATCCACCTGTACACTCCCTTTCTTCTTCATCTTCTAATAGTATTCTTCGTAAAACTCTTCATACACTGACAAATTCTGTTTTTGGAACAAAATCTTAAGGTTGTCAGGTGTGATTTTTAAAATCTTAGCATGCTGTAAATCAAGTAAATATTTACGTGTTTTTTTATACACGCGAATGTATTCTGATGCCTCTGATTCAGTAGCAAACTCTTTTACTAAGATAATACTTTGATCCGAACCATAAATTTTAGAATCTACTTTCAGTGCATCACGACTAAAATATTCACGGTGAAAATCAATCACTTTTGATTTAGCTATCCCTGAACTTGTTTTAGGATCAAGGAAAATGACAACAAAGAAACTTGATTTATCATCGTAGATAAATGGAAACTTACTTCCGAAGTCTGCTTCAATGTTTTCTGAATAACCGTTATTAATAATGTCTATCAATTCCTGAGCTCTTGCTGCTTCGCTAGACCCAGGAAACTCTACGAGAACCATGTCAAGCACAGGAAGAAGTTCTTTCTTGTTTTCCTTGATTTGCCCCATAGCCAACGCTTTTAAAAGCATATACTTTGCTCTAAATGCATTGTCTGGCTCATCGTTAATAACCAAATCCGCTTTGGTAATCACAGGATAATACAACCCTCTATTGTATCTATCAAGTACTTTTACGTATTCCTGCTCTGCCAGTGCATCCCTCTCTTTTTTCTTCACGAAGTAATTTGGATCGCGCAAGAAATTGGCATAATCGCTATTCGGGTAATTGTTCAGAATGTACTGCTTGTTCTCATTTGCCGCGGCCAAATCTCCACCTTCGTGAATCTTATACAATTGGAACGCCGCCATCACATTATGCGGATTCTCAATATTCTTCACTAGTACTGCTTCAAATTCACCTTCCGCTATCTTTACCTCGTTGAGTTGTTCCTTGTAGATAATACCCGCGTTGTAATGCGCCTGTAACAATCGCTCATCGGACAGTGCCAGCAATGAATCGTTCATTGGCAACCTACTCGTTAAATACTCTACTGTTAAGGTATCTTCTGCCTCTTCTACCAGAAGGGGAGCAGACTCGTCTGATAAGGTATCGACTTCAAAATTGGCCACTGGTACTTTTTCAGATCGCCTCCAATCGTCTTCACTTTCACGTACGCCCCACAATTTCTTGAACTCATCAAATCCATCAGAACGTGCTCTCGCATTTCCCCAATATGATTTTGATCCTTTTCCATCGTTACTGAATAAATTCTCATTGCCTTGCAACTCTCTCAAACGTTCTGCTTCACGTTCCTTTCTACGCTGCTCATTTTCCTTCGTCTCTTTAATGAAGTTCGTCAAAAAGCTCTCACGCTCGCTATCAGACAACGCAGCAATCATTTGAACACTGTCTTCGTATTGTGATGTTTCAACTGCAACAACCAAATCTGCCAAGTTTTCAGCTTTGTTTCTAATTGCTTCTGCATTTGGATAAGCATCTGTTATCACTGTAGCGCAGGAATCGTAATACTTTTGAGCGTTTATGTAATCACGCACATCGAATCTACGGTCTCCCAAATCTTCGTATGCCATCCCCTTCTGACGTGTATTGTTCGTTGAGTAGAATGCACATAAATGGAGGTTTTGAATTCCACCTTCTTCATTGCCCTCATTGAATTCGAGTTGCGCCAAAGCATAATAAATTTGATCCTTGTACTCAGCGTTTTTAGCATCTTTCAACATTTTGTTCAAGTGCTTACGTCTCTTCTCTCCTCCACCTAAAAAGATATTTTTAAGTCTTGCGTTGAAGGCCATTTGGAATGGTGCATCTCCACGTAGAACCATCTTGTAATGATCTGCTGCCTGTGAATCTTCACCTTTTTGCTCGTACAACTGTCCTAGAATAAAATGTACCCGTACTTTGTCTCTTGACTTACGCGCATATTCCAAAGAATTCTCTAGGTAAGTAATCGTTAATTCAATGTCTCCGCTTTGATACGCAAGATCTGCCTTTGTTTTTTCAAAATCGAAACGTATCTTCCTTGGGAACTTGGCAATTTTCTCAGGTTTCTTTTTCTTAATCTTCGATTTTTTAACCTTCTCTTTCTTGCGCTTCTCTTCATCCTCCAAGGCTTGATCGAGATTGTCAAGGTTGAATTTTGCTTTTGTTAAGTCACCATTTGCGATGTGCGTTCTAGCCATCCACAGCTCTCCGATGTACAGAGATGGATCATTCTTATAGAACTTACGAACGAACAAGAAGTTCTTTAATGACAATTCGTAATCACGACGGTAAAATGCAGCAATTCCAATAGTGGTCCAATTCTCATCGATCCAACGGTTGTGTTCTTCTTTCTTTAGGTGAGGACGGTCATTGCTCGGCATACTGTGATCACGGATCACGGTAAGACATTTTAAAATTGCTGTATCGATTGCAGGATACATCCCAACAACGTCTTCTTCGTTTGGAACAAGATAGATCGGTAAAACTTCATAATAATCTTCTTGCGCAGACTGACGATACGTCTCCATGGACTGATCAACCAATTCATTGGCATTGAAGTATCCGTTGTAATGTGCATTAAGACCATGAAAAGATCGGTGTATGAAAGTATTCTTCTCTGTAGAACACGCATACACAAGCGCTAATACAAACGCCATTATAGTTACTATTTTCAATCTTCTCGTCATTCGCAAAATTGCTTCTATCCGGAACAAAAACTCCTTATTTCGTACTTTATTATGTTATCACCGAAATATTTAGTTGTTTACTCAGGCAATATTCGTAAAAACTTGCTGAATATCGTCATCATCTTCGATCTTATCCAACATCTTTTCGATATCTGTTAATTGTTCTTCTGAAAAATCAACTGGTGATGTTGGAATACGCTGTAAATTCGATTTTAAAACATCTACATTGAGCTTTTCTAACGCCGCAGCCAATGAACCAAACGCGGTGTAATCCCCATAGACAAATACTTTCTCCTCAACTTGTTCAATTTCTTCAAGGCCAGCATCGATCAATTCAAACTCAAGTTCTTCAATGTCCATCTCTTCTGCTTTGTCAAATTCGAAAACAGATTTACGGTTGAACATAAACTCTAATGAACCATTTGCTACAACTGAACCTCCCGCTTTATTGAAATAAGACCTAACATTTGCTACTGTTCTCGTAGGATTGTCTGTTGCACATTCAACAAAAACCAAAACACCGTGCGGGCCTTTGCCTTCATAGTTCATTTCAGCAAATGCTTCAGCATCTTTCGTTGTAGCACGCTTTATTGCCGCTTCAATATTGTCTTTGGGCATGTTCTCCGACTTCGCATTCTTAATGGCAGTACGCAAAGTAGCATTCATGTCCGGATCGGACCCACCTTCTTTGGCAGCCATCGTAATAGCCTTACCAAGTTTTGGAAACAATTTGGACATCTTGTCCCATCTCTTTTCTTTTGCCGCTCGACGGTATTCGAATGCTCTACCCATGATCTTCTTTCATTTGTAAGCAAAAATAGTGATTTTATAAGAAGTATTGGGCTCCACACCGTTTCACTTAACTGCTATTCTAAACTTCATTTGGTTTCTCATTCATCAATTGTTAATTTTGTTTGTGATGTACAGAATACTTTTTCTACTTCTTCTTGTAAATTTTAGCCTTCACGCTCAATACAACACTGGGTATTTAAAATATGTTGTACAGGTTGTGCCATTGGACACAACGCAAGGAAATATGAACGCTGCGAGACTGTTACGGAAGAGTAAAATAGAAATTTCCTTCGCAGAGGAAATGTACAGAATAGATTCGCAAATGGGCGAGATTAGTAACAATTCTATAATCTATAATTATCCTAAAAAAGAAGTCCTGACGCTTACTTCGAATGGCACCAATTTTTTAGCTCAGCTCTTGTCAACTGATGACGCCAAAACGCGAGAACATGCCGATACTGATGTTCAAGTGACTGAATATAGAGATTCAACGAGAAAAATTATTGGATTCGAGTGTTTTTACGTTGAATTCGTCGAGAATGGTGCTTCAACTGCTTATTGGTGTACTGAAGAAATTGAATTTAAATTCCGCGGGAAGTCTATTGTACATTCTTCTATTCCAGGATTTCCATTATGGTTTCGTAAAGAAGAAAATGGATTTCAACTCACGTATATTGCGGCAAATTTCACGAAAGAAATTGATGCTGAAATCTTTTCTACGGATATTCCAGAAGGATATACCGACGTTGCGCCTGCCGGTAATTAAATTTTCGGAGCGTATCTCAAATTTCTCTTGAACCAGTTCCGACCACCTGAACCGGGCATATTGTACATTTGAAGCTCAAGGAAAAACTCGTGGGAACCACTTGAATATCGGCCTATGTCCGAAAGTGTATAATCGTATGAATACCCGATTTTAAATTGACCAATCTGACATCCAATGAGTGCAGAAACAGCGTCTAGGTTTCGGTATGATAATCCAAACCATACGGTGTTATTCCAAACGGCCATTCCAGTTACATCAAACTGAAAGGTTCCAGTTTCAATTGCGCGCACCAAAGCAGATGTCTTGTACACCATTTTACTCTCTGTGGGGAAATCATACCCAAATAGTAAATAATAGGTTCTAGCTAATGGATTATATAAAGGATTTTGAAAGTCGTACAAGTCTCTATTTGTTTGTACTAGGTTGTATGCAGATAATCCAACAAATGCATTGTCCTTCCATTTGAAATATACTCCAACATTGGCATCCGGAACAATGCGATTATTATACCCTCTAATTACAGCTGGGTCGTCTGGAAAATACGTGTTTAACTTATCAATATCGATGACGTGCTGTGCTAAGGTTATTCCGAGTCCAAATCCAATGAATTTCGACTTATTTTGTCCATCAAGTTTCATGATGTAGGAGGCATTAACATTAAGACCTGTTCTTCTACTCGGTCCAGAATTATCATTGAACAGTGTGCCTCCAAATCCGAAGTTTGCCTCTACTTCTGAATGACATGACAAAGATTGAGTAGTTGGTGATCCAGGAAAGGATGTCCATTGTTTTCTGAAATTTAAATGCAATGGAATATAGTCCTTCTTCGACCCAGTCGCTCCTGGGTTTACCAACATCTCATTGAAAATATAACTGCTATTCATGTGCATTTGCTGCCCAAACAGAACACTAGAAATACAGACGAAAATAAGCACTAATAAACTTTTCATAACTATCTAATAATTGTTACGTTTCCTGTGAAAGAAGAACGGTCTTCATAGTTCGGATGAATCACCCAATAATAGGTTGCAGATGGAGCATCAATACCGTTGATTTTACCATCCCAAGGCTCATAAGTACCACTTTGCTTATGCACCTTGTTTCCCCATTTGTTGAAAATAATTACTTCTACATCTGGATAAAAATTAATATTGTCAATACGCCAAGTGTCATTGTACACATCGTCATTCGGTGTAAAAGCGTTCGGTGGATCAATACATGGTAATTCTAAATAGGGTATGAAGACCTCAGCATCTGCTGTACAACCTAGAATGTCTGTCACAATTAGTGTGTATGTGCCTGTTCCACCGACCAAAGCTTCTTCAATAGTTTCATTTGACCAGTCGTACATATAACCACCGTTTCCACCTGTTGCTAGTGTAAGCGCAATTCCATCAAGTGCATCAATACAGGAGGCTGGCGTTATATCGAAATCCAGTATCAACGAATCAGGTTGTGGTACAAATTCCGTCAAGGTGTCCATACATCCTTTAGTGTCTGTAACGATCAATTGAAAAGTATCTGAAACGACATCAATTAAATCTACATCAAAACTACCGTCCGACCACTCGGTGATGTATCCCGGGTTTCCTCCTGAGATATCAACATAGATTGCTCCATCACTCCAACCATAACAGGTAACCTGTTTGATTGTGTAATCAATTGTTATGCTATCTGGTTGTGGAAGGTCTATGAACGCTTCGTAGAAACAACCATTTGAATCGATCACTTCAATTTGATACACATCAGCGACACCTGTTAAATCTTCTGTTTGAACAGCCAATGCAAACACTGAATTGTACCACGAAAAGGTGAAAGGTGCTGTTCCTCCTGTCGGAGAGATATCAATTAATCCATCATCTCCACCATAACAAGATACGGGAGTGATTACTTCATTTAACAGCAATGGATCTGGCTGATCGACGTAAATCGAATCACTAAAGAAGCAATTGTTTGCATCCGTTATTTGAAAGACATGGTATCCAGCGGTTAGATCTTCAATATCGCTTACTATTTCACCAGTCGACCATAAATAATTGTACCCTGGTGTCCCTCCTGCGGTGAATAAATCAATCGCACCATTGGAACCAGCATTGCATGAGACATTGAACACATCAAATGTATAGCTGATGGTGTCTGTTGGCTGTGTTAAGGTTTCACCAATTGTTGCCTGACAATTATGATCATCGGTAATGGTAACCTCATAATAGCCTGCAATAAGTCCAACAATGTCTTCGGTTACTGGCCCTGATGACCAAACGTAACCATAAGGAACTGTACCACCAGCGACCGTCAAATTAAGCTCGCCTGTCGCCTCACCATAACACAAGATATGTGTAGGTGCAAGTGTTGGAATCAATTCATCTGGTTCATTAATGTCAATCGTGCCGCCTAAAAGGCAGTTGTTACCATCTACAATCTCATAGGTATACGAATCTGCCACGAAGTTCACAAGATCTTCTGTTGCAATACTCAGACTATATGTGCTATTGATCCATGAATAGGTATAATCCAGAGTCCCTCCTGTCACGGTCATGTCAATAATTCCATTGGATTCTCCAAAACAATTGGCATCGGTAACAATAAAAGTAGCATCAAGGGGTGCATTCGGCTGTATGATATCAACTGATCCAACATCAACACATAGATTATTATCAATAACAGTGTATCCGTATGTCCCAGCTAATAAATTGGCAATATCTTCCGTGGCTTGACCTGATGTCCATGAGTAACTATAAGGTGGCGTTCCTCCTGATGCAGTTAAATCTATACTTCCTGTATTCTCACCATAACACAATACATCCACTGATTCGTATGTAGTTGAAATGGGTAATGGTGGCTGCGTAACTTCTTGACTCATATAGGCCAAACAACCATTATTATCTGTCACTTCAACGGTATATGTTTCCGCGACTAAGGTTCCAATATCTTGGGTGGCCCCAATGACGTCACCTACAGAATTTGTCCAACTGTATGAATACGTGGGGCTGCCTCCCGTAACTGTTAGATCGATTGATCCATTATCTCCGCCATAGCACAGCACATTGACAAAAGTATTTGAAAGAAGTAATGGGGCCGGCTGAGCAACGACCACGGTTCCTGTATCTGTACACCCGTTGTAATCTGTTAAAACAACTTGATATGTATCTGCCGGAATATTGTAAATAGTGTCGTTATCTTCCGAGAATAAATTTACTGAGTTTTGCCAAGAATAGCTATAGGGGGTTGTACCACCACTAGGGTCAATCATAGCAGATCCCGTTGCGTCACCATAACATAAAACTTCAGTATAGCCTACAATGGAAGTAATCGCCGCTGGTTGATCGATGAAGTAATTCAACGTTAGCTGACAATCGTTAAAGTCTGTAATCGTAACAGAATAATTTCCTGTAGTCAAACCTGTCACGTCTTGTGTCAAGTCAGTGCTTGTCCATAAATAAGCATATGATGGAGTACCACCCCAAACATTCAAATCAATTGTTCCTGTTCCCGTTCCGAAACATAGTGCATCTGAAATTATTGCAGAGCCTGCTATTGCTTCAAGTGGCTCATTGATCGTGTACGTTTCACTATATGTACAGCCAAAAGCATCACTGACGTTTAAAGTGTACGTCCCAGCAGTTGCGTTTGTTAAACTTTCAAGAGTTGAGCCTCCTGTCCAGCTAAAATTATAGGCTGATGTTCCGCCCGTTGTTGTGACATTCACTTCTCCAGTATTGTCTCCGAAACAAAGTACATCGGTAATTATTTCTGCGGTGGAAATTGGGTCAGGTGAACCGACAATAAACGCACCAACAGCGGTACATCCCGACCAGTTGTCTAACACATTTACAGTATATGTCCCAACTCCAAGACCCTGAATTGTTGATGTCCAGAAGTTCGTTGGTGGAACACCATTGGACCAAGTAATCGTATAATCTCCCGAGCCATTTGATACTACCACTGTCGCTGTTCCATTTGTGGAGCCATAACACTCTACGTCTGTTCCTGTCATTTGCAATGTTGGACATATCGCAGGTGGGTTCTCATTGCTGGCTAATGAAAATTCAGTTGTTATAAGAAGCAGAAGAAATAATACCTTTCGCATTCGCCTATCTAATAATTGTTATTGTTCCTGTGAACTTATCAGCTTCATCATTGTTTAGGAGAATGATGTAATAATACACCTCTGAAGGTAAAGGTTGTCCATTCACATTGCCATCCCATTCTTCATACCCTCCTTCACTTCTAAATAATTCATTGCCCCATTTGTTGAAAATCACGACTTCCGCATCTGGGTATAAGTGCATATTCTCTATGAACCATGTATCGTTGTAATTATCTCCATTAGGAGTTATCGTATTCGGAATCTCTATACATGAATTGCTACTCGTTTCAATAAAATAGTACACGGTATCTGAACAACTGTTGTCATCTGAATAAATAACATTGTACCATCCTGCTTCTAGGTTTTCAATGTAATCGCTTGTAGAGCCATTGGACCATAGATATGTATATGGAGAAACTCCTCCCTCAACTATTATTTCAAGGAATCCATCCGCTTGATCTATACATGTAACATGGGCAACAGAATGACTTGTAACCATTACTTGATCTGGTTGAAATATTACCGCTGAATCATTGGCAGTACACCCATGATCATCAGTGACTTCATAGTAATGCCACCCTGCTCCTAAGTTTGATGCATCTTCTGTAAGATCGCCGTTACTCCAAACACTTGTATAAGGCGCTGTTCCTCCCCAAATAACCGCATCTGCTGTTCCGGTTGTATCTCCAAAGCACAACACATCTACGGAAGTGTTTGAAGTTTCCAATAGAGTAGGCTCGTTGACTACAATTGTCTCTTCATGGATACAGCCGTTGGCATCAATTACACGAATCAAATATACACCCATCGTTAAACCTGATAGGATTTCGCCATCTTCAGACAAAAGAATATCATTTTGATTTCCCCAGTTATAATAGTAAGGTGCTGTTCCACCAAATGGAGTCATACTAATTTGACCATCACTACCACCAAAGCATAAAACATCATTTACGATATATATAAGATCTACAATCGTTGTTGGCTCTAATATGTCACCTCCCGTAAATGCCGTACATCCATTGCCGTCGGTAACTGTTAAGGTATACGTTCCTGCAACCAAATTATATGCATTTTCCATTGTGGTGCCATCCGACCAATCATAACTATATGCACCAGTTCCTCCTGAAACTTCAGACAGTGCATACCCATCATTTCCTCCCATACAGGTTACCGGAGATAATTCAATAGTCGCTACTAGCGGTTCTAAAGGCTCCGTTATGGTGTAACTATCTGAGATTTGACATCCATTTGCATCAGTCACAACAACTCCGTACGTCCCTGCGGTTAGCAGAGCCGGATCTTCTACAACGCTTCCGTTATCCCAAGCGTATGTGTAATTCTGAGTTCCTCCAAGAACCGTGATATCTATAGTCGCATTATTTCCACCGAAGCAAAGAACTTCTGTTGTGGTTCCACTTATACTCAATGGAGCTGCTGGCTGATCAACAAATACCGAACTATTCAGAATGCATCCGTTATCGTCAGTTAAGGTTAATAAATAAGTATCTGTTACTAGATCAACTAAGTCTTCTGTAGACTGAGAAAGAATTACACTTCCGCTCGTTGCCCAAGTATAATTATATGGTGTGGTCCCTCCTGCTGGCGTCATATCCACAGCGCCGGTCCCATTGCCAAAGCAGTCAACCAATGTTACCAAATACGTTGCCGAAAGTGAAGCCACAGGTTGGTCAATAAATACACTTGCTACCTCTGTACATCCTAAATCATCGGTCACCGTGACATTATAATTCCCTGTTGGAAGATCAGAAATAACACTGGTCGTTGCCGTATTATTCCATGCATATGTATATCCTGGTGTTGCACCGGTTGCCTGAACTTCCGCAGAGCCAGTTGACTCACCAAAGCACAGTACATTACTAAATGATGTAGCCAATATTAGCGTCGTTGGCTCCGTAATATCGTATTGTTCTGTAAATGTACATCCATTGGCATCTGTAACCAATAAGCTATAATTGCCTGCCAAAAGATTGGCATTTGTAGTTCCAGACGAACCATCGCTCCAATTGAAAATATAACCAAGTGTTCCTCCTGAAACAGAAGGGTCAATTATTCCTGTATTGTCTCCATTACAGTTAATCTGTGTCAGCACTGGGTTTGAAGAAATCGCAGCCAGTGGTTCAGCTAGTGTAATGCTGATCGTTTCGAAACACCCTTTCTGGTCAGTAACCAACACTGAGTATTCCTCTGCTGGTACATTTCCTATGTCTTCCGATTGGAATGGAAGAACGAGACCCTGAGAATTTGACCATAAAAAGCTATAACCTGGAGTTCCACCAGACGCTGTTAGATCTATGCTTCCTGTAGAATCGTTTTTACATAAAATATCTACTCCTGCAATTGCTAATTGAAGTGCCGCAGCGGGCTCAGTAACTGTATGCGTAACTATGTTCGTACATCCATTTGTATCAGAAAGCGTCAAGGTGTAATCTCCTGCAATTAAATCGCCAATATCTTGTGTTGACTGTCCTGAACTCCAACTATACCCGTAAGGCTGTGTTCCTCCAAATACGTCAATCTCAATTGCTCCACTATCATCACCATTACAATTGGCGTGTGTAACTGATGCAACCTGACCGAGAGCACTCGGCTGAAAAATCTCTATGGTGACCGTCTCAACGCACCCTAAACTATCAGTGACAGTTGCGCTATAAATTCCTAATCCAAGACCATTAATTGCAGCTCCAACGTCTCCATTATTCCACGTTACAGTATAGGGTTGAGCGCCCAAAATGTATGGGGTTCCTCCTTGGATCAACAAATCAATAGTTCCGTCGGATGCTCCACTATTACATGAAAGATCTGAAGAAGAGCCAACGATCGTAATGGGTTGATCAGGGTGTTGAATCGTTGCTCCTGTAAACAATTGACATCCGTTAGCGTCAAACGCGCTCAGTTCATAAGGGCCTGCAGGCAATCCACTTAAATCCTCTGTTATTGCACCATTCGACCATTCATACGTATAAGGCGTTGCTGGACTTAAAGCTGTAAATGAAACATCGATTGTACCTGTTGCGTCTCCATGACAATCAATATCTGTGAAGACGTTCGACACTCCCAAAGGACTTGATTGAATATTCATTGGATCATAATCACTGTATTCATCAAATCCATCCAAAGACCAAGTTTCTGGTCCAAACCAATCATATGTGACAGTAACTATATTTAGCGAGTCAAGTGGAATAAATGGCCCAAATTCTAACGGACCAGAACCAATAATGTCATATAGTGTTACTCCACCAAAAGGATCTGTCCAACATATTTGAACTCCACATGGGTAAGGAACACCCCATGAGCTACACCAGTTAATACCACATGGATATGGCAATGCTGGAATTGGGGGTAAAATTGTCATGTCCGACCAAGAAATGTCAAAAGCCAAACCTGAATACCAAAAATCCAATGGAACCTCATCCCACGTATGACTTGTAATCTGTCCATCAATAGAGTACGTTGGTTCAACATCCATTTCTACGAAATAGCAAGGATATTTCATCCTAATGGTGTTACCTACTTCAAACGGAATGACAGCAGACACATCGGACGGACCAATTAATGCACCTGTGGCACCATCGACAAGTTGATATTCTATTGGGACCGGAAATTCGTAAGAACCAAAAACAGTTGGCTCGAAGTCGAAACATTGGTTATTAATAATTCCTACAGCCAAGTTAGCAGTAAAAAGACTCCAATGAATTTGAAATATTTCAACATCTAGTGTGTAATCTAAATACCCTAATGCAGTAAAAACAGGGTGATTAATGTTTGATAAAAGGTCGAAAATCTCTAAATTCAAATTGAGGTAACGACTTTCTCCGCACGCTTGTAAGTCAAGCCCTAATGCAACATCATTGGTTTCCACATGAGGCGCCGTCATCCATCCTGTTATACCATATTGGTCCAAGTTTGAATAATCTTCAGTATACAAAGTATCTCCAAAAGATGCAGAGAAAAGTGGGGGGATATTTAAAGGGGCTCCGATACCAAATATTTCAGCACTATAGCCACTTGTAAAATCTAAAGCAACAATATTGATAGGTATTGTTGCACTAAAAGCTGGTATTATTGGTAAATCTGGAAGTGACACAAAAAAACAAGACTCAATAGTTAAAGCCATTGCTATAGTTACTTCCAATGTTAACTCTACAGTTCCAGGATCAGGATAATATGTATTCAAATACCAGCCTGTATCCAGTACATATGAAGTTGTAATATCTATTACATCACCCTGGTCATACGTAGCGTTAGCGGGAGCTTCTGCGGTTACTTCGATGGGGTAATTAACATCAATATCTCCAACCGTGAAATCATCAATTTTAAGATAGCAATACAAACCAATTTCGAATAACCCGTCAAGTCCAATGCCGAACGATCCTGCTCCAAAAGGTCCGCTGACACAGCCGCCAACATCAAATGGCCCACCAACACTCCATGGCCCAAAAAGATCAAATGTTTGATTTAAATTAGGGTTCTGACCTTGTCCCCACATTGATTGATTGACATCTGTATGAAATGGCACCTCATGAACAAAAGTCTCTTGCCCTCTAGCTGATATAGACACCAGTAAAGCAACCAAAGACAGTACGTAGAAGTTAGATCTCATGCTTTATTATCTGGTATAATTTATTGAGTTCATGCACTCAAGTAGTTCTTCCTCCAGCTCAACATCTGCTGGATGAACAATATCAAGAATTAAAGTACTGTTGTTATTCCCTGCATACACCATATATCGTATATACTTAGTTCCTTTATCCTCATAACTCGATTTCATATAAAACCCTACCGTACCATGCACTGAGACAAACTCTTTCTTGGCCAAGAAAGTCATATTGTTTTTAATGAAATATTCATCCGTTGCTGCTGACATAACAGTCTGAGGATCCAGATCATCGATCTCATACATTATAATGGCTGCTCTTTTTAGAAAACTTAAATACCCATGGAAATAGACGGATGAATCAAACCCAACTGGTGGGACTATCAATCCTAACTCCGGTTCTGAAACAGTTCGTTGGGTAGTATTTACGGTGGCAGTAGAATCCAGTGCCGTAGACAAGGTGTCAATGTCTTGAGCAACAGCAATGTTGACCAAGAACAACATGGATAGTGCGAATAGTGTGGTAATTTTTGCCATTACTCTTTATTAAAATCGTAGTCAAAGATAGAAAATCCGTGCAATAATCTATCTTTATCGCTTCCTATTGAAAATGAAAGTTCTTATGAACGGAATTAAACACTATTTGCTGATACTAGGCTTCTTACACGTTGCTTTGATTTCCAAATCCGCTGACTTTTACTGGATTGGTGGAACTGGAAGCTGGTCTGATGTCAATAATTGGTCCGCAACATCTGGTGGCGTTGTCCCGATTGGAACCGTACCTACAGCAGCGGACAACGTGATTTTCGATGCTCTTTCTGGACTGGCAAGTGCCGCTGATATTGTTACGATGGATGTGGCTGTTGTCGTTACGGATTTTGATTTTTCATTGGTGGCTAATTCTTTCACCTTGGCCTCAGCTCTAGCATCTATAGAAATTCAGGGAGACTTGTCAGCGAATGGTTTGGCCAATATAACTTGGGCCGGTGATATATTTATGAACCCTTCTGCCGGTGGTAAGACTATTTTATCCAATGGTACGACTTGGGCCAATGATGTACATACAAATGGAATCACCGCCATTATTTTAAGTGATGATTTCATTTCGGTCAATGATGTATACGTTAATGACGGAGGACTAACTGCTACAGGTATAAATTTCACGTGTCAGGATTTTTATTCAAATACTGTGAATACACGCACCATTGATTTTTCCAATTCGATAATTTCCATCAATGGAACAAATTGGACAATAGACAATACTACCTTGACTTTTGATGCTGTGCCTTCCACAATTCATTTATTGAATGGTGCTGTCGTTTCATTCATTGGTGGCTCACTTGCGTACGACTCGTTAAGATCAAGTGCTGCTACTCTCGAGATCTTTGATGACAATTCCTTTGTTCTTGCTGAATTACTTACCTCATCACAACTAACACTGGAGAACGGTTCAGCGCAACAAATTGATTCCTTGATAACGGATGGAGCTTGTGGTGCTTCCACAACAATTAACTCTGTAAATCCTCTTCTTGCTTCAGCATCCATTGAGAAAATAGGATATTCTGTACTAAATGGAAGTAATTTAAGCTTGAATAATGTTGATGCTGTAATCTCTGGTGGCCAGTCCTATTTTATTGCACTATCAGATACTACCAATTCTATCAATTGGACTTTTTCAGGTTCAACGTACTATTGGATTGGCAATGGTGGGAATTGGAGTGACATTAGCCACTGGTCATTTAATTCGGGAGGACCAGCGATCGCCGGATGTATCCCTGGAGCCGAGGACAGTGTTTATTTCGATAATCTATCATTTGCAATCCCTAATGATACTGTTATTGTGGATGATGAGTCCTACTTTGGGTATATGGATTGGTCAACTGCGACCAATAATCCCTCACTCAGATTAGATTCCACGATCCATGCATATGGTGACATCGTTCTTATTCCCAATATGACAATCAGAGGTACTGCCAAAGGGGTGAATTTTAATCGAAATTCAAGTGTAACGTCAGCCAATGCAACCTTAGATTGCTATTTCCTTATCAATATGACCGATGAATTGGATCAACTGAACTTGTTGGACAACCTCACAATTGAGGAGCTGAAAGGAATCGTATTGCAAAGAGGTGAGCTCCATACAAATTCGTTTGAATTGTCTTTGGGTTACATTCGTGTGTTTGAGATCCCTGCTACTTCAGACCTTAAAGAGATTCAGTTTTACAACTCATCCGTTACGATTAAAATAGGATTTAATGCAGATGGGGTAACAAACGATTTCGTGTTTGATGCTGGTAGTTCGCATGTAACCGTAGGTGATACAGCCTATGACAATTACATTATTACAGACATGCCAACTATGATATTTTGGGATGTTACTCTTGATTATTCTTCGGCGAGTTTTTCTAATCAAGTTGTTTCTGGAAGCGCATTCCAATACAATCAACTTGAAATTTTAAAGAGTAGTCACATCTTCTTTGACTCATTATCGACACACAGTATAAACGATAGCCTCTTAATAATCGGAAACTGTTTAGACTCCATTTACCTGAGTTCCTCAAACAGCGCAATACCATGTTCATTTATTAAGGTATCATCTGCGGATGTTATTGCCGAGTGTATTGCATTTGATGGAATTGGAGCTGGTGGAGTTGCGTTATCAGCGTATTATTCATCAGATGTCGGCAGTAATAATCCAAACTGGAGCATTGACGCTACGCCACCCGTCACTGCAAATTTCACTGTTGACGGTCCATACTGCTTTGGTGACACGACACTTTTTACAGACGTCAGCAATTTAGTATCGGGTCTCACAAACGACTACACGCTTTATTGGGCCTTTGATGATGGAAGCACTACATATCACGATCTAACACCCGACTCAACTTCTCATGTTTTTAATAATGGCGGAGATTTTGATGTTGAGATGATCGCTGAATTTTCCAATTTCTGCACGGATACAGCTACCATTAGCGTTCACATTAATGAACCTTCTGTTTACATTTTTTCAGATGAAAATAGTCAAATCATTTGCGAAGGAACAACCGTAATATTTGAAACTGGAAGCTTTACACCAAATACCTCTTTCGAGTTCTTTCTGAATGGCGGAAGCTTAAATACTCCAAGCCCAAACGATACTCTTTTCATCACCAACAGTTTAGTAGATCAAGATAGTATCTCAGTAAATTCGTATGAAAACGGATGTGTTACAGAAATCCCAGCGTACTTGATTTTTACAGTAAATGATGCTCCAGTCTTTAGTTGGATCTCCAGTGATCTAGACACGACGATATGTTCTGCTGATAGCGTTGCGTTTACGGCAAGTTCTGCTGATCCTACGTTAAATTATGAATTCTCACTCAATAACGTAATCCAATCAAACTTCGATCCTTCAGGCTTTTACTGGACGAATACTATTCTAAATGATCTTGACGTCATTAGTGTTGTCGCCCAAACAGCCATTGGATGCATGGATACATTGGACATGGAGTTTACTGTTCATCCGTTGCCTATTACAACTCTTGATGATGATATCGTGGGCTCTGTTATTTGCAGTAATGATCCTGTCACCTTCACTGCGTCTGGTGCAAACACCTATGAATTTTTCTTGGATGGCAACTCGGTATTGGGACCTTCAACTACTTCTACATGGTCAACCTCTACTTTAGCGACGGGGGAAGTCGTTTCAGTTATTGGATATTCTATAGAGAATTGTGAAGCCGCCGCACTGGAAACATTCTCATATACGATCAGTGCTCTTCCAAATATTACATGGGTTTTTTCTGATGCAGATACTTCAATATGCTCAGGCACCGAAGTGACATTTATACTCGGTGGAGCTGCACAGTATCAACTATACATTAATGGGAGTGCTCAAGGGATTCCACAACCAGTGAACAGTTTTGATTTGTCAACATTAAATGATAATGATACAGTCTATTTTGAAGGCTCGTTTGGTGCTTGTTCGAATTTTAGTGACTCAACAATATGGGAAGTATTCGCAGCACCAACCACGACCTTAACCTCAACTATTCCGAACGACACCATATGTGATGGTGAGGAGGTAACTTTTACCGCAAATGGTGCGACGAATTATGAGTTTTTCATTAACGGTGCTACACAGGGTCCGCCTTCAACCACGAATCAACTCATTACTTCCAGCTTAAATAATAATGAAATTATTACGGTAGAAGGTGAGTCGAATAATTGCATTGTTGAACAAGCCTTGACGTATACCGTTCTCCCAAATCCATCTGTAAATGTTTTCTCAAACAACCCTACCAATATTATTTGCGAAGGAGAATCAATTACGTTTACCGGAGCAAATGCCTCGCTGTATGAATTATTCATCAACGGTAGTTCTCAGATTGGCCCACAAGCATCTCCCCTTTTTATACCTGTTCTTCCCGCTGGGTTGAACTCCATTTATATAATCGGAACTGCCCCTAATGGATGTTCAGATACAAGTGCTACCACAATAGACGTCGTCGTAAATCCTATTCCTAATGTTGTATTGAGCAGTTCTATTCCTAATGATACAATCTGCTCTGGTGAAAACGTAATATTTACGGGTACCGGAAGCGACATGTACCAGTTCTTTTTGGACGGGATTTCACAAGGGAGTATGTCCGCTACCGACACTTATACAAGCAGTATCCTCTTAAGTGGGCAGGTAGTCCATATTCAGGGTTCAAGTGTTGGATGCTCAGGCACCTCTAACACTATCACAACTGTTGTTAATAGTATTCCAATTGTAAATCTTGTTAGCACAGACGTAGACAACGTCTTCTGTATTGACCATAGCATTGACTTTAACGCATCAGGCGCTACAAATTATATCTTCACTGTAGATGGAATTCAACAAGGCCCATCATCTCCTGTTAGCACACTTAACTCAATTGGATTTGTATCTGGGACCTACGACGTTGAAGTTTTTGGTGAGTCGAATGATTGCAATAGTAGCGCAGCTCTCACAATCACAGTAAATGACACACCTATCTCATCTATCATCTCCTCGGATATAAACAATACTATTTGTAGTGGAGATACCGTAACGTATCTTGGTACTGGAGGAGCACTTTATGAATTCCTTGTGAATGGGATATCACAAGGTCCAAGCTCAATTGTAGACAGTATCTTATTGTCTAACCTTGTAAATGGAGATATTGTAAGTGTAATTGCATTGAATGCGAATGGCTGTGACGACGAGTCCTCAATGGCACCAATAACTGTGAGCCCAACGCCTAATGTTGTACTTAGTAGTACAGAATTTGATCAAGCAATTTGTATTGGAGAATCGGTGACATTCTTTGGCGCTGGAGCTGATGAATATGAATTCTTTATCAATGGAAACTCACAAGGACCTGCATCTGCTGCCAATTCATTTTTGGCTGGATCACTAATGAATGGTGATGTTATTTCACTGATCGGGACTTCCCTTTCGTGTCCTGCTTCCGGAACAGATCTGGTTTTTGCCGTCTATAATTATCCAACAGTAACGCTCACTAATAATGGCGATACAAGCTTGTGCACAAATGAAATTCCAGACCTAGTAGGAAGTGGAGGCACAACGTATCAGTTTCTTGTAAATGGAATTCCTACTGGTCCTTTTGGAGCCTCTGCAACCTTTTCGAGTGCTTTGAGTAACGGAGACATTGTTACTGTTGTTGGTGCGCTAAATGGATGTGAGACAACAGCCTCTTCTTCCTATACATTTACGGTAAGTTCATATCCAACATTGAGTTCAACAGTTAACCCTGGAACGACTATTTGTCATGATGATATTGTAACAATTGATGCTGCAGGTGCCTCTAATTACATTTTTGATTTGAATGGGAATATTCTCCAAACAGGAACAGCAACTTCTTTGAGTGTTTCGGGCGTTGAAGACGGTGAAACAATTAATGTAATAGGTTACAATGGCGATTGCCCGTCACTAGTAGACAGTTACACTTTCGTTGTTCACTCATTGAATTTGAACTTATCCGCCTCTCCATCCAATTTAATTTGTGCAGGAGACAATGTTACATTTACTGCCACAGGAGGAGATCTATATCAGTTTTTCATGAATGGAATTCCACAGAGTGGTATGGTGCCGGCAAATACATTTAGCTCGTCCACTTTAACGGATACAGATCAAGTAACATTCAGTGCACAGTCTAGCACAACGGGATGTATTCAAGCTTACGGTGATTACATGACGATGTTTGTAACTCCGGAACCTACGATCACAGCACTTTCCAATTTAAATTTTTGCGAAGGCGACTCTGTCATTCTTGTCAGTAATTTACCTGACCATAATCAATGGTACTTGGACGGTTCAGTCATCCTCGGAGCAACAGACACTTCGTATTCAGCGACAACTTCAGGAACATATTCGCTAGAAGGAACGAGTGGCGGTGATGGTGATGTTTGGTCATTTGGTTACAATGCATACGGCAATTTGGGAGACGGAACAAATCTTGACAATTCAGAACCAACTCTTGCAAACACTACCGAATTATTTGATGAATTGTCATCAGGAAATTATTTCGTGCTTGGAGTTACTCTAAGTGGTGAAGTATTTGCTTGGGGAGATAACGAATTTGGTCAGCTTGGAGATGGTACATATTCCGATGAATCAAGCCCACAGATCGTTTCATCATTGTCAGGGATCAAAACAATTGCGACCACGGAAGCAAGTAGTGCGGCAGTTTCAAATGCAGGAGAATTGTATGTCTGGGGAAATAATGATCAAGGACAACTTGGAACAGGAACTACTTCAGTAATTAACTTTCCATTTTTAAACACGCTCATTGCAGACGTTGATTCCCTCGCTGGAGGTCGGAATCACTTTGTTATTCTGAAAAACGATGGAACTGTTTGGACCGTGGGTAACAATGATTATGGGCAATTAGGACAAAACAACTTAGTTGGCTCAAGTACTCCTTTACAAGTTACGGGCTTAGGCAACATTGTTTCCATTGGTGCCGGAATGTACACGAGCTTCGCTATTGATGATCAGGGTGACTTATATGTTTGGGGAAATAACAATTCAGGACAATTAGGATTGAATGATCTTGTGAATAGACTCGTTCCAACTCTTCATAATCTCAAGCGTGTTGTAAGTGCTCAAGGAGGTGCTACACACTCTATTTTCCTTACATCAGATAAGGAAGTATTTACGAGTGGCGATAATACCTACGGACAATTAGGGGAAGGGACTACAACTAGTTCTGTTGTCCCTGTTCAAATGCTCGTTGACGGCGCTATTCAGGCTTCAGCTGGGGAATACACTTCCTTAATACGTCGAAGTGATAATTCTGTTTATGTATCTGGAAATAATGACTTAAACCAACTTTCAGCAACTGGGTCTACAGTGTTAGTTCCTGAACTCGTTCCTGATGTTGAAGGCGTTACCTTTGTTGAGGCAAGCAATTCTTCTTCACATTTGATTTTTGGAGTTGGTAATTCCTGCTCTTCAACGTCAGTAGTTGCAACGGAATTATCTGCACCGGCAGTTACAATTATAACTAGTGGGGATACACTTTGGTCATCTGCTGTTGGCCAATCTTATCAATGGTATTTAAATGGAGTGCTTATTCCTAGCGCAACAAACCAATTTCATATTGCAACTGTTACTGCAAATTACTATGTAGAAGTAACATACCCAAATGGATGTACTGTAACTTCTCCTGTTTTTTACCACAACATGGTAGATCTATTTGAATTGGAATCTGTAGGATTTAGCTATTATCCAAATCCAACCAACAATGTTCTCAATATTGTGTTCTCAAATGGCGAAATGTACGATGCGGACATTCGAATCTGTGATCAAACTGGAAGACAAATTCAGCGACAAAAATTTGTAGAAACAAATCACCTAGTTATTGAATTATCAGATCATGAGCCCGGTATTTATTATTTGTCAATTGATTGTAATTCTCAATCCTACACAATTCGGGTCATTAAAAATTAATGCCTCACCCTTGAATTCTCATTTATTTTTTAACAATTGTAAACTGTATAAGTTTTTAATTTAACACTTTGAATCGGATGTTTCAATACATACATTTGATATGAATCAAGGTTTATTATATGAAAACTATACTCGTTTTAGGTGCCGGAATGTCTTCTTCTTCATTAATTAGGTATTTCTTAGAAAACTCTCAAGAATACAATTGGCAAGTACGCATTGTAGATCAAGACCTTGACGTAGCAAATGAAAAAATCAACGGTCATCCGAATGGAATTGCCCTTTCCTTTAATGCCTTAGATGCTGATGAGCGTAGACCAGAAATTGAAAAGGCAGACTTGGTCATTTCAATGTTGCCCGCTCGGTTCCATATTGGTGTTGCAGAAGATTGCATCGATTTAAAAACAAACCTGATAACACCTTCGTATATTTCACCTGAAATGAGAGCCTTGGACGAAAAAGCCAAAGCAGCAGGAATTATTATCATGAATGAGATTGGAGTTGATCCTGGGATTGACCACATGAGCGCCATGAAAATCATTCACGACATTCAAGATCGCGGAGGAAAAGTGACAAGTTTCAAATCTTTCTGTGGTGGACTAATTGCTCCAGAGAGCGACAATAACCCATGGAACTATAAGTTTACATGGAACCCTAGAAATGTTATTCTTGCCGGTCAAGGTGGAGCGGCAAGCTTCCGACGTAACAATGCGTATAAATTCATTCCATACAATCGCTTGTTCGGCCGTCTAGATTACATGTCGATTGATGGATATGGTGAGTTTGTAGGTTATGCTAACCGAGATTCACTTTCATACAGAGAAACATATGGATTGCAAGATATCCCTACAATTTTCAGAGGGACACTTCGGCGCCCAGGATATTGCAAAGCATGGGACGTATTTATTGAATTGGGGATGACAGATGATTCCTACCATATGGATCATACGGAGAAATTAACTCCAAGAACATTCGTGAATTCTTTCCTTCCATATCATGCAAGTAGAAGTGTTGAAAATAAGTTTAAGGATTTTTTACGCCCTGAACGAATGGAATCTTTCGAACGCTTTAAATGGTTAGGCCTTTTCAATGATGAGCCAATGGTTGGAATCGAAAATGCTTCTCCTGCTCAAGTACTTCAAAAAATATTGGTTGATAAATTGTCATTAGAAGAAGGCGACAAGGATATGTTGGTCATGATTCATGAATTTGAATATGAACTTCATGGAGGACAAAATAAAATCACTTCGCATATGGTGAACATTGGAGAAGATCAGATTTATACTTCAATGTCCAATACTGTTGGATTACCAGCTGCAATCTGTGGTAAAATGATTCTAACAGGAGACTTGAAAACGACAGGAGTAACACTCCCTGTTCAGAAAGAGGTTTATACACCAATCTTAAAAGAGCTTGAAGCATTTAATATTTGCTTCGTTGAAAAGGAAGTAGCGAATTATTGTTGATTCAGCGCTGAAAGGAAAGTATTTCTTCAACGTCCATAAGACATCACTTAACTAAGTACTGAACTAAACACTTAAGTCATGTCGAAACTATTTCTATTTATCATTTCATTTCTTGGAGCAGCGCATGTACATGCACAATGTGGGCAATCCCCAAATGTAGTCACACACACCTATGGTGGCCATGATTACGAACTTATTCAGGAGACCCTATCTTGGGAGAATGCCGCTACCTGTGCAGTATCACGAGGAGGTTATCTTGCAGAAATTGGTTCTCAAGAAGAACACGATTCTCTTTTTCTTTGGCTTTCAACGGACCCAAGTATTAATCCTAATGGAACCATCGACGTATTCGGCGCTTCATCCATTTGGTTAGGAGGAACCGATAAAAACACCGAAGGAGACTGGACATGGGATGGGGATGATGATGCCGCTGGCACTTCATTTTGGGCTGGAAACTGGAGCGGGTCTGTTGTTAACAGTGCCTTTACTGCTTGGGGAGTATCACCACCAGAACCAGACAATTCAGGAGGGAGTCAGAACTATCTAACTTGGCGTCTATCCGGTAACAATACATCGCTTTGGAATGATTTACATGCTCCCGCCTCACTCTATTTTTTAGTTGAAATGAACACAGGAACCGCAACTATTGATGAACAACTGGAAACATCTGATTTAATCAGTGTTTATCCTGTTCCTTCTTCCAATGAGATCACTATTGAATACACTTCATCCGAGTTAATAACCAAGGTTGAAATAATTAATGTTTCAGGTGAACTCATTGCCACCCACGAATTTCAAAATAGCAGTAAAGTAAAAATCGATCTTTCGAAATTTTCTTCTGGTTATTATGTTCTAAATGTGCATCTCAGTAATGAGCAAATTGTTCAGAAAAAAATCACTCGTTGATGCAAATAATCCTTGACCGAATGGTTGTTGCAACGATTTTCTTATAATCTAAAATTGCTCTATTTAAAAAAAAACAGTACTTTTAAATCTCTTAATTTTTAACCAATTAAAACTATTACGATGAAAAAAGTAAGATTATTAACGTTAGCTGGATTGTTTGCATTAGGTTCATTCGGATTAACTTCTTGTGGAGGTGATGAAGCAGCTGAAGGTACTGAAGACACGACAGAAGTAAACGAAGGAGCAGCTGAAGAAGAAGCTCCTGCTGAAGAGGCTCCTGCTGAAGAAGAAGTAACGTCAACTGTAATGTACCAATGTCCAGACAACTGTAGCGAAGGACGTGCATTTTTCGATCCAGGAACATGTGATGCATGTGGATCAGAAATGGTTGAAATCTAAGCAATTTCATAACATATATAATGATAACGAAGCGTCTTCAATTGAAGGCGCTTCTTTTTTGCCTCAATCTATCCTTTAAACCCTACCGATCATATATCTAATTAACTATCTTCGCACCCTAATTCTATCATTTCAGAATGTCAAAAAATAAATACACCGTTACGGCGGCATTGCCATATGCAAATGGCCCCCTTCATTTAGGACATGTAGCAGGAGTCTACCTTCCATCAGATATTTTTGTGCGCTTTTTACGCATGAACAACCATGATGTTGCATTCATTTGCGGAAGCGATGAGCACGGTGCAGCAATTACCTTACGCGCCAAAAAAGAAGGAATTACTCCAAAAGAAATTGTCGATAAATACAATGGAATTATCAGTAAAGCTTTCAACGATTTTGATATTTCATTTGATATTTTTCACCGTACCTCAGCTGAAATTCACCATGAAACAGCGCAAGATTTTTTCAAGGTATTGGATGAAAAAGGACATTTCACAAAAGAAACAAGCGAACAATATTACGACGAGGAATACAATCAATTTCTTGCCGATAGATACATCACTGGAGATTGTCCAAATTGCAAGCACGCAGATGCATACGGCGATCAATGTGAGAACTGTGGATCAGCATTGAGTCCTATGGAATTGATTAATCCAAAATCAACATTGAGTGGTAAAGCACCAACTATCAAATCAACATCGCACTGGTATTTACCAATGGAGCGACATGAAGATTGGTTGAAAGAATGGATCAAGCAAGGAACTCTTGATGGTGTTCAGCAACATGATGCTTCAAAATGGAGAAATCAGGTGACTGGGCAATGCATGTCTTGGATTGACAATGGATTGCGTCCAAGAGCGATGACGAGAGATCTGGATTGGGGAGTAAAAGTTCCTGTTGTAGGTGGTGATGGAAAAGTATTATATGTATGGTTAGATGCCCCAATTGGTTACATTTCGGCGACTAAACAATGGGCGGTTGACAATGGCAAGGATTGGAAAGATTACTGGACAGGAGATAGAAAGTTGGTTCATTTCATCGGGAAAGACAACATCGTTTTTCATGCGATCATCTTCCCTATTTTATTGAAAGCACACGAAGGATTAATCTTACCGGACAATGTTCCAGCCTATGAATTCTTGAACTTAGAAGGTGATAAGTTCTCGACTTCAAGAAATTGGGCCGTTTGGCTGCACGAATACATCGAAGCCTATCCAGATAAAATGGATGAGTTGAAATATGTATTAACATCGATAGCACCAGAAACAAAGGACAGTGAATTTACATGGAAGGAATACCAAACAAGAATCAATAGTGAATTGGCTGATATCCTTGGGAACTTTGTAAACAGAGCATTGGTCCTTACTCAAAAGTACTATGACGGCGTTGTTCCTGAAGCGGGAGAATTTACGATAGATGATCATCAGGTATTGGAAGCGATGGCAGCCATCCCTAAGAAAATATCTAAACTGGTTTACGATTATAAATTGCGCGAAGCTCAAGCAGAAGCAATGAATCTTGCTCGTTTAGGGAACAAATACCTTGCGGACATGGAGCCATGGAAAATGGTGAAAGATCCTGCGAATGCGGAACGTGTGGCGACTATCATGAATATTGCGTTACAGATTACAGCAAACTTGAGTATTGTATTACAGCCATTCTTACCAGCAACGGCGAATAAACTCAGTGAATTCCTTCAATTCAATTCAAAAAGCTGGGAGGATGCTGGGTTATGTGAATTAATTCAAACTGGTCATCAAACCAACAAACCATCCATCCTCTTCCCAAAAATTGAAGACGAAACGGTTGAAAAAGAAGTAGAAAAATTGAACGCAACTAAAGCTATGGAGTCTAGTTTTGACGCTCAAAAAGACGAAACTACGTTTGACGACTTCACAAAAATGGACATCCGTTTGGGAACCATTCTAGAAGCTGAAAAGGTAGAGAAAGCCGATAAGTTATTGAAGCTTTTGGTTGATACTGGTTTGGATAAGCGAACAATCATTTCTGGAATCGCACAGCACTACTCTCCAGAAGAAGTAATTGGGAAAACAGTTACCGTTTTAATGAATTTAGCTCCTCGAAAAATTAGAGGGGTTGAGTCTCAAGGAATGATTTTAATGGCTGAAAACGAAGATGGAGAATTGAGCTTTGTTTCACCTGAGAAAGCATTTGAAGCAGGGTCCGGAGTTCGTTAATGCTGTTCGAATGAAAACACAACTTTCAAATCAAGAACTAACAACACATTTTCATTCAGATGACTTTGTTCTCAAAACACAACGTCAAATCGTGAAGGATTTCTACGTTAGTGGTGTTTCATTTGGCGCTGAATTTGAAATTTCTACACTTTCTTTTGAAACGATTTGTGATGTAGTAGGCGAAAAAATTGAAGAAGTTATGCAGTTTGGCGAAACCCAATTTCTTCAATTGCTCTATCAAATCGACATTCCACAAGGAGATTTCTTAAATCTTACCACTGATCCAAATTTCATTTCAAAAATGAGCAATTTAATCGTTCGCCGAGAAGCGTATAAGGTCTATTTACGCTCACAATTTTAAAATAATAACAGATTTACGTTCTTTTTTCGTGAATCTAACGTAGTTAAGTGTCCAAATTGTCTAAATTTGGTATTCCATAACTGTGCACAAGAAATAATGGATAAAGTATCATACGTGGGGAACGCAGATGTAAATGCGCTTGACCATTTGTACAAAGAGTACCAAAAAGACCCGGAAAGTGTTGATATCGGCTGGCAAAAGTTTTTTGAAGGCTTCGATTTCGCAAGAACTAACTTTGAAGACGGGGAGATTCCAGAGAGTTTTCAGAAAGAATTTAAAGTGATCAACTTGATCAACGGTTACCGTGATCGTGGTCATCTCTTCACCAAAACAAATCCTGTTCGTAATAGAAGAAAATATTCTCCTACGCTCGCAATTGAGAATTTCGGATTGGAAGAAGGTGATTTAGACACTGTTTTCCAAGCTGGAGAAGAAATCGGAATCGGACCAGCATCGCTTAAAGCGATCATTGCTGATTTGGAAGGAACGTATTGCCAATCGATAGGAATCGAGTACATGTACATACGCGAACCGGATCACATTGCTTGGTTCAAGAATCATATCGAATTACACAACCGTCCAAAATACGACGCTGACAAGAAACGTGATATCTATCAAAAATTAGCTATTACTAGTGGTTTCGAATCATTCCTAGGGAAGAAGTTCGTAGGTCAAAAACGTTTTTCAGTTGAAGGATTGGAAGTATTGATTCCAGCTTTGGACGCTTTAGTTCAGAATGGAGCCGATAATGGTGTAGAACAATTTGTTGTTGGAATGGCTCACCGTGGTCGTTTGAACACATTGACAAATATATTTGAAAAACGTCCACGTGACATATTTCGTGAATTTGAAGGAAAGGAATTTGAAATCGATGAACGTTTTGACGGAGATGTTAAATACCACCAAGGATTTACTTCGTTTGTGAAATCAGAAAAAGGAAAAGACATAACGTTGACTCTTTCTCCAAATCCTTCTCATTTGGAAGCTGTTAATCCGGTTGTTGAAGGGATTGCAAGAGCGAAAGTTGACAACCAACTGAAGAATGATTTTAAAAAGGTTTGTCCAGTGTTGATCCATGGTGATGCTGCAGTCGCAGGTCAAGGAGTTGTTTATGAAACAGTTCAGATGGCTCAATTGGATGGGTATAAAACAGGTGGAACGATCCACATTGTAACGAACAACCAAGTAGGATTTACAACCAACTACAAAGACGGACGATCTTCTACTTATTGCACTGATGTAGCCAAAACGACTTTATGTCCAGTATTCCATGTGAATGCAGATGATGTTGAAGCTGTTGTTCAGGTAATGGAAATGGCGATGGAATATCGTCAGTACTTTAACAGTGATATTTTCATTGACTTACTTGGCTATAGAAAATATGGACACAACGAAGGTGATGAGCCTAAGTTTACGCAACCAAACTTATACAACTTAATTGCGAAGCATCCGAATCCAACAGCGATTTATTTAAAGCAATTGGAAGCTGAAGGTGTAATGAATAAAGCTGAAGCAAAGAAAATTTCTGATGAATACCATGCGTATTTAGAGAGTGAATTTGCTGAATCGAGAACAAGAGATAAAGCCTTAGTATATGATTTCTTAAGCGATGCTTGGGAAGGATATAGACCTGGTAAGGACGAAGACTTTTTACAATCCCCGAAAACAGGTGTTGCTAAAAAGAAATTGATTGAATTAGGAACGAAGCTATCAACGCTTCCTGAAGGAAAAAAATATTTCCGTAAAATTTCAAAGATTTTCAATGACCGTTTGACGGGAATTCAAGAAGATCGCTTGGATTGGGGGGCAGCTGAGATGTTAGCATATGCAACCTTGCTTGAAGAAGGACATCCAATTCGGATTTCTGGACAAGATGTTGAGCGTGGAACATTCTCTCACCGTCATGCTGTCGTTAAAACAGAAGATACAGAGGAAGAAATAATCACATTAAATCTGTTGTCTGATAAGCAGGCACCATTCTCAATTTACAACTCTTTCCTTTCTGAATACGGAGTACTTGGTTATGAATACGGCTACTCATTGGCTACTCCTAACGGATTAACCATTTGGGAAGCTCAGTTTGGTGATTTCTACAACGGAGCACAGATCATGGTCGATCAGTTTATTACGGCCGGTGAAGATAAGTGGTCAACGCAAAGCGGATTGGTAATGTTGTTGCCACACGGTTATGAAGGACAAGGTGCTGAGCACTCAAGTGGACGCATGGAACGTTTCTTACAGCAATGTGCTGATTTGAATATTCAAGTGGTAAACACTTCTACTCCTGCGAATCACTTCCACTTGTTGAGAAGACAATTGAAACGTGAATTCAGAAAACCATTGGTTGTATTCTCTCCAAAAATGCTTTTACGTCACCCAAGAGCAACATCTGCATTGGATGAAATGGCAAAAGGATCTTTCCAAGAAGTTATTGACGATCCTAAAGCGAAAGTTGTAGACGTGGACACGGTTGTAATGTGTTCAGGGAAATTCTATTACGAAGCAACGGAGAGAGCACAAGAATTAGGAGTTAAAAACATGGCATTTGTTCGTGTTGAACAATTATATCCATTACCAAAAACACAAATCGATAAAGTGTTGGCGAAATATAAAAACGCTAAGAATATTTTGTGGGCGCAAGAAGAGCCTTCGAACATGGGAGCTTGGACGTACATGGCGATGGAATTAAGAGAATTGAACCTTACTGGAATTTGTCGAAAGCCATCGGCAGCTGCAGCTGAAGGATCGCACGATTTACATAAACGAAGATTAGAGCGTTTGTTCAATGAGTTATTTGAGTACGCAACTATAAATGCTTAATAAGTAATGTTGAATGCAGCATTGAATTCATAATCTTGCATTCATAATTCATCATTAATAAAAAAGAAAGATGTCAGTATTAGAAATGAAAGTACCAAGTCCTGGTGAATCGATTTCAGAAGTGGAAATCGCACAATGGTTGGTATCTGACGGAGATTACGTTGAAAAGGACCAAGCAATTGCAGAAGTAGATTCTGACAAAGCGACCTTGGAATTACCTGCTGAAGAGAGCGGTATAATTACTTTGAAGGCTGAAGATGGTGACGCGGTTGCTGTTGGCGCTGTTGTATGTCTTATTGACACATCAGCTAAACCGCCTGCAGATTTCGTTTCTGCGGAATCAGCATCAGTTGAAGTTGAAGCTGCTCCTGTTGCAAAGGAAGAACCTGCTAAGCCAGCAGTCAAATCTGTAAGTCCAGACCCAGTTTCTGATAAGAAGTCATATGCTGCGGGAACACCTTCAATTGCTGCCGCAAAGATTATGGCTGAGAATGGTGTTTCGTCGAATCAAATAAACGGAACTGGAAAAGGCGGTCGTATTACTAAGCAAGATGTTGTTGCAGCAATGGCCGGAGGATTCTCAACTGCGGATGCGAAAGGTTGGGGTGGTACAAGAGACCAACGTCCAGAAAAGATGTCAATGATGCGTCGTAAGATTGCGGAACGTCTAGTAGCTGTGAAGAACGAGACAGCAATGTTGACAACCTTCAACGAAGTAGACATGAAACCAATCATGGATCTTCGTACAAAATACAAGAAAGCATTTGCAGAGCACCACGAGGTGAACTTAGGGTTTATGTCCTTTTTCACAAAGGCGGTGACGGAAGCATTGAACTTATTCCCTTCTGTAAACGGACAGATCGAAGGTAAAGAAATGATCTTGCACGATTACGCAGACATTGGTGTGGCAGTTTCATCGCCAAAAGGATTGATGGTTCCTGTTGTACGAAACGCAGAACAAATGTCTTTGGCAGAGATTGAACGTGAGATTAAGCGTTTGGCTATCAAGGCGAGAGATGGAAAAATTACTCCAGACGAAATGACTGGTGGAACATTCACAATTACGAATGGTGGTGTATTTGGATCGATGTTATCGACACCGATTATCAATCCTCCACAAGCGGCTATCTTAGGGATGCATAACATCGTGCAAAGACCTGTAGCCATAAATGGTGAAGTTGTAATCCGACCAATTATGTACGTTGCATTGTCTTACGATCATAGAATCATTGATGGAAAAGAATCAGTGAGCTTCTTAGTGAAAGTGAAAGAAATGTTAGAGAATCCTGAACGAATGTTATTCGGAGCGAAAGATCCAGTAGAGGTTTTGTTGGGATTATAAATTACAATTGAATATTTGAACAGCGCAATTTATTAAAGTTGCGCTGTTTTTTTTATCTTTATTTTTCACCTAACAAAACTACTATGGGACTTTGGGATAAAATTAAAAGCAACGTCGGAATCGGTCAGCCAAAGGTTGAATTGGTTCTTGACACTAACATGATCGCAATGGGCGGTCAAGTGACTTGTACAATCAACATTACTGGTGGAACGAGAGAGCTACCAATGAAAGAAGTTGGGATCACGATCAATCAAATTCAAAAGTATAAGGACGGTGATGGTAAACCAAAAACAGATACTAACCGTGTGCTTAAACACGCACTGCCTTTGGATGGACAACTTTTGGAAGTTGAAGGGAGCGCATCCTTTGAGTTACCGATTAACATTCCAGAGAAAATCCTTCCTTCTGAAAAGAATTTAAAATACGAAATTCGAGGATGGTTAGATATACCAGGAATGGACGCAAGCCAAAAGCATGATTTAACCATTCTATACGCCAATAAGAATCTTGACAACATCAAAGATAAATTGGACGACATGATGAATAGTTAAAGACCAAATAATTATCAATATTGAAAGGGCTCCTCTTCTGATAGCAATCAGATTTAAGGAGCCCTTTTCTCGTTTATCCTTTGGCTTTTTTTACTTTTACTTCTTCAATCAAATAAGCTTTAATGGATCCACATTCATTCTACCAAAACAACGTTCAAGAACATGCGGCAATTGTAAAAAAACTAAAGGCTCGTCTTCGCGTGCTTTCCGTGTTAAGACTGACTGTTTTTTTAATAATGGCTGCCATTCCTTATTTCTTGTGGGGCAATGTTCCAGTAATCTCTATTGGTATAGCGATTGGATTGGCGATCTTTCTTTTATTAGTCTCAAAGTATTCAGATCTTAAACATACCGCCAATTATCACAAGCAATTGATTGCTATAAATGAAGTTGAATTAAAGGTGATTGATGGCGATCTTTCTGGACTCAAAACTGGCGAGGAATACATTTACGAAAATCATCATTTCAATCAGGATATTGATTTGTTTGGGCAAGGATCCATTTTCCAAATTATTAACCGAACAGAAATCAAGAAAGGAGAACAACTCCTCGCAAACTGGTTGAATTCGAACAGCATTGACAACATTGCCGACAAACAAAAAAGCATTCATGAACTCAACGAAAAAGCTAAATGGCGTCAACACTATAAAGCGTCGGCAGCTTTAATTAAAACTGAAGTTTCATCCTCTGTTATTATCAAATGGATAAAGAATTACACAGCTTTTGTACCTAATGCATTCAAAGCAATTCCCATTATTTTTTCCGTCCTATCAATAGGGGTAATGACATTGTACGCCATTGATATCATATCGTGGATCGAACTATTTTTATGGTTAGTTGTCGGACTGATAATTACGGGTCCATATGTGAAACGTATCACCAAATTGTACAACGCATCGCATCAAATGAAAGAGACATTTGCACAGTATGCTCAATTATTAAGCGCTGTAGAAAGTGAATCTTTTGAAAGTGAAGTGCTCAAAGAACAACAGGAACGGATAAAAACAGAAGGAGTTAAAGCTTCGTTGATTCTCAAGTCCATCTCGAAACAAATTGATTATTTGGGCAATCGAAATAACATGATATTCGCTCCGTTGATGAATGGTTTCTTTTTATGGGATTTATTCTTCGCATACCGTATTGAACAATGGATGAACAACTTCGATTCAGCCATCAACGATTGGTTTGATGTAATTGAATACTTTGATGCCGCTAATTCTCTTGGCAATTTAGCTTTCAATAAACCCTCTTATATCTATCCTGAGATTAGTGAAAAGAGCAGCGATCAAATAACCGCCAAAGGATTAGGCCATCCGTTGCTCAACACAAAGGCAATGGTTACAAACGACATCAACATTAACAACGAAGACTTTTTCATTATTACTGGTGCAAACATGGCAGGGAAGAGTACATTCTTGCGAACGGTTGCCGTAAATTTAGTGATGGCGAACTGTGGACTTCCCGTTTGTGCAGAGGAGTTCAGTTATCGACCTATTAAGCTAATATCAAGTATGCGAACTTCTGATTCGTTAACGAATGATGAGTCGTACTTCTTCTCTGAATTGAAACGACTAAAATTTATTGTAGAATCTATCGAAACAGATACCTACTTCATCATCCTCGATGAAATTCTCAAAGGGACGAATAGCAAAGATAAGGCGGAAGGGTCACAAAAATTTGTTGAACGATTGGTCGCTTCCAACTCTACCGGATTAATTGCCACACACGATTTAAGTCTCTGTCAATTATCCGACAAACTTCCCGAAATCCAAAATCACTACTTCGATGCAGAAATTGTGGATGATGAGTTGTTTTTCGATTACACCTTCAAAGAGGGTATTTGCCAAAACATGAACGCTTCTTTCTTGTTGAAGAAGATGAACATCGTATAGTTCCAAAGTACAGCTACATCGACATTGAGTGAGCTAAGTGTCCACTAATAACTTCTTGTTTTTAAAATTTTTTCCTTTTAAATAGTGATTATTGTTTCAATTCTATTATCTTTGACCGAACGTTCAGTCATAAACAGAAATGTCGCCAAAAACGGAAAAACAAAACGAGCAGATCAGAAGAGAGAGAAAAGCCTCAATTCTTGATGCAGCCTTGCACGTCTTCGGAGAAGAAGGGTATCATAGCGCTTCAATAAGTAAGATTAGCAAGAAAGCAGGTGTTTCAAAAGGGTTGATGTATAACTACTTTGAGAGCAAAGAAGAATTATTAAAGGATCTTCTCGACAGTGTTTTTGATAATATCATTGACGCAATGGGAATTGTTGCAGGAGAAAAAATCACAGACGAATTAGCGATTAAACACCTTGACAGATCATTTGAATTAGTGATGGCCGAACGCGAACATTGGAAACTCTATTTCTCCATGATTACCCAACCCATTGTGATGGAACTTGCCATGGAGCGTATGCTCCCGAAAATAGAACCATACATGATCTCCCTAATGGACTATTTCAAACGAAAGGGACACGAGAATCCAATCGTAATGACGCAGTATTACACCGCTACATTGGACGGAGTTCAAATGCGCGCATTATTCGATCCTGAGAATTTTCCATTAGAAGAAGTTAAAGCACAAATCATTAAACAATTTATAGCATGAACAA
Source organism: Crocinitomicaceae bacterium (assembly GCA_033791225.1). Taxonomy (GTDB): domain Bacteria; phylum Bacteroidota; class Bacteroidia; order Flavobacteriales_D; family Crocinitomicaceae; genus UBA4466. The sequence continues at coordinate 572,131 of JASJHD010000014.1, forward strand.
ATTAATTCTATTTATCACATTACTATTGGCTGGCACGACTTTCGCTCAAACCGCTGATGAAATAATCAAGAAGGCTGAGGATCGAATGCGGGGAACAAATTCCTATGCCGAAATGACAATTACCACAATTCGCCCTCAATGGCAACGCGAAATGAAGATTAAAACATGGACCAGCGGTGATGATTATTCGGTAACCTTGGTAATGTCTCCAGCGAAAGACAAAGGGACGGTATTTCTGAAACGTGTAAAGGAGATGTGGAACTATATTCCATCGATAGAACGCACGATTAAAATGCCTCCTTCTATGTTAACGCAATCATGGATGGGCACAGACATGACCAACGACGATTTGGTGAAAGAATCTTCATTAGAAGATGATTACGCCAAAAAAATCATCGGAAGCGAAATAGTAGAAGGTTTGGACTGTTACAAAATTGTACTCACACCGAAAGCAAATGTGAATTCTATTTGGGGTAAAATCTATATCTGGATCTCAAAGAAGGACTATTTGCAGTTGCGTACAAAATTCTATGACGAAGACAATAAATTAGTAAATACCATTTTAGGTAAAAAGGTGAAAATGATGGGGGGAAAGCTAATTCCTACGACCATGGAAATTATTCCAGCCGATAAAAAAGGACACAAGACCCGCGTAACCTATACGAAGGCTATTTTCGATGGAGAAGTCGACGATAACTTGTTTACCATTCAATACATTAAGCGTATTAAATAATGATTTTAAAACTCGCATGGAAAAACATTTGGCGCAATAAGCGGAGAACGTTTATTACGATTTCTGCGATAGCATTCGCTGTGCTTTGTGCCGCAGGAATGCGATCCATGCGTGCGGGTATGGAGGAGCGAATGTTGGAAACAATTGTGAAAGACAACCTCGGCTACCTTCAAATCCAAGGGAAGGATTTTTGGGATGACCAAGTCCTAGAAAATGGAGTTTATTCAGACGATGAACTTATTAATAAGGTACTTCAGATAGAAGAAGTAGAAGGTTTGGAGAAAAAACTGGAGAGCGGAACGTTAAGCAGTACGGGGAACAGCTCGCGAGGTGCTTTCGTTATGAGTTATGATCAATCCGAAGGGATTCCCAAAAAGATTTTAAATAATATTACAGCGGGAGATCACCCTGAAGTTGGACAACAGGAAATCTTAATGGGTGAAGAACTAGCAGGCTATTTAGATGCTGAAATTGGTGATACGATCGTCTTTCTTGGTCAAGGTTATCAAGGTTCAACAGCTGCCGGATTGTTCGTTCTGAAAGGAACCATTGATACGCATATTCCAGAATTGAATAGAATGGTGGCGTACATGCCCATGTCTGATTTGCAAGAATTCATTAATGCCCCTGAATTAATCACAGCGCTACTGGTTAACGTAAAAGACCCAACGAAAATTGATAAAACTAAGCAGGAAATTCAAGCAGTCGTGGGAGACGACTACCGTGTAATGACATGGGTTGAAATGAACCCAGAATTGAAGCAACTGCTTGACTCAAGTATCGCAGAAGGAGTTATCATGAATTTCATCCTGTACATGATTCTCACCTTCGTAATATTCGGAACGATCCTCATGGCTACACAAGAACGAAAATATGAGTTGGGAGTCTTGACCGCTATTGGTATGAAAAAGGGGAAATCAATGATCATGGTAGTTGCGGAGAACGTAATTATTAGCTTTCTAGGCGCCTTGGTTGGAATTGCCATGGTTGCTCCAATCGCATATTACTTTCACAACAACCCAATTGTTTTAGGAGGAGAAGCTGCTGATATGTATAAAAACATGGGGTTCGATCCAGTGATACCATTTAGTATAGATCCGACTATTGCTATCGACCACGCTACAGTTGTTGTAGTTATTTCGATGGTTTTGTTGCTATATCCAATTTTCGTGATTCGAAGATTGAAACCTGTAAATGCCATGAAACTATAAGTAAAGCACTATGATAGTTAAATTAGCTTGGAAGAACATCTGGAGAAATCGCAGAAGAACGTTTATCACGATCTCAGCGATTGCTTTTGCCGTGTTGTTTGCTGTTGGAATGCGTTCGATGCAACAAGGAATGGAAGAGCAAATGCTCGAATCCATTGTGAATAACAACATGGGATATATCCAAATTCATAACAATGGTTTTTGGGATGAACAAACTCTTGACAATGGGTTTTACGCGGATGAGATACCCATAGATGAGATTGAAGCACTTTCGGAGATTGTTGCTGTAGACAAAAAGCTGGAAACGGGGACACTGAGCAGTAACGGGAATATTTCGCGAGGAACTTTTGTGATGAGCTACGACCAAACCAAGGAGCTTCCAACAAAAATAACCAACAACATAACGGAAGGAACCTTTCCTGAAGCTGGAAAAGGAGAAATTTTGATGGGTGAAGAATTGGCGGAATACATCAACGTTGAGATAGGTGATACGATCATCTTTTTAGGCCAAGGATATCAGGGTGCAACAGCCGCTGGATTGTATACGCTTTCAGGAACAATTGACTTGCACGTCCCTGATTTGAATAAAATCATCGCATACATGACCATGGAGGATTTGCAAGAATTCATCAGCGCACCAGAATTATTATCCGCATTACTCATAGAGGTAAAACATCCCGACAGAATAGACGAGACAATTAAAGATCTTGAAAGCATAGTAGGTGATGGTTTTGAGGTAATGGCTTGGTACGACATGAACCCTGAGCTCAAACAAACCTTAGACACTAGCGCGGCGAAAGGATGGATCATGAATTTCATTTTGTACATGATCATCACTTTTGTCATGTTCGGAACCATCTTAATGGCAACACAAGAGCGAAGGTATGAACTAGGGGTCCTTTTGGCAATTGGAATGAAAAAATGGAGATCTATGGTAATGGTAGTGATCGAAAATATCATTATTAATATCATAGGGGTAATTGTGGGGATAGCTATAATGACACCAATCTCATATCACTTTCACAGCAACCCAATTGTAATTCAGGGGGAACAAGCAGAATTAATGGAAAGCATGGGGTTTGAAGCAGTGATACCATTCAGTATCGATCCAACCATTGCGCTGAATCATGCCAGCATCGTGTTAGTAATATCAATTCTATTGTTGCTATACCCAATTTTATCAATCAGAAAAATGAAGCCTGTTGAGGCAATGAAACTATAATTATGAAGACAATACTAAAAATTGCCTGGAGAAACGTATGGAGGAATAAGCTGCGTAGCGGTGTTGTTTTTGCATCCGTCGTAATGGGTATTTGGGCTGGATTGTTCGTTGTATCACTTTCCATCGGAATGATGGACCAAAGCAAAAGATCAACGATTGAATCACAGGTATCTCATTTAAAAATTCACAGCACAGAGTTCATTAAGGATGAAAAGTTGATGAACAATATCGACCCTTCAACATTGACAGCACTTGAAGAGTTCTTGAACAGCGACGATCGAGTTAAGTCATTCACAGAACGAACAGTAATTGATGGGACGGTGACTACCGCACATGGTTTTAAAAACGTCAAAATTATTGGAGTTGATCCAGAAATGGAGCAGTTGGTAACCACCATCTATGATCGACTAGATACAGGTAGCTATTTTAGTCAGGTCAAGAATAATCCAATTCTAATTGGTCGGTCATTGGGTGATGATTTGAAATTGGATGCTGGAAAATCAGTGAATCTGAGTTTCATGACGATAGATACCAATTCAGTGAGTATTGGATTCAAAGCCGAAGGGGTATTTTCTTCTGGAAATGGAAGCTTTGATAAGATGAACGTATTTGTGAAACGTGATGATTTGAACGCTCTATTGATGTGCGACAATTACATCCACGAGTTTGCTGTTATGTGTAACACGATTGAGGATGCTGCCCTGTTAGCCGACGCAATCAATGCGCAATTCCCAGACATAGAAGCTCGGCCATGGAATGTGGTTTCGCCCGAATTAGGTTACACAGATGAAATGATGGGAACTTCAATAATGATTATCCTATTGATCATCATCTTCGCGCTTACATTTGGAATTGTCAACACCATGCTGATGGCCGTCTTGGAGCGAAAACGTGAACTGGGAATGTTATTGTGCGTTGGAATGAACAAGCGGAAGGTCTTTATCATGATCATGTTTGAAACAATCTTCCTTTCACTTGCGGCCGCACCCATCGGATTGTTGATTTCGTGGGCAACAATAAGCTATTTTGGAAATCATGGAATCAACCTCATGGATGTAGAAGATGCCATGTATCAATTTGGATATGACCCAATGGTGTATACGAAACTGGATGCCTCCGTGTACATTACTATAACCATGATGATAATGATTGCCGCAACTATTTCATCCATTTATCCAGCAAGAAAAGCACTAAAATATAACCCTGCAGAAGCAGTAAGAGCCATTTAATAAGAGAATTATGAGCGTAATAAAAACAAACGACCTAATGAAGGTCTATACACAAGGAGATTATACGATCAATGCGCTAGACGGAGTTTCCGTTGAGATTGACCAAGGAGAGTTTACGGCTGTTGTAGGACCTTCAGGATCTGGAAAAACAACCTTACTCAATGCCATTGGTGGATTAGATGAACCAACTTCTGGATCTGTATTGATCAACGGTCAAGACATCACCCAGTTGAGTGGGAACCGCTTGATTGACTTCCGTATGCGGAATATTGGATTTGTGTTTCAAGCCTACAACCTCATCCCCGTTTTGACAGCCAAAGAAAATGTAGGGTTTGTAATGTTGCTGCAAGGAACACCTGCAGCAGAGCGAGAAGCTCGAACAGCCGAATTGTTGAAAGCAGTTGGTCTGGGAGAAATCATGGGCAAACGTCCGAATCAAATGTCGGGTGGACAACAACAGCGTGTTGCAGTCGCTAGAGCATTGGCACCAAAACCGCAATTCATCTTAGCGGATGAACCAACGGCCAATCTGGATTCAAAATCGACAGAAAATCTATTGGACATGATGGCTCGCCTGAACAAAGAAGAGGGAATCACTTTCATTTTCTCTACGCACGATCAACGTGTAATTGACAGAGCACGACGTGTAATTACCATGGAAGATGGTAAGATCATTTCAGATGAGAAACGAAGCGAATGAAGTTCAAGCTAAAATATGGATTGATTCTTCTTACGCTTTTGTCAGTACCGACATTTGGACAAGATGAAAGTGAAACGTTTGAGGAAGAGCCAACCGAAAAAAAGTGGAAGGAGAAAATTGATTTTGGTGGTTACGTGAAATATATGACCACTGTACAATTCTTGGATGTGGACAATATCTATGTCGATAATTTGCTCCACAATCGTTTGAATTTTAAATGGATGCCAAACAAACATTGGACTTTTTCAATTGAAATGCGGAATCGTGTTTTTTACGGAGAAACTCAAAAATTGAATCCAAATTTTAACTCATTGATTGGTACAGACCCAGGAGTAATTGACATGTCTTGGAACTTGTTGGAATCGAATTCAATGCTAATTAATTCAACAATCGACAGAGCCAACATTGAGTTCAATAAAGGTAAATGGAACGTAAGATTAGGACGTCAGCGCATCAACTGGGGAATGAACCTCGCATGGAATCCAAACGACTTGTTCAATGCCTACAATTTTATTGACTTTGATTATCAAGAACGACCTGGTTCAGATGCCTTGCGAATTCAATATTTTAATAAACCCATGTCTCAGATTGAACTCGCGTACAAACCAGGAAAGGATTTGGATCATTCGATCATTGCAGGAATGTATCGTTTCAACAAAAAAGGATATGACTTTCAATTCATCGCTGCCAATTATAACAGCGATGTAACTGCAGGTTTCGGTTGGGCTGGAAACATTGTGAACGTAGGGTTTAAAGGGGAGATTTCGTATTTCCACCCTAAATATCGATTTTCTGATACCACCGGAGCACTCGTTTCCTCCATTTCATTTGATTATACCTTCAAAAAAGGACTCTACATCAATGTTGCGGGATTATACAACAGTGCTGGACCTCAAAAATCCAGTCTAGCACAATTACAATCCATGAATTCAACATTGTCTGCAAAAAATCTTTTACCTACACAGTTCGCAGCTTTTGTCCAACTTGCCGGAAGCTTTAATCCAATATTTGGAGGAGGGATTTCGGTAATGTATTTGCCCTCCATTAATGGAGTGTTTTTCATACCTACCCTGAGTTATTCTATTCGAGAAAACTGGGACATCGACTTGGTAGGCCAAGTGCTCTTTGCCGAATCCAATAATAATTTTATCAATCTCAGCAATTCGATCTTTCTGCGATTACGGTGGAGTTTTTAGCAATTCGACTATTGTCCATTGTAGTGGAAGTTCAAAAAGAACAATTTGCGATGAACTACGGCAAGGCAGATTAAGAAATTCAAGTATCTTAGTGTTTCACTATTTCTACTATTATGAGCGATCAAGATAAAGAGTATAAAATAACCGAAGAAGGGTCCCTTGGACTTCTAGCATTAGGCGATGTAGGTGTCGAAAAATGGCGAGAAGTGAGAGCAAAAAGCGAAGCTGAAAGAAAAGCTCAAAAAGATAATTCAAAAAATTCTACTGCGACTACAGATGGGGAAGAAACTAACAAATAAAGTACTTGTCATTGGCTGGGATGCCGCCGATTGGAAAGTAATTACGCCACTTATTCAACAAGGTAAAATGCCTACCTTGAAAAAATTCATGGAAGAAGGAACTCACGGAAATATTAAAACCCTTGACCCTCCTCTATCCCCCATGCTTTGGACCAGTATTGCTACAGGAATGCGTGCCGATAAACATGGAATTACAGGGTTCATTGAACCAACTCCAGATGGTCAAGCACTACGCCCAGTAACAACAACAAGTAGAAAAGTAAAAGCAATTTGGAACATTCTAAATCAAGAAGGTTACAAAAGCAATGTTGTTGGATGGTGGCCGAGTAATCCTGCCGAACCGATTAACGGGGTAATGGTTTCGAACCTATTCCAAGGTGCAAATAAAGGCATGGATGAGTGGGATATGCCGGCTGGAACAGTTCATCCGGAGAGCAAAATTGAGGACATGAAAAAATGGCGGGTCCATCCGCATGAAATTAGTGTGTCAATGGTCGCACCTTTCATTCCAAAAGTTATTAAAGACAAAGAATTTAGAAAAGAAAAGAGAGTGGCGAGTTGTGTTAAAATATTGGCACATGCAGCGTCAATTCATTCGGCTTCCACCAATTTAATGCGGACCACTGAATGGGATTTTATGGCAGTTTATCACGATGCCATTGATCACTTTTCACACCTAGCGATGAAGTTCCATCCACCGTATAGAAACTTTCTCAAAGAAGAAGATTACGAAAGCTATAAAGGAATTGTTGAGGCTGGATATCGCTTTCATGATATGATGCTTGAGCGAACGCTCGAATTAATCGATGACGACACCACTGTTGTCCTTGTATCCGATCATGGTTTCCATTCGGATCATCTTCGGCCAATTGTAATCCCAAAAGAACCATCAGGTCCAGCGTATGAACACAGTCCATATGGAATATTTGTCGCACGAGGACCAGGTATTAGAAAAGGTGGTGTAATTAGCGGAGCAAGCGTTATAGATGTTACTCCAACATTACTCACACTACTTGGTTTGCCTGTCGGAAATGACATGGAAGGAAAAGTATTAACAGCTTGTTTTGACGAACCTGTTGAACCAGAATTCATTGAGACCTGGGAAAAAGTAGACGGGAAAGACGGGATGCACTCTAGTGAATTTCGTGAAGACCCATGGGCAGCACAAGAAGCGTTGCAGCAACTTGTTGACCTTGGATATATTGAAGCTCCAGGAGACGATAAAATGGAACAGGTTGAAAAATCAAAAAGAGAAAGCCTGTACTACCTCGCAAGAAACTACATCGACGGAAAAAAATTCGATGAAGGGATTAAGCTTCTGAAAGAAATTTTTGACGAATCAAAAGTCATTCGCTATGGTAAACGACTGGCATCGGCCTATCTGAAAACTGGGCAATATAGGAAATGTGAAAAATTAATTGTCGAATTAAAGGAGGCGCAAGAACTTCGATTCGAAGAATACAAGAAAACCAGATTAGAAAAAGACCCAAACGATCCCTTCGCGAATAAGGACATGGAAGAGCCAATGTATCTCGAATATATTGAGGGGCTTATGTATTTGGCAATGAACAAGCAAGAGAAGGCACTCCCAATACTAAATAAAATACTGGAAAAAGTACCACATAATTTCGATGTTTGCTCATCTATTGCACAAATCCACTTGGCACGTAAAAATTATGACCTAGCAGCACGACATTTTATCATGGCCTTGGCTATAGATGAAATGAGCCCTATTATACACCACGGATTAGGACTGAGCTTTCTACGTCAGAAGAAGTACGATGATGCAGTGGATGAATTTTTCAGAGCAATCGAATTAAATTTCTACTATCCTAAAGCACATTACCACCTGGGTGAAGCGTTCTTTCACCAGGGAAATCACCAAGAGTCAATCGAAGCATTTAAAGTGGTAGTTCGATTATCACCAGGTACAACGAAGGCACATGAATGGCTTGAAAAAATTTATAGAGATCACATAAACGATGCTTCCAAAGCAGAAGAACATAGAAATTTCATTCAGAAAAATATCGTCGGGGAAATTGTTGTTGTTTCCGGCCTTCCTAGATCTGGAACATCCATGATGATGCAAATGCTAGACAATGGCGGAATGCCAGTAATGACTGATAAATTACGACAAGCTGATGACAACAATCCGAAAGGGTATCATGAGTTTGACAAAGTAAAGCGTTTGCATTTAGACCAAAGCTGGGTGAAAGACGCCAGTGGAAAAGCAATAAAAATTGTAACACCATTGCTGAATTACTTACCTCCAAATTACCGGTACAAAGTAATAATGATGGAGCGCGAAATGAGCGAGATCATTACTTCTCAACAGAAAATGCTAGGAAAATCTGTTCGGCCTGATACTTTGCCAATGCCTTTATTCACTGCGTTTAGAAAGCAGCAAGAAAAAATTGATGCTTGGATAGAATCGCAGCCGCAAGTTGAGATTCTAAAAGTTCATTACAAGGATATCATTGACGATCCTATTAGTCAAGCTGAAAGAATAAATAACTTTTTAGGCAAAGAATTATCGATAGAAGAAATGGCATCTGTCGTAGATCCAGCCCTTTACAGAAACAAATCAGAATAAGCAGAAATACGATTTATTTATTTTTTTGTATTTTCGTTGCAATTAAACACTATTAACTATGAGTAACTCTACTAATAACAAGAAAAATTTAGGGAAATATACGGCCATCGCTGGAGCCTTTTTGGCAAGTGGTGCAGTAAATGCCCAAATTCAATACACCGATGTTGATCCTGATCAGGTTGTTGACATGAACAATTCGCCTTTCAACCTTGACATGGATGGAGATGCAGTAAACGACGTTATTTTTAATGTTGGAGTTGTTTCTGGAAGTGGAACGTATGGCGGAGGTCTCGTCAACTACTTCTACTCAGGAAATGTTGCTAGTGCGTCTGCACCAGCCGGAGGTGTCGTTGGAAGCGTAAGCTCTCAAGCGTCAATGTACATTGCTTCTGGATTAAGTAGTGGTAGTGCAATTAATAGTAGCGCTAACTTTCTATCTTTCGGAATCTTAGCTGGAGATATCGACGTTGTTTTAACTGGAATTTATTCTACTACTTTAAACCAAACTCCTGGTGGGTTTGTTGGTCAAACAGATAAATTCTTAGGTGTAACTTTTGACATCTCAGGATCTACCCATTACGGATGGATTCGCTTAGATGCAACAGATACTCAAATTACAATTAAAGATTACGCATACGTTGTAAATGCTGACGTTGAAATCTTGGCTGGTCAAACAGTTGGATTGGATGACGTAGATATTTCTCAAAAAGTATCGTTCAAAACACTTGTAGATCACGCTGTAATTAACGTTACTCCTGATTTAATTGGTGGAGCTATTACAATCACTGACATGCAAGGTCGTGAAGTAAGTTCAACGGACATCGAAGATTTAAATACAACTGTTGATTATTCGAATGTTAATTCTGGTATCTATATGATTGCTGTTCAAGCAAAGTCTGGTATCGTAAGTAAGAAAGTATACATTAGATAATCACTTTTTATCATACTATATAAAGCCTCTGTATTTTACAGAGGCTTTTTTTTTGCTACACAAGTTTAATCTAGAGACAGCAACCAATTAAATTAACACCCCTCTTTGATTAGGCTTTTTCACTAGGTTTATGATCCAAGATATGTAATTTTACAACTATGATAAAACATCTCAGCAAAGTACCAGTGCTCATCGCACTGTTGATGTCATCCTTTGTCAATGCACAAGACTCACTTGTTACAAGTGATTTTGAAGCATGGGCTGGAATTACACTTCAAAAATCCTTTTTCGATAAGAAACTAGATTTAAGTCTAACGCAAGAATTTAGATTTGACGATAACTCTTCACACCTTGATAAATTCTTCACTCAACTTGCAGGGAAGTATGAAATAATTGATGGTTTAAGCATCGGTTTAGGATATCGTTACATTCGTAATCGCCGTAATTCAGAAGATCGTAATGAACAACGATTTCATGCTGATGTTAGCTATAAGCACAAAGTCGATCGCTTAACATTGAACTACCGATTTCGTTTCCAAAATAGAAATGAACTTGGCCGCAATAAATCTGAAGGAAGCTTTGCCTCAAACAAGTATCGATTGCGAATTAAAGCAAAATACAATATCAAGAACTGGAAATTTGATCCATACATCTCAATTGAAGGATTCTTTGGACAAGAACGAAACTCTTTGGATTATGTAGAATCAGTGGTTGACTTCGAAAATATATCTGGATTTGAAAAACTACGATATACTATTGGAACAAACTACAAGGTGGCCAAATTCTTAGATATTGGAATTTATTACCGCATCGAACAAGGTTTCAAATCGTATCCAAATAATTACAATCTGTCTACCCTATTTTATATCGGCGGATTAAACCTCAACTTTAATTTGTAAGCATATGTTAAAGAGAATAAACACATCGATTATCATTGTTCTTGCAGCAATTGTAGCACTTTCAGCATGTAAGAAAGAAGAATTAATCCCAGGAGGAAATGGATTAGACGATTGGACAGCTGAAACTCATGGATACGGAGCAACACCAAACTATGACGTAGTATTCAATCAAACAGAAGTACAACGCTTAGACTTTGTAATTGAAGCAGATTATTGGACAGCAATGCAAGACGATATTGAGGCATTGTATGGTGGAACTGCCATGGGGACAGATGAAACTCCACTATACGTTCCGGCACAAATGTACTATAACGGCACGCAATGGTATGATGTTGGATTGCGTTACAAAGGTAATTCGACGCTTCGTGATGCGTATCAGAATGGAAGTGGTAAACTGCCTTTCCGAATTGAAATGAATCATTTCGAAAATGACAATCCAAATATTAACGGACAGACGTTCCATGGATTTACGCAATTATCGCTCTCATCCAACTACCGCGATGAATCATACATTCATGAAAAAGTAGCAGCAGATGTATTTAGAGATTTCGGCGTGCCAGCTCCACAAACAGCTTTCTATAGAATCTACGTTGATTATGGAGATGGACCTATTTACTTTGGACTGTATACAATGCTCGAAGTGGCTTTTGATACGCCAATGTTGAATGCTCAATTTGGAAGCAGCCTTGGAAATTGTTACAAACCAGATGGTGACGGTGCTCGATTTAATGATATCGGCGCGATTACATCTACCTATTTCCCAAACAAAAACAATGAGGGGGCTAGTCTGGATGATATCACGGCGTTCATAAATGCTCTCTTGGATGATTCAAGAACATCAAACCCTTCACAATGGAGATCTGATCTTGAACAAACACTGAACGTTGAACAATACCTAAAGTGGCTTGCTGCCAATACTACTATGCAGAATTGGGACACGTATGGGAAGATGACGCATAACTTCTATTTCTACAACGATCCAGCAGATAACAGATTCGTTTGGGTTCCTTGGGATAACAATGAGGCATTTGCAGAACCAACTGGAGGACCAGGTGGTTCAAGCGCCCTTGACTTCGACTTCTCGAATTTAGAAACAACCCCTGCTGGACCAGATGGAGATCCTACATGGCCACTAATTTCATACTTGTACAATGACGCAGTGTACAAAGCGCAGTACGATGGTTTCATTGATGATTTTATTTCCTCATCATTCAATGTTGCAAGTCTTACAAACAGGTTTAATGCTGCGCATAATCTTATTGAGCCATATGTTACTGGAACTGATGGCGAAATCAATGGATATACAAGTATCAACGCTGGCACATTTAATAGTTCGGTATCAGACTTAACGTCGTTTGTGTCGTCACGTTGGACAGCTGCTGATAATTATACGCCTTAATTCAATATAAACGAGAATGGAGCGTCATGGGAAATCATGACGCTTTTTTTATTTAAAACCCGCCATAAATACTGCCAATTAGGAGGGGTGTCATAGAATGACAGCATCGCTTATGTCAAGTTGGCAATGTGAAAATTTGTTAAAATTCATATGCGCGCGTAATAAACTGATTGGTTGTTCGTTTAATACAATAACGATACAAGTTGATGAAAAACTTGAAAGTTGGCACACAATTTGAAAGTACATCATCAACTAAGTAGAAGTTAGTTTTCATAAGTAGTAGTAGTTTAGGTATTGAGCGGGAAGGATGCTAATCTTTCCCGCTTATGTTTTATATAAACCCTACCCTTTCTTTCACCTTCCTCATCTATAGCTGTTCAGAATTTTCAATCGCCCAACCATTCTATATTTAAACCAATTGAATCAAAATAAATGTTAATTTTCTATGCGTGCGTAATAAATTAATAATTAGCTCGTTTAATAGAATAACGATACACGTTGATGAAAAACTTGAAAGTTGGCATACAATTTGAAAGTACATCATCAACTAAGTAGAAGTTAGTTTTCATAAGTAGTAGTAGTTTAGGTATTGAGCGGGAAGGATGCTAATCTTTCCCGCTTAT
>JASJHD010000015.1:0-322187 GCA_033791225.1 Crocinitomicaceae bacterium
GCAAAGGAAGTTGCAGAAGCGGAAGCGGAAACGAAGAAGGAAGAACAACTTGCTCAAGAAGCAGAAGAAAAACGATTAGCCGAAGCCAACAAATTAGAGCAGGAGGAAAAAGCTAAATTAGAATCTGAAGCTGCACAAAAGGCTGAAGAGGATGAATTAGCAAAGGAAGTTGCGGAGACGGAAGCGAAGAAGGAAGAGGAAGAACGACTTGCTCAAGAAGCAGAAGAAAATCGATTAGCTGAAGCCAACAAATTAGAGCAGGAGGAAAAAGCTAAATTAGAATCTGAAGCTGCACAAAAGGCTGAAGAGGATAGATTGGCAAAGGAAGTTGCAGAAACGGAAGCGAAGAAGGAAGAGGAAGAGCGACTTGCTCAAGAAGCAGAAGAAAAACGATTAGCTGAAGCTAACAAATTAGAGCAGGAAGAAAAAGAAAAATTAGAATCTGAAGCTGCTCAAAGGACGGAAGATGCTAGATTAGCAAAAGAAGTTGCAGATACTGCTAAGGAGGCAGGAGATAATCCTGAGGGCAAATCAGGAGGATTGTTCAACAAGTTTTTTTCAAAGGATAAAAAAGGAAGTCTTGATAAAGGCCTAGAGAAAACCAAACAAGGATTTTTCAATAAACTGACGCGTACACTTGTTGGTAAATCAAAAGTAGATGCAGAAGTATTAGATAATTTGGAGGAAGTATTGATTACTTCAGATGTTGGTGTAGATACAACCTTGAGGATTATTGAGAAAATTGAAGAACGAGTTGCCCGAGACAAAGTACTCGGTACTGATGAAATGACTACAGTTCTCAAAGAAGAGATTACAAATCTTTTAGAAGAGAATAATAGTTTCAATGAAGTTGATTTCGAAGTGCCTAAACATGCCGAGGGACCGCACGTAGTTATGGTCGTCGGTGTGAATGGAGTAGGGAAAACAACAACGATTGGTAAACTCGCTAATCAATTTAAGAAAGCTGGAAACAGTGTTATACTTGGCGCCTCGGATACATTTAGAGCTGCAGCGGTTGATCAATTGGTTATTTGGGCAGAACGTGTTGGGGTTCCTATCGTTCAGCAAGGGATGGGAGCTGATCCAGCATCTGTTGCATTCGATGCCCTACAATCGGCAAAAGCACAAAACGCTGATGTTGTAATAATTGATACTGCTGGTAGGTTGCATAACAAAGTCAACCTTATGAACGAGCTAGGGAAGATCAAACGTGTTATGGATAAAGTTATTCCAAACGCACCACATGAAGTGCTTTTGGTGCTTGATGGATCGACCGGACAAAATGCATACGAACAAGCGAAGCAATTCTCGGCCGTAACAGACATTAATGCTTTGGCAATCACGAAGCTCGATGGCACTGCTAAAGGTGGTGTAGTCATTGGGATTTCTGATCAAATGAAGATACCGGTAAAATACATTGGAGTAGGTGAAGGAATCGATGATCTCCAGCCTTTCAACCGTGTTGAATTTGTAGACTCTCTTTTCTCAGAGTAACAAAAAATATTTATTAAAAAAGCGACGAAGATATTCGTCGCTTTTTTTTGGAACTTATTTTCCACTTTTCTCTATTTTTGATTGCGGCAATTGTGTCGCGCCCAAATCCTCATGTCGAATGAAGAAGTTGAAAATAAATGGTCACGGACATATTCTTCCAGAACCTAAGGAAGTCCCTCAATTTATGAAGGACAAGAAATTGTTTTGGATTGATGAGGATAAGAAATTTATGCGACAGGGTTCTTGGTCAAGACCAATTACAGATTCTAGTTTTTTCTTCAATGAAAAGTTGGAGTGGATGGAGAAACATGAAATCGATCATGGCGTAATGCTGAACCTATCACAAGTGTATTGTAACGGTTGGACTAGAGAAGATGCGCACGATGCAATTCGATGGCAAAATGACTTTAATGCAAGTGTTCAAGAACGGCGTTCAGATAAATTTACTTGTGGATTTGTTGTTCAACCTTTGTTCGTTGAAGATGCTTTGAAAGAAATTGACCGTTGTGTAAATGAATTAGGTCTGCGATTGCTATGTCTTCCTACTCACTTCATGAATGAAAATGAAGAATGGCTATCAGTAGCAGATGAAAGTGTGATTCCGATTTTCGAATTGGCAAACGAATATGGACTTGCAGTAGAAATTCATCCGTATGATGGACAGAAAATGGTCAAGCTCAAGGACGAGTACTGGCGCTTTCATTTAGTTTGGATGATGGCGCAAACGGCAGACACCTTACATTTGTACACTTTGAAAGGTTTCGTTGATCAATTCCCAAATATTCGTACTTGCTTTGCTCATGGTTGTATGCTAGGGCAAGCAAATTATGGACGAAGATTGCAAGGGTACGACGGAAGACCTGATTTGTTTGAAGAAGCCAAGGATCCTCGAGGGTCGTTAGGTCATCCAAATTTATTCTTTGATACATTGGTGCATGATTCATACACTTTGCAACTATTAAAGACAAGAGTTGGTTCTTCACAGATAGTCGCAGGGTTGGATGACCCATATCCTTTAGGTGAAATGGAGGGAGTTGGAAATTCTTATCCAGGAAGAGTAATTGACTTCGCTGTTGAGGCTGACATTCTTACTCAACTTGAATCAGATAATATCTGGCATAGTAATGTTCTTAACTGGCTAGGTAAAAACCATTTGTAGTAAACGTACACTGAGCGAAGTCGAAGTGTAAAACCAATTTCCAATACTCAACTTCCACCAGCAATTATTAACTTTGCTCAAACAAATTAAACAATGGCGCAAAAACCATCTATACCAAAAGGAACACGCGATTTTCTGCCACAAGAAGTAGCAAAGCGAACGTACATTTTTGATACTATCAGAAAATCATTTGAAACTTACGGTTTCTCACCAATTGAAACTCCTTCTTTTGAATTGTCTACAACCTTACTCGGGAAATACGGAGAGGAAGGGGATAGATTGATTTTTAAAATATTGAACTCAGGTGATAAGGTCAAGAAAGCTGACCTTCAAGCTTTGGAAGATGGTAATTTGGCTAGGTTTTCAAATTCACTAGCAGAAAAAGCACTGCGTTACGACCTTACTGTTCCTTTTGCACGATTTGTTGTACAACACCAGAATGAACTTTCATTTCCGTTCAAACGTTTCCAGATTCAGCCAGTCTGGAGGGCAGATCGTCCGCAACATGGAAGATATCAGGAGTTTTATCAATGTGATGCAGATGTAGTAGGAAGTGATTCACTGGTTTACGAGGTAGATTTTGTTTTGCTATTCGATGAAGTGCTGACGAATTTAAAGATGCCTGATTTCACAATCAAGGTGAACAACCGAAAAATACTTTCTGGAATTGCCGAAGTAAGTGGCGAATCTGATAAACTAATAGCGATTACGGTAGCAATTGATAAGTTGGATAAAATAGGACTTGACGGTGTAATGAAGGAATTGGGAGAGAAGGGGATTTCTAAAGCTGGTCTTGATAAAATTGCTCCATTGTTCTCGATTACTGGTTCCACGGAAGAGCGTTTGGTGCAGATGAAGTCCTTCCTTGCTTCAAGTGAAATAGGGCTGAAAGGTATTGAGGAACTAGAGTATGTATTCAATACGGTAAATGATCTTGGGCTAAAGAGAGCAAAGGTCGAGTTTGATGTTACACTGGCACGAGGCTTAAATTACTATACGGGAGCTATTTTCGAGGTGAAAGCAAATGGTGTTAAGATGGGGAGTATCTGCGGTGGTGGACGCTATGACGATTTAACCGGCATCTTCGGAATGAAGGACATGTCAGGTGTAGGAATTTCTTTTGGTGCGGATCGAATATATGATGTACTTACCGAATTAGAACTTTTCCCAAATACGGTAGATAATAACCTAGAGGTATTATTTATCAATTTTGGCGAAGCTGAAGGAATGCAATGTATGAGGTTGGTAAAAGAACTTCGTGCCGAAGGAATATCATCGGAGTTGTATCCAGCGAATGCCAAGATGAAGAAGCAAATGAAATATGCCAATGATAGAGGTGTGAAGAACATTGTGCTCATAGGACAAAATGAAATGGATCAAGGAATTGTTCAGTTGAAGAACATGGAATCTGGCGAACAGATCGAGATTGTAATGGATGAGTTAGTTAATCAATTGAAGAAATAAAAAATGCAAGAATATACTATTGATAATGAGTGGATTTCTATCAGTCAGCTGGATGAAATTATAAGTAGTAATGCTCGTATAAGACTGAGTGATTCCGCGAAAAATGAGATCGATAAATGTCGAGCTTATCTTGATGATAAAGTGAAGCGACATGATAAATTAATTTATGGTGTAAACACAGGATTTGGTTCATTGTGTAATACTGCTATTTCTGTTGATGATTTGGAAAAATTACAACGTAATTTGGTTGAGTCGCATGCATGTGGAACGGGTGAGGAGGCTCCTCGTCACCTTGTGAAACGCATGATGTTGTTGAAAGCAATTGGATTATCTCATGGAAGTTCAGGAGCGCAAGTAGAAACCATTGAGCGCTTATTGTTCTTCTACAATAACAATATTGTACCTGTAGTCTATCAACAGGGGAGTTTGGGGGCATCGGGTGACCTTGCACCATTGGCACATATGTCTTTACCATTATTAGGAGAAGGTCTGGTGTACGAGAATGGAGTTAAAACTGAAAGTTCTGTAGTGCTTAAAAAACACGGTTTGGATCCAATAGTTCTGAGATCCAAAGAAGGCTTGGCTCTTTTGAATGGAACTCAGTTTATGAGTGCGTACGGTTCTTATGGAGTGAGTCAGGCTAAGAGATTACTTCGTCAATTTAACCTTATTGGTGCATTGTCGTTGGAAGCATATGATGGTCGTTTGAATCCATTTCAGGCCAATGTAAATGAGATCAGAAAGCAGAAGGGACAAATTGAGGTCGCAAAAATAATGCGTGAACAATTGGCGGGAAGTGAAATGATTTCTCGAGAAAAAGAGCATGTACAAGACCCTTATTCATTCAGATGTATTCCACAGGTACATGGTGCTTCAACTGATGCAATCGATTACTGTTATCAAATAATTGAAAGAGAAATTAACGCTGTAACGGATAACCCAACAGTTTTCCCTGAGGAAGATGATGTTGTTTCTGCTGGTAACTTCCATGGACAACCATTGGCTATAACAATGGACTTTCTTGCTATTGCTTTAGCGGAATTGGGGAGTATTTCTGAACGAAGAGTATATAAGCTAATATCTGGAACACGTGATTTGCCCGCGTTCTTGGTGGCTGAACCTGGATTGAATTCTGGCTTTATGATTCCTCAATACACAGCAGCTTCTATCGTGAGTCAGAACAAGCAACTGTGTATGCCAGCCTCAATTGATTCAATTGATTCTAGTAATGGACAAGAAGACCATGTGAGTATGGGGGCGAATGCTGCGACCAAATTATACAGGATAATTGATAATTGCTTTACTATTCAAGGAATAGAGTTGATGAATGCTGCACAGGCCATGGATTTCAGAGAAGAGAAGAGTTCTGCAACAATTGAGGCATTGAGAAAGTCATATCGATCCAGTGTTCCTTTTGTTCATGAAGACCAATTTCTTCAGCCGCTAATAGCGAAATCAGTTGAATTTGTGCGCGAAGCGCTTTAATGATATCTTTGAATTAAATTAACCACAACATGTCTGAAAATTACGATAACAATGAAATTGATAAGGAAAAGAAACGGCCAACTTTTCTTATTGTATTATGTGTGCTTAGCTATATCTATATTGGATTTAGTTTCGCTGGGACGTTATTGAATTTTACCTCAGGACCAGCTACAGATGCTGAACTTACTGAAGTGAAAGTTGAGCTCACTAAATTGGTTAGCCAATCTGAAAGTCAGGGATTAGGAGGAATGGCAGGCTATATTGAACAATCAATTGAAATGACTTCTGAGGTAAATGAAAATTTTTACACAGCCGCTTTTCTGAATTTGATTATTGTCGTCGTTGGATTTTTTGCAGTTATGAAGATGTGGCGAGGAGCGAAATTAGGGTTTCATAGTTACATCGTCTACTGTTTACTTTCAACGGGTGGGATATACTTCTATATTTCAGCTGCAAATATTCCAACTCCATTAATTATTTGGAATCTGATAATCTCCGGTGTCTTCATTCTGCTGTATGGCTTGAACTTGAAGTGGATGAAATAGTCTGTTTATGACAAGGTGGATAGCATGTATAGCGATTTGTGGTCTGTCTTGGGTGAGTAATGGACAAGAATCATCACAAGAAATTATTATTCCAGAAGATGTCAAAGTGAAACTAGATAGTCTTCAACGATTGGAGTCGGTATATTGGGCAGCTGGCAATCACATAGAAAACCTGTATGTGCGTCATGAAATTCTAGCAAAATATTCTACATATCTTACTATTGAGCAGAAGGCTACTTGGCATACAAAAGCGGGTGAATCATATTATAATTTGGGCAGTTACTTGTTAGCAATAGAATTGCTTAATAAGAGTTTGAGTTACAACAGTTCTGAATTGAAACCATATACCTATGCTAGGTTGGGTTCTTCGTACATCCAGCTAGGAAAATTAGATTCGGCCATCGTTAATTATCAAAGGGCGATTGATTTGAGTTTTAATGATGTAGGGAGGATGCCGCATCTAAACTCATTGGGTTATGTCTATTATTTGAATGGCGATTATGTCAATTCAGAGCGAATGTATAGGGAGGCACTTGCATTATTCTCAGAAGTACCAGAAATCGATTCTGTTCAGTTTGGGATAGTGCAAAGTAATTTTGCATCTCTAGATTTGGCTCATGGGAATATATCGTCAGCAATTGAAATCTTGTTGGATATTGAGAGCTCAGCATATTATTTAAAGCATGGTGATTGGTTCCATAGAGAGATTAATTTGAAGTTAGCCAACTGCTATTTAGAATTAGGGAATTGTTTAAAAGCCCGAGAATATGCGGGTAAATTAGAGGATTCATACATGATCGAGGGGGAAAGCGACTGGACTCTACAATACCTAGAGTTAATGGTTGGAGTTGCCTCTGAATGTGGCTCAAAGGAGGAACTAATCCGTATTACAGACGAATATATATCAGTCAAGAATAAAAAGGATGAAGAATCCAGCTTAAGGCTATTGATCGTAGAAAAGCTGCAACGAGATGCTTTTGAAGAGCAACTAAATTTAACTGCTGAAAATCTTGAGTTAATAAAAGAATCAGAGGATCTTTTAACCTTGTCTAATTCACGACTCAGAAGAATATTTTGGATTTCGGGATTTGGCTTGCTGATTGTTCTTGTGTTCGTTGTTGCGTGGTATAATCAGAAAAGAAGTAAACAAGAACGCAAAGAGTCATTTCTTTTATTGAAATCTGAGTTGATCGCTGAACAAGAAATGTCTTCCGAGCTAAAAATACAAATGGCGGAGCAGGAGTTGGAGAATAAAAAGTTGGAACTAGGACAAATATTGAACTCCATTGATAAAAATTCATCATTATTTGAAGAGATTGTTTCACGTTTAACTCAGCTCAATGATAAAGAGGGGGACGTGAAAGAAGATTTATCTCAATTGCTTCATTTCATTAGACAGCACAGTAAATCAGATGAAATGCAAGAATTAATAGACTCGAATTCGGAAGTGTTGGGTGCTGGTTTTAAAGTGAAAGTAGAAAAGCAATTTCCTGATTTAACTGGTTCTGAATTACAAATGATGATTTTTATTAGGCTTGGATTATCAACGAAGGAAATGGCACAATTAAAAAATGTTGAACCTTCCTCAATTCGAATTTTCAAACATCGATTGAAAACAAAAATGGATCTAAATAAAGAAGAAGATCTTGCAGCTTTCATTCAGCGAATATAACCTTAAGTAAACACCCTGTTAATATCTTTTCCCGCCCTGTTAACACTTTGTAAACGGTAATTGATTAAACCGTTTTAGTATTGGTCATACCTTTGCATTGACTAATAATAAGCCTCTAAGCATGAGTTTTTTAAGACTATTCACTTTTTCAACGGTAATAATTCTATTTACCTCTTATTCAAATGCACAGTATTGTGCCTCAGGAGCTACTTCCACTGCGGATAGTAAATGCGCTCAAGTTGTTTTAAACGGTGACACGCAAAACATCAACAATAATACTACTGCAAATGGTTGTGAGCAGTATTCAAATCATACTGGGTTAACCCCAGCTGATTTGACCCAAGGATCTGGATACACTGTAAGTATCACTAATGGTTCCTGTGGTGGCACAACATACGGCAGATATGCAAATGCATGGATTGATTGGAACCAAGATGGAGATTTTGCAGACGCCAATGAAATGTTGGGTACAGGAAGCTCTTATAGTACGACGAATGGATTTGTTCATAATATAGCCTTTACAGTTCCTGTTGCAGCGTTGACAGGGAATACCAGAATGCGTGTGATTCTAAAAGAATCAGGAGTTGCAACTGATCCTTGTGCTTCCTTTACGTGGGGTGAAACGGAAGATTATACTGTAACGATCCTTTCTTCTGGACCAATGTCGTATGTTTCATCAACAACGACACAGGCAAACACAGCTGCTGTTCAAAACTGTGAGGGCGCAGCAGAGATATTAGGTATGGAAGTTATTACAACTGGATCATCTTCACCTATTACATTGACTCAATTTAATTTAACAACAGCCGGAACTACTAACTTGGGTGATCTCACCGCTGTAAACGTATATTATACTGGAAGTTCAAATGCTTTTGCTACAGGGTCCTTGTTTGGAACAGTGGCTCCCGGAGGTGCTGTGGCTATTACAGGGTCTCAAGTCTTAGCTTCTGGCTCAAATTATTTCTGGGTAGAATACACATTGAATCCTCCGATGACGAATGGTAATATTTTAGATGGTACTTGTACGGGGCTTACAGTCGGGGGTACTGGATATGTCCCATCGGTTACGAGTCCTGCTGGGTCAAGGTCGATTGGAGCATGTAATCCTTCACCTGGTGGGGTGTCAGGAAATTTACAGACTTGGTTTGATGCCAACAATGGAACAGTCGGTTCGCCTGTAGTCACTTGGAATAATTTAGGCCCTAACGCAAATATTACAGCTTTAACTTCACCCAATGGTGGAAATCTAATAGTAGGTTTTAAGCGCGCAAATTATAATAACATTGTGAATACCACTGGAGCGTACAATGGTACGTTTCATGCTGAAGTGCCAACTAGAACTCAAGTAATTGCTGGAAATGGTGTTACAATGTATACAGCTTACCAAAGGAAAGCTTATCCTGATTTGTCATTTAACTTTCATGGGTCTATTCAAACGAACTCAGCCAGTAATAGTGCGGCTCAATGGCTCACATGGGGATTCAGACATGGAGGTCTAGGTTCTTTGTTTAGTGATGGTGCGACTCATCTTTATCACGCTGCCACACAGGCTCAAATGTCAGAAAATTCAGGTTTTGTTGGGATGCATGGCACTTCTAGTTCAACAGGGGGCAACTCAATGAATGGTTCTGAGATGAGTTTCAACATTGGTTCGTTTCATGCCGGAGGGAATTTCATGGAATTGTCGATCGGGTATTGGCCTGGTTACGGAATGTCCAGAGGTGTTATGGAGGCAGTACTATGGGATAAGGATTTGAGTTCTTTAGAACGAGATAAAGTTGAAACGTATCTTGCAATCAAATATGGAATAACTCTCGGTTTAAATGGTACTTCGTTAGATTATATTTCCCCGTCGGATGGTTCCGTGGTCTGGGATGTTTCGGCTAACCTAGGATTTAATTATGATATTGCTGGTATCTCAAGATCAGATGTTTCTGGACTTGACCAACGGAAATCGCATTCAACCAATGGTCCATCTATTAATATCTATAATGACATTTTGACTATCGCAAATGGAGCAAATTATTTTGCGCCTACTGTTTTCACAAACGATGGAGAGTTTTTAACTTGGGGACATGACAATGATCCGACGATTAATACCGGAGTTATGGTTATGTATCCAACAGATAACGGTGAGGTTATAGAGACAATATTTCAACGTGAATGGAAATCACAAGAGACAGGCGCGATAGGTATTGTGAGCATGGAGTTTGATCTTTCAACTGTTATTGGAGTTGGAGGCGTTGTCGGTGCAAATGATCTATCCTATGTTCGTTTATTAGTAGATGAAGATGGCGACTATTCCAATGGAGCAACATCAATAGCGCCAAGTGGGTACAATAACGTAACTGGGATCGTTTATTTTAGACACGATTTTGTAGCTCCAACAGGCAATCATTTGGATCAGCTAAAAGGATACTTTTTTACGCTTGGTTCAACGAGCATCGCAAATGCTCCATTACCAGTTGAGCTAATATATTATGAGGTTGAAAATCAAGAATGTTCCAATTTAATAACATGGACGACCGCTTCTGAAATAAACAGTGATTACTACGTTATTGATCGCTCGTTTGAAATGGGAGAGTGGGAATTTGTTGGTAAAGTTCACGCCGCCGGAAATTCAAGTCAAGAATTGGATTATATGTATCGTGACAATTCGTTTTCAGAAAATGGAGTTGTATACTATCGTTTGTCCCAAGTAGATTTTGATGGTAAAGTAAACGAAATAGGAATCTACCAAGTATCTAGTTTCTGTGCTGACAATCTTGATCCAATAGCTTATCCAAATCCAATGATGAGTGAGTTGTATATCGAATCACCAAGTGCTGGATCAATGACTATTACAGATTTGAACGGTAGACAATTGATAGATTTACAATTATCAGAAGGGATGAACACCATATATGTGGAACATCTGTCTTCTGGAACATACTTCTTGTCAGTTCAATTGGCAAACGGAAAATCATACATAGACCAATTTGTAAAACTTTAAAGAAGCCTAGTAGTAGGTAGTTTAGTCAAGAAATTGGGAGCTGAGTCCGGATTAGTCACCGGATGTTTTAGGCTCCCAATGTTCTTTTTTAACAAGACCCTTTTCGATCATTTTCATTCAAAATTTAGTGTATAACAACTCGAATGAATTTCAGTTGGTCGAATCATTGAATATTCCCTACCTTTGCGGCAAATTTGACAACAAATGTTAGCAGTAAATAATTTATCTCTTCAATTCGGAAAGCGCGTTTTATTCGACGACGTTAATGTGAAATTCGTTAACGGTAACTGTTACGGTGTAATTGGTGCGAATGGAGCAGGGAAATCAACGTTTCTTAAAATTTTAACTGGAGATCAAGACCCTACAACAGGAAATGTTTCCTTGGAGCCAGGTAAGCGATTGGCCGTATTGAAGCAGGATCACTTTGAGTTCGATGAAAAAGAAGTGTTGAATACTGTTATCATGGGGCATACGCGTTTGTTCGAAATCATGACGGAAAAGGATGCATTGTATGCTAAACCAGATTTTTCTGATGAAGATGGAATGCGCACAGCTGAGTTAGAGGGTGAATTTGCTGATTTAGAAGGCTGGAATGCTGAAACTGATGCAGCTTCTTTGTTGTCAAGCTTAGGAATTGATGAATCGAAGCACTACATGAAAATGGAAGAGCTATCGAATGATCTTAAAGTAAGAGTTCTGCTGGCTCAGGCCTTGTTCGGTAATCCGGATGTTTTGGTACTCGATGAGCCTACCAATGATTTGGATTTAACTACGATTAGTTGGTTAGAGGATTTCTTATTAGATTTTAAAAATACGGTAATCGTTGTGTCTCACGATAGGCACTTCTTAGATACAGTTTGTACACACGTAGCCGATATTGATTTCAGTAAATTGAATTTATTTACTGGAAACTATTCATTCTGGTATCAATCATCTCAATTGGCATTGCGTCAAAGATCTGATAAAAACAAAAAGGCAGAAGAGAAGAAAAAAGAACTTCAAGAATTTATTACTCGATTCTCTGCCAATGCTGCCAAGTCTAAGCAAGCAACAAGTAGACGAAAAATGATGGCTAACTTGGATATTGAAGAAATTCAACCTTCAAGTAGAAAATATCCTGGAATCACATTTAGTCAAGAGCGTGAGGCTGGAAATCAAATTTTAAATCTTGAAGGATTATCCAAATCTGTTGATGGTCAATCATTGTTCAAGAATTTAAACTTCATCGTAAACAAAGGAGACAAGATCGCCTTTGTTTCTAAGAATTCTGTAGCGTTGACTGCCTTTTTCGAAATATTGAGCGGAAACGCGAAAGCAGATTCTGGTGAGTTCACTTTCGGAACTACTATCTCTACAGCATATTTGCCAAATGAAAATCATACATTCTTTCAAGAGAAACTACCTTTAATTGATTGGTTGAGACAATATTCTCAGTCTGATGAAGAAAGAGAAGAGGTTTATTTGAGAACTTTCTTGGGTCGAATGTTATTTACTGGTGAAGAGGCCTTGAAAACCGCAAATGTACTATCGGGAGGGGAGAAGGTAAGATGTATGCTTTCTAAAATGATGTTCGCTAAAGGGAACTTATTGTTAATGGATGAGCCTACGAATCACCTTGATTTGGAATCAATTCAGGCATTGAACCAAGGCATGAAAGATTTCCCAGGAACGATGTTGTTCACTTCTCATGACCACGAGTTAGTAAGTACTGTCGCAAATAGAATCATTGAGATCACTCCAAACGGAATGATTGATAAAATGATGCCTTACGATGATTACTTGAAGGACGATAAGATCATGTCACTCCAGGAAGAGTTGTACGCGTAATTATCCTTTGCTTCGCGCTTTAGGTTTTTTAACTTTGTGGAAACAGTAGTTTGATGAATCAGTATACCTTCCACATTGATAATCCGTCGCAGCATTACATTCGTATTTCAGCGCAATTTTTAGTTTCTAACGAAACAACAAATATTCAACTTCCGGCATGGAGACCAGGGAGGTATGAATTGGCAAATTTCGCGAAGAACATTCGGAATTTCAATGTCTTCAATGAGGATGGCAAGAAATGCTCTGTTCATAAAATTTCCAAAGATTGCTGGCAAGCCAATACCTCAGGTACAAAATCAATAACTGTCGAGTATTTATTTTTCGCAAATGAACTGAATGCAGGGTCGACCTTTTTGGATAGAAATCAGTTGTATGTGAATCCTGTGAATTGCTGTGTATTTGTGGAGGAGACGTATAATTCTGCTGTGGGGATAGACTTAAGAATTTCGAAAGACTGGCAAGTTGCAAGTTCAATGAGAAAGGAAGGTAAACTCTTCACTGTAGACTCCGTTGAAGAACTGTTCGACACACCGTTCATTGCCTCAGCTCAACTGCAACATGCTTCTTATGAATCATATGGAACTTTATTTCATATTTGGTTTAACGGGGAAGTAAAACCAGACTGGAAGCGATTGCTAAAAGATTTTCAAGCATTCACCGACAGTCAAATTGAAAAATTCACAGAATTTCCGGTAAAGGAATATCATTTCTTGAATCAGATTCTTCCAATAAAGTCATATCACGGTGTTGAGCACCAGAAGTCAACAGTTATTTCACTTGGACCATCGTATGAAATCTTTGGAGATTTGTACAAGGAATTATTGGGGGTAAGTTCTCACGAGCTATACCATACTTGGAATGTGAAAGCCATTCGACCAATTGAAATGTATCCGTATGACTTCACAAAAGAGAACTACTCAGAATTGGGATATATCTGCGAAGGAGTAACAACGTATCAAGGGGATTTGTTTTTGATGAAAAGCGGTGTGTTTTCTGAGGAACAGTACCTCAATGAATTAACGGTACAACTCCAAAAGCATTTCGATAATCAGGGGAGGTTTAATTATTCTGTCGCTGAATCATCATTCGATACGTGGCTTGATGGCTACGTTATGGGGGCTCCTGGCAGAAAGGTGTCAATTTACACGGAAGGTTGTTTGTTGGCATTCGTAATGGATGTTAGAATTCGAAAAATTACCGCAAACAAGAAAGGTCTGGATGATGTCATGCGAAGACTCTACAGTAATTATGCACTGAAAAACAGAGGAGTATCGGCTGCAGACTATCAAGCGGAAATTGAAAATTTAGCAGGTGAATCTTTCCAAGAGTTTTTTGATGATTATGTAAACGACTGCAAGCCGTATGAATCAATTCTTACCGATGCCTTTGACTACTTAGGACTTGAGCTAGTACATGTGCCTTCTGCCAAGTATTCCGAGGGTAGACTAGGAATGAAAACCCTTCCTTCAGGAGCGAATTTTAAGATTTATGCCTTGTACCCAGGTGGTCCAGCAGAAGCAGCGGAGTTATCCATAGGCGACGAAATTATCGCAGTGAATGGCTTGGCATGCAATAGTGAATTGGACAAATGGTTGGAGTACTTCGATAATGATCTCAAAACAGTAACCGTAATAAGAGGCGGGGTGTTAAGAGAATTCACTTTTCCCGAGGTAATGCGTAATTTTTACAATACATATTCAATTAAAAAAATCGACAATCCAACACATTTGCAAAAAGGGTCCTTGAATATCTGGAAATCCTAGGCCTAGATTCATTAATAGATAAAGGGTGTCCCAATAAAATGTGTACTTCAAGTAGCTCTGAAAAAGTAGACTCATTCTTTTTTTATCCAAGTTCTTGTTTCATTGAAAAAAAAAGCTCTAAGTTTGCACTCGAATTAGAACAAAATGAATTTTAATCAATTACATCATCATCATTTTCATACTTGCATTCAGGCGAGCGGAAATGATATGTAGTAACGAGAAGAATACTAAATAATCAAAACCCGTCTGAGTGAATCAGACGGGTTTTTTGTTGCTCAATGGTTTGCTCAGACATTTTATCAAAAAAATGAGTAGATTAAAAATAGCCGTACAAAAAAGCGGAAGACTAAACGAAAACTCCCTCAAACTCCTGAAAGATTGTGGGATTTCAGTGAGCAACGGACAAGATCAATTGAAGGTGTCGGTCTGTAATTTCCCAATGGAAATTTTTTACTTGCGTAATTCTGATATTCCTCAATACCTTGAAGATGGAGTTGTGGATCTTGCAATTGTCGGAGAAAACTTATTGATCGAAAAACAGCGTAATGTTGAAGTCGTTGAACAATTGGGGTTCTCAAAATGCCGTGTATCAATGGCTGTCCCAAAGGAAGTTGAGGACAATAATCTTTCTTATTTTGAAGGAAAGAGAATAGCCACATCGTATCCCAATACCGTTAATGCATTCTTAAAAGAAAACAAGATTTCAGCTGAAGTTCACGTGATTTCTGGCTCTGTTGAAATTGCACCTAACATTGGACTGGCAGATGGTGTCTGTGACATCGTAAGTTCTGGGAGTACACTTTTCAAGAATGGCTTGAGAGAGACGCAAGTCATTCTTAAATCTGAAGCAGTATTGGCAAAATCGATGTCGCTGACACCTGAAAAGGAAGTGTTGTTGGATCAATTGTTATTCAGAATAAGAACAGTAATCAAAGCAAAGAATACAAAGTACATTTTGATGAATGTTCCCAATGAAAAAATTAATGAAATCAGTCAGATTCTTCCTGTGCTGAAAAGTCCAACGATTCTTCCTCTAGCGCAAGAAGGTTGGAGTTCGCTTCACTCAGTAATCGATCAAGAACAATTCTGGGATGTTATCGATGAATTGAAGTCGGCAGGAGCAGAGGGGATTTTAATTGTGCCAATTGAAAAAATAGTAATGTAATGAGAGTAGTAAATAACCCTCCAAAATCAACTTGGGAAGAACTGACAAAGCGACCTTCTCTTGAAAAGCAGGTATTGACTGAAAATGTAAGTGAAATCTTAAAGGATGTTCAACGCAATGGGGATAGTGCCATCTACCGGTACACGCAATTACTGGATGGTGTACAACTCAACTCAATCCTCGTTGACGAAACTGAATTTGAAGATGCACGGGAGAAAGTTCCATTAAAATTGAAGGAGTCCATGAGGCTTGCATATGCAAACATTGAGAAGTTTCACAAATCTCAGCAAATAGTCGAGCCTGTAGTTGAAACGATGCAAGGGGTAAGATGTTGGAGGAAAAGTGTTGGAATTGAAAAGGTTGGTCTCTATATTCCAGGTGGTTCTGCCCCGCTGTTTTCAACAGTATTGATGCTTGGAATTCCTGCGAAATTGGCTGGTTGCAAAGAGATTGTGTTGTGCACACCTCCTAGTAAAGAAGGGAAGATCAACCCAGCTATTTTATTTGCAGCGGAACTCGTTGGAATAAAAACAATATTCAAAATTGGAGGTGCGCAAGCGATTGCAGCTATGGGCTTTGGGACTGAAAGTGTTCCTAAACTTGATAAAATATTTGGACCAGGAAACCAATACGTAACAAAGGCAAAAGAGTTGATTCAACAATCAGGGACTGCCATTGATATGCCGGCGGGTCCAAGTGAGGTGCTGATAATAGCTGATGAGACATCGAATCCAATATATGTAGCAGCTGATTTGCTTTCTCAGGCTGAGCACGGGGCAGATAGTCAAGTGATTTTGGTTTCCAATTGTCAATCGATCATTGAGAAATCAATTGAACAAGTACAAGTTCAACTGACCAAACTACCGCGTAAAAACATTGCGGAACAAGCGCTGGATAAAAGCCGAGCAATTGTTTTCGACGAAATGAAAGATTGTATAGCGTTTAGTAATTCCTATGCTCCGGAACATTTAATACTGGCGTCAGAATCTTTTAATGAATATGTAGAACAGATAGAGAATGCTGGATCAGTATTTCTTGGGAATTACAGTTGTGAAAGTGCTGGAGATTACGCAAGTGGTACAAATCACACGCTTCCAACAAATGGTTTTGCGAAGAGCTACAGCGGTGTCTCCATAGACAGTTTTGTAAAGAAAATAACCTTTCAGGAATTAACAAGGGAAGGGATTCAATCTCTAGGTCCAGCAATAGAAATAATGGCGGAAGCCGAAGAACTTTTTGCGCACAAGAATGCAGTAACAGTACGATTAAAAACAGTGAGCGATGAATGATTTAAAAAGACTGGTACGCAGTAATATTTGGGACTTAATTCCATATTCAAGTGCCAGAGAAGAGTACAATGGCTCAGGAGATGTGTTCTTGGATGCAAATGAGAATCCTTTTGGAACCTTAAATCGATATCCCGATCCTGTACAAAAGGAATTGAAACAACAGTTGGCATCGAGAAAGAATGTAAATGTCAATCAGATTTTTATTGGCAATGGAAGCGATGAAATCATTGATTTAGTATTTCGAATTTTTTGCAATCCGGGAAGTGATAAAGCATTGACCTTTTCACCGACGTATGGTATGTACAATGTTTCGGCGACAATGAATGACGTTGAATTGATGGAAGTTCCACTCACTGAAAATTTTCAGATTGACTCAAACAACTTATCATTTTTTGAAGATCCAAAGTTGAAGCTCGTATTTATTTGTTCGCCGAACAATCCAACAGGGAACTTAATTAATCCTGATGAAATAAGCCTAATTCTAAACAAATTCAACGGAATTGTTGTGCTGGATGAAGCATATATTGATTTCAGTAATTCTGAATCATGGAGCCAGCAGCTGAACCGCTTTCCCAATTTGATAGTGTTGCAAACTTTTAGTAAAGCACATGGTCTAGCTTCAGCAAGGGTGGGTGTTGCGTATGCGGATATTGAGTTGATTGCGCTACTCAATAAAGTGAAACCGCCATACAATGTGAGTGCTTTGAACCAACAAGCAGCATTGCAATCATTAAACAGAAGGAATGAATACGAAACGAATATTGAACTTATTCTGAATCAGCGAAACATTCTTTCAATTGAATTGGAGAAACTGAATTGTGTAAAGCGTGTTTATCCATCTGACGCGAACTTTTTACTTGTCGAATTTGTAGATTCTAAGGAAGTATATGAGCAATTGTTAGCATCTAAGATAGTCGTGAGAAATAGAGATATGGTGGTTAGTGGTTGCCTTCGAATCACTGTTGGAACCGTAGACGAGAACAAACAATTACTGAAGGTATTAACAAATTGGAAAAATTGAATAAAATGAAAAAAGTACTTTTTATAGATAGGGATGGCACTCTCGTAATTGAACCTCCTGTAGATTATCAACTGGACAGCCTTGAAAAATTGGAGTTTTATCCTGGAGTATTTCAATGGTTGGCACGAATTAACAATGAGTTGGGGTATGAATTGGTTATGGTAACCAATCAAGACGGTCTAGGAACAGAATCTTTTCCTGAGGAAACGTTTTGGCCTGCTCAAAATAAAATAATTGAGGCGTTCAAAAATGAAGGAGTTGAATTCGCTGAAATATTAATTGATAGGACTTTTCCCGAGGAAAATGCACCTACACGCAAACCAAGCACGGGATTATTGCAAAAGTACATTTACGGAGATTGCGATCTGTTCAATTCATTCGTGATTGGTGATCGTAAGACGGATATTGAATTGGCAAACAACCTCAAAGCACAAGGGATATTTATCGGTACAGATACTGTTGATTGCGCATTGACAACATCCAGCTGGAAAACGATTTATGAATTCTTGAAAAGTAAACCTAGAATTGGACGTAAAGAACGAATTACAAAAGAGACGGAAATCAGTGTTGAAGTGAATTTGGATGGAAGTGGTCAAAGTGTGATTGAGACGGGCATTGGTTTCTTGGATCACATGTTGGAGCAAATTGCTAAACACGGAAATATGGACTTATCTGTTCAAGTTTCTGGTGATTTGGAAATTGATGAGCACCACACCATGGAAGATGTAGCGATTACTCTTGGGGAAGCTTTTACAAACGCTTTAGGCAGCAAAAAAGGAATTGAGCGCTACGGATTCTTATTACCGATGGATGATTGCTTAGCACAAGTCGCTATTGATTTCGGAGGAAGACCTTGGTTGGTTTGGGATGCGGACTTCAAGCGTGAAATGGTTGGTGAAATGCCGACCGAAATGTTCATGCACTTTTTTAAATCGTTCAGTGATGCTGCTAAGTGCAATTTAAACATCAAAGCTGAAGGGGACAACGAACACCATAAAATAGAAGCAATTTTCAAAGCCTTCGCGAAAGCGATTTGCAATGCAGTTGCTAAAAACGATAGTGGAATAATCCCAAGCACAAAAGGAATAATCTAAAGTCTAACAGTCTAAAATCT
This sequence comes from Crocinitomicaceae bacterium, assembly GCA_033791225.1. GTDB lineage: Bacteria > Bacteroidota > Bacteroidia > Flavobacteriales_D > Crocinitomicaceae > UBA4466. The sequence continues at coordinate 18,991 of JASJHD010000015.1, forward strand.
AAACTTCAACCATGATCGCAATAATTAAATACAATGCAGGAAACATAGCTTCCGTTCAAAATTCTTTGAATCGAATGGGGTACGAGAGTATTCTTACGGATGATCCTCGAGAAATATTAAGCGCTGACAAAGTGATTTTCCCAGGAGTTGGTGAAGCGAGTTCAGCAATGAATTATTTAAAACAGCATGGACTTGACCGTGTGCTTTTGCAAGTTGAGAAACCTTTTTTAGGGATTTGCCTTGGGCTTCAATTGATGTGTCGGTCTTCAGAGGAGGGTGATACAAAATGCCTTGGAATATTTGATGCAGTAGTGCGCAAGTTTCCAAGCTCAGTTAAGGTGCCGCATATGGGGTGGAGTGAATTAGTAGAGCCGTTTACTAATTCTTTAATCAACGAATCTTTTGAAGATTTCTACTTCGTTCATAGCTATTATGCAGAAGTGAATAAACAAACAACTGCTCGCTGTAACTATGGTGTAGAATTTAGTGCAATGATCCAGAAAGACAACTATTACGGAATGCAATTTCACCCTGAAAAATCTGGGGAGGTTGGAGAAGAATTATTGAGCAAATTTTTAAAACTATGAGAATAATACCAGCAATAGATATCATTGACGGCAAATGTGTTCGTTTGTCGAAAGGTGATTATGCAACCAAAAAAATCTACAGTGAAAATCCGCTAGAGGTCGCGAAACAATTTGAGGCAAGTGGAATTCAATATTTGCACTTAGTTGACCTCGATGGCGCCAAATCCAAGCACATTGTAAACTCCCAAGTATTGGAGACGATCACTTCAAATACGAATCTTAAGATCGATTTTGGTGGCGGATTGAAATCTGATGAAGATGTAAGAATTGCATTCGAGTCTGGAGCAAATCAGATTACAGGTGGGAGTGTCGCCGTAACCGATCCTATTCTATTTGAAAATTGGTTGAAGAAATTCGGAGCTGAAAGAATAATTCTCGGAGCAGATTGCAACAACCGTAAAATTGCCACAAGTGGTTGGCTGAAGGAATCTGAATTGGATGTTTTGGATTTCATCAAGGATTACACCGTCAAGGGAGTGCGTAATGTAATCTGTACGGATATCAGCAAAGATGGAATGCTTGAAGGTCCTTCTATTGAATTGTACGCGGAAATCATGGGACAGACCACTGTTCAATTGATTGCAAGTGGCGGAGTAGCATCAATGAGTGATTTGGATGAGTTGAAAACCATTGGCTGTGAAGCAGCAATCGTCGGAAAAGCATTTTATGAAGGACGAATAACCTTGAAAGAAATAGAGAAATTATGTTGAAAAAGAGAATAATTCCATGTCTTGATATTCAAAACGGAAGAACTGTAAAGGGAGTCAATTTTGTTGATATCGTTGACGCCGGTGATCCAATTGAACTTGCGAGGCGTTACGTGATTGAAGGAGCGGATGAATTGGTCTTTCTGGATATCTCAGCCACTATTGAAAAAAGAAAGACACTAATTGATCTTGTTTCTAAAATAGCGCGAGAAATTAATATTCCTTTTACAGTGGGCGGAGGAATTGCATCATTGGATGATGTTCGGAGTATAATTGGGGCAGGAGCGGATAAGGTCAGTTTAAATTCAGCAGTAGTGGATAATCCTGATCTGATTCGAATTGTTGCGAAAGAATTTGGGAGTCAATGTGTTGTAGTGGCAGTCGATACGAAGCTTACCAAGGACGGCTGGAAAGTTTTTACTCATGGAGGAAGAACGGAGACAAAACTAGATACGCTCCAGTGGACTCGAGAAGTGGAACAATTGGGTGCGGGAGAAATTCTGTTGACTTCAATGAACAACGATGGGACAAAGGATGGATTCGCCCTTGAAATCACTGCCCAAATCTCAGAACAAGTCAATATTCCTGTCATTGGCTCAGGAGGAGCAGGCAGAAAAAAAAATTTTAAAGAATTATTCGAGAAGACGGCTGCCACAGGAGGACTTGCTGCTAGTATTTTTCACTTTGGTGAAGTTTCCATTCCAGAATTGAAAGAATATTTGATAAACGAACAAATTCCGATAAGGAAATAAAATAATTAGCATGAAAGTGAATTTTAATAAAAGCGTAGATGGATTGGTTCCTGTGATTGTTCAGGACAATACAACGTTTCAAGTGTTGATGCTTGGCTATATGAATCAAGAAGCTCTTGAAAAGACAGAAGTAGAGAATCGGGTAACATTCTACAGTAGATCTAAGCAACGTCTTTGGACAAAAGGCGAAGAGTCTGGCAATTTCTTAAATGTGGTAGAGCTTCGACTTGATTGTGACAATGACACCATACTAGCGAAGGTAAATGCTGAAGGGCCCGCGTGTCACACTGGTGATAAAACATGTTTTAAAGAAGATACTCCCAAAGGGTTTTTGTACGAATTGGAGCAAACAATCAAGCAGAGAGTAGATGAAGATGATCAAGATTCATATACGAATCAATTGATCAAACGTGGAATCAATAAGGTTGCTCAGAAAGTGGGAGAAGAAGCTGTGGAGTTGGTTATAGAAGCAAAGGACAATAATGATCAATTGTTCAAGGATGAGGCTGCAGATTTATTGTACCATATTTTAGTGCTATTAAAAGCCAAAAACATCACCTTGTTCGAGGTGGAAGAGATTTTGAAAAATAGACGTAAGTAGAAGTGAATTATGTAATTTGGCTCGGTGAAAAAGTATTACACTTCGGTCAATTTATTGCGTGCTTTTGCAGTAGTGAGTATTTGCTTCTATCATTTCACGAATACACCTGTGAATGGAGAGTCATTTTTGGGTGAAGGTGATTTACTGGCAGGCCTTGCTAAACTAGGTGTCAACACTGTGTTCATGTTTTTTGTGATCTCTGGTTTTGTCATTCCTATGTCCATGAAAAATGGAGGGTATACATTGCGTAGTTTTCCACGATTTATCGCTAGAAGGATGACTCGATTACAAATCCCTTACGTAGCGTCTATTCTTGGGGGGTTGCTCTTCTATTACATTAGCTGCCGAATTTATATGTGGAACTTTGAGGTTGATCCATGGCAATTTTTTCATCATTTGATTTACACCGTGGAGTTTACGGATTATGAATGGTACAATGTTGTATTTTGGACTTTGGCAATTGAATTTCAGTATTACATTCTCATTGCACTGTTATTCCCATTGTTGCTTAGTAAACACAAACTTGTTAAGCTGGGAACTCTATTTGCATTTGCTTGCTCCAGCCTGCTCATTGGAGATCATGGGCTACTTTTCTATTATGCACCGATATTCTCTTTGGGAATTGCTTTATTCTTAATGAAGGATGAAAGTATAAGCAAAATTGAAGCGTTGCTGATTATGCTTCTAATGACCGCATTGATATTCTATGTCCACACGTGGGGCATTGCGTCAGTTGCTTTGTTCGCTACATTGTTTATAGCCTTTATCCATGTTGATTGGAAAGTGTTCAATAGTCTTGGTGAGGTTTCATACTCACTTTATTTAGTGCATGGAGTAGTTGGAGGCAACTTGATTTTTTGGTTTGCAGAGTACATTGATAACTACGCTTATAAGGTGGCTTTCGTATTTGGGATCCTTCTGCTTTCCATTGTATCATCCTATGTTTTTGCATGGATGTTCGAAAAGCCCGCCCAACGTATATCACGAAAAATTAAAGTTTAATGTCAGGATGGATTAAGTTGACCGTCTTTTAATTATGGGAACATTTGTAAAAAAGCATGTGCTAACGTTCATCGGAATTCCATTGGGAGTTTTAGGAGGGTATTTGTATTACCATTTCTATGGTTGCACGAACGGTTGTGCGATTACCTCAAGTCCTGTCAATTCTATGCTGTATGGGGCATTAATGGGAGGATTACTCTTCAATATGTTTGAGGGAAGAAAAAAGAAGGGATAGCTTACCAGCCACCACCTCCGCCACCTCCGAAACCACCTCCGGAAAAACCTCCGCCTCCAGAGAAGCCACCGCTTCCACTACCAGACGAGTTAGGTGGAACAGATGCTGCTGAAATAGAACTGGACATAGAATCTCCAAAGTCGCTGAAGGAAGAGGCGTGCAGAAACGACATCCCCAATAAATAGGGCATGGCATGCTCATTTGCTCGAGCTAATTCTCCCGGATCAAAATGTCCTGCCCAATCTTCCGCAACGCCCAAAGCCATTGCAAAGGCTAGATTTTCTTCAAAATGCGAAAAGTCCATGGTAGGAGGGTTCATCAATTTAATACGTTCCTTATCGGTGTATTTCATGTACATGATAAATCCTGCAATCTCATCCATTGTTGTTCTTCCTTCTTTTGTTGGTTGTTCATAAAGACGGTTAAAGATGAGATTCATGATGAAATGCACCCCTACAGCAATTGGAACAATGAACACAAAACCTCCATAGTTTACCAATCCAAGGATTCCAAGTCCAGCGGTTACCAAAATGAAAATGTATTGACGCCATTTTAGATGGGTATTCCGAACGTAATAGCGGTTGTTTTGCTTCTCATCTATTTCCTCTGTGAGCGCTTCATTAGCAGACTTTAATCGTGAACTATATTTCTTCTTGTCTATACGAAAGGAATCACGGACCATCACTTTCTTGTACATGAATTTCTCAATTTCAGTCAACTGAGCTCTTTTGGATTCATCTTCGTCTTTAGATACAATGAAGATCTTTTTTGATTTCTCAATGGTGATCCAGCGTTTTTTTGCAAGTATTAATAGCATAGAGCCGAACATTGTATTTGTCTTGCGTCCTTCATTATTTAAGTAGGCACACTCGGCGGGCGATAGATCTTTTGGTGCATAGAATCGTGGAATTATGGTTCCTGGTTTAGGATCACGACCATAGCGCCACCACATTCGGAAGTTGAAAATGAAACCAACAAGAACGCCTAAAATAACTAGGAGTAGAGTCGCGTACATTTCTATCCAAAATGTAAACTCTTGCCAATCTGTAGGGTAGATAACATGGTCTTTCTCCCATCCAACTGCAATGGTCAATCCCTCATTCTTTCGCAATTGTCGTGTCGTAGAATACTGTAGACCACCTTCAATTGGTCTTACCGTAAAACTATTTCCAATTATTCCATACTTTCCAGTGTAGGCACTGTCCTGAACTACGCCTGCTTCTTCTGGCAAGTAAATGTTTGCAGAGAGCGAGTCAATGTCGAATAGCCATCCGTTACCGTTCACATTCCACACCAATTCATCGTAGTTGTCGAAATATCCCAATACATGATAAACTTCATAGGTGAAACGATAGGTGTAAATCCCTGGATTGAGATAGTGATCACTACTTCCAGCATAAATCCGAATTCCATTGGATACATCTTCCGTATGGTACGGTTCCGGTTGACCGTTGCGCTCAACACTTATCAATTCAAAACCTACGTGATAATTTCCACCATTGAATTCATAGCTCAATGGAATTTCACGGTAAATACCTCGATTGATTTCATAGTTTTCGGCAAGAACAGTAATTGTTTCTTCAATTTTTACGTGTCCATCTTTTTGAACATGGATATCACTATTGTACGAGAGAATATGCTCGTATTGTAACGATGCAGGAAGTTCATAATCGTACTGCGAGAATGCTAGACTGACAAAAAATAGAAAAACGAAGGTGATTTTTATACGCATGGTCTAGTTGTTTAATTCGACTTTAGGAGCCTCGCGATCAGAAGAATTTTCAATTTCGTAAAACTCAGCTTCCGTGAAGCCAAACATTTTAGCAAACATTACGGCAGGAAACACTTCAATTTTTGTGTTGTACTCTCTGATAGTTCCATTGTAATATCTTCTAGCCATGGCAAGTTCATCTTCCACGGTTGTCAAATTATCCATTAGTTTGATAAATTGTGTATTGGCTTGTAAATCTGGATATGCTTCCACTTGAATACGGAAACTTTTCAATGCTGAGGTGATAGATCCATCCGAAGCCGCCGTTTCGTTTACGGTTGCAGCTCTGCTGTTTCTCATCCCGACGATAGTTGTTAATACTTCAGCTTCATGGGCATTGTACCCTTTTACTGCTTCAATTAGATTTGGAATTAATTCATGCCGTTTCATCAACTGGACATCTATTCCACTAAAAGCCTCGTCTACAATGTTCTTTGCTTTTACTAACCCATTGTAAATAACCCATAAAAGAATTAAGATCAATACAACGAAAGCTGCTATCCCAATAAGTATATACATGATAAATGATGTTTGATTAAAGATACTTTTTCTTTGATAAGAAATCTCAGATTAAGTCGGCAAGCGTGTTGTTTTTTAAAACTTCCAAGGTCTGATCTCGAACCTGAATCATGAGTTTATGTACACTGCACAAATCTTCATTCGGGCAATCATCACATTTTTCGTAGAAGTTCAGACTTACACATGGAACCATTGCAATAGGTCCTTCGAGTGCTCGAATCACATCCGTCATTGGAATTTCAATGGCAGGTTTTGCTAATAAATAACCGCCGCCTTTTCCTTTTTTGGAATTCAGAATACCAGCTTTCTTTAAGGTCAGTAGGATACTCTCTAAAAATTTATGAGAAATATTTTCACTCTCGGCAATTGTAGCAATTTGAACAGGGGAGTCCTCGCTACGCTTAGCAATATACGTAAGTGCCTTTAGTCCATATTTCGTTTTCTTCGAAAGCATATACGAATATAAAGATTTTCAAAACATGTAGTCACATGTATTGCGACAAAGGATTGAAAACCGAATGCAATAAGAAAAATTAAATGCTATTAGAAGTTATAGCTCAATCCCATACTAGGTAGTATAGGGAACTGATAGATAGTCTCGTTCGTGATTCTATTTATGTAGAAGATATTCTTTCTGTTGTAAACATTTGTTACACTTGCCACGATCTCTATTTCAGAATCATTTTTGAATATAAACTTCTTTTTCACAGTAATGTCCAATCTATGGTAGTATGGTAAACGTTGAGAGTTGATCTCTCCTGTCAACGTCGCTACGGATGATGAGTTGGTTGTCGTTGGATCAGTTGTAATACCTCCATTGAATGACTCTTGCTCGTAGAATCCTGCTGTTGGAGTATAAGGAAGTCCAGAGCCTAAGTTCCATCGAATACTTACTTCAAAATCTTTCTTCTTACCGAATAAGTAAGTTCCAACCAAGTTAATATTGTGTCTTCTATCGAACACAGGGTAATACGTTTTGTTACCATCCCAACGTTCAGATATTCCAAATGAATAAACTCCCCAAAGGAACAAACGATTACCAGAATACTTCACTAAAAGGTCAGCTCCATATGATTCTCCATTCTCTAAAATGAAATCCTTCTTTAATTCGTCTGGCTCACTGTTGTAATCTGAATTATCTGGATAAATCTTATTGATATTGATATTACTCAACTGTGTAAAGTACTTGTAGTATCCTTCAACGTTAACCGATAACTTCTTTGTTATATCTGCTTCGAAACCAAAAATTGCATGCCATGCAGTTTGCAAACCGTTTTTAGGAGTTTTTTCTTTTTGGTACAATGTAACAAATGTCTCTTGTACGTTTGTTGGAGCAGAAAGTAATCCATTGAATAAGTTTACGACATCCTGATCAGATGATGCAGAAGTAAAGTTTTGAGAGAAACGTCCTCCTGAAGCTTTGAAGCGCAACCATTCGTTCGCATTGAACTTGATTCTCAAACGTGGCTCTGGAGAAACTGTTCCCAAAGAAGCGTAGACCTGAGCGCGAAAGCTAGGTTCAAACACAAATCGTGTTGAAACGAAACGGTAACTTAAATAAACACCTATTTCAGTGCTGAAGTTTGTTGCTTCAATTTTCGTTTTCGCTTCATTGTAAGTCTCAAATGTCGTGTTAAATCCTCCGATGTTGATTCCGTAATTTAATTCACTTTGATTCTTTAAGAAATAAGTGAAATCAAATCCAAGATCAAATCCGCCGATAGAACTGAATCGCTTTAAAGTATCAGTATCCGAAATAGCTTCATTAAATTGAGTTCCGTAGTAGCTACCATTCACGTGTCCTCTTACAAAAATTGGTGAGCTAGAAGGTACAAGCAGGAAGTTAATACCACCACCACCTTGCGTCCATTGAATGTTCGCAACGCTATAGTCTACAACATCTGTGTTATAAAATCCAAATGCACTGAACTTAGAACCGCCATCTCCCTTAAAGGTCAATTTACCATAAACATCAGTAAACTTGAAAGGCATTCCTGGTGATGATGAGCCTTCAGTGTAATTTCCTGACGAGTCTCTCGGGCGGTTGATGTTTGGGTATAAGACATCGTCCACGTAACTTATTAAACTGTGCTTTGCAGAAATCACATATGATGCAACACTCGGCTTATCGTCTTTAATTCTTCCAATTGGGCCTTCAAGCACTAGTTTCGCAAGGAAAGGAGATACTGAAACCTTTCCACCGAACTTCTTACGATTTCCATCTCTGTAAGTGATATCCATGATAGAAGAAATACGTCCTCCGTATTTCGCGTCAAACCCACCTGTGAAAATACTTGCGTTTTGAACTAGCTCTGTTTCGAATATTGAAAAGAATCCAATCGAGTGGAAAGGACTGTAAATTGTCATTCCATCCAACAATATTTTATTTTGAATCGGAGTTCCTCCACGAACGTAGATTTGTCCACCTTGGTCACCAGTAGTAATTACCCCAGGTGTAACACTGAATGCACCTACGATGTCATTCTCACCTCCAACACTAGGAATTCTTTCTAGTCCTTTTTTATCTAACTTGATTTCTGATATTAGAATCTGTGTTCTCTTTTGTCTGTCTTCAGCGCTAACCGTAATGACATCGAAATTCTGAATTGAACTATCCTTTTTAAGTGTAAAATTCAAATCTGTAATTCCCTTTACCTCGGTAATTGAAATATCATCTTCAATTGTAATAAAACCTGAACTCTCAACCTTGATCTTATATTCTCCCTTGTTCAATTTTGCAATAGAGTAGAATCCATTTACGTCTGAGACTGCTCCAACGATTGATCCATCTGGCTGTACTAATTTTACTTTTTCAAACGGCATTGGCTCACCATCTGAGTTACCGTAAATGTATCCACGAATTGTATAATCCTGAGAAAAAGCGAATTGTGTGAAGAGGAAGGTGAAAAGTATAAAGGAGAAAAATTTCATCTTAAGTATAGTCTAGTTTATTATGCGTCGAATATACCAATTCTGACTGTAAAACATCTCATAATTGAATTGAAACTATGTAAAAGGGTGGTATTATTGATTGATCTGTTTTAATCTCTTTCTAAATGCTTTGCCTTCTCCCAATAGATGTCCATTATTTCTAATTTGCTGTCTGCTATCTCTATGCCTTCATCGAGCATTAGCTCTTCCATTTTAGTAAATCTGTTGATGAATTTTTGATTGGTTCTAGCCAACGCATTTTCTGGATTGACGCCAATAAAACGGGCATAATTAACAAGAGAGAAGAGGACGTCTCCAAATTCATCTTCTATACTGTCAATGTTGTTGTTTTCAACTTCCACAACAAGCTCTGCCATTTCTTCTTTTACTTTGGCCCAAACGTCTTCACGCTTTTCCCATTCAAATCCAATGCCTTTGACTTTTTCCTGAATTCTCTGTGCTTTGACCATTGCAGGTAACGAGCTTGGTACACCTTCCAAAACAGATTTCTTTCCCTCTTTTAACTTGAGTTTTTCCCAATTGGCTTTCACTTCTTCTTCTGTGTCAGCAGTGACATCACCATAAATATGCGGATGTCGGTGTATTAGTTTGTCGCAAATTGCATTCAGTACATCGGTTACGGTAAAGGCTTTTTTCTCAGAACCAATTTTACAGTAAAAAACCATGTGCAAAAATAGATCGCCGATTTCACCTTTGAGCTCCTCCATATCGCCAGACAGAATAGCGTCAGCTAGCTCATATGTCTCTTCAATGGTTAAATGTCTCAAGGATTCAAGCGTTTGCTTCTTATCCCAAGGACATTTCTCTCGGAGATCGTCCATTATATTCAACAAGCGTTCAAAGGCAACCAGTCTTGCGTCCATCTTTTATTTTCAAAAGTACTATTAATCCGTATTTATTACTTTTGCGTTGTGAGAATCTGTTGTACAATTATCTTTTTGGTCATGAGTTTTTTGTCTTTTGGACAGAGATCCGTTGACACGTGGGTTGATGTTCGGGCGAAAGTAGGATTTCTTGCCGCCCACAGAAGCAGTATGGCACACCTAGCCAAAGAGATAGCCTATGCAGGGGAAATCAGTTATTTGTTCCAAACGAAAGGTCACAAGGCATGGCACAAAGCGTATAAATATCCTTCATTGGGAGTAACCGCATTTTTTGGCTCTGTAGGCAATGATCGAGTTCTTGGTCATTATTTTGGAGTGTTTTCATTCATTAACTTTCCGGTAGCACGTTACAATAAATACTCATTGTCTGTTCGACTTGGATGCGGATTAGGATATGGAACGAAGTATTATAAGAAGAATTTCCCTGAAGATTCAGCCACTCTTTACAATGTAGCGATTGGTTCTTCAATAAATGCACAGATAACCGCGGCGATCGAAAATAAATGGACACTCGGTAATCACTCAATTAGTGCTACGGTTGACTTCACGCATTTTTCGAACGGAGCTGCGAAGGTCCCAAATTTAGGATTGAATTTACCTTTCGTGAGTCTTGGTTACGGATACAAAATTAAATCAGCTATTGACACTACAGAGTATACCCACGAGGCCTACCAAAAGAAATGGCAATTTGGGCTTGTTGGTTTTGCATCATTGAAAGAGGTGTATCCTGTTGGTGGTAGAAAGTATCCAGTTCTGGGATTAAACCTTGTTGTACGAAGATTCTTTAGGCCTAAGGTTGCAATGGAAATCTCCTTTGATTTTATTTCGAAGCAAGCGATTTTGGCGCATCAACCGGATGTTAAGAAAACCCAAGATGAAATAATACAATTAGGAATATTTGCCGGTTATGTATTGCCTTTGGATAAATTTCATTTTGTTCTTGGAATGGGAGTGTATGTGCGGGACAAATACAAACCTGAAGATGCTTTATACCATCGTGTGGGAATGCGTTATGTGTTTGATAATGGGATCAATATCAACCTTGTGTTAAAGTCACATTGGGCACGAGCGGATTATGTTGAATATGGAATAGGTTATACATTTAGAAGATGAGATATTTACTTCCTTTCTTGATATTAATGTTGCTGGCTTGTGATAAGCCAGAGGATCGTTCGTGCTTTAAATGGGTGGGAGATATTACCACAAAAGAAATTTCGTTAGAGAGTTTTGATAAACTGTACATGGGTCCACATTTGAAGTATATCTTGGTACAAGACACTGAAGAGAAGGTGATATTGCATGGTGGAGCGAATCTTTTGAATTTTATAGAAACATCCATTGACGATGATAATCGATTGAACATTCGTAATAATAATGAATGCAGTTTTCTGCGTGACTATGATAAAATGGTCACTGTAGAGATTCATGTGAAAAAGATCACCAATATTATGTTTGAAGGTTCTGAGCGTGTTGATTGTCAAAATCAATTGATTACGGATTACATGACCTTAACCATTACCGATGGAGTAGGAGAATTCAAGTTAAATGTAGACGCAATTGCTTTGCACACAATCGTTACACATGGGTGGGGGAATTTCACACTTTATGGTGAAACGGATTACTTGAATATGGAAGTAAGAAGTAATGGTTGGGGAAACGCGTATAACATGCTCATTCATGATTCACTACACGTAATTTCCAAATCTACGGAGACATTGAAAATCAATCCAGGTGGTTGTGCGCTCAAAGCGCAAGTGCACTCGGAAGGAAGTATTTGGTACATCGGAACCCCAACATCGATAGAATATATTAAGACAGGTGGAGGAGAGTTGGTGGACAAAAATTAATACCTTTGTAACAAAGAATTGAACATGCAATTATTTCTTATCACAATAGGATTATTGGCGTTGGCAGTTGCAGGAATTGCCGTTAAAATTTGGGCCAAAAAAGGCGGTGAATTTGCTGGGACCTGTGCAAGTAATAACCCTATGCTCCAAGAAGAAGGGGCAACATGTGGATTGTGTGGTGCTGCTCCAGAAGAGCAATGTCTGAATCCTGAAGGTGAATCGGAAGTGGCAGCTTAAATACTACGCTTTAACTGCATTAGAATTTTAAACGCATTATCGATATCATCAGAATTTACGATTCCAGTAAACTCGTTGGCTGTTGATACAACTTGTTCGATATTGATTCCTTCCCAAGCTAGATGCTTCATGATATAGTAATAAACCCCGTACGTTTCTGTATTTGTTTCAGGTAATTTAACTGTAATTGATGAAAGGTTGATATTGTGCCCCTTGGTGCGTTCTCCTTTGAAAATCTTCTTAACGTCTTCAGCGTACTTTGCATTCAAAATGTACGTTGTTTCCGTAATACCTTTACATAGTGTAAAGAAGTTGTCCTTATCTGCGCTGATGAACTGAATAAGCTCTCGTTGACAATCGCGTAAAGTTTCAGAGTTCTCAAAAGTGAAGTCGATGAGGTCGCTACGTACCAAGAAATCTCCAATCCCACCGATAACGTTCTTTATTTTTAAATCTAATCGATGGTAAACACCAGGCGTCATACGCTTGATGGCCATAACAATAGCTCCTTCTTTGATCTCTTTACCAGTACCTTTTTCTACTTCAGGTCTGATTTTTCGAGCAAGTGATGAGATGTTGATTAGATTCTCCGTCATCGCCTCTCGTAAGAAAGGACTACGGTTGATAATTTCTTCTGTGACTTTACTAATTGAACTCATATTTTTTACAAAGAGCGCAAAGTTAGTGAATAAATTAGATATTGTGTTAATAAAATAACTTTTATCGTTTTTTTTTCAAATAACCGCTAAGATGTCCTTTGCGTAGGACAATGCAAGTTGTAATTGCTCATCTCTATCAAGTTCGGTGTTATCAATAATAATAGCGTCTTCCACGCGCCTTAATGGTGCTATTTCTCGTGTACTGTCCAAATGATCTCGTTCAGCTAAATTAATTTTAACGTCCTCCTTTGAAATAGAAATCCCCTTTTCTGTGAGCTCCTTGTAACGTCTTTCAGCTCGAGTCTCAATATCTGCAGTCACGAATAGTTTCAGCTCAGCTTTCGGAAAGACTACGGAGCCAATATCTCGCCCATCCATTACAATGCCACCGTTTTTGCCCATCAGTTGCTGTTCCCGAACGAGTTTTTCTCGAACTTCCTTAATTGCGGCTATTTTGGATACAATACCAGAAACTTCTGGAGAACGAATCTCTTCTGCGACATTTACATCATTCAAATGCAGTTCTGGAAGTTCTATATCATTCAATACAAATCGCAAGGAGATTTCATCCAATTGGGAAATCACCTTGTCTGCCTGAATAATTCCATCCTTGACAAATCCAGACTGAATAGAGAAGTAAGAGACTCCACGGTACATTGCACCTGAATCAATAAAGATATACGCCAATTCTTTTGCTAAGTCTTTTGCTAATGTACTTTTCCCGCAAGAAGAATAACCGTCAATGGCAATAGTGATTTTGGACGTGTTCATACCTTAAAATTAAGCGAAATTCAGAAGTATTAGAAGACTTTAGCTGGAATTCTATTTTTTCCAAGCAGAAATATCTGTAGAAAGCGTCAGCATGTTGTTGAAACCTGCTTGAGAATAAATAACCAAACCGTAATCTAATCTGAACTTGCTAAAGTGAACACCAGCACCAAATGAAAAGCCTGCAACTCCTGGTCGGGCATCTAATTGAAGTTCTTTTCTACGGTGATAATCAAATGCAGCACGGATATCAATGTTCTTAGTTATTAAGATCTCTAATTGATATGTAAAGTGACGCCCAAGTTTCTCAAAAAATCCAGCCGTTTCAACTGGAATTGTCTCACCTGTTAATGGATCAATCGTCGGTTGAAGGTTAGGGTCGTTGTATGTTATGTCCCATTTATTCAGGTGATGTGCCAAAAGAGAGATTCTAAATGGAGCGTGTGGTAATTTATAAGATAGCGCCAATTGAATTTCTGCTGGAAGAGGGGCATTGTTTCCTTTTACATAACTCTTGAATTGATAACCAATGTTTTTTGCCAAAATAGTAATTAGGAAATCTTTTTCTGCAATATGATATGTTCCAGCAATATCAATGGAACCTCCCAAAGAACTATAAGTTTCTAATTGCGAATAGATGAAATTCAGGTTAACTCCAATCGCGATTCGTTTATTCAGTTGCTTACCAATTCCTGCACCCGCAATCATTTCAAAAGGACTGAAAGTACCCTCAGCTATTCCGGCAACATTAGTACGTTCAAATTTTCCATAACTGATGTATTTAATGTAACCAGCCATGGTTGATTCAATTCTTTTAAGATCGAATCCATAAGCCAACATTCCGTAATTTATTCCGCCTGCGTGTAGAGCAGTACTGAAGCTGATGTGCTTATTCATTTCAGTATTCAACAGAGACGGATTACTCACGCCAATATTGATGTCTTCATCCATAACCGAAATGAAGTCTCCACCAAGTCCTGCTGAGCGAGCATTATATGTTAAGTCCAAAAAAGGAAAAGAGTGCGTACCACCTGTCTGACCGAAAGTAACAGACCCAAATAATAGGAGTAAACTAAGAAGTATTGTTTTCATTCAAATGGATTAACGCAAAGTAAATCGAAAAATTTTAATTCAAATTCTTTTTCCTAGTTCAATTACTTCTAAATCATGAATTTTCTCTTCGGTGATGGAGAAGCGCAATAGTGTTTTTACATGATGAAATCCTTTGTAACCACACGCTCCGGGGTTCATCCATAGCATTTTAAACTTGGGATCCATTTTAACCAAAAGAATATGAGAATGTCCACAAATAAATAAATTCGGTGGACCTTCTTGAATTAATTCAAGAGCATTACGCTGATATTTCCCTGGCTTCCCAGCAATGTGCGTCATTAGAACCTTCACGCCTTCAATGGTAAATCGTTCTACTTCTTTTAGTTCAGTTCTAATTTCTGCTCCATCAATATTTCCGTAGACTCCTCTAAGTGGCTTGAAATCTCTCAGGTCATCGATTACTTTTAGATCGCCAACATCTCCAGCATGCCATATTTCATCAACATCTTTGAAGTAATCATATATTTTGGGATCAATATAGCCGTGAGTGTCAGAAAGCAAGCCTATTCGTTTCATGCACCTTTTCGTTGAAGACGTTCGAACAAGAGAATGTTTGCTACCATTAATGTATAGCTGTAAAGAATATCTTCCATTGGAATAGTAAACAATCGCGGGGTAACCTTTTGCGCTTCACTGTACCATACTACTGGTTCATTGGTGCAATAACCTGTGAGGACACCATTTACAATAAAAAATGGAATAAGGCTGAATAGAAATGCTAAGCCTACGTAGCGTAGATCTCCATCTTTTAATTGCCATGCCAAAACAAGTGTGGAAGAAATAACCACCGAAAGTGTATAATAACCGAGATCTCCCATTAGTACAAGACTCAAGGCATATACTGGGATAGCCAAGAGAAAGAACCGGTTGAAAGTTCTTAGTTTATAATTCCGGAAGAAATACTTGATTACTTCGTAGACAAAAGTACACGCAAATGGGACGATAATAAAGAATAAAATTTCCTCGATGGGCAAATTGAAAATGTAGATACCGCTTAAATATTCTGGTGTAAAACCCCAAAATCCATGATGGGTAAAAAGTGCATCCCAAATAAGAAAAGGTATTGCTATGATTATGGCTGCAAGAAGAGAGTTTTTCCATGATTTGAAATAACGAACATGCTTGTCGAAACTCAACAACAAAGGGCAAAGAAGTGTGCCAATATCAAGGGAAAGATAGAGCCACTTCATCTTCTCCAATAAACTTTAGGAACAACAAGAAGTCCAAAACAAACACCGTCCTCTTTTTCACGAAACTCATGATGCGCTCTATGACCTTTTTTCAATGCTTCAAAATAGTTGTTATTGGCATTGTCCAACCAATTAAACCTTCTGTGAATAAGCACTTCGTGAACCAAGAAATAGATAACTCCATACAAGGAGATTCCAAATCCTATTCCAATGGAGAGCGTACTTCCAAAAATGAACCCTAGCATAATACATTGCCATGCAGGGATAGCAAAAATTAGAAAAAAGAGATCATTACGTTGAAAGGTCCTTCCTGTTGGTTGATGATGATCACGATGAACTTTCCAAAGGAAACCATGCATCAGGTATTTGTGAGCAGACCACGCAATGAACTCCATGGTGACAAATGCTGCAACAAAACCTAGAATAAAGATCATAGTGCGAAATTAACAATAGCTAATTGAAAGAGAGTACTTACAATAGGTTTACTGAGTTTCGAATGTAAGATTTCGCAAAAAGAATTGCTTTTTGGCTATCTGAAACCCGAATTCGACTGTCCATTAAATCACTGATTGATCTTCTCTTGATACGCTTCAATAACGACAAGTAATAGATGTAGCTTAAGTAAACCCCAAAGCGAGATGACTTAGGAAGTTTCTTAATTCCCGAGTACGCTTCCTTAAATTCTAGTTCAATCTCTTCTTCTATGCGCTTCTTGTCCTCACATGTTATAGAATCCGCCTCGAGCCCAGGGAAGTAAATTCTCCCAAGTTCATTGAAGTCATTCTTGATGTCACGTAAGAAATTGATTTTTTGAAAGGCCGAACCTAGCTTCATTGCTGAAGGCTTTAATTTTTGATATTCTTCATTGTCTCCGTATACGAAAATGCGCAAGCACATAAGCCCAACGACCTCTGCAGAACCCAATATATATTCTTCGTATTTCTCACGAGTATATTCTTGTGGAGTTAGATCCATTCGCATACTGTGAAAAAACTGCTTGATCAAATCATGATCAATTGCATACTTGTTTACTGTAGCTTGGAATGAATTCAATATTGGGTTAATGGATACTTTACGTTCAATGGCTTCAAAGGCATCCGCCTCAAATTCATTCAATAAAGTCTCTTTATCGTATTCGTGAAATGAATCCACAATTTCATCTGCAAAACGCACCAATCCGTAGATCGCGTGAATGTCATTTCTGATCTTTTTATCCAGACAGCGGACACCAGCATAGAACGAGGTGCTGTATGACCTAGTAACATGCTTGGAGGCATCAATTGAATAATTGTCAAATACTGACTTCATAACTCTTTTAAAAGTTGTTTAGCGGCTATTTTACCCGATATCAGAGCTGGAGGTATTCCAGGTCCAGGGACAGTTAGTTGCCCACAAAAGTAAACGTTTTTTAATTTGGATTTCATTTTAGGCTTTAAGTTTGCAGTTTGCCTTAATGTGTTAGCAAGGCCATATGCGTTGCCTTTGTATGAGTTATACGCTGATTTAAAGTCATTTACGCAAAAAGATTTTTTGTAAATAATGTGATTTTTTAACATTTCACCACAGTGAATTTCTAATCGATCAAGAATTTTGTCTAAGTACTCATTTCGCACTTCCTCATTGTCCTCCAAGTCAGGTGCAATGGGAATTAATGCCATTAAATTTTCATGATTTTCAGGAGCAACGCTAATATCTGTTTTTGCTGGAGCACATGCGTAAAACAATGGTTTTGTTGGCCATTTTGGATTTTCATAAATCTCCTTGCCATGCTCGGATAGCAATTCGTCAAAAAACAAGTTGTGATGATCCAATTTTTCAATACGCTTATTGAAACCCAAATAGAAAATTAATGCACTTGGAGCCATTTTTCGTTTGTCCCAGTAGTTCTCATCATAGCGACGAAATTCTTTTGGAATCAATTTTTGTTCTACAAAGTTGTAATCAGCTCCAGCTACAATTTGATCGAAATCGATAATGTCTCCGTTCACCGTTAAGCCCGAAGCGCTCTTATTTTCAGTATTTATTGCCTCCACATTGGCTTTGTAGTGGAATTGCGCTCCATATTTCTTGGCAACGGTTTCAAGAGCCTGGGCCAAAGCGTTCATGCCTCCTTCAGGGTACCAAGTTCCAAGTTCAAGATCTGCGTAGTTCATAAGTGTATACATCGACGGGATTTTATCCGGTCGTTCACCCAAGAATAACACTGGGAAGTTCAATATGTTACGTGCTTTTTCAGAGCTAAAGCGCTTGGCAATGTCTTTTTCTACTGATTTCAACACATCCAATTTCATCGCTTCTTTGAAGATTTTAAACTTCACTAACTCGCCAATTTTTAGTCCGGGATACTCAATAAATGATCCCATAGCTGTATCATACTTTATTTTGGCATCTGCTAGAAATTTCTTTAGTTTTATTGCTCCGCCAGGTTCAAATGAATCAAATAATTGGAGTAATTCATTGTAGTCTTCCGGTATTGCTGTTGCTGTTTTGTCATTCCAATAAACAGTATAAGCTGGATCCAATCTTGTGAGTTGAAAATAGTCTTCTCGTTTTTCACCAAGATCTTCAAATAAATTGTCAATCACCTCTGGCATCCAGTACCACGAAGGCCCCATATCAAAAGTAAATCCTTCAGCTTTGAAATATTGAGAGCGCCCACCAGGCATGCCGTTCTTTTCGAAAACCTCAACTTTGTGTCCCTTCTTTGCCAAGAAACACGCAGCATATAGGCTCGAAAGTCCAGCTCCAATAATTCCAATTTTTTGCATGAAACAAAGATAAGTACAATTCGTATCATTCCTGTATCTTTATGGTTGGATTCAGGCGATGAAAAAAAGAAAAGTAGAAGATTGGCTAAAAAAGAAGCAGGAACGAAGGGTTACTTTGGGGCCTGATCAGATTTTTGCGGGAATTCGTGAAGGTGATAGGGCAATGTTGAGCGCAGGAATTACCTTGGTTGAAAGCAAAAATCCTGAGCATCGAGCAGATGCTAATTCACTTATTCAATTGTGCTTGCCTTTTTGTGGCAATTCAATCCGCGTTGGAATTACTGGAGTGCCAGGAGTAGGGAAGAGTACTTTCATTGAATCATTCGGACAAGTATTGATCGAAGCAGGAAAGAAGGTGGCTGTGCTAGCCATTGATCCTTCAAGTGCTATTACCGGAGGTAGTATCCTAGGAGATAAGACGAGAATGCAGGAGTTATCAACGATGGATGAGGTATTCATTCGTCCTTCTCCCGCAGGTGACACGCTTGGTGGTGTGGCGCGTAAAACTCGCGAAAGCATAGTTCTTTGTGAAGCAGCTGGATTTGATATGATATTAATCGAAACTGTTGGAGTTGGACAGTCAGAGACAGTGGTGAAATCAATGGTTGATTTCTTCTTGCTATTGATGTTGTCAGGTGCTGGTGATGAATTACAAGGTATCAAGAAAGGAATTATGGAGATGGCAGATGCTTTAGTCATTACCAAGGCCGATGGAGACAATGTGAAGAAATCCAATTTAGCGGCTCGAGAATATAAAAATGCCTTGCATTTATTTCCTCCAAATGCCAATGATTGGATCCCTGAAGTCTTCACGTGTAGTTCTTTGGATGGCACGAATGTGGACCGAGTTTACCAAGTTATTGAAGATTTTGAGGCGAAGATTTCTGAGAACGGATTCATGGCACATGCCAGAAGTGAACAAGATGCTCTATGGCTATCTGAAACTTTGAAGGAGCTAATTTTAAGTGACTTTTTCTTGGATGAAGAAATGCTTAAAGAATTGAAAATAATGGAAGTGGAAGTCGCTAACGGAGCAATTACGTCATTCCAAGCAGCGGATAAAATTTATCAAACATATAAGAATGCAAGAAGAGTTTAAAATCGAAGGAGATTATATCGAATTGATCCAACTATTGAAAGCCACGGGGATCGCTGAAACGGGAGGACATGCTAAATTAATTGTCGAAGATGAAGTGGTCTTTCGTAACGGAGAACTCGAAATTAGAAAGCGTGCTAAACTTGTTCCAGGAGATGTAATCACTCTGGACGATATAAAAATCACGCTGGTATAGTTTTACTTTTTACAGAAAAGTCTGACAACTAATGCAATACGATTAGATTTTTTTCGTTTCACACTTAAATTATTAATCAAATGAAGTATTTCACATTAATCATTATTTCGATAACAGTACTACTAGCGACATCCTGTGATAAGGGAGACTGCACCAACTCTGTAAAGGCCGAGCTTAAAGACCTAACTGGGCTTGATGGTTGTGGATTCGTGTTGGAACTTGATAATGGTGACAAACTCGAACCAAGGAATTTGAACGATTTTAATATTGATATTGTAGATGGTAAAAAAGTCTGGGTGAATTATACCGTTATTTCAAGTCCATCATTTTGTATGGTGGGTGAAGTTGTCGAAATTGATTGTATAGCAGAACGATAAAACTTTTATCAAAACAATTTCTGCACGTCTTCCTTCAATGCTCGAACTGCAATTTCTGAAGGCATTACTCCAACCTCTCCAACAATTTCGAAGATTTTACTAGAAAGATCCAATCCATTAGATGTTGGCTCCATTTGTTGTCCAGCAAGATTAACAATTTTCATCGTTTCATCTTTTGCCTTTTGAACCATGTCCCATGTAGTCGGAGCAATGAACATTTGTTGAGCAATGTTGTGTTCGTATTCTTCACGAATTGCTTCCAACAATTTAATTTGCATGGCTGCCGCTGGAAGTCCAGGATTGTTCAATCGCATCACCAAACTGTTTGGATGAACTCTTTCCATCAATAAAATAGCTCTTTGGTATGCATCAACTCGTTGAGGAAGAAAGAACTTTTGACGCTCTACCTTCAATTCTCCATGTGTAGAGCGAATTTCTCGTTCTACCATTTTACGCATAAAGAAAACTGATGTTAATAATACTGCGCCCGCTGGGACTACAATTAAGGCTATTTGAAAAACAATGTCCATAGATTCTAATATAAGAGTTACAAATATAGAATTCTATCCGTGAAGAAAGTAACAGTATCTCGATTCATAATCAAGAAAGCGTAATCTTTCCTTTGGAAAACATCCAAGGTGGCATGTTGTACTTAATGTACTTTGTTTCTCCTTCTTTTAATTCTAATGTCACCTGATTTTCACCACAATTAGGCTTCATAATATATGGAAAGTAAATTCTAACGGTGTAAGTCCCTGGAGGCAATTCAAAAGATGTGACACCCCATTTACGTCGATTCATTTCACCATTAATTACAATAACAGGAGTACAGAAATATAGGATCCATGCCATAAAAAAGAACCCAGTTTTTACTTCAATGCGTGTTTTCATTGTTTTTTGATTTCTTGAATATAGCTTTAGTTATTTTTGTTTCCAAAAGACCCTACATTAATTCTCATTTCGATTACTATTTTTACATCAGATTCATAACCTATGAGTACAACGTTAATAGTTACCATTCTTGTTGCTTATTTTGCCGTATTGGTAGGGATTTCCTTGCTGACTTCACGGAAAGCTGATAACGCCGCCTTCTTTTTGGGTGAGCGGAAATCGCCTTGGTACATCGTTTCATTCGGTATGATAGGCGCTTCTTTAAGTGGGGTGACATTTATCTCGGTTCCTGGTGGAGTAGAGTCTGGACAATTTAGCTACATGCAAATGGTTTTCGGTTATTTCGTAGGGTACTTTGTGGTGTCCTATGTTTTAATGCCAATCTATTACCGAATGAATTTAACTTCCATTTATGAATATTTGGAACGACGTTTTGGATTTTGGAGTTATAAAACGGGAGCGGCCTTCTTTTTACTTTCAAGGGTGGTTGGCGCATCAATTCGCTTGTTACTTGTGGCTAGTGTTCTTCAGCAGGTCTTGTTTGATGATTGGGGAATTCCCTTTTGGATGACAGTGGTGATTTCTGTGCTTTTAATTTGGATTTACACAAGTAAAGGAGGAATAAAAACGATAATCTGGACAGACACGCTCCAAACAGCATTTATGCTATTCGCTGTAATATTTACAGTCTTTTTGGTGAGTGATGCACTAAATCTTCATACAGAGGGCGGAGTATTTGAAGCTGTTTTGGACAGTTCTTATAGCCGAATTTTCTTTTTCGATGATTGGCACAGCGGCAACTATTTCTGGAAACACTTTTTGGGAGGAATGTTCATCACAATTGGTATGACAGGATTAGACCAAGATATGATGCAGAAAAACCTAAGTTGCAAGAATATAAAGGAAGCACAAAAGAACATGGTGAGTATGGCTTCTGTTTTGGTCGTTGTTAATTTTATTTTCCTTTCGATGGGAGCACTTTTGTTCATGTACAATAACGCAACCGCTATCGGAAATGAAGTGCTTGCTGATGGAAGAACGGATCTCTTGTTTTCCGCAATTGCAATGGATGGATCACTTGGAACAGTGGTTGGAGTATTGTTTCTTTTAGGGCTAATTGCTGCTGCGTATAGTAGTGCAGATTCGGCATTGACATCCTTGACCACTTCATTTTCCATTGACTTTCTGAGTGTTTCAAAATTACCCGCTAATCAACAAGAATCGTTGCGAAAAAGAGTGCATGTTTTAATGTCTGTCGTTTTGATATTAACTGTGGTGATTTTAAGGTACACAACTGAAGATTCCGCTATTTGGCTGCTGATTAAATTAGCAGGCTTTACGTATGGCCCGCTGATTGGCCTGTTCTTTTTTGGTATCCTGACTAAACGACAACTGAAAGATAATTTGGTGCCAGTGGTTTGCATAGCTGTTGCTGTGGGAATGGCGTCAATATGGTTCTTAAGTTCAAATGGTATCGTAACATGGTTTGGAGACTATAAATTCGGTGCAGAATTAATTATCTACAATGCAATCGTATCATTTGTTGGGCTATATTTGATTTCGCATAAAACTTCAGTAAACTTAGATCATGAAGATTCAATTACACGATAACGGAAAACACTTAGAATTTGCTCCATTGTCTTTAACTAGACCGATTGGAGATATTCGTATCGGGATTTTGACAAATGCTGAAAGATGGCAGCTTTTAATACCTGACGCTGTTATAAGTTTCGAAACAGAAGCTTATCTATCGGATAAATACCCAATGGAGGCAAATGCCTGCGTAGTAAATGCATGTGTGATTCCGAACAGTGAGCTCGTTGTTGCAATTGCTGCATTGAAAGGGAATGAAGAATTGGTAATTGATGGGACATGGTTAGCCCGTGTCGGAACAGGTGATGTGATTATTCGATACAAAGGACAAAAGCCAATCATTCTCAATAAACGGTGGGAAATCTACCAAAAAAATGGAGAAGTACTTCATCAAGATTTTGAATTGGTAACAGGAAAGAGAACATCGGTTCAGCTGTCATCTACAAACACAATTATTGGTGATCCTAATCAAATTTTCTTAGAAACCGGAGCGAAAATAGAGGCAGCTATTTTAAATACGAATGCTGGGCCAATTTACATCGGCAAGGATGCTGAAATCATGGAAGGGTCTATTGTTCGTGGTCCTTTCGCAATGTGTGAGAGTAGTGGTTTGAAGCTTGGCACGAAGGTGTACGGGCCTACAACTCTGGGACCTCACTGTAAAGTTGGAGGAGAAGTTAATAACGTTGTTTTCCAAGCTTATTCTAATAAAGGACATGATGGATTTTTAGGAAATTCTCTCATAGGAGAATGGTGTAACCTTGGTGCTGGTACAAACACGTCTAATCTGAAAAACAATTACGGAAACGTGAAGACATATTCTTATGTGTCAAAGAGCCTAATTCAAACAGATATTCAGTTTATGGGAATGGTGATGGGAGATCATTCTAAATGCGGAATTAATACAATGTTCAATACTGCAACAGTTGTTGGAGTTTCTTCTAATGTATTTGGCGCTGAATTCCCTGCCAAGTTTATTCCTTCGTTTGAATGGGGAACCCATGGTGATCATTACGATTTTGACAAAGCTGTCGTTAGTGCTAACAATATGATGGTACGTCGTGGAAAACAACTTTCAGATGACGAAAAGGCCATTCTTCGTCATATTGCTGACAATAAATAGGACAAAATTGCAGTCCAAGTCACTTGGCACGTAGTTTGAAAATGTGCCATTCGCCGAGCAATACGTTAAATCATACAAAAGAGTGTTTATTTAGCTGACACATTGACGGTGAAAAATAAAAGTTAATGAGTAAATTATTTGACGATAGCTTTATAGAATTCTCTACGGATACAGATTCGGAGGGTGAATTTATTCCTTTGATTTCTGCGGAGGAAGAGGAGAACATGAACAAACAGTCGTACCCTAGCGAATTGCCAATCCTTCCATTGAGAAACAATGTATTGTTTCCTGGAGTTGTGATTCCAATTACTGTGGGACGTGACAAATCAATTAAGTTGATCCAAGATGCCAATAAAGGCTCTAAAATAATCGGAGTAGTATCTCAGAAGAATCAAGAAGTTGAAGCTCCGGAGTTTGCCGATTTACATATGATTGGTACAGTTGCTCAAATTGTGCGATTACTAAAAATGCCAGATGGAAGTTCAACGGTAATCATCCAAGGGAAACGAAGATTTGAATTAGAGCAGCCAGTACAAACTGAGCCGTACATGATTTCTAAAGTTCGTTTGTTAAAGGAACCTAAGATTGATAGCAGCAACAAGGAATTGGAAGTAATGTTTAAAACCATTAAGGATTTGGCGTTGCAGATTATTCAGGAAAGTCCAAACATTCCTTCTGAAGCTTCACTAGCAATAGGAAATATAGACAGCCCAACATTTTTAGTGAATTTCATTTCATCAAATATGAATGCGGATGTAGGTAAGAAGCAGGACATGCTTCAGGAACTAGACGTTCGTAAGCGCGTAATGATGGTGATGGAGCATCTCACATTGGAGGTTCAAATGCTTGAAATGAAGAACGAAATTCAGTCCAAGGTCCGTAAGGATATGGATAAGCAGCAGCGTGAGTACTTCTTACATCAGCAGATGCGAACAATTCAAGATGAGTTAGGCGATAATCCGCAGCAGCAAGATGTGAGCGACATGTACGCTCGTGCCGAGAAGAAGAAGTGGAATGAGGTTGTAAAGAAATTGTTCTTCAAAGAATTGGAGAAACTTGGTAGAATGAATCCACAAGGTGCTGAATATACAGTTCAGATGAACTATTTGGATTTAATGCTTGATCTTCCTTGGGATGAATTTTCAAAGGATAATTTAGACTTGAAGCGCGCTGCGAAAATATTGGAAAGAGATCATTACGGCCTAGAAAAAGTAAAGGAGAGAATCCTTGAGTACTTGGCGGTATTGAAATTGAAGGGAAACATGAAGTCACCAATTTTATGTTTCTATGGACCTCCAGGGGTTGGTAAAACTTCTCTCGGAAAATCTATTGCAGAAGCATTAGGAAGAAAGTATATACGAATGTCCTTAGGTGGATTGCACGATGAATCTGAAATTCGTGGACATAGAAAAACATATATCGGTGCAATGCCAGGACGTGTGATTCAAAACATTAAGAAAGCGGAAATTAGTAATCCAGTTTTTGTTTTGGATGAAGTAGATAAGCTTGGAAGAAGCAATCATGGAGATCCATCATCAGCATTATTAGAAGTGTTGGACCCAGAACAGAACAGCGCATTTTACGACAATTATATTGAAACAGAATATGATTTGTCACGAGTGATGTTTATTGCTACAGCCAATAATTTAGGAGGTATTCAGGCGCCATTGAGAGACCGTATGGAACTCATTGAGGTGAATGGATATACAATAGAAGAGAAGGTTGAAATTGCCAAACGTCACCTATTGCCTAAACAAATCAAAGAACACGGAATTGCGAAGAAAGATATTTCCATCGATAAAAAGGTGCTTGAGAAGATAGTTGAGGAATACACGGGTGAATCGGGTGTGCGTGGCCTAGATAAGATGGTGGCAAAAGTGGTGCGTAATAGAGCGCGTCAGATTGCAATGGAGGAGAAGTATACTGCCAAAGTTTCAGTCGAAGATCTTTTCACAATATTGGGTGCGGGTAGAGGTAAAACAAAATACGACAACAATGATGTTGCTGGTGTCGTAACCGGATTAGCGTGGACAAGTGTTGGTGGTGATATTTTGTTCATCGAATCTTCAATCACGAAGGGAAAAGGAAAACTTACATTGACTGGAAATCTGGGAGATGTAATGAAAGAATCTGCAGTTATCGCTTTGGAATATTTAAAATCGCATAGCGGATTATTAGGCTTGGACCAAAAGGTGTTTGATACGCATAACGTACACATTCACGTTCCTGAAGGAGCAACGCCTAAAGACGGACCAAGTGCAGGTATTACTATGTTGACATCTTTGGCTTCATTGTTTACTCAACGCAAAGTGAAAAAGCA
Source organism: Crocinitomicaceae bacterium (assembly GCA_033791225.1). Classification (GTDB taxonomy): domain Bacteria; phylum Bacteroidota; class Bacteroidia; order Flavobacteriales_D; family Crocinitomicaceae; genus UBA4466. The sequence continues at coordinate 45,179 of JASJHD010000015.1, forward strand.
ATTGGCTATGACAGGCGAAATTACACTTCGTGGAGATGTTTTGCCGGTAGGTGGTATCAAAGAGAAAATTTTGGCTGCTAAACGTGCGAAGATCAAGGAGATTATCTTGTGCGAAAAGAATAGAAAGGACATCGATGAGATTAAACCTGACTATTTGAAAGGACTAACATTCCATTTTGTAACGAAGATGGAAGAGGTGCTAGAATTAGCGCTGACAAAAACTAAAGTAAAAGAGGCAGTAGAAATTGTTTAGAACAGATTTAATAAATACGAAAAGCGCCGAGTTTCCTCGGCGCTTTTGTTGTGTAGTCTATGAACTTTCATCGTAACATGAAAGTCTTACAATCATTAGTTTAATGTACATTTAAGTACAAGTAACACCAACGATCAAATTATTCCTCTTTCCAACCTTCATCTTTTCCTTTGATATAAGGAACTGACGCGTCTTCAAGTTTCTTCTCAATAACTTTTAAGCGTACAATTACATCATCCAGTTTTATTCTGAATGCCGCGTACTCTTCTTCGGCAATTGCTTTGTTTTTTCGTTGTGTATTGGTTACTCCCGTTGTGTTATTGGATAACTGATAGTATACGGTTCCTAAACGATCCGAAATGCTCGGTGAAGTTTCAAATTGATGTCGTGATCTCAACCAATCTCCCCAAAGCATTAATTCACAATCTGATAGCTGATTTTTTAATTCTTCAACTTCTTTCAATAGGTTCAAATCAACGCCTGGGTAATTCTTAATCGCATGTTCAATCAATTTTAATCGATCTTCAGTTTCACCTATTAACTTTCCAGAACCATTTACTTGACGTCGAGTTTCTGCAACTTCTTTTCTAAACTTGATAAGCTCGTCGTTGTTCGTTGCAATAAGTGTTTGATTGTTCAATCCAACGACATTAAATGTCATAGGATCAACCATCTTAAGCACATTTCCATCCTTTACTTGATATACCTCAACAGTGTAGCTTCCTGGTGCAACCATTAACCCTAGGTCAGATGAAGAATAACGACCTGGAGCTGATGTGTTCAGTTTGATTGGTGAAGTTGTTTCCATGCGTAAGTTCCAATTCACACGAACAGTTCCCTTCTGTGAAGGAGTATTTAAACGTTTGATTTCCGCTCCCGCAGCATCACGAATGATCCAAATTAATTTAATCTCATCTTCTCGTTCTTCGATTGTTAAGTCTTCAAAAGTAGGGTAGGCCACAGCTTCTCCATTCTCTTCCAATTCACTTTGTTGTTCTTCACGTACATCCTTGAGCATTTTTGCTTCATCTTTAAGGTATAAAGTGAATGTTGCGCCAAATTCAGGATTCTCTGCATTCCATAAATTGTGTCCTTGACTTCCTGTTCCTCTTAGTCCTAAAGGTGACGATGGTACATATTGAAGTGCATCTTTAATTGGGAACAAATGTGCGTAACTGTCCAATGTTTCCGGACTTATATTTCTCAATGGTGAATAATCATCTAAAACATAAAATCCACGTCCGAACGTTGCTACAACAACATCGTTCTCTCTTTTTTGTAGCTCAATGTCATACACGGCTATGGTTGGGAGTCCACTTAGTTTTGTCCATGTGTCGCCTCCATTGTTGGAGAAGAAACATCCGAACTCTGTTCCAACAAATAATAAGTTAGGATCGATGTGGTCTTGACGAATCGCAAAGGCAGCTCCTCTTTCTGGTAAATCACCTGCGATAGAAGTCCAAGTTTTTCCTTGATCTGTACTTTTCATAACGTACGGTGTAAAGTCTCCTGAGCGATGATTGTTAAAGGTTGCATAAACTGTATTGGCATCGTGTAAATCAGCCACAATCATGTTTACTCGCGTGTTCGTAGGAACTCCTGGGAATGAATTTACTTTGTTCCAAGTTCCACCATCGTCATCTGAAACTTGAATTAATCCATCATCTGTTCCAGCATACAATAGACCTTTGGTAACAGGCGATTCATCCAATGTTACAACGTTTCCATAAATAGTAGTTGATCGATTCTTCATTACTGCATCGATTGACCAAACTTGTCCCATTACTTCCAATGTATTGCGGTCAATTTGTTGAGATAAATCTCCTGAAATTGTTGTCCAATCATCGCCGCGATTTGTGCTCTTAAATATTTTGTTCGCACAGAAATAAATTGTCTTATTATCATGTGGTGAAATGAGAAGTGGCGCATCCCAGTTCCAACGATAACCATCTTCACCTTGATCTGGCATTGGTTGAATTGGAACTTTTTCTCCTGAAGATTTATCATAGCGTACTAGCCAACCATATTGTGCTTGAGCATAAACAATGTTTGGATCTGTTGGGTCAATTGCCGATTCAAAACCATCTCCACCATTTGTGATGAACCAGTCTGAGTTTAATATTCCAGCATTGTTAATTGTTCTTGATGGTCCACCCATTGAGTTGTTGTCCTGTGTTCCACCATAAATATTGTAGAAAGGAGCGGCGTTGTCAGTTGCAACTTTATAAAACTGAATTATCGGTAAGTTGTCGTAATAACGCCAAGTATCACCGTGACTATAGGTTTCATAAATTCCTCCATCACATCCCACAATCCAATGGTTCGGGTCACTTGGGTTGATCCAAATTGTATGATTGTCAACATGCTTATGATCTTCTCCTGTTGGTACAAATGTTTTTCCACCATCTTCTGTATGATGCAGCCAAGTGTTCATTGAAAAGACTTTGTCTCTATCTGTTAAGTCACAAATAATTTCTTGATAGTAATTTCCACTCGTATTGTAATCGGACATCTTTGTCCAAGATTCACCTTTATTTGTTGATCGGAAAAACCCTCCTTTGTCTCCACGTGCTTCTACAATTGCATACACATAGTTTGGATCAGCAGGAGAAACAGAAATTCCTATTCTTCCCATATTGTTTTCTGGTAATCCACTATTGATCTCTCTCCAAGTTTCACCACCATCAGTCGATTTGTACAATCCTGATTCTGGTCCACCTCCAATATATGTCCATTCTCTTCTTCTTCGTTGATGAGCTGAAGCGTACAAAATGCTTGGATCTGTTGGGTCGATAGCAATTTCCGCAATTCCAGTGTGTTCCGAAATTTCCAAAGTGCGTATCCACGTTTCACCACCATCTGTAGATTTGTAAACTCCACGTTCTCCACCTGCACTCCATAATGGACCGTAAGCCGCAACCCAAATAATGTTTTCATCAGTAGGGTGAACAATGATTTTTCCAATGTGCTCTGAAGTTTTAAGTCCCATGTTCTTAAACGACTTTCCTCCATCCATTGATTTGTAAACGCCGTCACCAAAAGCAACAGACCGTTGATTATTGTTTTCTCCAGTTCCGACCCAAACGGTATTTGGATTAGAAGGTGCGAGTGTTACACATCCAATTGAATAGGAATCATAACTATCGAAAATAGGAGAGAAGGTAGTACCATGATTGGTTGTCTTCCATACTCCACCTGAAGCCGCAGCAACGTACCATATATTATGGTTGGTTGGATGAACAGCAATATCCGCAATTCGACCAGAAGTTTTAGCCGGTCCAACCATTCTAAATGATAACCCACTTACAGTTGAAGCCTCTATGCCTGTTGGGACATCTTTCTTTTTTCTTTGTGCCTGTGCAGGTAGTGAACAAGCCATAAGGAGTAATCCTAGTAGAAGTTTTTTCATGTTTAATTATTTAGGAGTAGAAATATAAGTTAATCAAGCCGATGAAAGAGTAGAAAATAGAAGAATGGTTGAAGACCTAGATCAATGGTATTGCTTAAGCGATTAAGAATTAATAGTACCTTGTGGTAATCATATAACCTTATCTACTATGAAGCTCAGCTTATTATTCCTATTTCTATTAACTGCAACGTGCACTTTCGCACAGAATTATTCTTCTGATTTTAAATTTACGCTGAGTGATGCGCACAGTGAGGTTGCTTATCCTGACAAGCACTATTTTGCAATTGATGGAAATATGGTCTCCCTGAAAATTCATGGACGAAAATCTAAATTTCAAAGATTTGAAGGGCCTAAATTGAATGAATCGTATAGATCAGAGGAAGAGGAATTGTCTTTTGCCTACAATCACATCGACTTTATCGAGATGAATGAACGCATGTATCACATATACATGATCTATAACAAAGAAACCTCTGCAACATCATACATGTCAAGAGAAATTGATTTAAATAAAGGTGGTTATTTGACTGAAGAAAGGCTGTTGTATGCAGAGAGTGGATATGATGCATACAGAATGCAAGCACTACTTTGTTATCCGTTCGACGGCGGGACAAAAATGAAGATTATTTCGTACAGAGTTGCATCTACAGGTCAGACGAAAAAAATTAAAGTTTACACATTTGATGATAACATAGAAATGCTCTCGGAGGAATCGAAGAAGATTGCATTTTCAAAGCCAACTGATGGTGTAATGATCTCTGAAGTTGATGATCTTGGAAACATGTACTATGCTTCACTGATTAAAATGAAGGAAGATTTGAAAAGAGGTGAAGAACAATTGTACAATGTAGAAATGATTAGTGCACCCCACGGAGAAGAGGAAACTAGCAGCTACATTTTTGAAGCTCCAGGTTCTTATATCGGAGGAATTAGATTCAAAGAAGTTGAGGGAACGGGTAGAATGACTACAGTTGGAACGTATCGAAGTGTTAAAGACGATGGAGCACGAGGAGTATTTGTGAACTTAATGGCTGATGATGGTACTTTGGATAATCAATTGACCGTTGAATTCCCTGAGAAAATATTATTTCAAGGAGTTCCTCAAAAGCAAAAAGATAAAATGCTTAAATCTGGATTGATCGGAATCAAAAACTTAAAGATCAATCGTGTGACTTCTGAGTCGGATGGTACAATAACTGTTCATTGTGCAATTGAACAATTAAGTGAAGTGATGCACAAGGATGATTATATCCTGATCAACATGACTTTGGAAGGTGATCTAAATTGGATCAAACGTTTGCCTCGAAAAAAATATGCTCCTGCGATTCGTTTCGGACAATTGGGAGAGATGATGTACGATATTGACGATTACTTTATCGAAACTGAGCAAAGCTACTTTTACTTATTTACAGACAATCCTGATAACGCAAATCTAGGAATGGATGATACTCCTGCTGTACACAAGGGGTGGGGAGGAGAATTGGTAGCATACAAGATTGATCGAGCAACAGGTGAGTCTAAGAAAATGTTACTGATGAACATCAATGATGCGAATGGATCTGCATTAAAGGAATTCTACCTCGGAGAACGAGTAGTAGACCTTGGCGGTGGTTATCATGCGGTTGAATGCTTCAAGATACCCAACAAGAAGATGGTTCTCAAGTTTCATATAGAAGATTAACGGCGAAACCGTTTATTAGAGAACCTTAACAAAAGAAACATTCGGAAATCAATACTGCCATTGCTTATTAAGAAATTATTAATCTTAATAAAGTGTAACTTTTCACGTATTTTTTCGATATAACTAATTGGGTACGGATATTGCGTGCTCGGACCTGTTAAATTTAATAAATACGTTCCGTATGAAGACATTTTACATTTCTCTGATACTTCTTGTTATATCTCCACTTGCTTATTCTCAAGAGCAAGCAGAAGCCTGCATCGAACCTTCTAAAAAGGTAATGAAACTGATTAATGCTGCATTGGAGGCAAAGGACGCGGCAACGGCAGTTACAAAATTCAACGAAGCAATCGAACTGGATGAAGACAATGCCACCGTCTATTACGAATATGGAATGTATGCGTATTATAAAGCACTTGAGTACCTAGAGGCACTTCCTAATCCTTCGAAAGGAGAAAAAAGCATGATTAAGGCGGAGCAAATGCTAAAAACTGCACTTGATAAATGTTCTGATTATCATGGGAATTGTACGTATTACCTTGGAGTAATCAATTGGAGACAAAATGAAATACCTGAAGCTGTTGAGTGGTTTAAGAAATTCTTAGCCTTCAAGCATGATGATACCGAGCGTTACCCTGAGAATTACGCGAAGAAGATTGAAACAGTTAAAACAGAATTAGCGAAATTGGAACGCGATGCTAAAATTAAAGCTGATGAAGTTCCCTACGAGCCTAGCCTTGTAAGACATGTGAGTACTAGAGATCAAGAGTACTTCCCAATGATTTCACCTGATAACGAATTGATTTTTTACACGCGAAAATTGGACCGAAAAAATAGAGGGGACATATATACGAACTTGGTAGAGGAAATCACGTGTTCCCAGCGTCCAAATATGCTGAGCGAGTTTGATGGAGGTGTTCCACTAGAAGCTCCGTTCAATGACGGATCAGTAAGGAGTTATGGAGCCGCAACACTTTCTGTAGATAACAAAGAAATGATCCTGTGTGCTTGTAAAGAAGAATTGGTAGGGACAACACCTTATATGAATTGTGATTTATACAGCACTACATTTGTAAGATCTGGAGATGGAGGAAACGATTACACATGGGCGCCGCTTGAGAACCTAGGGAATCAAATTAATACACCAAATGGATGGGAGGGACAGCCTTCATTATCTGCTGATGGAAAAACCCTGTTCTATACAGTTAATCGACCTGATTCAAGAAATAACGATATCTACATAGTCGAAAGAAAAGACGATGGTTCTTGGGGAGTGCCTAGACCATTTGATGAAATTAATACGGACGGAAAGGACAAGAGTCCATTTTTGCATCAAGACAGTGAAACTCTTTATTTCGTATCTGAATGCACGGACGATCGCCCTGGGGTCGGAGGTTTAGATATCTTCTATATCCGTAAGGAAAATGGCGTCTGGACCGAGCCTAAAAATATTGGTTATCCAATTAATTCGGAAGCGGATGAATTAGGACTCTTTGTTTCTATTGATGGTAAAGTGGCATATTTCTCTTCGTACGTTCAAGGTCTGTGGAATATTTATTCTTTTGAATTGTATGCGGAAGCGCGACCGCAAGCTGTTGCGATTTTGAAAGGTGAATTAACAGATGATAATGGTCAGCCAGTATCTGATGCAACAATTGAAATTGCCTACGAAGGATCTGATGTGGTAACTGAGGTTCAGGTAAACGGGGATAATGGCACATATGCGGCGATTGTTAAAGTCGGTGATGACGTACAAGTAACTGTAAAGAAAGATGGCTATGCTTTTGATTCTAAACTGATTGCCGCTGAAGAGCTAGTAGGTGAAGATGTTGCCGTACGTGGAAATGATTTGGAGGTTAAAGAAATGAAAGTGGGCGAGGCGTACACTATCAATGATATCTTGTACGGAACTAACTCATCGGTGTTAAGTGATCGTTCGAAATTTATACTTAAAGGATTCGCACGTTATTTGAACGAAAATCCGAATGTTATTATTGCAATTCAAGGACATACTGATGATATTGGAGATGACGGACGAAACATGAGATTGTCTGAAGAAAGAGCGCAGGGAGTTAAGACATTCCTAGCAAGTTTAGGGATTGATAAAAGTCGTTTGTCTGCAAAAGGATTTGGAGAAACAAATCCAACAGTCCCAAATACGTCTACCTCAAATAGAGCACAGAATAGACGTACTGATTTCTTAATTGAAGGAATGTAAATTATGAAAGTATTTATTGCTATTGTTTTCGCTAGTCTTAGTTGGTTTTCAATCTCTCAGACTGAATCATGTAATTGTATAACCTATATGATAGGTGAGATAGGTGCTACTGGTTACATTGCCGAAGGTGAAGCTCCAGTGACCTTTACCTATGATGATGACTTCACTTTGTCAATGTTATTTGGTGACGATACTGGCTTCAAGTACAAGGGAATCATTGAATTACCTAGAAATTATGAGAGCGAGTTTGGCTTGATGGGAACAATTGAAGTTGAGAATATACTTGACCAAGTAGTACTCAAATATGCAAATCACAAAATGCGTCTTTTTGACTACGGAACGACTGAGGAAGAGGTGATGGGACAAGTTACTTCTGAATTTGAAGCAGACGGAAAGAAGTACCGATTTGTAGGTGTTTTCAGTATTGTTGTTGAGAAGAAATAATTCCTTTATCCTTTAGTTCAGAGTATCTCTATTCTGAACGGATAATTCCGTATTAAATTAGAATAGATTTTACGTGCAATTTGTTGGAAATCATTTCCTAGATTTGGCGCCAAATTTATGCGATGAACACTATTTTCGTATTTGATGTCATTGGGACATTTGTATTTGCCATTTCAGGAGTAATGGCAGCCGTTGAACGTAAGTTCGATTTGTTTGGTGCAATCATTTTAGGGTTTGTTACCGCCGTTGGAGGTGGGACAATGCGTGATGTTCTAATTGGTGCTACACCAGTTGGCTGGATGAACAATGATCTTTATGTGTGGATAATCTTGAGTTCAATTCCTGTTGCCTATTTCTTTTCAAAAATATTACGTCTTTTGCGTACAACTTTTTTAATGTTTGATACCATCGGTATTGGTGTTTTTACAATATTGGGAATTGAAAAATCATTGGCCATTGGATTAAGCCCTTTAGTTGCATTGATGATGGGAGTTGTTAGCGCTGTATTTGGTGGAGTACTTAGAGATGTGCTCTCAGGACAAGTTCCTTTGATCTTTAGACATGAAATTTATGCCTTTGCCTGTGTCTTTGGAGGAGTGGTCTATTTGACCTTTAAACACTTTGGTGCACAGCCTGAGTTAAGTCTTGTTGTATCCATTCTTACTGTAATTACTATGCGTTTAATGGCAATTCGAAAGGGATGGTCAATTCCATTTGCGCCCTTAAAATGGTAATTATTCAGTTATAACTTTTCGAGAAAATTACGGGATAAAAAAAATGCAGGCTTAAACGTGGTTGTCCCAGTTTTAAGCCTGCATTTAATTAATCGATCAAACGAGTTAACGTCTCAGCGATTACTTCTTTTCAAAAGTGAAATTGTAATTGTGAATTTCGCTCTCGCTGTAAGGAGTTCTTACGTGAATCTCCTTCAATTCACTGATGACCAATTCCATCAATTCTGCTTGTGATGCTTCAATATTCACAATTTGAATTAAACCATCATAAATTTTAAACTGAACCTGAACAAAATCCTCCTCGTATTCATTGAGTGTGATCATGCTTAAGTCAATTTTCACTTTTTGACTAATCTCTTCGATTAGAACAGGATCTGATCCGGCAAAACTCGAGCCGATTGTAAACAAACCCATCGCTACTAAAACTATTACCCTTTTCATACTACTACTTTTTAAGTATTAACTTTTAATTGATTGTTATATTCATTAGACCAACCTAGAAGATAATAAGTTACAATTTCAGTGAAATAAATTAAATTGCTACTCTCAATCCCTTTCCTACCATAAAGGAGACGTTTAATGGTCATTGAATTATTTATCAAATGACACCAGTCTTGGAACTAATTACCCGAGGCAAATAATCTTAAACAAAGATATGCATACATAGATAATTGGGTTGAACTAATACACCAGTTAATCCTTAAGTAGGTTCAATGGATTTAAAGTTGGATGAAGGGCGAAGGTGTTCTGAAATTATTCAAAAGCAATTTTTGAGTAATTCAAATCAACTGGACCTGAAATACCAGGCATTTCGCCATTGTCGCTAAATTGCCAGTGAATGATTTCTTCGTCCTCGAAACGACTGGCGATGGTGTTGTAATTGGCGATCCAGAATTTATAGCCAGGAAATTTACCCTTGAATATATCTTTATAAAAATTGTAAGAAGTATAAATCAATGGTCGCTTACCGGTTTCTTCCTCAACATGCGTTAGCCAAATTTTCATTCGCTCGATAATTTCCGCATCTGAAGAACCTTCCACTTCTGCGTCTAGAACTGGTGGTAAGTCATTTTGAGTAGGAGAGTAGATCGTTAGGAAATGCTTGGCCTGTTGTAATCCATCTTTGTTTGGAAGGAAAAAATGATAGGCTCCATGTGGCATTCCATGTTCTAGTAATTCATCTCTGTTCGTTTCATATTGCGAATCTACATGATTTAAACCTTCAGTAGCCTTGCAATAAACAAATGTTATAATCGAATCTGTTGAATGAAAGAAAGTGTCCCAATCAATTTCTCCTTGATGGTGAGAAATGTCTATCCCGTAGCTATAAAAACCTTCAGGAAGTTCAGGTAAGTTGACAAGTTCGAATTTAGGAGAATTGTTTCCGGTGTAGCGATACACGATTACAGCTACAAGCAAAAAGATGCTTACAAGAAATAAAAACCGCCTCTTGGAGCGTTTTCGTTTAAATTTTCCCACTGGTAAATATAAAAAAAGCCTTTCGTGATTTCACGAAAGGCTCCTTTAAAATATATTGAAGGCTTACACCATTCTCTTTTCTTTGATACGAGCAGACTTACCTGTTCTTTCTCTAAAGTAGAAGATACGTGCTCTACGTACTTGACCTCTTTTGTTTACTTTAATTTCTTCAAGGAATGGAGATGAAATTGGGAAGATACGCTCTACACCAACATTTCCAGACATTTTTCTAACTGTGAACGTACCACTAGCTCCTGTTCCCTTACGTTGTAATACAACTCCTTGGAATTGCTGGATACGCTCTTTGCTACCTTCCTTAATTTTGTACGATACAGTGATTGTATCACCACTTTTGAATGAAGGCAAGTTGTTTGCTTCAACTAATTCGCTTTCAAGTTCTTTTATAAAATCCATGCCGCTTTATTTCTTATTCTTTTCTCCCAAATTGGGGTGCAATATTACGAATTAATTCCGATAACAATGCGCTTTCCAAAGAATTTTTGACAAAAATAAGGAATTTATTGCCTTACTCAAACGATCTCCCCATAAACTACTTCAACGTTCTGCCAAACCTTCATCTGATGTCTAAGATCTAAATTCTAAAATCCTAAAACCAACGACTAATAACTATCATTAATAAAACTACTAACTTTGACAAAAATTAAATTGAGAACTATGTCAGTTCATAAGCATGTAAAGAAGGTTACAACTCATGTACTTCAGGAGATGAAGAATGCAGGAGAGAAGATTACAATGTTGACGGGGTATGATTTTTCCATGGCGCGTATTATTGATACTGCTGGTATAGATGTGATCTTGGTGGGTGATTCAGCTTCAAATGTGATGGCGGGACACGAAACTACACTTCCAATTACCTTGAATGAGATGATTTATCATGCATCTTCTGTAGTGAGAGGAGTTGAGCGGGCCCTAGTTGTGGTGGATATGCCTTTTGGTTCTTACCAAGGAAATTCAAAAGAAGCTTTGTCAAGTGCAATCCGAATTATGAAAGAATCTGGAGCGCATTCAATTAAAATGGAGGGTGGACAAGAAATTCTTGAATCTATCACACGTATTTTAACCGCAGGAATTCCAGTAATGGGACACCTTGGCTTAACTCCACAATCGATTTATAAGTTCGGTACATATGTAGTGCGTGCAAAAGAAAAGGACGAGGCAGAGCTCTTGATTGAAGATGCGAAGGCATTGGAAGCTGCAGGATGTTTTGCTATTGTGTTGGAAAAGATTCCAGCTCATCTAGCTACACGGGTTGCTAAGGAGGTTTCAATTCCAATTATCGGTATTGGTGCAGGTGGTGGAGTAGATGGACAAGTGCTCGTGGTTCACGACATGCTTGGGATCAACAACGAGTTTAGCCCTCGATTCTTAAGAAAATACCATAATTTGTACCAAGAGATGCTCAGTTCGTTTGATCGGTATATAGAAGATGTTCGTTCTGGAGATTTCCCGAATGAAGAAGAACAGTATTAATTAGATGTTAGATTATTCGATTTTTTGACAATTCGATTACTCGATAATCTGATGTGATATTTATTGGTAACTTAAGTAAGACTAACCTATTAAAGTTTTATTTATGCACAGATTTAAGGACCTCGAGTTTTGGGAAAAAAGCAAAACACTAGCAGTTGAAATTTACGAATTAACAGGAAGTTTTCCTCAAAGCGAAGTTTACGGCATAACAAGTCAAATGAGAAGAGCAGCGGTATCGATCCCATCAAATATTGCAGAAGGAGCTGGAAGAACATCAGATAAGGAGTTTTCTAGATTTCTGGATATAGCCATGGGTTCAGCTTATGAGTTGGAAACTCAATTATTAATAGCGAATGATATTGGCTTTTTGAACAAGGATAAATTTGAGAGCTCCAATTCCCAACTGTCTTCTGTGATTCAGATGATATCCAAATTCAAACAGAGATTAAAATGAGTCAGAATCATAATAATCGAGTTGTCGGACAGTCGGACAATCGAGTAATCGAAGTATTGCACGAAGACAACCACACCATAGTCATCAACAAGCGTTCTTCCGACATTGTTCAGGGAGACAAGACTGGGGATGAACCATTGTCCGAGAAGGTGAAAACCTACATCAAGGAAAAGTATAACAAACCGGGGAATGTATATTGTGGAGTAGTGCACCGATTGGATCGACCTACGAGTGGAGCAATAGTATTTGCAAAAACTTCAAAAGCTATTGGACGATTAAATGCGCAATTCAGAGATAAAACAACACGAAAAGTATATTGGGCTGTCGTAGAAACGAAGCCAGAAAAAGCACAAGGAAAACTTGAACATTTCATGAAAAAGAATGAGAAGCAAAATAAATCCTATGCTTCGGATCATGAAACTCAAGGCTCTAAGAAAGCCATTCTTACATATACTTTGAAGTCTTCTTCTGACAAGTATCATTTATTAGAAATTGAACTAGAAACTGGTCGTCATCATCAAATCCGCTGTCAATTAGGAACAATAGGATGCATCATCAAAGGAGATCTAAAATACGGAGCAAAGCGTTCAAACAAAGACGGCTCAATTCATTTGCATGCAAGAGAGTTGGAGTTTACGCATCCTACCACCAAGGAGCAGATAAAAGTAACGGCCCCTGTACCAAAGGAGCCGTTGTGGGAGTTTTTCGAGAAGGAGGTGGGTTAGTTAGCCAATCCACTAGTTCCGCCACAAGCGTCATTTCCTGGTCTAAGAGCTTCCGAATTCCATTCCATACAAGGGAATAAGGTTGCAGCCACACGATATCTGAAAGTATCCATTTCTTCCCGTTGTTGTTCTTCTTCGTAATACTCACGTTCAGTTATCAACCAATTTAATTCACTTTGTATCGGAACAGGATTGGCGTTTCGCTTTTTATTTAGTTGCTGGATACTCGCTTCAAGTCGAACGTCAGAGATGATTTCCAGATCAATTGTTCCGAAACTTCCAGAGCGCAAGGTTTGTTTTTGGAAGTATTCGTATCCATCTTCGGTCAATCCAACCACGGCAAAATCGTAGAGAATGTCATTGTTTAAGGGGTAATCAAACACTCCATTTGTTCCATCAATACGCTGGTAACTGTTCAATTCATGCGGAAAGATGTATGCAAACAATTTTCTGTATTTCTCATGATTTGCCACTGTGAAGTTGAACTCGTTGTAGGTTAGTTCTGCTGTTTTTCCTGTCTTTGGATCTACAATCTCTACTGAATTCCGAGCAATCGTTGCATCAATGACTTGTTTGTCAATGTTCTTTAATGCTGCGTTGGGTGCTCCTGTATTGCCACTTCCGCCAGTAATGGTAAACCCTTTAGTGTAGCCCAGTTGTTTGTATACATTGTCTAGGTTTAAACCGCATTCTTCATTAAACGCTTGGTTTTCTAGTTCAATTGATCGTGTAAGCTCTTGTGTGCGTTCTGTGTCCAATTGTTCATCCATTTCAGATCTACGTTCTTCTTCTGCATTTTGAGCGCGGTAATTCACCTTCTTCATTTGTTCAATTCCTTGCTCATAGAAATTCATTAAATGCTTGATATGCGGATTGTTTGGATTTAAGGCTCCAACATTTTCTTCGGCAAAGACTTCAAATTCTGTATAACCCATAGCTACAACTTCTCTGTCGATGTCAGAAATTTTCTTGTCAAGGTTGTTAGTGTATTTTTCCAGTACCGCATTGTTGCAGGTATTGTGGATTGCGCGCATACGAAGTTCAAACTCTCGTGTAGATAAATTGGTGTTGTTGAATTTCGGATTCCAGAATGCCAAAACTTTGGAAGGGAGAATGTGGTTAGGGCCAGCCATGTCTGACTCACAAGATGCTGCGGCATCTACTACCCACGTAGTGTCCTCTGCCTCGGTCGAATCATAATAATCGGTGCCATCTCCCCAAAAACCATAGAAGTCCTCCCAGTTCGGACCTTCCATCCACATTGCTAAACGGTAGGCTTCTTCAGGAGTCATAATAAAATCGATAGGAGGGTTTTCTTCATACAAGTATTCATTTTCTTCCTGTGTAATTTTTCGTTCTGGTATCATACCACTACCTGTAAAGTAAAAATTCAATTCATCCATAGTTTCTTCTCCTGAATCGAACGTGTATTCCTCAAAGCTCAAGTACAAACTATCTCGTTTTATCTTGCCCTGACTCCATTTAAGTTCATCCAAATAATTTTCGTAATCAACAGGGTAGAAGTCAAGCTTTGACATATCCACAGGAACCGGAAGTTTTTCCAAAGGTTCAGGATCTTGCCAATCAATGCTTCCATCGGCCAACTTTTTTCCATCGTATAATTGCATGTCGGCTTTGTAACCGTCCACTGGAACTTGTACATAGACGCCAACTTCAGGGTTGAACTCCAAAGGATCACCGTCTACAGTAAATCCTTGAACTCCATACATTCCTTGTGTTTCGAGTAGATTATCTCCAGAAGTGGTGCTCAGTCCGCTGGTGATAATATCAAGAGCATCGTTTGCTTCTTGTAGTTGTACAATACTGATACCATTATATACTTCGCCATTCAATAGAAAAGCATCCGATGGAACTGAAAGCAATGTGCCTTCTTCAGAGATGACGACTGCACCTTCTTCGGGAATCTGAAAATAGTGCGTAGGCAACTCTTCTATTTGGGCAGACTCATCCATCTGTTCAATTAGCTCTTGTGGAATTGGTTCAACGCTATCAGAACCTAAGTCAAAGAGGTAGTAGCTACTGACTGCTAATATCAGCGCAGCACTTAATGAGATAGCGCCCCATTTAATAAATTTAGTAAAGTGATATTTTTTGCCGATTTTTTGCACGTCTGTTCTGTTAGATGCGCGTTCGGCTCCTTCCATTACTGAGCGTTGGATTTCAACTTCCTGTTTCAATTCAGGGTTGCTCTCCATACGTTCTTCGAACACTTTTGTGTCTTCTGGACTTAATTCTCCTGCGAGGTATTGATCGATTATTTTTGTGATATTGGAATTCATAATTTCTTGGATTAAAGGGTTGTGTTCTCAGAATGATCAGATTGGATAATGACTTTTACTTTGGAGATGCATCGGTACTTTTGAGCTTTCGCAACCTTGTCGTTACGCATGCCCAGTTTCTTCGCGATGTCAACCATAGACCATCCCAATCCATAAAACAATTGAAGCAATTCTTGACATTGTTTGCCAATCTTGGAAATTGCCGTTTCGATACTTCTGAGCTTTAATTCCTTTTGAAACCAATCACTCTCTGTCTCTGAAAAATTCTCATGGATCTCTGTTTTTTGAACTTTACCTTCCTTTCGACTTTGGTTGTACCATAAAAACTTACACGTGTTCTTTACGTAGTGAAATGGTTCAACAGTTAATTCGAAATCTGGTGATTTCAACTTTCTTGAATAAATGAGAAGTGCTTCCTGAAATAGATCTTCAGCATCTGTAGATGTACAACCTTTCGATTTTAGATATCGCTTGATGTCGGGCCATTTTTTATAAAGGTCCTTCAGCGAATCGTTGATCTCGGATTGCGTCATTTGTGAATTGTTCATTCTGTTCTTTATCTACAGATGTTGAGATTTCAGGAAGGTAAACAAGATTTCTGATTTTTTTTTCAAAAAGAAAGGATTTTAAATGGAGTAATGTAACTTAGGAGACAATAACATTTGAACGATTAAAATAAATTTGCCAAAAAATAAAGAACATGGAATATACGATAGTTGATGTAAGAACGCGAGAAGAATTTAATGGAGGAAATGTAGCGGGATCGATTAATATCCCTTTGCAGGAGGTAACTGAACGTGAAGCAGAAGTAATGGAATTGAAACAACCTGTACTATTCTGTTGCCTGAGTGGCGGTAGAAGTGGACAGGCAACGCAGTATTTTAAAACTAAAGGTCTAAACTGTGAAAACGGTGGAGGTTGGGAGGAAGTAAATGCTCGAATGAATAGCTGATTACATCCAAAATATTTTAAAAGCCATTTACAAGTGTAAATGGCTTTTTTTTGTACTCGAATAATATTTAGCATATTGAATCGTATTCATCATAGGATTTAAAACCAAATCATGAGTAAACTACTTCGACCATTCAAATTTTATGTTCTTGTTACATTACTGTTTTCAATGCATTTTTCAGTAAATGCGCAAGATGTCGAGGCGTTGAAACAATTGACAATCGATTATTTTGAGCCTCAGGCAACAGTAGAAATAAATTATAATTCTTTCGATTTCGATCCTGTTCCAGCACCTGCAAAACCAATCGACCCCTTAACAACCGAAAGATTAATTGAACTCAAGGATTCACTAAAAATTACTGGAGACAAGAAATATCTCATGGCCTTGGGCAATTTGTACTTTCGCATGAATCATAAACCAGAGGCTCAAGGATACTTTAAGCGAGCAATAGAAGCATACAATACAGCCTTAGCTGCTTCTCCTAATGACCTTGATTTATTGAACGATTTATTTACAATTTATTACGCAATCGGAGATACTGAAAATGCGCTTAAGTACAATACGGAGATTTTAAGAGTTGATCCAAAGGATACGACTGCAATGACGGTCAGAGGATTTATTTACGTAGCCCAAGGGGATTACAAGAGGGTCATTGACTATGCGAATGCAATCATTGAGCAACATCCAGATTTTGACATTCAATATTTTTTAAAAACAATAGGCCACACTTTTACGGATATTATAAAAATGCAGTCTGAATTTGATGAAAATGGAGAGTTAATCTGGCGTTCATTGAACATTGATTTGAGTTATTTGGAAGAGGTGCGCGAACAGTATCCTGATGATGCAAGAATTCAATTGATGGCTATTTGTAGCGAGTTTTTTGTTTTCTATTATGATGCAATGATCCCTGTGATGAAAATGGGGACTGTTAAGACAGAAGGATTCGAATTTCCTCTTACACGAGATCAACTTGGTGCATTGAAAAAATTTGAGAAACGCTTTATTGCATTCTTGGATGATCCAAATTTCAAGAATTACTATACCGTTAATTATTCTCTTGGATTAATAGAACTATTACGCGGAAAGAATATGGCTGCAATCGATTATTTTGAAATTGCGATCAAGAATAAAAGCACAGAATATAGAGGGTTGTTGAGTAACGTAGTATCTGCCTATGATAACTTAATTGCAGCTTACATGTTCATGGGTGATAGGGGAAATGCGGAGCGTTGGCAGTTGGCGAAGATAAATGATCGAGCTTCTGTTGATCCAATGGCTAAAGATTTAGTAAAATTTGCAGATTTCAATTTGTTCAGAAATGATTTGGAACAGGGAGAGAAGTTCCTTTTGAAATCACTGGAGATTGATCCAAGTAACATAGATGCATATGCCTACCTAGCTCGAGTTGAAATGTTGAAGGGCGATCTAATTAAAGCAGAGGAGTATATTAATTTGCTTTATGAATTAGACGAGAACAACATTGAGCTATACAAGTCACTCGTGTTAATGAGTTTATTCAAGGATGATAAGGAAACTGCAATGTTCTTGAATGACCTTCTATTGGGCAACGATCCATTAGACAATTTTGCTAATGATGTAAAAGAGAAAATTTTAACTGATGAATAATCTAGTTCACACGGATCTTCTGTCCGATTTGTAGAACTGAAGAACGATTAAGACCATTCAACGCACACAGTTTTTCAACTGTTGTTCCACTTCGCGCTGCAATTCTAGAAAGAGTATCGCCAGACTCAATTGAGTAGGCAGTTCCTTCTGCTAAAAAGTCCTCCGTTAATGGACGTGGTTTGTGAATATGCTTTTGCATCAAATCTGCAACCGTTGCATTTTCCTCTCTCAAACAGTATAGCTCAGTATCAAAAATTTGCTCTGGATTAAATGCGACATCATGGTAACGAACTTCGAAGTGCAAGTGAGGTGAGTAGGAGCGACCAGTACTTCCGCCCAATCCAATTACTTCACCAGCTCTAACAACTTGATTTGGCTTAACCTTCAATTTAGAAAGGTGAGCGTAATATGTTTCAAGCCCATTTGCGTGACGAATAATCACCAAATTACCGAATCCACCATTGTTGTAATGCGCATAACGAACTTTACCATCGAATGCAGCAACTACGTTTTCGCCCGTCTTTAATGGAATGTCAATTCCTTTGTGTGGACGACCATGACGGTGACCAAATCCTGATGTTGTAACTTTTTCTACTGGAAAAGCATATCCATGAATAGAATCAACTAAAGGAATAACTGTGTTGTTGTCAAAGCTTTGATTGGCATAGCTGAACGTAATGTTCACTTGCCAGTTTTCTGTGAAAATTGAAGATGTATCATAGAACGAAACAGGCGTTTCTGCTGATTCATTTTTCAAAGTATCCTCTATAGCAGCAAAACTAATTGTGCTTAGAAATCCGAACAGAAGGAGAGTAAATAACTGTTTTTTCATCTTATAAGTGCTAACAATTCAGCTGCGAAGCTAGGGCATTTATACTGATCAGCACTATTTAAGCTTATAAAATTCGTTAAAAAACAGCAAGTTAACGAGTTGGATTGAATTGATTATCTTCACTATATGATAGAATTGTTGAAATGGTTTTTGGTCATTTTCACCCTAATGATCATTCAGGGATGTTCAAATGAAAAAATGGCTTATGATCCTATTCTTGTGCAGAATGGCTTGGAATTGTTTGATGCAAAATGTATTGCTTGTCATGCGATTAGCGAAAGACCAAAAGTAGGTCCTGGTTTAGCTAATGTAACAGAAAGAAAATCTGATGAGTGGATTGCTCAGTTCGTAAGAAATTCGAGTGAATTAATTCTTAGTGGGGATGTGGATGCTGTGGCAATATTTAACGAATATAATCAGATACCAATGCCAGCTTATGAACTCTCTGATAACGAAATGAAGTCACTTCTGTCTTATTTAAGATCAATAAAAGGAACTTCAGAATTTGATTAGTGAAGCTTGAGCTTTGGCTTCATATAAAAAAGCTTATAACGTCAGAGGGCGGTCCATAAATGGACCGCCCTCATCTTCTAGCTCAACCAAAGCTATGTAGCTTACTTGTCCTCTAAGACGAGCATTTTTTTTATTCCTTACAGAAATTTAAATTATTTTTTAAAATTGTCTGCAACGATCAAATCTTTCGTTCCATGACCCCATGAATAGAAGCCTTCTCCGCTCTTCACGCCTTTTTTTCCAGCGGTAACCATATTGACCAATAAAGGGCATGGTGCATATTTTGGATTTCCGAATCCTTCGTGCAATACTCCCATAATTGCGAGACATACATCAAGACCAATAAAATCAGCCAATTGAAGTGGTCCCATTGGATGCGCCATTCCAAGTTTCATTACCGTGTCAATTTCTTCAACTCCAGCAACACCCTCGTGAAGTGTAATGATTGCTTCATTAATCATCGGCATTAAAATTCTATTTGCAACGAATCCTGGGTAGTCATTTACTTCAACTGGAACCTTGTTCAATTTCTTAGAAGTCTCCATAATCAAGTTGGTTACTTCGTCAGAAGTCGAATATCCACGAATAATCTCTACCAATTTCATTACTGGAACAGGGTTCATAAAGTGCATTCCGATTACTTTGTCAGGTCGAGAAGTCACAGCAGCAATCTTTGTGATTGAAATGGAAGATGTATTTGTTGCAAGAATCACGTTGTCAGATGTAACCTCATCCAAATTCTTGAAAATCTTCAATTTCAAATCAATATTTTCGGTAGCAGCCTCAACAACAAGATCAACTCCTTGAACTCCTTCTTTAACGCTTGTGAACGTTTTGATATTGGCCAAAGTAGAATTCTTGTCTGCTTCACTAATCTTTTCCTTCGCTACCATTCTGTCCAAATTTTTTGTGATTGTTGCCAATCCTTTGTCCAATGATGCTTGAGATATATCAATTAATGATACCTGATATCCAAATTGAGCAAACGTGTGGGCAATACCATTCCCCATTGTTCCCGCTCCAATAACTGCTACGTTTTTCATGTTTCTGATTTTTGTTCCACAAATATACTATTCGAATCTCGAATTTCATGCCTCAAGGAACGTCTAACTTCTACTATCTTTACTCCAATGAATATTGATGACCAAATTGTTTTTTATGACGGTGATTGCGGGTTTTGCAATCACATCGTGGCGTTTGTGCTAAAGCATGACAAAACACAGGAGATAAAATTTGCGTCTATCCAATCTGATTTTACTTTGAAATTATTCGAAGAACTGGAGTTACAAAAACCAGACTTGAGTACATTCTATTTCTTAGAAGATGGAAATATGTATGAAAAGTCAACTGCAGCATTAAGACTTGGGAAATATTTAAAATTCCCACGTTCCATGGTAGGCGTATTTTGGATAGTCCCTCGGTTTATAAGAGATGCGGGCTATAATTTTATTGCCAAACGAAGAAGGCGATTATCTAAAGGGTATTGCGTGATTCCAAATGAAGACCAACGCACGCGGTTCCTAAGTCAAGATTAATTTTTCGGGACTTCTTCTTGAAAAAAGTCAAGCGTTTTTTGACACGTCAATTGGAGTTCTTTTGGCAATGAGCTCTCTTTCCACGGTTGTGAAGAACCAAAAGTATGAGCTGCTCCTTCAATTGTAACCAAATCAGTATTCAACCATTGAGCGATTAATTTCCCCTCATTAATATCAACTGAAGCGTCTTTGTCCCCATGGACAACTAGAGTAGGGGTGTCAGAGTTCAAACAGTACTTTTTAATGTTCAAGCGATCTTCATAGTGTAAAAAGCTTTTGTACTGCGAATAATGATGCGGCATCTGTTGATTTGTTCTTCCATTCTTTCGGAAGAGAAGGCCATCTGTAGCCCAAGACTCCAATTCTTTTCCTTTTGGAAACCTATCATGAAGTGTCGCAACACCAGCCCAAGAAACAATCTTTTTTACATGTCCATTACTCGATTGTAAAAGAGAAAGTGCTCCTCCTCGGGAATGACCAATAATATAAATGTCAGGAGAACCATTGAATGCACGTTCAACTTCTTCAAGAATAGCTTCAAAATCTTGAATTTCGAATGCATAGGTGTTTCTCGAAAAGGACTCCAAGTCACTAAAGTCAATAGGGTTTTCCAAGGTTCCACCATTGTGACTAACGTTATACTTCAGGAAACCATAATTCTCCTCGGTAAAGTAGTCCGAAACGAGATTCCAACAACCCCAATCTTTGTACCCCATATAACCATGGAGAAAAATGATCAGTTTGTTGTTCCATTCGTCAGGAACAACAATATCATAAAGACTTTGTTTTCCTTCGGCACCTTGAAAAATGTTGTTTTTACGGTTTATCCGCATGTAGAGTTTATCTAGCTTGCTCCAAGTATACTCTGATAAAACGACTTGTTTCTTCTATAAAGACAACTTTGCTAGCATCCCAATAGTGAATTGCTGCCCCTTTTTGGAAAACAAGGAAACCATTTTCTTCCTTTACACTGTCGAACCAATCTCCCGTGTATCTTTTTTCTAATGCTCCTGTGATCATAACTACTTCTCCGCAGTCTCCACAGCCAGTAATGATATTGAAAATTTCCTTTGCTCTGTCCTGAGAAAATGAAGCAAAGCTAAGAGCAAGAACTCCAATAAGTGTTAGTATAGTTTTTCGCATGTTATAATTTTTTAGAAAAATAGTGAAAATCTTCCAGCAGATTGTCTTTTTTATTCAACAATTCAGACTTCTTTTTGATTATCTTAGCGCTCCAATTCACCAATTTGAAATCAATCTACTTCATTCTATTTTGCGCAGTCCTTGTCTCTTGCGGCCCTGATTATGGGAATCAAGTAATAGGAGGGAAGCTTACAGTGTACTATACTTCGGCTGAAGATCAATCAATCGCGGAGAAAATTGCGCTGTACATGAAAGATCATCAATTGCTCACAGAGGAGAAACAAGACGTTCAATTTACCAGTTTGGATGGAGCTTATCGCTTGAACTTGATTGCGAATGATCCAAGTACAGCAGAGCAAATGACTTTTGATGAAAGAAAATTGCTATTGGATTTACAGAGTGAACTTCGATCTCATCTCGAAATAATCAACTTTCAAATAGTGCTTTGCAATAAAAAATTCGAACCCATTTATAACATTAACCAATGAAAATATCAGCATCCATTTATAGCGACAAGAAGCGTCCTTTAGAGGAAGTTATCGCAGACTTAGTAGATCATCAAGTAGATTTATTACATGTTGATTGCAACGATGACTTATCAGTATTCGATGATATTAGAACCATTCGTGGATTGTGCAATATTCCAATTGATTTGCACATTATCACTCCATCGCCAAGTAAATATTACACCTTGCTGGAAGAGAATCCTGTAGAATACATTACGTTTCAACATGAAGATCTGACGGAAAAGTTGGAAATCCCTAAAACTGTTACTGGACGTAAAGGTATTGCTGTAATCACTCCAACTTCAATCGATATTTTCGAAGAGTATCAGAAGTTTGATTTTATATTAATCATGGCGACTATACCTGGTCAGAGTGGTGGTAAATTCGACACATATAACTTTGCGAAAATCAGAGAGTTTAGAAACAAATATCCTGGTAAATCAATTCATGTGGACGGCGGCGTAAACGCTGAGGTTTCATTTATTTTGAGAAACATGGGAGTTACAAGCGCGGTTTCTGGATCGTATTTGTTCAATGCCGCTAGTATTGGTAATGCGTTGATGAACCTTACCAATCGTGAAGTTGACTCGCAGTTCCATGTAAGCGATTTTATGATTCCTTTGGAAGAGGCTCCAACGGTTAATTACAACGACTTGAACATTGAAAATGTACTAACTTCTATTGAAGATGGAAAGCTCGGATTCACCTTGGTTATTGATGACAGCAATCGCTTGAATGGATTGATCTCTAATGCGGATATTCGAAAGGCGATGCTCAAGCAGTTGGCAGATTTAAATAGAATGAATCCAGTGAATTTTATCAATGCTTTCCCAAGCACAATTGATGAATCGGCGACGGTAAATGTAATGTTGCAGTTGATAAAGAAAAGTACTTTCCCGATAATGTATTTACCTGTGGTAGATGAAAAAGGAGTTGCTAAAGGAATTGTTACATTTGTCAACCTCATTAAAGGAGAATTATGATTTTACACCTAAAGGCCACTGTTGCTGACGATCAAGCGGCAAAAATTGCTAAAGATATTAATGCATTTCACGTCAAGTCAAACGGAACGAATGTATTGATCACTGGCTCTGGAATGAAACAAGTTCCTGCTTCCATTGAGAATCAAGTAGATGCTTCTTGGGCATTTGACAATGACATTCAGCTAGCGTCAAGAAAATATAGAAACGACAAGCGTGAAGTTAAGATTGGAAATGTAACTATCGGAGGAACGACGAATTCTACGCTGTTAATTGGTGGTCCATGTTCTGTTGAATCAGAAGAACAAATCCGTGAATCTGCTGAGCTCTTAGTTGATATGGGATTGACCACTTTACGTGGAGGATGTTACAAGCCTCGAACGAGTCCTTATTCTTTTCAAGGTATGGGCTTAGATGGGTTATTGTTGCTTGCGAAAATGCGTGAGGAGTATGGTTTAAGTGTGATCACGGAAGCAAGAGATGCAACACATATTCATGAAGTAATCGAGCACTCTGACGTAATTCAGGTTGGAGCGAAAGCAATGTACGACCAAGGAATATTACGTGCTTGTGCCAAAACACAGAAGCCTGTATTAATTAAGCGTGGATTTGGAACAACATTAAAGGAGTTCGTTCAAGCTGCTGAATTTGTATTGTCAGGAGGTAATGAAAATGTGATTCTTTGCGAACGAGGTTTACGCACCTTTGAAACGAATACCCGATTCACATTAGATTTATGTGGTGTAGCATGGCTACAAGAACATACAAATCTACCTATCGTTTTAGATCCAAGCCATGCAATGGGATACGCTTACGGTGTACCTGTACTTTCAAAAGCATGTGTAGCAATGGGGATAGATGGATTGCTCATTGAAGCCCATCCTGATCCAAGTGTAGCTAAATCAGATGCTTCACAACAACTAAATCATGATGAGTTTAGAAAATTATTAACTACTTTGAAGCCTGTAGCTCAAAGTGTAGGTTACTCAATGATATAATGTATTTGGATCAAAACATACGAGGGTTATGCGATAAGTTCGGTTTGGACTTTGTCGGCTTTTTGGCCGATATTGGTGTAGAATCAACTTTTGAGCTGTCTATTTCTGACCTTGAGATTATCTGCGAGGAATATGATATTGATTTAAATTCATTGCTCTTTAAACGACCATTTAAAACGAATCACCTCAAAGATAAATTACAAGACATTAAGCTCTTGGTGATTGATGTTGATGGAGTAATGACGGATGGTGGAATGTATTTCACGGAGTCGGGAGATCAATTTAAGAAATTCAATGCCAAGGATGGAATGGCCATTATTCACTTGACGAAAATTAATTTTCAAGTGGCAATAATATCATCTGGATTTAAAGGTGAAGCGGTTCAAAAAAGAGCTGCGATGTTGGGGATTCAACATTGTTCAGTGAGTCGTGAGCCAAAAATGGATACCTTGAATGGAATCTGCAAAGAATTAAACATAGAACTGAATAATGTAGCAATTATCGGCGATGACATTAATGATTTGGAAGTAATGAGAAACGTAGGTTTTTCAGCTTGCCCAAAAGATGCCGTTGAAGTCGTAAAATCACAAGTAGATGTAGTGCTGAAAGGCAACGGAGGGGAAGGGTGTGTGAGAGAGTTGATAGACTTATATATACTAAAAGAACCGTTGAACTAATAGGATGGATAAAACAATTATTGGAATTATCAAAGAGGGAAAAGTTCCACCAGACAAACGTGTACCACTTACGCCGAAGCAATGTAAACACATTGAAAGCGTGTACTCGAATGTGAAAATTATTGTTCAACCCAGTCCCGTGCGGGCTTATAAAGATCAAGCGTATTTGGATCAAGGAATTGAAATGAGTGAGGATATGTCGCAGTGCGATATTATCATGGGAGTTAAGGAGGTGAATATTGAAGATTTAATTCCAACTAAGCGATTCATGTTCTTCTCTCATACAATTAAAAAACAACCATATAACAGAGATTTACTTCGCGCGGTCATGGATAAGAATATTCAATTGATCGATTATGAAGCATTAAGAAATAAGACAAACAAACGTATAATTGGATTTGGAAGATATGCTGGAATTGTTGGATGTTACAACGGATTTTTAACATATGGACTAAAGCATAAACTCTATGATCTTAAGGCTGCCAATGCATGTGCAGATAGAAGAGAAGTTGAGGAGGAATTGAAAAAAGTTCAACTTCCCGCGAACACGAAAATTGTTCTAACTGGTTTCGGTCGAGTAGGGCATGGAGCAAGAGAAATTTTGGACCAATTGCCAATTACAGAGGTTACGCCAGATGAGTTTTTATCAAAAGAATTTGACCATCCGGTATTTACGCATTTGGAGGTGGAAGACTATTACTGTAGAAAAGACGGTGGAAAATACTCTAAGAGGGAATTCTATACCCAGCCAGATTTGTATGAGTCAAGTTTTTCTCGTTATTTGAGTCATGCGGATATGTACATTCCTTGTCACTATTGGAGTGACAAATCGGATTATATAATTACTCGCAGCGATTTGAAAGAATCGAATGTGCGTTTGTCTGTAGTTGCTGATATTTCATGTGATATTGATTGTGCCGTAGCCTGTACAATTAAGCCAAGCACAATCAGTGACCCAATCTACGGTTATAATCCAGCGACAGAATCAGAAGACAATTTTATGAGCGAAGGAGTGATAGCCGTAATGGCAGTAGATAACCTTCCCTGTGAACTTCCATTGGATGCTTCTGAAGATTTCGGCAGTGAGTTGATCAAAGAAGTGATGCCAGCACTATTGAAAGAAGATACAGATAAAATTATCGAGCGCGGAAGCGAAACCACACTTACCGGAGAATTGTCTGAGTACTTTGAGTATTTGGAAGCATATGTTGCCGGAACTGAATAGATGGAAAAAGGGGACAAGAAAATAATCAGAGGTTGGGTGTTCTATGATTGGGCAAACTCCGTGTACAATTTGGTTATCTCTTCTGCCATCTTTCCAATTTTCTACAATAGCGTTACTACAAAACGCCATCTCGAAGAATACAATGTGGCGAATAATGTGAATCTAACAGAACTTCCAGAAGGAGTGAATGTTATGGTGAACTTTTTTGGGATGGAGATGTCTTCTTCAGTCCTGATGTCATTCGTGCTATCTGCTTCTTTTTTAGTTGTTTCATTTTTGTCTCCGATGCTTTCTGGGGTCGCAGATTTTTCGGGAAGTAAAAAGAAATTCATGCAGTTCTTTTGTTACTTGGGAGCGATCTCATGTATTTCCTTGTATTGGTTTGAAGACGTGCCCATTGAAGTGGGGATGATTTCTATTTTCTTAGCGAGCATAGGTTTCTGGAATAGTTTGGTCTTCTACAATGCCTATTTACCTGAAATTGCCGAAAAGAAGGATCATGATAGAATCTCAGCCAGAGGTTTTTCAATGGGATACTTTGGAAGTATGATCTTGCTTGTAATTTGTTTAGCCATTGTAATGCTAATTGATCCTGCATACACTAGTTGGAGCTTTATCCTTGTAGGGCTCTGGTGGATCGGGTTTAGTCAAATTACATATAGAGTTCTTCCCAATAATGTATATGGTAAAAAGAAGGAGAAAGGAGTTGTTTGGAAAGGGTTTAAAGAATTGAAAAAAGTATTCAATGAATTCAAGAAAATTAAGCGCTTGAAAAGATATTTATCTGCGTTCTTCTTCTTCAATACAGGTGTTCAAACTGTAATGTTAATGGCTGTTTTGTATGCCAGTCGAGAGATTTTTGTTGGTGAGTATGAAGCTGCTGGACAGGTTGGCTTGATTGTCGCCATTCTCTTGATACAAATTTTAGGTGCTGTCGGAGCATTTTTGTTATCGCGTTTATCAGGAATAATAGGGAACCTAAAGTCATTGATTATTGTTGTCACTTTCTGGGTTCCACTATGCATCGTTGCTTATTTTATTACTACTCCTGTTGGATTTTATTTCCTAGCTTCGGGTGTAGGACTAGTAATGGGCGGAGTGCAGGCTTTGTCTCGTTCAACATATTCAAAGTTCTTGCCTGAGACCGAAGATCACGCATCGTATTTCTCATTTTATGATGTGACTGAAAAAATTGGGATTGTCTTCGGAACGTTCTTCTTTGGATTTATGGAATACATTACTGGAGATATACGATCGTCTATTTTGTCCGTAGTATTCTTCTTTACAGTTGGATTGTTGATGCTCTTGCGGGTTCCTAAAGAAGAGAAAATACTGGCGGTAAAATAATTCTGCTTTCTAATTATTTTGAATTTTCTTGACAACCTTTTGAACCTTGTTCTGGACCTTAATCATTTTCTCCATCTTGCCCTCATTAAAGGCTAGATAGCGCTTCATCATATCGACTTTCGGGAATGTTAGTCTTAGATAATCTTCTTTAATTTCAAGTTCTACAGCACCCGTATGTTCCGAGCAATATGGTATGTTTCCAATGGAAGCAGTACTTACTGATAATCGTCCGACCAATAAGCGTTCAGCATTCATTTTTGTCTTTTTAGCTTTTTCATAATTAATCGGTGGGGCACCACAGATAACACATTCATTCTGTAAGCCACCCGCCTCAAATACTGGTGCACTAATTGATTTTTTATAAATTTCGGTATCTTCTTGAGTGAATGCTCTGATAGAGCCTTCATGGCTGATCATCCATTCATGACAGTTTCCACATTCAATTTTCTCGTTTTCATCCTGCTTGGTCATTGTATCGTCTAAGGTTTTTCCCAATTCATGTTCGCAGTATAGGCAATTTGAAATTTTGGAGTTCAATGAGATTAATATCCCTCCAACCAATATTACTCCTCCAACAATGTAGCCTGTGATTTTTAACCAGTTCTGTTCTCCAGCATACCCAACACCAACAATAACTCCTCCAAGAAAGATTGCTATGAGAATAGATAGGAACACTTTTTTAATCTTAACAGATTGCGGAGCATCTCCCAATGTCTTTACCGTATCGGGATAATAAATTTCAATATTTCCTTTGTATTCAAGCATTTAATAAAGATAGAGTTTTCAAGTTATTAACTCATACAGCATTCTCTAAACTTCTTACCACTTCCGCATGGACAAGGTTCGAAGTGCTGCGTAGGTTTGGCTTTTTTTACCAATTTCCGATCGGCGAGTGGCTGGTTAAACATCAACTCAAGGTATTCGTATAACACCGGATGGTTCTTGCGTAGTAACTTTGGGCGTTCGAAAAAGTACTCCGAAATAACAGCTAAGAATTCTTGACGACTTGTTGCACCATATTTTCGAATGTCAATGTCCGATTCTTCAATCTCCTTAATTTTTTCATCGATCAAATTAATCCATGGCAAAACATAGGATTTCTCTTTCAAGTAAACCATGATTCCATCTACCTTTCCATCCATTTTATCAATTAAATGAATGAATTCGTGAATTGCCGTGTTTTGTTTATCAGTATCGTTAGTGAATCCATGATGCAATGATTTTTTTGAAAGGGTCATTTTCCCTTCCATGTATCCATATCCAACCATTCCTAAAATGGCCATTTGCTTTGATCCAATTGTATGATTGCGGTCGAAATGTTCTGGATACAGAAGGACTTCATCCAAATTGTGATATTCCCAATCAGGGAAAGCAAAAATAGGAATGACGGCACTTGCCCCTATGAGGACATAGTCTTCATCAGTAACGTTAGTTTTTATTCCAGTAATTTTAGTTGTGTTTAGAAACCGTAAAATGGCTGCTTCGAACCGTATTTGCTCAGAGGATTCCAATGAACGATAGTATCCAATTTTCTTATTGAGAATAGCGCGCCATTCTTCCGAAAAGTCACTATGCCGAGGCTTATCTTCTTGTAGTCCGAGAAACTTAGAGATCCATCCCATGAGGATCTGGAATTATTG
Organism: Crocinitomicaceae bacterium; assembly: GCA_033791225.1. Lineage (GTDB taxonomy): Bacteria > Bacteroidota > Bacteroidia > Flavobacteriales_D > Crocinitomicaceae > UBA4466. The sequence continues at coordinate 74,344 of JASJHD010000015.1, forward strand.
AATTGATTATTTCTTGTAAAAAGGAAGTTTAACAATTTGTGCTTTTACACCTTTTCCTCTAATCTCAACGAAGATTTCAGAATCAACTGTGCTCAAAGCTTTTGTTACGTATCCTAGTCCAATTGCTTTCTTCATTGAAGGTGACATTGTTCCTGAAGTTACGCGACCAATATTATTTCCGTCAGCATCCAAGATAGGGTAGTCATGACGTGGGATTCCTCGGTCAATCATTTCGAAAGCGACCAATTTACTTGTGATGCCTTCTTCTTTTTGCTTAGCTAAGAAATCTTTGTCAATGAAATCATCTTTAGCCAACTTGGTAATCCAGCCCAAGCCCGCTTCTAATGGTGAAGTTGTATCGTCAATATCATTTCCGTACAGGCAGAATCCCATTTCCAAACGCAAAGTGTCCCGTGCAGCTAAACCAATTGGTTTAATTCCAAAATCAGCTCCTGCTTCAAATACTTTGTCCCAAACTTGTTGAGTTTCTGACTTCTTACAGTAGATTTCAAATCCTCCACTTCCAGTATAACCAGTTGCAGAAATAATTACATGCTCTATTCCAGCGAAATCAGCTACTTCAAAATGGTAGTATGTAATGGCTGATAAATCAACTGAAGTTAAAGACTGCATCGCTTCAACTGCTTTCGGTCCTTGAATGGCTAATAAAGAGTAATCATCAGATAAATTTCGCATAGTAGCATCGAAGCTATTGTGAGAACTGATCCAATCCCAGTCTTTGTCCATATTGGATGCATTTACAACCAATAAATATTCTTCTTCTTTGATTTTGTAAATGATTAAATCATCTACAATTCCTCCTTTACCATTAGGCATACAGCTATATTGAGCTCTGCCAATTGTAAGAACGGATGCATCATTGGAAGTCACTTTTTGAATCAAATCAAGAGCGCCAGATCCGCTTACTAAAAACTCACCCATATGAGATACGTCAAAAACTCCAACGCCTTCACGAACTGTTTGATGTTCGGCATTCACTCCTTCGTACTGTACGGGCATGTTGTACCCCGCAAATGGCACCATTTTCGCACCCAGTGCAATGTGTGTTGATGATAAAGCTGTATCTTTCATAGTCCTGTTTTCTTCAAAATGATGAAAGCAAATGTACTAGAAAAATCCTTAAAAATTGTGCGCTATTTTGGAAAGTGAGTTTTTGTCAATCGAATCAATCAATTCATCAATTCTGAGAGTTCCTTTCCGACAAGTGTACCAATGGCAACTCCCATTCCTCCGAGACGAACGCCACAATAGACATTTTTTGAACACTCTTTAATAATGGGTTTCTTAGTATCACCTACGCCCATGATTCCAGCCCAAGTTTGATCAATTTTAACGATTTGATTTGGAAGAATAACAGTACGAAGCAACTCCTCTAATTTGTCCATTACTAATCGAGAGGTTGACAATGAGGTAGTTGTTTCACCTTCGAAGTCCAAATTTCGTCCTCCTCCAAATAAAATTCTATTATCAATATTTCGGAAATAATAATATCCCTGATTGTAATGGAAAGTTCCTTCAACTTTTAAATCCGGAATCGGCTGAGTAACCAAAACTTGTGCTCTAGCAGGCCGAATGTCTTCATCTTGGATAAATTGCTTCGCGAATCCATTCGTACAGATGGCTACCTTACCCGCGTTAATTTTACCAATAGACGTTTGAACAATTGTTCTGTTCTCTACAGTGTTCATAGATTGAGCTTCGATACCAAATAGTACCTGAATATTATTTGCTACAATTACCTTGTAAAAAGCAGAATTCATTTTTGATGTATCAATTTGGCCTTCAAGACGATTATAAATGCTGGTATTGACTTTTTCGAATCCAAACGTTTCGGATACATTTTCGTCAACTGAGTAAACTTCAGCTTCGCCAGTGATGGCTTTTATTTTTTCATTAAAGTAGGGGAGCATTTCAACTGTTTTTTCAAATAGCTCACTTTCCTTGTCAGTTATTAAATCCCAAGAACCATTAATCTGTAAGTCTAATCCTTCGTCTCCAACAATTGATTTTAGATATTGCAATCCTTTCCAACGAGATTCTACGGTATTCCAAACAAGATCTTCGTCTATGTGCTGGAGATCGTCGTATAGTTCTGTTGCGCTACCGAAACAAGCAAATCCAGCATTTTTTGAACTTGCCCCACTTGGCAGTAGCCCCCTCTCTATCAGTAGGATTCGGGCATTTGGATTGGATTTTCTTAAGTGCAATGCGGTACTGTACCCCACAATTCCGGCTCCAATGATTAAATAATCAATATTATCAAAAAAAGATTTTCGTTCCCAATAACTGATGTTTTCAACGTTTAGCATGGTATTTGACTATGTGTTTTTGAACTATTTTGACCATATTTGTAAAAATAGTTTACTCAAATTTAAACCAAATCTGTAACTCGTTGTACAGTCTTTCGTTTAAATAATACAGTATGAGATATTTTATCCTTGTTTTGTCCCTAATGGCGAGCACTTTACTGTGGTCGCAAGACCTTGGTGTGGTTATCAGAGGAGCCATTGAAAATTCTGATTTAGGAAAAAAAGAAGGAGGGGTTACAGTAACTGTAGTCCAGAATGGGGCTACTATTGCGACAACAAGTTCTGTGTCTAGTGGAAAGTTCAAGTTAAATCTTACTGTAGAAAAATCACAACCATTTGAAGTTATCTATACCAAACCTGGGTTTGTAACAAAGAAAATGCTAATTAACTTTTCGAAGTTAAATGAAGAAGATGCTCCTCCTGGTGGAGATTTCTTTCCTCCATTTGACATAGGTATTTTCAAGAAACGTGAGGGCGTTGATTTTTCTTTTCTAGAAACAAGTCCGGTTGCTAAGTTCGATTGGGATACGCGAATGTTAGAACCTCGACTTGATAGAATAGATGCTGGAAAAATTAAAGCGAAGATTGATGAATTGCTTTCAAGTGCTGAGGATGAGAAAGAAGAACTGGAACGAAAATATAATGAGGCAGTAGCTGCAGCTGATAAATTTTACGACGAAAAAGATTACGAAAACGCCCTTGCTAAGTATGAAGAGGCCTTGGGCTATAAACCAGCGGAGCCATATCCAGCGGAACGAATTATTGAGTTGGATGCTTTAATTCAAGCACAACAAGAGGAAGAGTTAGTCCAAAATCAAGCAGATGAGAAGTACAACAATTTAATTGCTGCTGCGGACAATCTTCGAGATCAAGAAAAATATGAAGCTGCAATCGAGAAGTACCTAGATGCTTTGGATGAGAAGGAAGACCAATATCCAGAAGATCAAATTGCACGATTAAAAAAGTTGATTTCGGATAAACAGAAAGCTGAGGCCTACGACAATGCAATTGAATTGGCAGACAGTTTTTATGATCAAGGAAGTATTAAGGCAGCGCGTGATAAGTATGAAGAGGCATTAAAGCTAAGACCCAATGAAGCTTATCCCAAAGATCAATTAGCGAAGCTCGACGCTCAGATGGATGAGGTTGCTGAGGCAGAAGAGCTTCAGAAAAAATATGAGGCGGCCATTGCAGATGCAGATAAGTTGTTTGACGCTGAAAATTATGAAGCAGCAAAAACAAAGTACGAAGAAGCTTTAACGTATGAAAGTTCAGCGACGTACCCGAAAGGAAGAATTGAATTGTGTGATGAGAAGTTAAACGAGGCGAAGGCTGAACAAGAACATCTGGAACAAATTCAAGCTTTATTAGATCGAGGAAACGAAGAAATAGGCAATTCTGACTGGGAAACAGCGAAGGGAACATTTACCGAAGTTCTAGGCCTAGATATCGAAAACGAGGAAGCAATAGAAAAATTAGCTCTGATTGAACAGAAAATAGAAGAGGCAGGAGATCTTGTTGCGCAGGAAGAAAAGTACAATGCTCTTATGATTGAGGGAGATCAGGCAAATGCTGCTGATGATTTAGCAAATGCATTGGCCAAGTATGAAGAAGCTCAAGGAGTGAAGGATACAGAGGATGTAAAAGCGAAAATTGAAGAAGTTAAATTGAAATTAGCTGATCAAGAAGCTCTCGCTGCTCAGGAAAATGAATACAATAAATTGATGGATGAAGCGGAGTCAATGATGGGAATCATTGGTGACGTTGAAGGAGCTCGTGAGAAATATGTTGCCGCTTCAGCAATTTATCCGGAGAGAGAATTGCCAAAGACGAAAATCGCTGAGATTGATGATTTGTTAGCAAGTCAAAATGAAGCAAAAGCCAAAAAAGAACAATATGAAGCTGCGATAGCAAGTGCTGATAATCTTTTCAATGAGGCAAAATGGGATGAGGCGAAAGAAAAATACCGTGAGGCTTTAGTTATTGATGACACGCAAGAGTACCCTAATACGCGTTTAGCTGAAATTGATTTAAAGGTTGAAGAAGAAGCTGCGAACAGAGTTCAAGCGGATTATGAAGCTGCAGTGAGTAGTGCAGATCATCACTTCAATGAAGGGAACTGGGAAGAAGCACGAGCGAAATACAGAGAAGCATTGGAATTTGATGGTTCACAAGCTTATCCTAACGAGCGATTGGCGGAGATTGATGCTAAAATGGCGGAAGAAGAAGCTGCTAACGAGCAACTTGCCGCATACAATGCAGCAATAAATAGTGCTGACGCATTGTACAACCAAGATAAATTAGAAGACGCAAAAGCAAAATATGAGGAAGCAATCACCTTGAACGGTGCGGAGCAATATCCTCAGGATCGAGTTAAAGAAATAACTGAACGTCTAGCCAATGCAGAAGCAGAAGCAGAAAAGAAAGCAGCATATGAAGCTGCGATTACGGCAGCGGATGCAGCATTCACTTCTGAAAGTTGGGAAGATGCAAAGGCAAAATACACCGAAGCGATTTCAATTGATGCCTCTAAAGATTACCCTTCTCAAAGAATATCAGAAATTGACGGAATTCTTGCTGCAAACGCATCTGAATCTGAAAGATTGGAGCAAATTAGCACCTTAATGGCAGAGGGTAAGGAATTGTATGGTCAAGAGAAATTAGTAGAAGCAAGATCGAAATTCCAAAGTGTAATGAATTTGGATTCGAGTAATGACGAAGCTTCTGATGCGATTCAAAAAATCAATGAAGAGTTAAATGCTTTGATGGATGCTGAAGCTTTGGAAAAAGAATTCAAAAAGCTGAAGCAGGAAGGATTTGATTTAGCTGACAGCAAATCGTATCAAGAGGCTATTAACAAATTGAACGAAGCCTTGGCGATCAAAGATGATCAAGAATCGAAAGATAAAATCAAGGAGATAAATGAGATTATGGCTGCGGATTTGGCAGGTCAAGAAAAGGATGAGGAATACAATCGTTTGATTGCGGAGGCTCAAACTAGTGAATCAGCGGAGAATTATGAAGCAGCAATTGACAGTTACAAGGCTGCACTTGAGGTAAAGCCTAGTGAGCCAGTACCAGTTGCAAAAATTACTGAGCTAGAGGCGAAGATTGCTTCATTGGCGTCACAAGCAGAGATTGACGAGGAGTACCAAGCCCTTATGAAAAAAGGTGATAATCTTGTTGCCGAAAAGAAATATATAGAGGCGATAAAAGAGTACAATAATGCTTTAGCTATAAAGCCTTATGAGCAAGAACCAGTAGATAAAGCTGCCGAGGCTCAACGATTGGCTCAAGCTCCTACAGAAGCTGATGAGCAATATGAAAAAATCTTAACTGTAGCCGAGAAGAAAATTGAGGCGAGAGATTTTGAACGTGCAATCGAATTATTGGAAAGAGCAAAAGTATTGCGAGAAAATGATGATAGACCAGATGCACTTCTCATTCAAATAGCTGATCTCAAAAAAATAGATGCCGAATACTCTGCATTGATGAGTGCTGGTGATAATTTGGCAGCTAGCAATAATTTCACAGAAGCGAAGGAAAAGTATGAAGCAGCATTGGGTAAGAAGCCTGAAGAGCAAGAGCCGGTTACGAAAATTGCTTTAATGGATCAAAAAATTTCAGATATGGCTTCCGCTGAGCAAAAAGAAGAACTCTACAAGGACTTCATGATGAAAGGTAATACAAGCGAAGGTGCTAAGAGTTATGAAATGGCGTTGAGCCATTATCAAAACGCTTTGGGAGTAAAGCCAGGTGATGTTACCGCTCAAAATAAGATCAATGAAATTCAGCAAATATTAGATGATATTAAAAATTCGAATGAAGCCGATTTAGTACTTAGAGCAAAGTTTGATGCTATTCTTAAAGAGGCGGATGGTTTGTTTGCAGGTGAGCAATATATGCCGGCTAAACGAAAGTATCAAGAAGCATTAGCTGTGATTCTAGGAAGTGCGTATGCTGTGACTCAAATTGAGGCCTGTGATCGACTAGAGCACGAACGAACGGAAAGAGAAGTGCTAAAAGAATATCAGAAGATCATCACTGCAGCAGATAACAACTTTGCAGATGAGAATTGGGAGAAAGCAATCGAATATTACAACAGAGCCTTGTCTATAAAAGGAACTGATCCTTATCCAAAAGAGAAACTAAAGGAGATTGACAATATTCTTCATCCGAAAATCGATTCTTCTGAAGAATTGGTGGATTTAGGCGAAGTGTACGGTGGTTCACTCGAAGATGCTTTGGCTGAATTACGGAAGGCCGATGAAGTAAGAAAAGGATTAAAAGGAATTCAGATAAATGAAACATATCGAGGAATACGTGATGAGGCTGCTTTAATGACTAGGGATAGAACTGCTCAACATTACGAGGCGTCTGAGCAAATTTACCAAGTATATCAGGCAATTTCTGTTGATGCATTAGATGGTGACTTGAACCGACAGGAAGTAGTAAGAATTCTTCGTGCTTCTGAAGTAAAACGAAGTAACGATGAAAGAGCTAATCTCTTGTTTGAGTTACAAGAGAATCTTGCTGATCAAGGTACCCTTGACCAGATCAATTATGAATCGGCTATTGATTATAATGAAAGAGAGAGTGTGTATCAAGATAATGCGGCCATTTTGGAGGAGTACAATTCAGCACAGGCAATTGTTCTAGCAGATCAAGTGCGTTCGGATTATGTATCAAACATTGAGTCAAATCAGGAAATTGCAGATATTTACATTGCTGTTGGAAGAGGATCACAAGACAATTACGACGAACGAGTGTTAGTGCAGGGTGAAGTTGTACGTGTTCGGACTGATGCCATGGCTGAACAAGGTAGATTGTCAACTGACAATTATTCAGAAAATATAGCTGGACAAGCTGTAGTAAATGGTGTTTACCTCGCCGCTCAAGAGAATGCAACTATCAATGCAGAAATTCCAAGAGACAACAATGTTGACTTGGTAGAAATTCGAAATGACTACGTTAATGAGCAAGCGGAAAGAGCTGCCATCGAAGAAGCTTTAGCGTATCGTGCAAATGCAGAAATTGAATTAGTCAAAATTAGAGCGGAAGCTGATGCTATGGATTTCGCTGCAAACAGAGAGGCCTCTACTGAGATCTTAAAAAGTTATCAGACCGAATTGGCAGATGCTGGATTGGTGCAATATAATGCCGAAATGGTAAAGTATATGGCGAATGATGCCGCTATAAGGGAACAAGTTAAAGTTAATGGCGAGATCGAAATTCTAGCGGAAGAAGCGCATGCCCAGAAAGTCGCAGATATGAAAATTATTGACAAGAAGATTCAAGTTGATAATCAGTCTGCCTATGAAGGAGACCTAGACCAGAGAATGGATACTAGGAGAGACATTGAGAACGCATTAGCCAGTGCGGAACAAGAAGCCGCTGCTGAAGAACTCAAATTAGAAGAGAATGCTACTGAAATGTCTGATCTAAATCGTGCATTGAATTCAGCAAATATTGCTAGTAACATCCTTGAAACGGAAAGTGCGTATGCGGCACAAGAAGCACTAAATAATATAGATAATAGCCCTGGAAAAAAAGTGTTGGTAGAGAATGAACTTGGTGCTGAATACCCAGAAGGTGTTTCTCAAGAATCATTCACTAAGAGTGATCAAAATGGATTAATGACTGAGGTAATTACAAGAAGAATAGTTGTAATTGATGGTCATGCAGATGTCTATGTTAGAACTCAGACTTTACACGGTATTACGTACAGTAGAAATGGCAACCCAAGTTTATCCCATGTTTGGAACAAGGAAACGCAAGATCCTAGTCTGGAGCGTCATTATTAGTAGTATAGCGCTCAGCGCTTGCAACGAAAACCAAGGTGCCAATCAACAGGCCGAGGTAGAAGGAATAGAAATTTCTGGAAACACACAGGGTACAACTTACACTATTATTCTTGCAGAAGACAATTCAGTTTTTAGTCAGGAGCAAGTTGAGTTTTTGTTCAGTAATTTTGATGGTATTCTTTCTACATACATTGATAGTTCTGTAATTTCCCAAATGAACAGATGTGAGGACTCCATTACTGTGCATGACAGCGCTGGTTATTTAGAACGTTGTTACAATGTGAGTCGACATGTGTATTATTTGTCCAATGGAGCCTTTGACCCTTCCGTATACCCTCTGGTGAGTGGCTGGGGATTTATGAGCAACATGGAAACACCACTTGACCAGGAGGAAGTTGATTCAATTTTAACCTTTGTTTCCTTCGAAAAGGAAAAATTGCATTCGATAGATTTTCACCCTCAGTATATTAAGTTTAAAAAGGTGCATAAAAACTTCATGCTTGATTTCAATGCTGTAGCTCAGGGCTTATCAGTAGATATTATTGATGAATATCTTGCTTCAATCGGCTGCGAGAATTATTACATAGAAATAGGTGGTGAAATCATAGTGCGGGGTAAGAATCGAGAGGGAAATGATTGGAGAATAGGCATAGATGTTCCTAAAGAAAATCTTTCCGTACGAGAGCTAGAGAACATTGTACATCTATCAGACAGAGCAATAGCGACAAGCGGAAATTATAGAAAATTCTATATCCACGATGGAGTTAAGTATGCTCATACTTTAGATCCTAGAACAGGATTCCCAGTACAACATTCTTTGTTAAGTGCAACGGTAGTAGCAAATGATTGTGCCACTGCAGATGCATATGCGACGACATTCATGGTTTTTGGTGTAGAAAAATCCTTAGCATATGTAACCAATCACCCCAATGAAAATTTGGAAGTGTATTTACTGTTTACAGATGATAACGGGAATTTACAACGCGCAATGTCTCTAGGCTTTACCAGTTACTTAAAGGAATAGGTTTTCCGCATTTCTTTGTGGGTAACTAATCCGACATCATTTTTATTTTCCGTTCTATTCAAGTAATTTCAAGGTAAATCTATTATCATGAACAAATCGCGAACACTTGGTCTTACCATGCTCGTAATTTCATTAGTCTTGGCTGTCCTAATTATTCTCTATTATTGGACAAACAGTTCTTTCGAAAGCATGAAGTATGTGCCTTTGTACGTGATGATGATGTCGTTCGGTTATGTTCTGGCTCAAATTATTAAGCGATATGTTGTAAGGAAGCAGTATTGGTGGGATTGGCTCTATTACATTGGCTTAATTGCTATAGTTGTACCAACGTTTTTCGCTTCTACGGATAATTTCACAACACTCGGTTGGATGACGGATGTCGGAACGTTATTTCTGATCGTACCACTGATCTTAGATGGAAAGAAAATTTTAAGCACAAAGTAATATGAATGTTCACTTTATCGCCATTGGAGGAAGTGCGATGCACAATTTGGCTATTGCATTAAGTAGAAAAGGATACACTGTTTCAGGGTCCGATGATGAAATTTTTGAACCTTCGAAATCAAGGTTAGAAAAGCAAGGCATTCTCCCTACGACTATCGGCTGGAATTCAGAATCGATTACATCTGAGTTTGATGCGATCATTTTAGGAATGCATGCACGAGAGGATAATCCAGAATTGCTTAAGGCGAAAGAACTTGGACTACCAATATTTTCATATCCTGAGTATTTATACGAGCAAAGCAAAAACAAAAAACGGATCGTCATCGGTGGTTCGCATGGGAAAACGACCATTACATCAATGATTTTGCATGTGGTAAATGAACTCGGAATGAACGTTGATTACATGGTTGGTGCCCAATTGGATGGATACGACTGTATGGTCAAACTATCAGATGAAGCAGATATGATTTTATTGGAAGGCGATGAGTATTTGAGTTCGCCGATAGACCGAAGACCAAAATTTCACTTATACCATCCGCATGTGGCTATTATTAGTGGAATCGCTTGGGATCATATCAATGTCTTTCCAACCTTTGAAAATTACGTGGATCAATTCGATATCTTTTGTTCTAAAATCGAGAAAGGAGGTATGCTCGTGTATAACACGGATGATTCTGAAGTAAAGAGCCTAGGAGAAAAGTATTCTGATACCGTTAATACGGTGCCTTATGCAACCCCTGAGTATGATGTAACGAAAGAGGGATCCTTATTGCATTATAAGGGAAAGAGTTATGCCCTTAAAATTTTCGGGGGACACAATCTTCAGAATTTAATGGGTGCAATGAACGTTGGGAAAGGAATGGGAATAGAGGAACATGCTTTTTTAAATGCAATGTCCACTTTTACCGGTGCTGGAAATCGCTTGCAAAAAGTAGCAGAAAACACATCATTTACCATGTACAAGGATTTTGCCCATTCACCTTCTAAGTTGAAAGCTACGACGGAGGCGGTAAAAGAACAATACGGAGCAAGAAGAGTAGTAGCTTGCATGGAATTACATACTTTTTCTTCATTGAAAAAAGAGTTTCTTCCACACTATCAAAATGCAATGGATGCCGCCGATGTAGCACTTGTTTATTTCAGTCCAGAAGTTGTTCAGCATAAGAAGCTGAAGCCAATCACCAAAGAACAGGTGAGTGCTGGCTTTGGTGGAAATGTAATGGTAATGACAGAGACTGAAGAAGTACTATCTTTTATCAATGATCAAGACTGGCATGATTCTGTATTATTAATGATGTCTTCAGGAAATTTTGATGGCATTGATTACGAGGAATTGGGAGATAAACTCTCCAATTGATAATTGAACTTGTTGAAGTGTTATTTGGGATTGACCAACTGTACAACTCATAGATGTTCAAAGACCTGAATTACTACGAATACTTATCTTCATAGTTCAATCAAATAAAACAGCTATAAAAATGGGAGTATCAGAACAATTGGAAGATTTAATACAAGAGGGACTGATTAAGGAGGAAGATGGAATGTATATTAAAGGAAAGATGAAGGCCTTAATTGGCAAAATGTATATCACTAAGTCTCGCGTGGCATTTTTACACAGGCCAATGCGTATTAATCAAGGATTACTTGGGAATTGGATTGTTAAGAAAATGGGAAAAGAACCGAAAGATGAAATGATCTTTTTATTAAACTTAGCTGACATAAAGGATTTGAAACAAGGAAAATTCGGGATCAATAAGAACGTACTTGATTTCTCAGACAATAAGGGAACACATCATAGAATTACCGTGAAAAAATATCCTGAATGGGAGGCAATGATGACTGTCAATTCTGATCGGAATACTATTAATTAAAAAAAGCGTTGGTCAATTTTGATCAGCGCATTTTTTATCATCTAAATCATTTTCACCTTTATAATGTTCACTGGACAGGCATCAGCTGCTCGCTTATTGGCGTCGAATTCTTCATTGTCGGTGCGAATAGTGTGAAATCCCTTTTTGTTGTCACCACCCAACAGCGTTGCTTTCCCATCTTTTTTAGACATGCGCCAGCGATCGTACGCTAACTCAACGCAGTAATTGCAACCAATGCACTTCTCTCTCTGATGTGTTATGACAACCATTAATCTTGAACCTCTTCAGCTGGAACTACTTTGTACAACTTGTCAGAAGCACGAATGACTTTATCTATATGGAATGTTACTTCACTACCTCTTGATGCCACATCACTGTCCTGATCGTCTACACGCATTGATTCAATAGTGGTTTCAATAACACCAGTTGTAGGACCAGTAATTAATATATTGTCTCCAACTTTCAATTGCTGCGCTTCAATTTTGAACTGACCAATCTTTGCTTTTGGGAAGTAATGCATACCTTTTCCTAAGAATACTTTCTTTACGGTAGCCTTAGACCCAGAACTATCTGTCCATTCTCCTAGCTCTTGCCCTAGAAAATATCCACCCCAGAACCCTCTGTTATACACAGTTTCCAAGCGAGACATCCAATCTTTTACCTTCTCTTTAGAATACGTTCCATCAGCTATTGAATCAATGGCTTCTCTATAACACTTGATTGTCGTAGCTACATATTCAGGAGCTCGTCCTCTTCCTTCAATTTTAAGAACGGAAATTCCCGTATCTGCCAATTGATCTAAAAAATCAATGGTACATAAATCTTTTGGAGACATGATGTACTCATTGTCCAATTCCAATTCGTGTCCATCCTCCAAATCAATCACTTTGTATTTTCTTCGGCAATTCTGAACACAAGCACCACGATTTGCAGATGAATTTGTTGTGTGTAAACTTAGATAACACTTACCTGAAACAGCCATGCAGAGTGCTCCATGTCCAAATACTTCAATGCGTATTAATTCACCACTCGGACCTCGAACGTCTTCTTTTATGACTCCGTCACAGATATCTTTTACTTGACGTAAACTTAGCTCACGAGAGAGAACCATGACATTAGCAAACAATGAATAGAATTTGACTGTCTCAATATTCGTAACGTTTAATTGAGTAGAGATGTGTACGTCTACCTCCTTAGATTTCGCATATCCAATCACAGCTTGATCCGAAGCAATAATAGCTGTGACTCCAGATTCTTTTACTCGATTTACAACAGTCTTAATCAATGAAAGATCATGATCGTAAATTATAGCATTCAAGGTCAGGTATGATTTAACTCCTTTTTCAGAACAACGCTGAGCTATTTCTTCAAGATCACCCAAAGTGAAATTCATTGTTGCTCTAGCACGCATGTTCAATTGGTCTACACCAAAATAAATCGAATCTGCATCATTGTCTAAAGCAGCTTGTAGTGCATCAAATCCTCCCGCGGGAGCCATTAATTCTATTTTTGATTGCTTCATTTGTTCGGATTAGTCTTTGGTAGTTTCGAATTTCAACGATTCAGAACGCCCTTTTCTAAATATTTTATTGCTGACTTCTTTCCCTCTTCGAAGTTTTTTTTGCTCTTCGGCTGGTAGAGCATTTATTGTTTTACATTCTTTAGTACAACAGGTATCCATTTTATCAGAACAACTTGAACATTGTATGAATAAAAGGTGACATGCCGCGTTGGCACAATCTACATGTGTGTCTGAAGGTTCTCCGCATTGGTGACATTTAGACAAAACATCATCTGATATACGTTCTGCACGTCGGTGGTCAAAAACAAAATTCTTCCCCTTGAACTTATTTTCAAGGTTCTCACTTTTAACCTGACGCGTGTATTCAATAATTCCACCTTCTAATTGGTATACATTCTCAAAACCTTTGTGCTTAAAGAATGCGCTTGCTTTTTCACAACGAATCCCTCCAGTACAGTACATTACAAGATTTTTGTCACTTTTGTATTCTTCAATTTCCTCAAGAATAATTGGCAATGAATCCCGAAAAGTGTCGACATCTGGAGTCCACGCGCCATCGAAATGTCCAATTTCACTCTCATAATGATTACGCATGTCTACCAAAATGGTATTCTCATCAGAAATGAGCTCATTGAATTCTTGAGCCTTTAAGTGTTTGCCAATAGCTGTAACGTCGAATGTATCGTCGCTTAGTCCGTCTGCTACAATCTTGTCCCTAACTTTAATTTTCAGCTTTAAGAACGACTTGTTGTCCTGTTCAATAGCAACATTCAGTCGGATTCCCTTTAAAAATGAAATTGCATCTAATTGCGCTCTTAAATCGTCAACTTTTTTAGCTGGAACTGAGATTTGTGCATTGATACCCTCGTCTGAAACATACGTTCGGCCAAGTACATCTAGTTCATCCCATTGGACAAATAAAAGATCGCGAAACTCTTGTGGATTATCTATGTGATGATACTGATAGAACGAGATGGTAAGACGGCTTTCTCCAGCCTTGTCAATTAATCTAGCTCGTTCCTCAGCACTTAGTTTGTTATACAGTTGCATGCTATATAATTAATGTAAGTATGAAAATTCTAGTGCAAAGATAGACATGTCTACGGAAAATGAAAATTTACTTGATTTGAGATGTATTACTTAAAAGCATGACTTTTCTCATACCGTATGGAGTGAAGCTTCTCTATCTTTAAATAAAAAACAAAAGACAACTATGGGACAATTAATTGAAATCAATCAAGGTGAAGTACAAGTTAAATTCACTTCACCGACTGCAGGAAAAATCACGTTTGAGGAATTGGGCATTAAAGATGAACAATTAGTATTGGACAGTGGCTTTTTACGCTTAGTGTTTGATATGGAAGGGATTGGTGAGCATGATTACTTTGCTGTTCCTACGATTGAAATAGCATATCAAGAAAATTGCGCTGAGACACACTGGCAATGTGATTTTAACGGAGAAACAATTTTAGACAAATTCGATCATCACGGAAATTCAACAGTAATGTTGTTGAATAGAAAGAAATTAAGTTCTCTGGAGCACCACCATCAAAACAAATTGATCGTGCATGCGGAATTTCCAGAGAAAGTGCATTTGAGTGCCGCAGGTTCTTACATTAATTTTTTCAAATAAGGCACTCAAATTTTTTGGCAGAAAGGAAAGGGATGGCAGAAATGCTGTCCCTTTTTTGTATTTTAATAGGACTATGGGTGGAGAAGGTACTATGTCGGGAATGATTTCTTCGTTGAAAAATAACAATCGACGAGGGAAGTATGAGCATTTTGAAAAAGAGATGGGCGTCCATATTGAAAAGACCGAATACAATTTCCCTGTAGTTTCAGAAGAGAAGAAGGAGGAGGTTGTTCAAGAAATTATGCGGAAACGTTCCTTGAGTAAAAAACTAAACTACTTGGTTCTCGGAATTCTCGCAGGCATCTTTATTCTATTTATTGGTGGCTACCTTATCGCGATGATAGCAGCAAGTTTATAAATTCAAAAGACTTCAGCCAGTCAGTCTTAGGCATGATTCACAACATACTATTACGAAAAGTCACCCTGTATATTTACGGTCAAATTCACACACTATGACCACAGAAAAAGTTGATGTACTCGTAATTGGAGCTGGACCCTCTGGAACCATGGCAGCATCCATGGTAAACAAGAATGGACTTAACGTAAAGATCGTTGAAAAAACAAAATTCCCTCGTTTTGTGATTGGAGAAAGTCTACTTACAAGATGCATGGATCACTTCGAAGAAGCTGGAGTCTTGGATGAGTTGAAAAAGCAAAATTATCAAGTCAAAAATGGCGCAATTTTTCTCAAAGGGGAAGAACGTTGTGAATTTGAATTCTCTGAACAATATACCAAAGGATGGGAATGGACTTGGCAAGTTCCCCGCGATGAATTTGACAAGGTTATTGCAGATAAGGTTGAATCAATGGGAGTCGAAATAGAGTATGAGGCTACTGTTACAGATATTAAATTTGATGGATCCGATTCAACCACGACTGTTGTAGATAAAGACGGGAATGAGAAAACCATTGAGGCTAAATTTATTATTGATGCAAGTGGATATGGCAGAGTTATTCCACGTTTACTAGATTTAAATATACCATCAACACTTCCGACCAGAGATACATTATTCACACAATTTAAAGACGTAAATCGCCCAGAAGGGCCTGATAGTAATCGCATAGTAATTGTTGCACATAGACCAGATGTGTGGGTTTGGATCATTCCTTTTTCGAATGGGAACACGTCATTTGGCTTCGTGGGCAATCCAGATTATCTTTCGCAGTATGAAGGAACACCCGAAGAGCAGTTGAGAACACTGATTGCTTCAGAACCTTTAATCAAAGATCGCTTTTCTGGTGCAGAAATGATTTTCGAGCCAGTACATATTGGAGGTTACTCCATTTCTGTGAAACAACTTTACGGTGACGGTTTTGTACTTACGGGGAATTCAACCGAATTCTTAGATCCTGTTTTCTCAGCGGGGGTAACATTTGCTACGGAATCAGGTATTGCTGCAGGTAAACTAGCTAGTAGACAACTGAAAGGAGAAAATGTTGATTGGGATGGAGAATACGTTGACCACATTGTACATGGTGTTGAAACCTTTAGAACATACATTGAAGCTTGGTACAGTGGGAAATTGCACAATATCTTTTTCTCTGATCAAGTAGACACGAAAATTAAAGAGCAAATCTGCTCAGTTCTTGCCGGCTATGTTTGGGATAAATCAAACCCTTTTGTTGCTAGACATGAAAAATCTGTTGAGAATCTGTCTAACTTTTTGGAAAAGAAAAAAGGTGAATCTGTAGCGTAATACATTCTGGATTGAACTCCAAGTATTCTCTTTCTGATAAACGTGATCAGTTTTTATCGAAATACAATCTTTCGATAAATAGCTGTTACAAATATGCTGTAGAAGGTTCCGAGAAGTAACCCGCCTAGCAAGCTAATGATTGTAACGAATTTTGCACTGTTAAAAGTCTCGGCACTTTCACGTTCTGAAGCAAGGAATTCTTCTTTTGTATATGTTTCATACGTGGAATTTTCCTTGACGTTTGCCCAATTAGCATCTTCTGCAATGTATTCTTCGACAGCAGTCATTCGGTCCTCTACCTTGTGCTTCGTATATTCAGGGTCAATAGTGTTGTAGAAAAAATACAGAAAAATACTGACGATAACAGTGTAGGGGAGTCCAGCCGACATTCCTTCCTTGATATCCATCAATGCATTGCTATCGCTCGTTTGTCTTTTGAACAAATACAGTCCAACGCTGATCGCCGAAATTAAACAGAGTGAATTGAGCATTGTCAATGCTATTTCTGCGCCCTTTATTCCAGACCAGAAAAAGATCATTCTCATTAAAATCCAAATTGCAGCAAAGATCAGCCCTGTTTTAATCGTGATTTTCATACTAGCTATTCATAGTCACGAGGAATTCCTCGTTAGATAAAGTATTGCTCATTCTGTCCTTCATGAACTCCATAGCTTCAACTGGGTTCATATCAGCGATAAACTTGCGAATTACCCAAATTCGTTGCAATATGTCTTTGCTCAACAATAAGTCTTCACGACGCGTACCTGACGAAGTAATATCAATTGCTGGATAGATTCTTCTGTTCGAGATCTTACGATCCAATTGAAGCTCCATGTTACCAGTTCCTTTGAATTCCTCAAAGATCACTTCATCCATCTTCGATCCAGTTTCAGTCAATGCTGTTGCAATGATAGAAAGAGAACCTCCGTTTTCAATCTTACGAGCAGATCCGAAGAAACGCTTAGGCTTGTGAAGTGCATTTGCATCCACACCACCAGAAAGTACTTTTCCAGAAGCAGGAGAAACTGTGTTATATGCTCTTGCTAAACGTGTAATAGAATCAAGTAGAACACAAACATCGTGTCCACACTCTACCATACGCTTTGCTTTTTCCAATACCATGTTGGCCACTTTTACGTGACGGTCAGCAGGCTCATCAAACGTAGAAGCAATTACTTCAGCATTTACTGAACGTGCCATATCTGTAACCTCCTCAGGACGTTCATCAATAAGCAATACGATCAAATATGTTTCTGGATGATTCGCAGCAATTGCATTTGCAACATCTTTCAACAACATCGTCTTACCTGTCTTTGGCTGTGCTACGATCATTCCACGTTGACCTTTTCCGATCGGCGCAAATAAATCCATTACACGAGTAGACAATGTCTCCTGCTTGTGACCAGTTAATTTGAACTTCTCATCAGGAAATAATGGAGTTAAATACTGGAAAGGCACACGGTCACGAATGTATGACGGCGGTCTTCCGTTAATGGATTCAACTTTCACCAATGGAAAGAACTTTTCACCTTCTCTTGGAGGACGAATAGTTCCAACGACTGTATCTCCAGTCTTTATTCCAAATAATTTAACTTGACTTTGAGAAACATAAATATCATCAGGTGAAGAAAGGTAATTGTAATCTGATGAACGCAAGAAACCATATCCGTCTTGCATCACCTCTAAAACACCTTCAGCACTAACAATTCCAACCAAGTTGTACATCTCCTCTTCCTCTTTGGTGTGGCGACGTTCTGGCTGATTGCCTTTTCTGTTATTATTGTTGTTATTCTGATTTCTATTATTGTTGTTATTCTTGTGCGGATTTGGCTTCTGATCGTTTCCAGATTTTGTGTCATCGTTAGACTTCTGGTCGTTACTCGATTTTTGCTCAGTAGCAGGCTTTTGTTCAGAAGAAGGTTTCTGATCAGTAGCAGGCTTCTCATCCTTCGGCTTTGAATCTTCAGGTTTTGAATTCTCAGGCTTAGAAGCATTCTCCTTTATCTTCTTGTCAGCTGCGGCTTTCATTGGAGATTTTTTCTCAGTAAACAAATCTGGCTGATCCGCTTTCTTAGGAGCAGGAGTCTCTGGTGTAGGAGCTTCTGGCACAGGAATTTCAGCCGCTGGAGTTTCAGTAGCTTCTGTTTTCTCTTCCATTACCTTTTTACGAGCTCGTTTACGCTTTGGCTTGTCAGTAGAAATAGGACTGTTCCCTTCAATTTTCTCAATCAATTCGGCCTTCTTCATCGTTTCAGCACCTTCAATGCCAATAGCCTTTGCTAAATCCTTCAACTCGACAAGCTTTCTGCTGTCCAATTCACTTTTATCCATAGATAAATTTGTTAACTAATATTTTTGTGGGGTAATTCTTATTCTTGGAAATTTTTCGCGAAATGCGGTCGAAAACGTTAATCGACAGTGCAATTATACGAATATTATTGCACTATACAAGTCGAGTTTCTCGATAATTACCAACAATTGACTCTGTATAAAATCCAAGGATAAATTGCACTACAATTCTTAAAACCGAATTACTATCTTCACGCCATGAGAAAATTAGCGTTACACTGGAAAATACTTATTGCAATGCTCCTTGGAATCGTATGGTCGATTTTGTCTGGAGCGTACGGCTGGAATGACTTTACTTCGGATTGGATCAACCCTTTCGGAACCATTTTCATCAACTGTTTGAAGTTTATTGCTGTTCCATTAGTAATGTTCTCAATTATCACTGGAGTAGCTGGATTAGGAGATCCTTCCAAATTGGGACGAATGGGTTTCAAAACCTTGGGAATGTATCTAATCACGACAGTGTTTTCCGTTACAGTCGGATTATTGATTGTAAATACTTTGAAGCCAGGGGTGCAGACTGACGAGGGAACAAGATTGAACCACCGACTTGAATATGAAGTATGGGCTACTGATAATGACATCGAAATAAAAGATGGAAGATTGGAAATGGCCAACGTTTCAGAAGAAAAGATTAATCAAATTCGTCAGAAGCTAGATTTGGACAAGTTGGATGGAGATTATATTGTATTGTCGGCGAAAAACGAAGCAGCAAAAGCTACAAAAGATGGTCCGCCTTTGCAACCAATGGTGGACATGGTTCCGTCGAATCTTATACAAGCAATGGGCAACGGAAAGCTGATGCTTCAAGTGATCTTCTTTGCTTTGTTTTTTGGCATAGCGATGATTCTCTTGCCACGTGATAAGACAGAAACGGTCCGATCTTTCTTTGATGGAATGAATGAGGTCTTTATAAAAATGGTAAACATTGTAATGCTTGCAGCTCCATTTTTCGTATTCTGTTTAATGGCTGGAGTATTGGCCAAATCAGCAGATAATATAGATGAGTTAATGTCAATTTTCCTAGATCTAGGATTCTATGCAGTGGTTGTAATGCTTGGCTTATCTACAATGCTATTCTTATTTTATCCTTTACTATTGCGCTTGTTCGGTGTGAGAATTAATTACGTAGATTTCTTCAAAGGAATGAGTCCAGCGCAATTCCTAGCCTTCTCTACAAGCTCCAGTGCTGCTACGCTTCCTGTTACCATCGAATGTGTGACGCATAATTTAAAAGTGCCAGAAGAAGCTTCTGATTTTGTATTGCCAATTGGTGCGACAGTAAATATGGATGGAACCTCTCTGTATCAAGCGGTAGCCGTTATATTCTTAGCAAACTATTACGATGTTGATTTGTCCATGATGCAACAATTGGGAATTGTTGGACTGGCTACATTGTCTTCCATTGGAGCCGCAGCCGTTCCAAGTGCAGGATTAATCATGTTGATGATTGTACTCGATTCAGTTGGATTAAATCCAATGTGGGTGGCATTGGTACTTCCTGTAGATAGGATTCTCGATATGTGTAGAACCGTTGTGAATGTTACCAGTGATGCAACTGTTTCGGCCATTATTGCCAAGTCAGAAAAGATGATTTAGACTGTGTAGAGCTTGTTGGTTTAACTACGACAATTAAGATGCAGTTGATTTAAGTCTAATTAGCTATTTTTAAACTTATTATCATTTTGTTTAAATAATATTGCTCAACCACATGAAAAAAATTTTAATCGTAATTACCGTGCTATTATTCAGTGTGAATAATAGTCACTCTCAAAAGATTCTTAAAGAAGAAATAATTCCCTTAATTGAAAGCGGAAAAAAGAAAGAAGCTCTTGCAGCTTTACAAGAATATCATGCGACAGCTATGTCATCGTCGATTCAAAGTTACTTCTTAAGTGGTAAACTGTTGTATGAAGTTGCGATTGAGACAAAGAATATCGAAGACATCGACCTGGCTCTTAAAGACTTGAACGAAGTTGGTAAGTATTGGGTATACAATGAAACAGCCTTTCTAAGCAAAAAGCAAATTGCAGCAATAATGTATGATCCTGAAATGGACAAAGTACGTGCGTATCAATTAATGCGCAATGAATTGGATGAGAAGACACGAGAGTTGCGTATGCTCAAAAAGAGTATAACTGAGTCGGATTCTGTTGCTACCCAAGAGACAAGTACAGAATCAGCATTATTTGAAACTGAAGAACTTCAGGCATCAACATTAAGTCAAGAAGACCAAGACAAATTGACTGAAGAGTTTTGGAAAGTTAGAGAGTACAGTCGTTTTACGGAAATTTTAAAGCAAATGCCATCATTGGCAAATTCTCGAAACGTATATAATATACATGCACTCCCATATTTTATTTCTTTGGGGTATGAAAAGAAATTTATACAAACATTGGTGAATAATGGTGCAGATATACAAGGGAATATTTCCGATGAATTGATGCCGCAAAATGCAATTGCTGCTTGTGTGAGAAGTACAAGTGGAACCGAGAATGATTATTTAATCGCAGAGATGTTGTTGGAGAAGGGGTCTGATCCGAATGCATACAAGAGCTTGATTCTCCTTGCCAAAAACAGAAATCCTGAAACGGAGTTTACCATCATGATCGCTGAACGGTTAATTGCGGCAGGAGCTAATGTTGACGCGAAGGATGCGTATCTAAAGACAGCCCTAGATTATGCGAAAGAAAAAAATAAGCAAGGTCTAATTGATTTATTGAGTCAATAAAAATCGACTTTCAAGCTGTTATGTCACAATTACAATTAATTTTTTCTCGCTCCCTATTAGCGATAGTGTTTTTATGTGTTAGCTCATGTGGAACCGATGTAGAAGAGTATGTTGATGAAGAAGTTGCAGGTGAAACCTATGTAACGTCTTGTGATGAATTGTATAATTTTTTGAATGAAGATGAAATACTGCCATCGGAATATATTGGGGACGTTCATTTTTCATATCCAAATTCGCAATTGAAAGTTTCAGATGTAGTCATTACAGATTTTGAATTGGGAAACGAATTCTTTCATTTGTTTCAATTTGAGCAGGCCAACAATGATAATGAAAGGTGCGCCTGTTTGGGTCTTTTTTCTTCAAAAACAGGGATATTGCAAGATGCAATGATGCTGGGTTGTTCAGGCTCAAAGGGACACATGCCTTCATTTTTTTGGGAGGAGGATTTTTCTTCATTTACCTTTGAACCTTCTTCCTACGATGAGTCAATTGCAAGAGATTCAATTGTTAAGGTCTCGTTTCAAGATGGATTATTTGTCTATGAAAGTAATAGCATAGATATCTCCTACGAAAGCCTTTGGTTTCTCATTGATCAGAAGAAAAGTATCCACCCTGGTTTTTTAGGAGAGGAATGGAAGAATATTCGCGGTGATTTCTTCTTAGTTGAACAGGTGGTTGATGAGAATAACGAATATCTCCTGATGAAATTAACTTCAGAATGTGACGCCATGGTGACATGCGGTTATTTAATGTCATTTTCCACTCTTACTGGTGAACTTATCTCTTACATAGAATTGGGGCAAGAGCATGAAACAAGTAGTTTGGATGAAATTATCTTTGATGCAGACAATAACATTCAAACTACTCGATACAATTACGATTTGATAGAAAGTGAAATGGGAGATTATATCCAAGGTGAATTATTGGATACTGTGATTAAAACCTATTTCATTACAAATTCAGGTATGATCAATAGAGAATAAGATACGTAGGCCTACTAAAAATAAACCCTGAACTGAACCAATGGTAGCAATCCGGTTTGGTAGGTAGTTCGAATACTGTTTGTTTCAGCTTCATATGCTTGATAGAAAACATTCCTTCTATTGGTAACGTTTTGTATGTCAAACGCTAATTCCTGTGTGGTCTTCTTCATGATGAACTTAAAACTAATTCGAACGTTGAGTTTATAGTAAACAGGGTACTGTGCTTCATTGATTCTTGTCAAATCTCTCACTTCTTCTCCGGCAATACCAGATTCTTGCAATAGAAGAGGAGTGTATCGTCCACCACCATTCATAACAAATTTAACATCCGCGGCTAATGCAATGATAGGTTTTGCCTTACCACGTTTGTTCAGACCCTTATTTTCATTGAAACGAAACTCATAACCACCCAATAAATTTGTAGTGTAATTCCCATTGAATCCTGTGTTACGTTCAACGCCATCACTTCCTTTGTATCTCGACTCGAACAAGGATCCATTGAACATAAAGTAAAATCCTTTTTCCATGCGCTTTTCCAAAGTAATCTCTAATCCGTAATTGGTTCCCGTCCCAGCATTTGACATTGAATCAGGAATAACCGTGTAAAAATCAGCGCCATAATTGAGCATTGAATACGCAGATGTCTTTATTTCTACCGGCGCGTTATGGATGTATTGTCCGTAACCTTCAAACTTAAGATGGATTCCATGTTTGAAGTAAGTACTATAGCCAATTACTCCATGATGGCTTTTCGTGAATCCTATTGAATTATTTGATTGCACAAATTCGTTAGGACCAATTTGATTTTCTTGAAAATACATTTCTAGTGGTTGCATCTGACTATGATAGCCATAGGCGAATGAAATATTATTTCGCTCATTCATTGACCAGAGAATACCAAAGCGTGGTTCAAGGTTCCATTGATTATCGATTAATAGATGTTGGTAATGTAATCCTGCATTTAGGGTAACATCGTCAGAAATCTTGTATTGGTAGGCTAAGTAGGGTTGAAAAAGCATGGTTCCACTCTGAGTATCATGTAGTGGAACAAATCCATTCAACTCTGATCGATAAACACTGTCAATTAAATTAAAGAACAAATAATCCGCAAAAATCCCAGCCTTGATGAAATGGCGAGAATTGAGTTTGTTGATGTAATGAATTCCAGTAGTTTGTTTTCCTTGCAGCGCGTCTTTAAAATAAGTCGTAAATGGATTCTCATAATTAATATCAAGCGTGTCGTTTTGAATGACATTGGTTGCTGCTTGAACACCTAGGTTGAATCTCAAAAAGCTATTACTGTTGATTCGTTGCTTATGATTGATTCCAAAGAAACCAGTCATTCCCGTAAAGTAAGTGTCTACACCACTTTCCCCAAAAAGCTCATCCTCATCACCAGGGGTTGAACTCAATAAATCAACTTCACTTATTCCGCCTATTCCAAATATGGAAGTAACACCTTGCTTTGATGGGATGTTAATTTTGAAGGAGAGATCTTGGTATTTGGGCAGGGAAGAGGAGCCAAAGTTAATCCCCATTAATTGCAACAATTCAATAACGGAGTATCTATAATTAATAACGAATGATGCTCTTGATTTTTTAGAGAAGGGACCTTCAGCCATTCCTTCAAATCCATTGAATCCAACTTGCGCTAGGAATTCGAATTTCTCAGCATTGCCATTTCTCAACTTTAAATCGAATACTCCGGCGTTTGCATTTCCATATTCCGCTGGGAAAGCTCCTGTCATAAAATCAGACTTCGTAAGCATGTTTGGATTAATCATGCTAATTGGTCCACCCGTTGTCCCGAAATTTGCAAAGTGATTTGGATTTGGAATATCAATCCCTTCGAGACGATATAGCACACCTGTAGGTGAGTTTCCACGAACGATAATGTCGTTTCTTGTATCATTAGAGCCTTGTACACCGGCAAAATTCTGGGCCATTCGTGAAACATCTCCCAAACTACCAGCATAACGCTGTGATTCTTCTATGGCGAATGATCGTCCGCTATTAGTTACCATGTTGTTTGAGACTTCTTCAGTATTATTCGCTCTCACGGTTACTTCACCGATGTCTTTCACCAAACTCACCATTTTTATTTCAAAGTCGAGTTCTTTGGTGAGCACCTCAAGATTTAACATTGTTACAGGTTTGTAACCAATAAATGAAATCTGAATGCCGTGTCGTCCACTTGGAATGTTCTCAATTCTAAAGAGACCGTCAACATCACTGAACGCACCAACGGTAGGGTCAGAATCAAGTAGGATGATTTTTGCGCCAACTATCGGTTCTTCGGATAATTCGTCAATAACGATTCCCTTAATCGTTCCAGTAATTTCTTGTGCATTTCCAGAATTGGAAAATAATAGGATGATTAGGGCAAATAGAATAGCTCTCATAAAACACGATTGCGTTGAACATTCAAGAGCGAATGTCGTAATAATTCACAAGAAAAAAGCCCATTCCTTATAAAGAAATGGGCTTTTAACACTTTTATTTATTAGTAAACATCTTCAACATTTTCCTTTACCCAATTGGAACATTCTATGAAATTATCAAAGAGTAATGTATCACTTACCAAGTCAGGTATAATATCTACGCGTTCCATCATGTATCTCGGTTGATCTTGTAAACCGACTAAGAGCACAGTGATTTCCTTACTTCTCAGCTCAAGAAGCATGTCGTCCAATAAATACAATCCTGATTGATCTATATAAGATACGCGTCCCATTCGGATAATCACCGTGGTGGCGGTCTCCGGCATTTGCTGATACAATTCTTGAATATCACTGGTAGAACCAAAAAATAGTGGTCCGTTGAGTAATTTCACATAAACTTCTTCCTTAAGATTTTCAGGAATTGTCAATCCTTGTCCGATAAGATCGTCATCGTCAATAGCTTTAATATTGGAGCCTTCCGCCGTTAAATCTCCCATCTTTTTCATGAAGAATAAAGAAGCGAGGATCAATCCAATACCCACAGCGTAAATAAGATTCCAAACGGAGGCAAGTATAAGCACGGTAAGCATCACGAGAACTTCTGTTTTAGGCATTTTAGGCATTGCCTTTAATCCTTTATAGTCCATTACTCCAATACCCACTGTTACTAATATACCTGCAAGAACAGCAGCAGGAATTTTAGATGCGATTGGCCCTATGCCAAGTAGAATGATGAGAAGTAGAACACCAGCCATCATACCGGATAAGCGTGTTTTTCCACCAGCTTTAATATTAACTACCGTTCTAATTGTAGCTCCCGCACCTGGGATTCCTCCAAACATGGCGGCGATACTGTTTCCTATTCCTTGCCCAACCAATTCCTTGTTCGGGTTGTGCTTTGTCTTGGTCATATTGTCTGCTACAACCGAAGTGAGTAAGGAGTCAATAGCTCCCAAAAGAGCAAGCATGACGGCAGAGAATAAATAAGGCGTAATAGCCCCAAGACTGAAATTACTGAAGATGTCCATGTGAAACACAGGAAGACCACTTGGAATCTCCTCAATGGGTCGATACGTTAGATCAAACCCATAGGCGATGCCTGAGACCAGAACCAAGGCCACTAGTGTGCTCGGGATGGCACTCGTGACCCGTTTGAATGCATAGATAACGAATATGGTACTAAAAGCTAATATTAGTTCCATCCAATTTATGCTACCTAGTGCTCGTGGGAGATACTTGATCGCACCGATCACTGTCTTTCCTTCATTCTTGGTAAGCTTAATAGATTCTTCTTGAATATGTTCAGGCGTGATCTGGTTAGCGTTATAGATGGTGGTGTCAAAATCTTCGAGAACGAGTATGTCTTGCTCCATTTCATCATGCAAAATTTGCTCTAACATCATTTCTTCTGCGAGAGGCTTGTGCTTGTCTATTAGTGCTTGATCTTCGCTAGGATAATACCCAACGACAGGAAGTAATTGCGTGATTATAATAATAACACCAATTGCAGTCATGAACCCTGATACAACAGGGACAGGAATGTACTTAATGTACTTTCCAACGCCAACAAATCCCATTCCGACTTGCAATAACCCAGCAAGAAGAAATACCATTAAAATGGCTGGAAGTGCTTTCTCTATATCATTGTCGTTCGCCGCTACTATACCAGCAATGACAAGCATGCTTGTAGCTGTCATAGGTGCTGTAGGGCCGGAAATTTGCGTATTAGTCCCACCAAATAGTGCCGCAAAGAAGGCTACAAAAATGGCTCCATAGAGACCCGCACTTGGACCAAGTCCTGATGACAGTCCAAAGGCAAGAGCCAATGGTAATGCAACAATACCGGCAGTAATTCCGCCAAATAAATCGCCCTTAAAATTTTTAAAATCAAATAAGTTTTTCATTTGTCTTTGATTTTGTATCGCAAATAACGAAACAAGTAATAATAATTCAATGATGTAAATAGGACATCTACATGAGCCAGATTATTAATCATGACGGTTGATTCTGTAGAGTACTGTTCTCGAAATTATTTAGACAAATTCTGGAGGGGGAGTGCTTAACTCTTGGTAAACTCGATAAAGGGTTTGTAAATGGATAAAACTACTTTTAAAAGTAGATGCTTCGTTAATCTCAGTGGCTAAACGGTGGTCAACAATAAATTCTTCAATGCCATGTTCACCTTCTTCCTCTTCACCACTACGTTCCTCTTCTGTTTCAGATAATTCATATTGATCGTCAGAATCCAGAATATTACTAATAGAGGAATACGTGAAAGGGAGCGATAATACTAACGCTAGCGCAATTGCATAAAATTGTTTCCATTTCACATAGCAAATATACGTATCAGAAGCTTTTGTTTAGCCTAGGTCTAAAAAAATTGTTCACAATGTTTTTTATCTTAAAGCCGTTATTCAAGTTGTATGTCCTTTCGATTGTTGTTATTTAGTTGTCTTTTTTTCGTTCAAAACTTGAACGCAAAAGAAATGGTGCAAATTGCGCGTTTTGGAACAAACCCAGGAAATCTTAAAATGTTCATTCATGTTCCGACTGGAATAAATGAATTGGGACCGGTGCCAATAGTTGTAGCATTACACGGATGCTCTCAAACCGCTGGAAGTATGGCAGAGCAGTCGGGATGGAACAAATTGGCGGATGAATATGGCTTTATTGTGATCTATCCACAACAGAAACTGACCAACAATACTTCCTTGTGTTTCAACTGGTTCGTCAATAGAGATATTGATCTTGAAAATGGAGAAGCAGCTTCAATTTTTCAAATGATTGCTTTTATGAAAAATAGTAGAAACGTGAGTAATGTTTTTACTTATGGACTTTCTGCTGGGGCTGCAATGGCAAATACTTTAGTTGCATTAAAACCAAGCTTATTTTCTGGAGGGGCTATATTAGCGGGTGGACCTCATTTGTCTGCGACGAACATGTTTCAAGGAGTGCGAGCACTGGTGAATCCAATAGATAAAACACCTGAAGAATGGGGCGAAAACATTATTATTGAATCCCAAGATTCTATTTTGCCGAGAATTATCATTTATCAAGGAACAAAGGATATAGTCGTGAATCCGAAGAATGCGGACGAATTAATAGATCAATGGTCATTTGTGCATGGGATGGACATTGTGCCTGATAAAGAAGAGAAATCACTCAATGGGAACTGGCAGATTGATCGCATTGTATATGCGTCGGAAACAGATCCCGAGGCAATTATTTACTACAAAATTTACGATGTTGGTCATAGCTTAGCAGTAGATCCTGGCGATGGACCAATGCAAGGAGGGAAGACAGGATTATTTGCAACGGACATTGATTTCTTTTCTACGTATTATATCGCTAAAGATTTTGGGCTGATTAAAGAATTGTAAAACTACAGACTTCTGAACGCTAAAACTTTCCTTTCAATGGTTGAAATGAAGTAGCAGTCACTATTTCTTCCGCTTCCTATTTAGTCATTTGCCAAGTTTTTCGGCTAAAAATTTACCCGTATGACTTTCCTTGCATTTCACTAAATCCTCAGGTGTGCCAGCAAAAAGGACAGTTCCACCATTAACGCCTCCTTCGGGACCAAGATCGATAATGTGATCAGCACATTTGACAACATCCAAATTGTGCTCAATGACAATGATTGAATGCCCAGTATTGATGAGCTCATTGAAGGCGATAATCAATTTGTTGATGTCATGAAAATGCAATCCTGTCGTTGGCTCGTCGAAAATGAATAGAGTAGAAGGCGATGAACTTCCCTTCGACAAGAATGAAGCTAGTTTTATACGTTGTGCTTCTCCACCACTTAAAGTACTAGACGCTTGCCCCATCTTTAAGTAACCCAATCCAACTTTGACAAGAGGTTCAATTTTCTGTACAATTTTAGCCTCAATTTTTTCGGTGCCTTCTTGGAAAAATTCAAATGCCGTTTGGATATCCATTTCTAATAGATCGGCAATGGACTTTCCGCGGTATTCAATTTCCAATGTTTCTGATTTATAACGAGACCCATGGCATTGTTCGCATGTTAAATGTACGTCGGCCATAAATTGCATCCCAACAGTTATATCACCTTCTCCTTCACATACTTCGCAGCGTCCACCTTCCACATTGAAACTGAAAAATCCAGGTTTGTAATTACGCACTTTGGATAAAGGTAATCGTGCAAACAAATCTCTAATATCATCGAATGCTTTAACGTAGGTAACGGGGTTACTTCGAGATGATTTTCCTATTGGGTTTTGATTGACAAATTCTACAGCCTTAACGTGCTGCATATCGCCTTTGAAGGTTTTAAAATCACCTTGTTTGTCACCATAAATCTCTAGTTCTTTCTTTATTGCCGGCAGCAGTATATCACGCACTAATGTCGATTTACCGGAACCACTAACTCCGGTCACACAAACCAAGTTATGCAGCGGAAAATCTACGTTGATGTTTTTCAAATTGTTTTGAACGGCTCCTTCAATCACGAGTTTATTTTTTGAGCTTCTTCTAAGAGCGGGGACAGGTATGCTTTCTTTGCCGGTTAAGTAGTCTGCAGTGAGACTGTTTTTAGCTCCAATCAATTCTTTATGTGTTCCCTGAAAAACAATTTCGCCTCCAAAAACACCAGCCATGGGACCAATATCCAAAATTTCATCAGCGGCTTGCATGATGTCTTCTTCGTGTTCGACCACAATAACCGTATTTCCAATATCTCTGAGTGAATGCAATACTTTGATCAGTCGTGTTGTATCTTTTGGATGCAATCCAATTGAAGGTTCATCCAAAATATACATAGAACCAACTAAGCTACTCCCCAAAGAGGTTGCTAAGTGAATTCGCTGCGATTCGCCACCAGATAATGAATTTGAGGCTCTGTTGAGAGTTAAATATCCCAACCCTACTTCATTCAAAAAGCTCAATCGTGAAGTTATTTCTGGTAAAATACGCTTGATAATCTGTCCATCGTGTTTGTTAGGTTTTAAGTTCTTAAAGAACTCAAGAGTATCGTTGATTGGCGTCAACACAATGTCGGTAATTGATTTTCCTTCAATCAGGACATAATTGGTGTCTTTACGCAAACGTGTTCCTCTACAATCAGGGCATCCAGTTTTCCCCCTGTAGCGAGACAACATTACACGGTATTGAATTTTGTAGGATTTACTTTCAACAAACTTAAAGAAGTCATTGATTCCTTTAATTCCCTTTGCTCCATTCCATAATAAATCCAATTCGGCATCCGTCAAGTCTGTAATTGGTCTGTGAATAGGGAAATCGGTTGCTTTATCGATAAACTTATCACGATGTCTACTCATTTTCTCACCTTTCCAAGGAGCCACAGCACCCTCAAAAACGCTTAAGTGCTTATTAGGTATGACAAGATTAGGGTCTATACCAATCACTTGTCCAAACCCTTCACAACTCTTACACGCGCCAAAAGGATTGTTAAAAGTGAAGAAATGCTCGTTTGGTACTTGGAACTCAATTCCATCTAATTCAAACTTGTTAGAAAATGATTTGATTTTGTCATTGCCCATTGTGAGCACAGAACAAGTTTCATCTCCTTCGGCAAAAGCAAGTCCTATAGAGTCTCCATATCGGGATACATTATCCTCATCATCAAAGTCAATACTAATTCGATCGATAACCAGCATAGCATCTTCCAATTGATCATCTGCCTTTGCGAGCATGTCTTCAATCAACAGAAACTCACCATTTAGGTATAAGCGAACATATCCTTGTTGCTTTAGTATTTCCAATTGGCGATCTATACCATATTTTTTAAATCCAGCCAAAGGAGCGAGAATAACACATTTGCTACCTTTCTTTTGTTTTTCCAGATAGTCTACAACGTCAGAAACATCATGCTTTTTTACTTCTTTGCCTGAAACAGGAGAATATGTTTTTCCAACTCTAGAAAACAAGACTTTTAAATAATCGTACACTTCCGTGCTTGTTCCAACTGTTGATCGTGGATTGTTTGATGTGACTTTTTGTTCAATAGCAATTGCTGGAGCAATACCTTTTATATAGTCTGCCTCGGGCTTATTTAATTTCCCAAGAAACTGTCTAGCATAAGAGGATAGGCTTTCAATATACCTGCGTTGACCTTCTGCATATAATGTGTCGAATGCAAGTGATGACTTTCCTGAACCGGATAAACCAGTAATGACCGTAAATTTTCCATGAGGGATTTTCACGTCAATATTTTTAAGGTTGTGCATTCTAGCACCCTTGATTTCGATAGACTTTTGCTTCAATTTGAGAAATTTATACGGCTACCAAAGATACATTAATCTCCTATTTAATTGGAGTATGGCTGAACGATTTTAAATTATTTTGAAAAAAAATCAACTTTTCTCCAACCATCTTCCAACGAGTTACGTTTGGTAGGATGTATAGGTTTAAAACGAAGTTGAATTTGCAGTTTCGGAAAAAAGAACTATATTAGTAGTTATTAATCAATTTAAAACCCGGTCGCTTATAGCATAAATTTTACTTAAACACAGTTTGATCACAGAGTATTGAACTCCTAAACAGTAGAGTTATGGCTATGAAGAATATCGACGACCGTGAGTTGGTCACAGCGTATATTAGTGGGGATGAGAAAGCTTTCGAAGCTTTACTAGCACGTCATAAAGACAAAATCTACCGCTTCATTTACATGAAGGTCCGCGATGGTGCTTTGGCACAGGACATTTTCCAAGATGCATTTATTAAAGTAGTGAACACCTTAAAGGCTGGTTCATATAATGAGGAAGGTAAGTTTTTGCCATGGGCAATGCGTATAGCACATAACCTTGTGATTGACTATTTTAGAAAGAACAATAAAGTGCGCCTAATTTCTGAATCTTCATCGATGCGAGATGATTTCAATATTTTCCATACCTTAAAATTGGATGAGGAAAATGCGGAAGATGAAATGACGCGTGAAGAATTAGAATCTCAAATGGTTGATTTGGTTGAACATTTGCCAGACACGCAGCGAGATATATTGAAAATGAGAATTTTTAAAGAAATGTCTTTTAAAGATATTGCAGAACAAGAAGATATAAGTATTAATACAGCTTTGGGGAGAATGCGTTACGCGCTTATCAACCTTAGAAAGCTTATCGATAAGCATCAATTAGTGGTTCATTACTAAATGATAGTTTAAGTTTCAAAGTCCCGTTGTGAAAGCAGCGGGATTTTTTATTTGAAGTCTATTTTATTGTCCATTTCTGGATGAACTCCAGATTTAGGTTCAGAAATTTTCAATTTCCAAGTCTCGCACCATTCTTTAAAGAATTTATATTCAGCATGAGTAATGTACCTTTCGTACAATTCATGGGTCACGCTAAATTTTTCTTTATCTGTAGAACCTATGTTTACTTGAGCTAAATTTGGATTTCCTTCGTAATTAAATGCAAAGACTGCAAGAAACTCAGTGTGTGAAAAGATGGTGCTAAAGCAAATTATAGTATTATTTATATAAAGCTTATACTCTGGGTAGCGCGTTGCAGTTAGATTTTGAATTTTCTTCTGAACGTTTTCTCCTTCTATCGAAAAATTAAAAAATTTCATAGCCTTGACTAATAAGTCATATAACGATCCTTCTTCTCTTGGTAAATATCCTTGAAGGCTACAAGAATTCCTGTTTCCTCTACATTTCCAAATTCAGGATTAACGGCTGTACCAAATGTTTTCATTGTAGGTGACAGGTTCATGTATATGTTTACCAATGGCGGAACAAATTCTCCACGTTCTTTTGCATAAGAGTTTAGCACTTTGAATCCTTCTTTAAAATCTAAACCTTTCAATAGAGAAGAGCATGCTTCCTTATCGTACGATTGGATTAATGGGTGGTGTGGAGCAATTAAAAGCTCTTTATCTGGGAAATAATGATGCATAAAATGCAAAAGAAAATCTCTTGCTTCTGTGTTGTACGTGGGATACATGGTGACCTTCCCGAAAAAGTACTCAATAGCAGGATTGTTCAATACAATTGCGCCCAATCCATCCCATATATTATCTAGTGCAAATAATCCTTTGCGCGGATTCACAGTTGGTTGAAAGTTGGGTTGCACCCAGCTTCTTCCCAATTCAATAGTGTTTGGTAAGTAATCCGAATAGAATTTATCTGTGAATTTAAAATAGTGACTGGTCGATAATGCAATGTTATTTGGGTCTCCTAATACTTTGTTACAAAGAATAAATCGATAACCACCAATTATTTCTTCATCTTCCGGTGACCAAACGATCAACTGATCATAGCAATTATTTGAAAGGTCAAAGTCGTCCAAATCTAAAGGCAGACCAGTTCCACCTCCAGAGTTCCTAAACGTAACCTCTCTCAAACGACCAATTTCCCTTAAGGTATTGGGTGAATTGTGATGGTTTACACAGTAAATTTCATTTCCACCTTTACGAGTCGTACGTAAAAAACGATCAGCATTAAGTTCTTGCTTCAATACCGCTTTATCAATAGGATCAATAATTGCTTCCATATTATAGTTGATTTCGAAGTTCGTATACTTTATCCTTAATATCTTGCGCAAGCTTCCGATTGTCCTCAGTCGCATTCAAAAATGACTGCTCAATGGGATCTCCAACGATAAATCGCATGTGCTTATTACGCTGTTTATACAATTCATTAGCAAGATATAACATTTCTACGTTCATTTTAACACCAATGAACTTTCTGAACCGAGCCAAACGATAAAAGAATTTAGATAATTCGCCATCTATGTAAATAGGTATGATTGTCCTATCAAATTCTTTCGCGTAAGTGACAAATGTCTTTTTCCAGATCAAATCTTTGACTTCACCTTTCTGCTTTCTGCTAACAAGCCCTGCAGGAAATATACAAACTGCTTGTTCGGATTGGAATAATTCGTTGATCTGTTCTCGTATGGAGCCTTTATTTTTCCCATGCTTATTTATTCCAACAAACATTTCACTCATATTTTCCAAACTCATCAACAAATCGTTCACGATGAATTTTAAATCATCCCGTTGTCCGCTTAATGCATTAACCAGAATCATAGCATCCATTCCACCGAGTGGATGATTCATTGCAATTACAATTTTTCCTTCCCTAGGGACTTTGTCTAGGTTCTTTACATCAATTGTGATGTTCATGTATTTTACAACTTCCGCACACCACTCTTGATTTTTTAGATGTTGATGCTCAGTAAGAAAAGCATTGATATCCTTCTCGTGAAGAATTCTTTTAAGGTAACGAATTAAAAAACGAGGAGTCCACTTAGCAGCCTTTTTATTCTTGCTTGCAATCAGCTTTTCAACATCAATAAATTTCTCGTCTTTCATACGCTTGGCGAAAATACTTCAATTTATTTCTGTCCATCCGATTACTGATCTAATTTTATTCACAATTGAAGTTTAAAAATATGCTCAAAATAACCTTGAAGCAAAACACTTTTTTCGGTCTTTGTTGTAAGTTTGTACCATTATAAACTAGAGTCACTGTTATGATTGAATTATCAGATCGCTTAATTGCAATGGAGGAATCCGCTACCATTGCCATGTCAAGAAAAAGTAGAGAGCTTAAGGCAGAAGGGAAAGATGTTATTTCTCTTAGTCTAGGTGAACCGGATTTTCATACTCCGGAATTCATTAAAGATGCCGCTGCACAGGCTATGAAGGACAATTTCACAACTTATACACCTGTTCCAGGATATGATGATTTGCGTCAAGCAATTTCTCAGAAATTTAGTAGGGATAATGGGTTGAGTTATGATGCTAGTCAAATTGTTGTTTCTACCGGAGCGAAGCAATCAATTGCCAATGTGGTAATGAGTATTGTAAATAAGGGTGATGATGTAATTATTCCAGCTCCGTTCTGGGTATCATATATTGAGATTGTTAAGGTCTCAGAAGGTACTCCAGTTATTGTTAATGCAGGAATCGAAAGTGATTTTAAAATTACACCGGCGCAATTGGAAGCGGCAATTACGCCAAAGACAAAAATGATGATTTTCTCTACACCGTGTAATCCTACAGGATCAGTGTATGGTAAAGAGGAGCTACGCGGTTTAGCAGGTGTATTGAAAAAGTATCCGCACGTTGTGGTGATTTGCGACGAAATATATGAGCATATCAATTTTGAATCGAAGCATGAGAGTCTCGCTCAATTTGAAGAAGTATACAACCAAGTGGTAACTGTAAATGGTGTTTCCAAGGCATGGGCAATGACAGGTTGGAGATTGGGATACATTGGAGCGAACAAAGAAATAGCTGCTGCCTGTTCGAAAGTTCAAGGTCAATTCACCTCTGGAACATGCTCTATAACTCAGAAAGCGGCAATTGCTGCCTTGGAGGCTGATCCAGCAATGTTGAAGGATATGATTAGTGCATTCGCAAGTAGAAGAACTCTTGTTTTGAATGCGCTTAGTACAATTGAAGGTGTTAAGGCAAATGTTCCTGGTGGAGCATTCTATGTCTTTCCTGATGTTTCGTACTTTTACGGTAAGTCCGTTAATGGAAAAGTGATTAACAATGCAAGCGAATTGTGTTTGTATTTGTTGAATGAAGCACTTGTTGCCTTGGTGACAGGAGAGGCTTTTGGAGATCCGAATTGTATTCGTATTTCTTACGCAGCTTCAGAAGAAACCTTATCGGAAGCGATGGCGCGTGTTAAAGCGGCGCTAGAAAAGTTGAGTTAATGAACGTTGAAGACATATTTGATCAGTTTACCAAAAAGCGAGTTCTCGTTATTGGAGATGTAATGATTGATGCGTATTTGCGTGGTGATGTGACGAGAATAAGTCCTGAAGCACCGGTGCCAATTATTAATCTACGCAAATCAGAAGACCGATTAGGTGGAGCAGCCAATGTTGCACTCAATTTACTTTCCTTAGGAGCCGAGCCTATATTATGTGCTGTAATTGGAGAGGATGATGGAGCCCAAAAATTTAATGAATTACTGAGTAAACGTGGAATGT
The DNA here is from genome assembly GCA_033791225.1 of Crocinitomicaceae bacterium. Lineage (GTDB taxonomy): Bacteria > Bacteroidota > Bacteroidia > Flavobacteriales_D > Crocinitomicaceae > UBA4466. The sequence goes on from JASJHD010000015.1 coordinate 110,101, forward strand.
CTGATGTTGGAATGATAAAGAGTTCTGATCGACAAACAACAATTAAAACTCGCGTAATTGGTAATAATCAGCACCTTTTAAGAATCGACGAAGAAGTAACATCTCCCTTAAAAAGGGATGAAGAGGATGCCTTGATTTCAAAAGCTAAATACTTGATAAATGAAGGTGTTGATGCTGTAATATTGGAAGATTACAACAAGGGCTTACTTACTGTACGCGTTATAGAAGCGGTGATTGCTGCCGCGAATGAGAAGAACGTGATTATTACAGTAGATCCTAAGTTGGACAATTTCCTAGCATATAAAAATGTGACTTTATTCAAGCCGAATTTGAAAGAGTTAAAGGAAGGATTGAATGTCAATTTCGATATTTCTACTGAGCGAGACAAATTCGAAGGAGCGATTGATGAATTGGAGCAACAGTTGGGGAATCAAATCAGTTTCGTGACGCTTTCAGAACATGGAGTTTTCGTAAAAGAAGGAAATCAAAAAGACTTTATCCCAGCACATATCCGAAATATTGCAGATGTGAGTGGAGCAGGAGATACAGTGATCTCGGTGGCGACACTTTGTTTATGCGTGGGATTACGACCTAAAGAAGTGGCTGAGATCGCAAACTTATCGGGCGGAATTGTTTGTGAAGTGAGCGGAGTAATTCCAATCGATAAGCAACAATTGATGGAGGAGGTACGCAAAATTGTCTTAGCATGAAAGTGAAGGAAATACGTGAGCGGATCAATCTGTTCATCTACGATTCCAAACCTAAAGTGCTTGGAGCCTTAACGATAATGAACGTTCTCGTTTCGCTTACAGCAATTTGTACGCTCGTTTATTATTACGGTTTCCAATTAACTACATCAGCACAGGATATTTGTTTTACCATTTTAGAAGTTAGTTTTGGGTTCTATATTTTTAGATATTTCCTGAAATTATTTTATGATTTCCATCCTCCGACGTATATTAAGAGTAATTGGTTTGAGGGGATTGTAATCTTACTGTTACTGATTGAAGGTATTGCCTACAACTTCTATGATACGATGATCATTGAGCCTCTCTTTGCAAAAATGGGATTCGAAGATTTTGGAGCCTTTTCAATGATTTTTGTTCAACTTTTCGTCTTTATTATAATAATCAGTAGTCTTTTTAAATCGCATAATTTCAAACCATGGATGAAGATTCATCCTGGATGGTTGTTTACCATATCTATTGCCTCTTTGACCTTAATTGGAGGATTGCTATTGATGTTGCCTGAGATGTCCATCATCAAGAATGAGCACGGAGAAATAATTGAAGGTGGAATGAATTTCATTGATTCCTTGTTTCTCTCAATGTCTTCTGTAAGTGTAACCGGATTAACCACGGTTGATATAGCACAAACCCTAACGTTTAAAGGACAAATGATTGTTTTGTTCCTAATTAAGTTGGGAGGTTTGAATACCATTGCGTTTGGAGCGCTTATGCTGGTCGTAGCAAAATTTGGAGTGGGAATCAAATACCATGAGGTAATTGAGGATTTTGTGAATAAGGACTCCATCTTGAAAGCCAAATCAATGTTGACCAAGATTGTGTTATGGGCGACAACTATAGAAATAATCGGAATTATTCTATTGTTCATAGGCTTTGGAAGTGAAGGCGCTTTCGCAGATACTGGAAATAGGTTTTTTCAATCGGTTTTTCATGGCGTCTCTGGATTTAACAATGCGGGACTTTCAACTTTGCATGAAGGATTAATGCATCCAGATGTGATTAACAATACATTTGTACATACGATAGTTCTTATCCTGTTCTTCTTTGGTGGATTTGGGATGATTTACATGTTCGATTTATTCGAGATAAAACGATTACGCGAACGCATGCGTAAGCCGTGGAAGACAATTGAATTTGGAACGAAAATATCTTTGTATTTCACGCTTGGGCTGCTGTTTTTCGGAGCATTAGTATTCATTATTTTTGAATGGAACCATGCATTGAATGATAAAGGAACGCTTGGAGCGATTGTTACAGCATTGTTTGAATCCATGACCACGCGTAATGCTGGTTTTAATGTTGTGGACACCTCGCTGCTTACGATGCCTGTAATGATCATTTTCCTTTTCTTAATGTTTATTGGAGCCTCATCAGGATCAGCTGGTGGTGGTATTAGAACGTCTACCTTCGCTATAATGTGGGCCGCTGTAATATCGACGATTAAAGGAAAACCACATACCGAGTTGTTTAAACGTACAATTGCCAATGATATCGTACTAAAAGCATATGCTATTTTCCTCTTCTTTATTGTAGGGAATATTATCGGACCGTTCGTTTTAGCCATTTCAGAAGCACCGTTATTGGCTTCAGGTGAATTTAACTTTATGGACCTTGTATTTGAGCATGTTTCGGCGGCGAGTACCGTTGGATTGTCCACTGGGATAACTGCGCACGAAGATTTCAGTGTCGTGGGAAAGACAGTTTTAATCATCGCCATGTTTATTGGTCGTGTAGGAACGTTAACTTTGGCCTACCTAGTTGGTAAAAAAGTGATCAGTAGAAATTATAAATATCCAAAGGGCCATACAATGGTTGGGTAAGCATATGTCGGAAGAAAAGGTAGTAAAACCGTATTATAAAGAGGAATCTTCGAAGAAAGAAGAAGTGGCGGAAATGTTTAATAACATTTCGAAGAGATATGATTTTTTAAATCACTTTTTGTCCTTAGGTATTGATAAACTTTGGCGTAAAAAAGCAATTAAAATGCTACGTGAAATTTCACCGGAGAGAATGTTGGATATAGCAACGGGAACTGGTGATTTTGCTTTGGCTGCATTAAAATTGAAACCAAAGGAGGTAATCGGCGTTGATATATCACAGGGTATGTTGGACGTAGGGATTGAGAAAATGAAGAAAAAGAAGGTAGATGACATCATTAATTTACAATTAGGTGATTCTGAAGATCTTCCATTCGATGATAATTACTTTGATGCCTTAACAGTTGGGTTTGGAGTTAGGAACTATGAAAACCTTGAAAAAGGACTTGGAGACATGTTAAGGGTTCTACGTCCAGAAGGAAAAGCAATTATCCTTGAATTTTCAAAACCGAAAAAATTTCCAGTGAAGCAATTCTTTGGTTTTTATTCGAAAAGACTCATTCCTTTCTTCGGAAAGCGTATCTCAAAAGACAGTAGAGCATATGCCTATTTGCCAGAATCAGTTGAAGCGTTTCCAGAAGGACAAGCCTTTAAAGATATTATGGCCAAAGTTGGTTACAAGAATGTTGAATCCACATTGGTCTCAGGAGGAATAGCGACCATTTATACAGGAATAAAGTAATTTGACAAAATCTAGCAGACAATATCAGGATGCAAAGCGCGTTTTTATGCCCATGAGACTTTTGCTCGCACTATTGTTTCTAAGCGTTTTTACAGCGTCAGCACAAATAGAGAAACCAAAGAACTACCGTCGTTTTGACGAGAAGTTAATCCACTTTGGGTTTATGTTAGGTGCCAATACATCTAACTTTACTTTATATCAGCGGCCTAATGCCTACGAGCAGTTTGGACTCAAATCAATCACTACAAAATCTGGAATTGGTGGACAAGTAGGAGTTGTGGCAACACTAAAGCTGGGAACGCCAGTAGTTCGTCTACGACTTGTACCTACGCTTTCTTTTCAGGAGAAGATCTTGCGCTATACTTTCGATGATCCCGACACCACACTCGATATATTTAATGAAGAACGTGTAAATTCTACCAATATTGATATTCCATTAATGTTTCAGTTTAGAACATTACGCGTAAACAACTTTGCCGCATATGTTCTGATAGGAGCACAGTTTTCAATCGATTTACAGTCGCAAGAAGACGACAGTCAAGATTTCATCGATCCATACATTAAGACGAAGCAATACGATTGGCAAGGACAAGTAGGAGCAGGAGTAGAGTTTTTTGCACCGTATTTCAAATTTGGATTAGAAGTGAAGTACTCACATGGATTTATTAATGTCTTTGTACCCGAGAGTACAACCATTGGTGCTCCCCTTGATCGACTGTACAACAACGCTTGGTGGTTCTCTATAATATTTGAAGGATAAATGGCATTACAGGTACAATTTCAATCGACGCCTGAGCAGGCAAAGGACGATGATTTTCTCAGAAAGAGAATCAAAGAAGAGCTTAACTTAACTAATACCGATTTCCAGTTTAAATGGAAAAAACGGTCAATTGATGCTCGTCAGCGTCAGGTAAAAGTCAACTGTTCATTTAATGTGTTTGTTGATGGTGAGGCAATTCCAAAGTTAAACGTATTCACACCTCAAGATGTATCAGAAGGCAAATCTATTGCTATTATTGGCAGTGGGCCAGCAGGATTGTTTGCAGCACTGAAAGCAATAGAACTAGGATTGAAGCCAATTGTATTTGAACGTGGAAAAGATGTGCGTTCAAGGAGAAGAGACTTGGCAATATTGAACAAAGAATCCATTGTGAATCCTGAATCCAATTATTGTTTTGGTGAAGGAGGAGCTGGTACTTATTCAGACGGTAAGCTGTATACACGCTCTAAAAAACGAGGTGATGTACAGAAGGCATTAGAATTGTTTGTTCATTTTGGTGCAACTGAAGATATTTTAGTGGATGCACATCCCCATATTGGAACAAACAAACTGCCTGAAATCATTATTGCGATGCGAGAAGCAATTATTGAGCATGGCGGAGAGGTAAAGTTCGAATCTAAGATCACGAATATCCTAGCGAAAGAGGGAAAAGTGAAGGGTGTTGAAGTAAATGGTGCGCAACAATTGGACTTTGATAATGTAATCCTCGCAACAGGACATTCAGCGCGTGACATCTTTAAAATGATTCATAAGAACGGTTGGACGATCAATTCGAAACCGTTTGCATTAGGTGTTAGGATAGAGCATCCGCAAGATTTGATTGATAAGATTCAGTACAGAGGAAGAGTAAGCGATGAGTTTATCCCACCGGCATCTTATAGCTTGGTAACACAGGTGAACAATCGTGGAGTTTATTCGTTTTGTATGTGCCCAGGAGGAATTATTGCGCCATGTGCAACAGAACAAGGAGAGGTTGTTACAAACGGTTGGTCTCCTTCTAAACGAAATAACCCTTTTGCGAACTCAGGAATTGTTGTCAGTATTTCACCAGATGATTTTGATGACAAAGGACCTTTTGTCTGTTTGGATTTTCAGCAATCAGTTGAGCAAGCTTGTTGGGAAGCAGCTGGGAAGACACAAAAGGTTCCAGCTCAACGTTTGATTGATTTTGTAGAGGGAAGAAAATCGAAGGATTTACCTAAAACATCTTATCAACCAGGACTGTGTAATGCTGATTTGAATGATGTCTTACCACCACTTGTTCGTGATCCATTGAGAAAGGCGTTCAAAGAATTTGGGCAGAAAATGAATGGATTTTACACCAATGAGGCAGTGTTACACGCTCCTGAATCTAGAACTTCATCACCCGTTCAGATTCCAAGAGGAAAAGACTTGCAACACCCAGATGTGAAGGGGCTGTATCCTTGTGCTGAAGGTGCTGGTTACGCTGGTGGGATTATTTCAGCGGCTATTGACGGTATGAAATGTATAACGGCAATTTACGAAGCTGAAGTCAGTTAGAGAGGACCTCGACAAGTTACTGTTTCAAAGGATTGTTTCTTCACGGTATGACTATAAGCCACTATGACAAGTAACAGTTTCGAATTTTGGATTTTTCGGTGCGTATTGGACCGATACAAATATTTCAGAGGTTTGTTTCTTTATGAGCGTTTGAATTTGAAATGTTGAAGCCAAATTTTTTCTAAGTGCTTCAACGTATTCTTCAGTCGGTTCTGAGGTTGAACTATGTGCTCTCATCCATACTTGCGTCTTGAAATAGGCCAATTCTTGAATCTCCTTCAGCCCTGAGTAATTCTTCAGTAGTTGTTTGCGACCAGTACTGTGTTCCTTAATTTTATCACCCAGTTGATCTTTGCACCAATTGTAAAAACCAGGATCGTACCAAAGTCTATGCTCTCCATTAATATAAATCACGGAATCTCTTGCCGTAAAGTATAGCTCAACAGTAGTTAGCTTACGAGTCCTATAACAGATCGTTTCTTGAATAAACAAATAGTCAAATTCTAATGTGTCTATTCGTGAAAGTACCCCATTCTTCAATCGTGCCTTAAGTAGAGGTTTAAACTTTTTTCTCCCTTTTTTTAATTGATCTAGTAGTTCCCTGGTTTGGTCCTGATAGATTTCCGAATAGGATTGTCCAAAACAATTTATGGCAAGAAATAGGTAGAGCAAACAAAGAAAGCTTCTCATAGATAGCAATTTAGTTATATTCAAAGATGTAAGCAAGAAAGAGCTGGTAGGGATTTTAATTCACCAGATCGTTTTGATTTTATTTTGTTGTCATCTTCCCGTTATTGTCTTAAAAGCCACTATTACAAATAACTGTATTGAAAAGTGGCTTTTTCGGTGCATATTGGATTGATACGAATAGTTCAGCAGTCTTTTTGTTTATAAATGTTTGAATTTGAAATGTTGAAGCAAGTTCTTTTGTCCGTCTTTCATTGAATCGTTTTGTCCCTTCTTCGCTCCAAACATGTGGTATTGACAACAATTGCGTTTTGTAATACGCCAATTCCTGAACACTTTCCAATTTAGAGTATTTCTTGAGTAATTGTCTGCGATCAGTTCTATATTCCCTGATTTTGTTACCCAATTGATCTTTGCACCAGTCATAATCATTAGGATTGTACGTGTGAAAATACTCTCCATTAACATATACTGCTTCCGCTTCGTTTTGACCATTTATAAAATAAAATTCGATTATGGTTAATTCGCCAGTCTCATAACAGATCGTTTCTTTAATAAACAAATGGTCAAACTCTAATGTGTCAATACGAGAGAGTATCCCGCTCTCCAACCTCGATTTCAGAATAGAATTAAACTTTCTACTGTGTTTACTAGGCAACTCTTTCAGCAATGAATCTGTTATTGATTGAAATTCAGTTGAGAAACTTTGACCATAAGATTGGAAGAAGATACAAGCAAAAAGAAGTACGAGGAAATGCTTCATTGCCTACAATTTAGGCAATTCTGTTGAAGATGATTTAAGTTCGCTTAAACTCATTTAATAAAATCCCAGTTGCCACAGAAACATTCAAAGATTCTGCACCACCAAACCGTGGAATACAAATCGGATACTGAATCAGCGGTTTTATTTCATCAGAGATTCCATTGCCTTCATTCCCCATTACAACTATACCGTTAGCGGATAATGTTTGATGATATACATTGTCACCTTCTAACAAAGCACCATATACAGGCAATTTCGTAGATGATAAGTATTCATTAAGGTCTACATATTCAACCGGAATTCTAAACAACGATCCCATGCTGGACTGAATGACTTTCGTATTGAAAATATCGACTGTAGTCATTGAGCAAACTATTTTGTCCACGTTGAACCAATCTGCAGTACGCAAAATCGTTCCCATGTTACCAGGATCTTGAACTCCATCCAACGCAAGAATAAATTCTTCTTTTTCTGCTATGAGACTGGGCTTTTTCACCACCGCTAGCAATTTATTGGGAGTGTTTAGTTGACTGATCTCCTTTAGAGTCCGCTCGTCCGTATGGTAAACCTCTCCTTGCCAATCAACAGTTGGTTCCACAGTGCAAATACATTGAATTAAATCAGGCCAATCGACCATTAATTCTCGCACCATTTTTTCCCCTTCTACAACAAATAAATTCTCCAGATCACGATTTTTTTTCAATCGTAATGACCTGATCCATTTAATCTTATTTTTCGAAAGAGCTTCCACGATGCTTTTTAGTATTTTTGCTTCTTACCTGAAACCGTTTGTTGAAGCTCAAACATACATATATTCTTTTAATTCTTACGTTCATCGTAGCAGCGTGTGGACAAACGAAATTCGTTCCGGAAGGGGAGTATTTGTTGAAAAAGAATGACATCATTCAGTCTGGAGACCATTTGGATAAGAATGAACTCCGTGATATCCTGCGTCAACCTGAGAATTACAAAAGCTTTGGAATCAAGTGGAAATTGATGGCTTTTAACCGTGTGGACTCAATAAAAGTAGCAGACAAGCGCTATGAGTTGAACGAAAGAATCAGAATAAAAAACAGAAATCGATTAGCTAGACAAGACCGAGTTAATAGCGGTCGCATGGATAGAGCGATTAAAAAAGGACAAACACATTATACGCAAAAGATTGTCTCCTTAAAAGACACAGTAACGCCTAATATGTTCTTTAGAGAATGGTACAAGTATAAAATTGGTAGGCCTCCCGTCGTTTTTGACAGTATTCCTTACAACAAAACGATTGAACAATTTTCTGCTTATCTGAGGAGCAAGGGGTATTATTACGGCAATGTCACAGGGTTTGTCGATTACAAAGACAATGGTAAATGTGTAGTTACCTATCACTTGGAGACAGGGCCTCTGTATACGATCGATAGTGTTTATATCATTGCAGATAACCCGCTCGTGGTCGATAATTACCAAGAATTACTGAAAAGAAAAGATGAACATCCATTGGAAGGAAAACCTTTTGATACAGAACTTCTAGATGATCATCGGGATGACGTTGCTACCCACATGCGTAATGCATCTCTTTATGGATTTAGTTCTAACCATATTACCTTCATAGTTGATACAAACAAGCGGGATATGACCGTTGAACTCGGTGTCAAGTTTGGAGACCGTTACATTAAGTCGGTGCAGTACAATGATTCAATTATTAGAGTTCCTCACCAAATGACCTATGTGAATGGTGTTTACTTCCACATTGCAGATTCCATACATTACGAAGGTGATTTTCAAAAGAAATTGGATGAGTTAGGGCTTTCATTGTTCGATGGGCAGTTCATGACAACCATTGATACTACAATGTATACTCACGTTAAGCATAAAAAAACCGACGAGCTGGATATTTCCAGAATGGCTGTTTTTATGCATAATGGTCGATTAATGATTAGGCCGAAAATTCTTGAAGCTCAAAATTATTTAGAGATGGATGAGCTCTATGCTGAAAAGTATTTGGAGAATACCTATCTGAGTTTACTTCAATTGGATTTATTCAGTGCAGTGAAGGCTGAGTTGCAAGAAGTAGAAGGGACTGGGTGTGTTGATGCACATTACTATTTAGTACCGAGTAAGAAGCAAAGTTTCAGTTTCGAACCAAGAGGAACAAACTCAAATGGATTTCTGGGAGTAGCAGCCACGATCAACTATGTCAATAGAAACTTATTCAGAGGAGCTGAGAAATTGACTTTATCACTCTCTGGCGGGTTTGAATCGCAACCACCAATTTTTGACGAGACCATAGATGGCGAGAAAATTAAAACGGCGGCAAGAAGCTTTAACACCTTTGAGTTTGGTCCAAGTTTAAGTTTGGATTTGCCTGGTCTGTTTCCTTTACGAATGACAAATCTGTACAAGAAACTTCGTCCAAAAACAATTATTTCTACTGCATATAATTTCCAACGCCGAGACGACTTTACCCGTGGAACTTTTCAGTTGAATTACATGTGGAGATTTCATCACAAGAAGACAATGATTTTCCACAGTGGATTGCCTATAGCATCGGTAATCAAGTTTGTAAACATCGACAAATCGGATGAATTCACTACTAAACTAGATGCTCTGAATGACCGGTTTTTATTAAATGCGTATAGCAATCAGTTTATTTGGCAAGATTGGGAGTTTACTTTCGAGTACAATATTAAGGATAAAGAGCACCGTAAAGGGAATTCTCAATTGTACTTCAGATCGTCATTTGAACCTGCAGGAAATTTTCTATCATTGTTTAGCAAGACCCAAAGCGTTGATTCATTGTCTGGTCAACGCACGATATTAGGTGTGCCATATGCTCAATTTGTCCGTTTGGACAACGAACTGATTTTCTCGAAACCGCTTGGTAGAGATTTAAGTTTAAACTTTAGGTTTGAGGCAGGAGCAGGGGTTCCTTATGGGAATACTACAACATCACTACCATATGATTATAGTTTCTTTGCTGGTGGAGCCAATGATAATAGAGGTTGGAGAGCTCGATCTTTGGGACCAGGGTCGTACAAATATTATTTGGACACGAACCGAACGGCGACACAAATTGGGGATCTTCGTTTAGGTGCTTCAGTAGAATTTAGATTTGCATTCAATAGTCTATTTAAAGGAGCATTCTTTGTGGATGCAGGGAATGTTTGGACCATGAATGTCGACACCAATAGAGTAGGAGGTAATATTTCATCCAATTGGTACAAGGAAATTGCATTGGCGGCAGGAGTTGGTATTCGGCTTGACCTCGGATATTTCATCGTTCGTGTCGATCTAGGACTTCCATTGTATAATCCAGCATTGCCAGATGGATCTAAGTGGATATTTGAACCACGAGATGCTTATTATTCTGAAGGAGAAGCTAAATTTGGGGCAAATTATGAAGATTATTTACCCTTGCCCTTTGTACCCAAGTTCCACTTTGGAATTGGATATCCCTTCTAGATATAGTTAACGCGTAAAAACGAACGCAACTCACCCCAAGTAATCAATAAAGGCTTCTCTCCCCATTTTGGAAAATCTGGCAAACTAATGTTGAGTCCAGCTTTGGTCATTTCAACCTTGAAGGCATCCAAGTTTTTAGTGCCTATTTCAGTGTACATTTCTTCGGATAACTCTGATTGATTTTCTCCTAAGTATTCACGAACCTTTTCTACAAGGAAATTTCCTGTAGCTTCTTTTCTTTTAGCTCCCAACAAATCAGAATAGGGCACAGCCGCTCCACTTTCTAAGTTGTACAAGAAAAATCTGTTTTCACTTTCATCGAAATCAATGCAATTGCAAAAAATGTGAATTTGTAAGTGCATACCTTTTTGAACATATCCAAATTGGCCAATGCAAAAATCACTTGCCTCGATATCTTTAAGTTGTTCTAAAATGTTCGCATTAATTGACGACTCCACTTCGGGTGCACTCTCAGTAATTACCTGTGGGTACGTCATTCCATTGTCAAATGTTTCCTCTCGAAATTTAACTTCGCCAATTTGCGCGAATAGATTTGCAGAAAAAATGATTCCGAGTAAAAGAAGATAGGTTTTCATAATGGTCAATTTTCAATCTAAATTAAGACGATAAAATCGTGTAAAAGGTTCGGCAGAGAATTAATTTTCCGTGACCTTCAAATTGGCAAAGCGTAATAAAACAGTTTTAGAGCCATGTCGAGGGAACATAATGACGGCTTTTTTGTCCGGTCCTTCCCCAATTAGTTTGATGACTTTGCCTCTCCCAAAGCGGTCGTGTTCAACATTGTATCCAACTTTCAGATCCAAGGCAGAAGACCCTTTAATTGATGAAGGTGAACTACCTACTTTGCTGATCGGTTTGAGGGATTTTGAAGTGAATGACTTGTTCAATCCGCCTGAATGTGGTTTCTCATAGCTTGATGCTCTGCCGCTCAATGATCTTCCTTTTCCTCGTTCGGGTGTTTCAAAATGAAGGTAATCGCTTTCAATCTCATCAATAAATCGACTTGGTTCAGAAGAGATTAAATTCCCCCATTGGAAACGGGATGTAGCGTATGAGAGCGTACAGGTTTCTTTTGCTCTGGTAACAGCAACATAGAATAATCGACGTTCTTCCTCCAGTTCAGTTCGTGAATTCAGAGCCATTTGAGAGGGGAATAAGTTTTCTTCAAGTCCAACCAGATAAACATGCTGAAACTCAAGGCCTTTACTTGAGTGAATAGTCATCATTGTAACGTGATTCTTGTCTTCACCTTTGTCCTCGTCAGCATCTGTAAGCAGCGCCACATCCAACATGAATTCAGAGAGTGATTTTGAAGCATCCTCCGGTTGACCGTTGACGAACGCCTTGATTCCAGAAAGTAGCTCCTCAATATTTTGATATCGTTCTACTTCCTCAGGACCCTTGTCTTTATCTGTATGCAGTTCTTTTAAAATTCCGGATGACTTGGCAATCTCTTGTCCTAAAGCATAAGCATCAAGAGAATTCAATTGAGCGCTGAAGCTTCTGATCATTGTAGCGAATGAGGTAATCTTACTTCGAGCCCCTGAATTAATTGCAACTGGGTATTGATCAAAATTGGAAATCACTTGCCACGGACTAACATTGTATTGATTTGCAGCAATGATGATATTCTCCATTGTAGTTTTGCCAATTCCACGCTTGGGATAATTGATGATTCGTTTCAGTGCTTCCTCATCGTTATGATTCGCTGTTAATCTGAAATAAGCCAATAAATCCTTGATTTCTTTACGTTGATAGAAAGACAACCCTCCATATATTCTATAGGGAATATTCAATTTCCGTAAAGATTCCTCAAAAGAACGACTTTGCTTATTGGTTCTGTAAAGAATAGCAAAATCATTGAACGAAATTGCACTTCCTTTACTTTTGTCGTAGATCTTATTGGTAATTACTCTTCCTTCTTCATTGTCAGTAAGAGTTCGAATAACATGCAATTTTTCACCTTCGCTATTTGCTGTCCAAACTTTCTTCTTGATTTGATCCTTGTTTCTGGCAATCACGCCATTTGCAGCTTCAACAATATTCTGAGTACTGCGGTAATTTTGCTCGAGCTTGTATAATTTAAAGTCTGGATAATCTTTCTTGAAGTTCAATATGTTCTGAATATTCGCTCCACGGAAAGAGTAGATACTTTGCGCATCATCACCTACAACACAGATGTTCTCATAAACAGCCGCAAGTTTTTTTACAATGAGGTATTGGGCATAATTGGTATCCTGGTACTCATCCACCAAAATGTACTTGAACTTCTGTTGATAGTAGGTGAGTACTTCTGGAAAGTCACGCAATAATACGTTTGTCTGATAAAGTAAATCGTCAAAATCCATGGCTCCGGCATTGAAACAACGTGTAGCATAAGCTTTGTAAACTCTTGCCATTTCAGGACGTTTGGCCATTTTGTCCTCTGTCTGAATATCAGGATTCTTTTCGTAGGCTGCGGGAGAAATCAAATTGTTTTTTGCAGAAGAAATTCGACCGTATACATTATTGGCTTTATACGCCTTGTCATCCAAGTTGAATCCTTTTACAATGTCTCTGATTAAGCTTTTGGAATCCTGAGTATCATAAATTGTGAAATTACTCGGGTATCCTAAACGATCTGCATTGTATCGCAAAATGCGAGAAAAGACAGAGTGAAAAGTTCCCATAGTAATATTTCTAGCTTCTCCGCCACGAACGATTTCGCCAATTCGTTCTGTCATTTCTCTAGCAGCCTTATTTGTAAAGGTTAATGCCATGATGTTAAAAGGATCAATTCCTTCATGTAACATGTGAGCTATACGATAAGTCAATACCCTCGTCTTTCCTGATCCAGCACCAGCAATAACCATTGTTGGACCGTAAATATTTTTCACTGCAACAGCCTGACTTTCATTTAACTCATCGAGGTAACCCATGCTTAAAAATTTGAATTGAAATGACGAAATAATTCTCGCTAAAACAAAGTTAGAAAAATAGACATTGGGTTGAAACAATTTGGTTCGTCAAATGTTTGAAACTTCTCAACAAAAAACTTCTAATAAATCCTTAACTTTGTCCCTCGAATAAAAAAATATACGACGATGAGTCACGGAATTAAAGCAGGAGTTGCAACAGGAGATGAAGTTCAGAATATTTTCGCTTATGCGAAAGAAAAAGGATTTGCATTACCAGCAGTAAACGTAACCAATACGAGTACAGTTAACGCAGTAATGGAAGCAGCTTCCATGATGAATGCACCTGTAATTATTCAATTTTCAAATGGTGGAGCTCAGTTCTATGCTGGAAAGGGATTGATTGATGATGACTTTAAAGCGAGTATCGCTGGAGCCGTATCTGGAGCTAAGCATATACATGCCATGGCGGAGTTGTACGGAGCAACAGTAATTCTTCACACTGATCACGCAGCACGCAAGTTACTGCCATGGATCGATGGATTGTTGGATGCAAGTGAACAATTCTATGCGGAAACAGGAAAATCGTTGTACAGTTCACACATGATTGATTTGTCTGAAGAACCGATTGAAGAGAATATTGAAACATGTAAGACTTACTTAGAAAGAATGAGTAAGATCGGAATGACTTTGGAAATAGAGCTCGGAATTACAGGTGGAGAAGAGGATGGAGTGGATAACTCTGACGTTGATATTTCTAAATTATATACTCAACCGGAAGAAGTGGCATTTGCCTATGAAGAACTTAGCAAGATCAGTAATAGATTTACAGTTGCGGCTTCGTTTGGGAATGTACATGGAGTATACAAGCCTGGAAATGTTGTCTTAACGCCTAAAATCTTGATGAACTCACAAGCATTCATTCAAGAAAAGTATACTACAGCAGCAAATCCAGTTGATTTTGTATTCCACGGTGGGTCAGGATCTACATTGGAGGAAATTCGTGAAGCCATTGGTTATGGGGTAATAAAAATGAACATCGATACTGACTTGCAATTTGCTTTTACAGAAGGTCCTCGTGATTATATGTCTGCAAATGGAGATTACTTAAAATCTCAGATTGGAAATCCAGAAGGAGAGGAGAAGCCAAATAAAAAATACTACGATCCACGTAAATGGATTAGAGCGGGTGAAATTACATTCATCAAGCGTTTAGAACGTTCTTTTCAAGATTTGAATAACGTTAACACGTTAGCACAATAGAAAGAAATTATGAGTTATAAATTATGAATGGAGAATTCATAATTCTATAATTCCAAATTCAGAATTATAAAAAAATGGGTTGGTTTAAAAGAGATAGAGAAGGAATTACGACTTCTACCAAGGAGAAGAGAGAGACGCCAGAAGGGTTGTGGGAAAAATGTTCGAATTGTAAGACAATTTTCTCCGCAGATGATTTAGAAAAAAACGCATATGTGTGTGATCGATGTAATCACCATGAAAGAATTGGGTCTGAAGAGTATTTCAAGATTTTATTTGATGATGGAAAATACAAAGAGTTAAACGCAAAGTTGGTTTCTGGTGATCCTTTGAAATTTGAGGATACAAAGAAATATGCTGAACGTGTTAAAGCAACACAGAAGAAAACAGGATTGAAAGATGCCATCCGTACTTCGAAAGGAAAAATAGATGGAGAAGAGATTATTATAGCTGCAATGGATTTCTCGTTTATTGGAGGATCTATGGGGTCAGTGATGGGAGAGAAGATTGCCCGTGCAATTGACGACGCGATTAAAGCGAAATGTCCTTTCATGATTATTTCTAAATCTGGTGGTGCACGTATGATGGAGGCTGGACTTTCATTGATGCAAATGGCGAAAGTTTCAGGTAAACTAGGACAACTGTCAGAAGCTAAATTGCCATACGTCTCATTTTTAACAGACCCTACAACGGGTGGTGTTACTGCTTCTTTTGCAATGTTAGGAGATATTAATATAGCAGAGCCAGATGCTTTAATAGCCTTTGCTGGGCCACGTGTTGTGCGTGAAACGATAGGAAGAGATCTTCCTGATGGATTCCAAAAATCTGAATTTGTCTTAGAGCATGGGTTCCTTGATTACATCGTAGATCGTAAAGATTTGAGAGAGACTTTAACATTGTCGTTGAAGTTGTTTAGATCCTAGAAAATGATAAATGTGTGATGTTAAATGTGGAATGAATGTTAAAATTCATGATTCATCATCCATCATTAATAATTAAATCACTACATTTGCCCCGTCCTAAGAGGACATACATAAAAATCATTTAAATAATATTGGAATGTACTTAGATACAAAAAAGAAAGAAGAGATCTTCAAAAAGCACGGAGGAGCAGCAACTAACACTGGTTCGTCAGAAGGTCAAATCGCATTGTTCACTTACAGAATTTCTCACCTTACTGAGCACTTGAAAAAGAACCGTAAGGATTATGGAACACAAAGAGCACTGCAATTGTTGGTTGGTAAGCGTAGAAGCTTATTGGATTATTTGAAGTCAACTGATATCTCAAGATATCGTGCAATCGTTAAAGAATTAGGGTTACGTCGTTAATTTTTCGCGAAATACATTAAGAGGGGACAGTCGAATACATTCGGGTGTCCCTTTTGTTTTAAACAATAAGGGTACTGTTGCTCTCGACTCCGCTCGATCAACAAGAAAAAGAATAGCGGAAAACAAATGCTGATCAAGAGTAATCGAGATGAGCACATTTAATAAGTAAATAAATAAATATGAATATAGGAATAACAAGGTCCATCACTATTGGAGGAAAAGAAATCTCCATTGAGACTGGGAAGTTGGCTAAACAAGCTGATGGAGCAGTAGTGTTACGAATGGGCGACACAATGATTCTTGCAACAGTGGTTGCAGGTAAAGAGGCTAGAGAAGGCGTAGACTTTCTGCCAATGACAATTGATTACAAAGAAAAATTCGCAGCAGACGGAAGAATCCCAGGTGGTTTTTTCAGAAGAGAAGCTCGTCCATCTGAACGAGAGATTTTAGTGATGAGAATCGTGGATAGAGCGTTAAGACCTCTTTTTCCAGATGATTTCCACGCTGAAGTTCAATGTATGATGCAATTGATTGCTTATGATGGAATAAACAGCCCTGACGCTTTAGTTGGATTTGCTGCATCTACTGCAATCGCAGTTTCTGATATACCGTTTAACGGACCAATGTCTGAAGTACGTGTAGGTAGAGTTGATGGAGAGTTTGTCATTAATCCAACATTGGAGGAAATGAAAGTTTCTGACATCGATTGTATGATCGCTGGTACTATTGACAACATCGTTATGGTAGAAGGTGAAATGCTAGAGATTCAAGAGGATGACATGGTGGAGATCATCAAGAAAGCGCATGAGTCTATTAAGTTACAATGTCAATTCCAATTGGATTTGGCTGCTGAGATTCCAGGATCATCCCCAAAGAGAACTTACTCTCACGAAGATCACAACGATGACGTTCGTGCGAAGGTTATGGATGGTTGTTACGCTAAATGTAAAGCAGTCGCTGAGCAAGGATTAGCTTCTAAAGATAAGAGAGCTGAATTGTTTGGTGCAGTAAAAGAAGAATACATCGCATCACTTTCTGAAGAGGAGTTAGCAGTAGAAGGAAAATACATTTCTGTATACTACAAAGCTGCAATGAAGAAAGCGGTTAGAGATACTATGTTGAACGACAACATCCGTTTGGATGGTCGTAAGTTTGATGAGATTCGTCCAATTTGGGCAGAAGTTGATTACTTGCCAACTTCACACGGTTCTGCTGTGTTTACACGTGGCGAGACTCAATCATTGACTACATTGACATTGGGTGGAAAGATGGATGAGCAAAGAATTGATGATGTTACCTTTACGGATAACGTTCCTTTCATGTTGCACTACAACTTCCCTCCATTTTCAACAGGAGAAGCTAGAATGTTAAGAGGTACTTCTCGTCGTGAGATTGGACACGGTAACCTTGCTCTTAGAGCATTGAAGCCAGTTCTTCCAGACGATAACTCTTACACTATTCGTTTGGTATCTGAGATCTTAGAATCGAATGGTTCTTCGTCAATGGCTACAGTTTGTGCTGGAACATTGGCATTGATGGATGGAGGTATCCAAATTAAGGCACCAGTTTCTGGAATCGCAATGGGATTAGTTGCTGAGGGTGGAAAGTTCGCTGTATTGTCTGACATCTTAGGAGATGAAGATCACCTTGGAGATATGGATTTCAAAATTACAGGAACTGAAGCAGGAATTACAGCTTGTCAAATGGACATCAAAGTTGACGGACTTCCTTACGAAGTATTAAGTCAAGCATTGAACCAAGCGAAAGCAGGTCGTTTGCACATCTTAGATAAGATTATTGAAACAATCGCTAAGCCAAATGCTGAGTTGAAGCCATTAGCGCCTCGTATCGAAGCATTCAATGTGCCGAATGATATGATTGGAGCGATTATAGGACCTGGTGGAAAGATTATCCAACAATTGCAGAAAGACACGAATACAAACATTACTATCGAAGAGCTTGAAAGCGGAGAAGGTAAGGTTCAAATCATGTCGAACAATGCAGATGATATGGCTGCAGCAGTTAAGACAATAAAAGGAATCGCTTTCCCTCCACAAGTGGATGAAGGTGCTGAGTATGAAGGAAAGATCAAGTCTCTTCAGGCATACGGAGTATTCGTTGAAATCGTTCCTGGAACTGATGGATTGATTCACATTTCTGAATTTGCACACGAACGTGTTACCAAAATGGAAGACGTTTGTAAGGAAGGAGATGTAGTTAAGTTCAAGGTTGTTGGTAAAGATCCTAAGACGCGTAAGTGGAAGCTTTCTCGTAAGGTGTTGTTACCAAAGCCAGAAGCTGCAGAAGCAAAAGGAGAGTAAAACACACTCGATATAATTGGAAAGGCCATTCGTAAGAGTGGCCTTTTTTGTTTGTCGGAATATTAGAATAATAATTTCGGTACGATGTTTGTTAATTTTCTGTTAACGAAAACTACAAACGATGCAAAAACTTCTACTCAGCCTAGGCTTTCTCTTACTATATACTTTTCCTACATTTTCTCAAATTATGGAAGGAAATGTCGAAGGACCAGATGGAATGCCGATTGTCTCAGCGCAAATCTTAGACAAGAACAAAAGAGTAATCACATGGACGGATTCCCTCGGGAAATTTACATTGGATCAAAGAAAATACAGAGTTTTTGGGATTTCAAAAAGAGGGTACGCAGAACGCTGGTATAAAGTAGGAGAGAAGTACAGGAATGAATTATACGTTACACTCGATTACAAATACCAAGACTTGGAAAGTGTTGATGTTATTTCTCAAGGCCCCGAGGAGGCATTGGATATTTACTCAGTGAACATTATCGACTATTTACCATTCGATTCGCAGATTCTCACCCTGAAAAAGGACAAAAGAACATATTACATCGGTGTGGATAGTATCGGATATGTTGGACCGCGCTATGCATTCAGAGAGGAGCGCCCCAAAAGTTTATTCTTGGATTGTATGGGGAATGTGCACATTGTGTGCAATGAAAATGTATACCAGTTTGTCGTGTTACCGGATTCATTGGTGATTGTTGATGTCGTGCCCAAATCTGTGTTTGATAGATTCTTAGAACCATGCGTTGCCCAGTTTGAAGGTGGAATAGTTATGAAGCAATTGTCCATTCACAATCAGTCATACGATTTGAAATTGTTTAATAAGGACAAATCGATACGTCATTTTTATCATCAAGTTGATGAAGTTTCGGCCAGAATAGCTTCGGAGGATGCCTTGATGGCTGGGCTTATGCGAAATGAAGAGATTCTGGGTGACTCCCTACATGAAAATGTACTGACAACACGTAGAACACTTCGTAAGATTCACAATGGTGCTAATCCTGATATCGGAATGGATTTTATGAAAAGGAATAATCAAGGAGCAAGACATGCTGAGCGCATTGGGTTGTATAGGTTACGTTCTTACCCAATCAATGTGAGGTCATTTCAACTGAACGATTATGTCTGTGTAGTTGATTTTGAAATAGATTCTGTCTCTTTGTACAACCATGATGGAGACTTTGTGCAACAGCGGAGCTTTGGAGTTATTGGCGACATCAAAGAGGTGTGGAAAGACCATTATACGAATAGCATTTATTTGTATGCTCGAAACGATGGGAATCACATAGTCTATTTTTTAGACGTTCTATCTGGCCATACGATCTTTTTGCAAAGTATGCGCGAATTTCGTTTCATTGAATCAGAGAAAATTCACAATGGTTGGCTCTACTACCGCGAAATTGAGAATGGGTTTTTCAATATAAACAGGGTTAAGCTGCCAGTTCATTGATGATACAGGTTGTCAGTCAATTCGAACATTGTACTGTTAATTAATAGGTGCGACAATTCGAATAGTTGACTCAATAAATCGTAATTTCACCTCAAACTAATACAATTATGGCAAGCGTAAGAATACTAAAGAACAATGTTAATGCGATGGTCTTTGATGTAGTCGAAGAATGTTTTGATATTCAAAGTTACAACCCTAAGAAGGCTGATAAATCTGAGGCTTTAATTGATGAAGCTGCAGATTTTCAAGATCAAATTTTGGGCAAGATAAACGCTGCAAAGAATAAAGCTGATTACAAGGCAATCATTGAAGAAGTTGAAAAGAAAGCTACTTCTTTTGTAGAGAAATTGAATGCACTGAACTAGAGTGCTACATACCTATTTTGAAAGTGTTCTCTAAGATGGACACTTTTTTTATGCCAAATAATTGTGAAATGACTGAACAATAAGGCAGTGGAAAATAACTTGGAATTTAGAGTGCTTTTATCAAAAAGTGTACATTCGTTTTAACTATGGGAAAACTCAATCATAAACAAATGATCATGGCTTTAGGCGCCTTTGTCTTTGCTGCGATTCTTTTTTTAACTCCAAGACCAACTGAAGACACAACATTCTGGTATTCAATTGCTGTTGGAATATTAATGATTTTGTTTTGGTTGTTTGAGGTAGTGCCGATCTATGTCACAGCCATGTTTCCCTTTATTTTCGCAATCCCCCTTGGCATACTCACTCCTGAACAACTAACGGCAGCCTATGGGCATAAGTTCATTTACCTGTTCTTCGGTGGATTTGTTTTGTCGCTTGCGTTAGAAAAATGGGATGTACATAAGCAAATCGCAGAAGGAATCATTCGTGTAGTTGGAACTTCGAAATCGAGAATTATATTAGGCTTCTTGCTAAGCACGGCGCTGTTAAGCATGTGGATTTCAAATACGGCAACAGCATTAATGATGCTTCCAATGGCTCTGGCAGTATTATCAAAAGTTCCCCAGAAAGGGAAGTCAAAGTTTCCGGTATTCCTACTATTGTCCGTTGCATATGGAGCTAGTATTGGAGGAATGGCAACCTTGGTAGGTTCACCACCAAATATTCTCATGGCGGGGCTTATTGATGACAAATACGGTATCAAGGTAGATTTTGCGACTTGGATGGGAGTAGGTCTTCCTTTAAGTTTAATCATGCTAGGAATAGTATTTCTGTTCTTTTATCTTTTATTAGGAAAAGAAAGGTCTGAAGCAATAGAAGAAGTCCGTAGTGAGCGCAAAAAATGGACAGCGAATCAAAAGCGCGTAATGGTCCTATTTTTATGTGTTGTATTGTTGTGGTCATTTAGAAGTCTGCTGACAGATAGTAAAGATCCGAGTGGTTTTCATTACTCAGACGAGGGCGTAGCAGTGCTAGGAGCTATATTATTGTTTTTCTTGCCAGGTAAAAAGAAGGATGAGAAATTACTTGATTGGAGCGACACAAAACGCTTGCCATGGGGAATACTCTTGCTGTTTGGTGGAGGAATGGCTCTTGCAAAAATGCTTGAAGTAAACGGAGTGATTGATCAGTTAACGCTCGTTTTTCAAAGTTATGCGGATGCACCTTTGTATATTCTTTTGACTGTATTGGTAGCAATAGCGATATTTGGAACAGAGATAATGTCCAACATGGCGCTGGTCTCAGTGTTCATTCCTGTTGTGGCTGATTTTGCATTAAAAACAGATTTCACAATTCTTCAATTGTGTATGCCAATTACACTTGCCGCGAGTTGTGCATTTATGTTACCCGTAGGAACTCCACCGAATGCTATCGTATTTTCATCAGGAATGCTGAAAATTAATCAGATGGCAAGAACTGGCTTTGTACTAAATGTTATTGGGGTGTTGATTGTGGTTACCTTTTCTATGCTCCTTTTTTAATTTGAATTATGAAAGTTTTACTGTCTCCTGCAAAGGCCTTAGATATTGAAAAAAAAATAAATTCTTCAATCATAACCGAGCCAATCTTTATGAGTGAAGCAGAAGGACTGATCAAGAAATTGAGCAAATTTTCCTCAAATAAAATTGGCAAGATGATGAGCCTTTCGAGGGACTTATCTCAATTGAATTTTAATCGTTACCAGAATTGGAAAGCTGTTACAAGCTTAAACGGTGAGAATGCATTAGCAGGAGCAGCCTTTAATGGAGAAGTGTACAGAGGTTTCGATGCAACAAACATGAACGCTAGGGAATTGGAGATTGCGCAAGATCGCGTACGTATTTTATCCGGACTGTATGGTATTTTAAAGCCGCTAGACGTAATTTATCCTTACCGTTTGGAAATGGGGACCAAGTGGGCAGTAACGTCTGCTAAGAAGAACCTGTATAAATTCTGGGGATCAAAACTGGCGGAAGCATTGAATGCTGAGAGTGAAGATGGAATAATCATCAATTTAGCTTCAGCAGAGTACTTCAAAGCTGTGGATCGAAAAACATTGAAAGGCCGAGTGATAACTCCGAGTTTTAAAGAATTCAAAGATGGAGATTACAAAGTTGTAATGGTCTATGCTAAAAAGGCAAGAGGCTTCATGGCTCGTTACATTGTTCAAAACAACATCAGTGATCCTGAGCAAATTAAATTATTTGATACAGGAGGCTATATGTTCGATGTGAATCAGTCCACTGAGGACGAGTGGGTATTTACACGATGAGTGTTGATGTGTACATACGCGCTTTTTCCTTGGGCGATGTTCTAGGATTGGTTGAAATTGCCAACAACCGAAATATAAGTGACAACTTAAGTGATGGATTTTCGAACCCATTTACAGAAGAAGCTGCCATAAAATTTATTAATGAAACCTTAAGTTCAGAGGTGATTTCGCGTTTCGCGATTATCTACGAAGGAAAACATGTTGGAAATATTGGACTTCACCCACAAACAGATATCTATGCGCGTAATGCAGAGGTTGGATATTTTATTGGCGAAGCATACTGGGGGAAAGGGATAGCTACTAAGGCAATTGAGTTAATTGTTCAACATGGATTTGAGAAGCTTGATCTGGTTCGCATTTTTGCTGGAGTGTTTTCCTACAATAAAGGATCAATGCGCGCACTTGAAAAGTGTGGATTTGAGTTTGAAGGGATTTCTCGGCATGGCGCTGTGAAGAACAACAAAATTTTAGATGTACATGAATTCGCAGTATTGAACCCGCGTTATTGATTTTGCTCTTGAATAGAAGGGCATTCATGCGTTCCGTGTGTGCAGAAAACACAACAATCATTACCTTCAGGTTTCATCGTTTCTCCACAAGACTTACAATCGTACAATAATAAGCACTGCGTAGTTGGAAGCTCTTCTGTTTCTGTATGTCCACAGCTAGGACAAGTAATGTCTGAAGTCGGGCTAGTCTCTAAAGATTCCTCGATTCTTTCGCTCCAAGTAGGGACAGGTTCATCAAATTGACAACCAATTAAGATTATACTTAAGCAAAAAAACAATAAGAAAGAACTAGGTTTCATGCGATTCATTTTTCACAACTTTCAGATATATTATAAAGATACGATTCATCAGAAAACAAAAAACCTCCAAGAGAAAATTCGCTTGGAGGTTTTTTCGAATCTTTGGTGGAATTAGTTCCCCATCACTTCATCCATGCTCATTTCCTCATATCCTTCAGGAACAGTCATGTCAAATTCACTGTCCTTGATTTTTGTTTCCTTGATCTCAGTGACTTCAACGGTAATTGTCATAGACATTCCCATTTGAGATGTATTTGTTACTGTTAGTAAAGCCACACCTTTCACCTTTTCTCCAAATCGTTGATCTCCAGAAACTTTAATTTCTTCAGTAGTATACATTTCAATTTCAGTTCCACCTTCTTCTGTGATGATGTACTTAGTACAAACGTATCCCATGATTTCTTTGGTCTCTGAAGTTCTTTCCACTTCGAAGCTATCATCTTCTTCATCTTCAGATGAGTCCAACGTCATCCACTTTTTCCCCATGAATGGATTGTCCATTATCATGATTCCTTTTTTCGTGTCTTCGTTAAAAATCGTAATGTTCGTTCCAGTCATTCCGCCAGAAGTAACCGTTTTTGTCATGTTCTTCTTATGATAGGTCGTCATTGTCATTTCTCCAACCATCGCCAATTGTGATTGCATAGTTGGATCAGTAGAAGACATAGTTTGACTCGCTATAAAGATCATGTCCTTCTGAGCGAATGCTGCCGTTGAAGATAAAACTAGACATCCAACGATTAGTGATTTGATAATTCTTTTCATGTTTTGTTTTTCGTTATTGATTGCTAAAAATAAGCTTTTTTCGGTTCGCAGTTATCGAATATTGTGCCATACTGTAAAAAGCCTTTAAGGCGTTCTTCATTCACGCATCAAATTGTCATACCCTTCAAACACTTTTGATACCTCGAAATAATAGGTTTTCTTTTCGCCATCTTCTTTAACTTCCATACGATCACAGAGTCCACCGTTTCTATCTACAGCTTGTTCACGTATTTTTGCATCGATCATTTTAAGTATAAAGTACTCTTCGGAAATTTGAATGACTGGCCAAGCCGTTTCACATGTTTCCCCATCACCATTGTTGAGAATGGAGTAGAGTAGACCAAACTGAATTGCTTTATACTGCGCTGCCAATTTATGTTCGTCTAGCATTGCGTAAGTCTGGCGTAATATCTTAAGCGCCATCATATTCGTATAATCAATGCTTAGCATTTCTTTGGTGATTTGAACAAGCTTCTCATAATCCATTTTTTTCATCTGCTTGTACATCTCTTTTTCAAGACTGTCAAGGCTGCCGCTCATTCCGTCTGCGATAATAAATTGTTCGCTTTCAAGAAAAGAGTATCTAAATTGAAAATAATTAATGTCAGTATTCCCCGCTTCTAGATCACGTACGGTATTAGAGTAGATGTCGTCAAATTCTGGGATGATTACCTGAGGAGCCTGAGCATGTGTTAGTGAAATTCCAACAATGAAAGTTAAAGCGAAAAGGAAATTGTTTTTCATACTGTTAAGATACAGAAGTTCTACTTAATTCGTTTAAAGTCGAGATCTTGAAAGTCGAAGCTAAAGTCAATATCAGGGGAGATCCCTTTCATTGTGATTTCTTGTGCAACGCCAAACTCATCTAAAGTAAATAAAGCAAAAGCGTCACAATACATTGCTTCGTATTCCCACTTAATTGCGAAAGTATTGGCTTGATAGAAGAACATTTCACCATTCAGTTTTGGAGATCTTTTTGATGAAAACCACAATTTACCTTCCCTGTCTTCGATCGTAACTTCTCCAAACCAATCATCTTCATAGGTTCCAATGAAATCTCGAAAGTTAATTTTGTGTTTTTTGTTGGCCTTGACAGTCTCCCAGACATGGTTTACAACAGAGTCAGCTTCGTGATTGCTACCACTAATCCATGAATTCGCCATTTCAATCCAATCATTGCCTTCAGCTCCAATGATTGCGTCTTTTATCGAGTGAGAAAGTGCATAGTAACTATATCCACCAGGTGCGCAATTGGTTAAAACAACAACTCCGGCATTTAGCTCCGGAATCAATATTGTTTGTGACAACATACCAGGCATACCGCCAGAGTGGCTTACAATTGTATATCCATTTTGGTCTTCTAGAAACCATCCTAATCCATACGCCTTGTAGTGCGATCCGTATCCAGCCCCTGGAACTGCATTGAATCTGATGTTCGTATGTGCTTTCCACATTTCATGATGATTTTCAGCAGAAACGAGTTCCTGACCAGCTCCATATTTTCCATCAGCGAGCTGCATCAACATCCATTTACTTAAGTCGTTTACACTGGCATAAATGCCTCCGGCTGCACCAAATACCTTATTAGGATCCAAATAAGTATCCAATTCAAGGAGTTCTCCATTTTCAACCGAGTGTGGCTGAGCAATATTCTCAGACGTTGTCAAATTTTCAAAATAGCCAGCTGATCTTTCCATCCCTAGGGGTTTCATTATACGTGTTTCAATGAATTCATCCCAAGGTAATCCAGATACTCGATGAATCACTTCACCAGCAACAATGTAAAGTAAATTGTCATAATCATACTTTGTGCGAAATTCCGATGTGGGTTCTTGGTGCTGAAAGCTTGTTAATATATCGTCAATCTTGAAATCAGATCCATCCGGTATGAACATTAAATCTCCCGCTCCTAATCCGAGTCCACTTCTGTGAGTTATCAAATCAAGAATTGTGAAATGCTCCGTAACGTAGCTGTCGTACATCTTAAATTCAGGAATGTGATCGATCACTCGGTCGGTCCAGTTGAGTTTACCCTCGTCTACCAACATTCCCAAAGCCATTGTTGTAAATGCTTTACTGTTGGAAGCTATCGAGAACAACGTATTTTCATCCACAGCAGCCTGTGTCTCTGCAGAGGTTATTCCATAGCCTCTTGCATGAATTACCTTGCCATCTTTTACTACAGCAATGGCTACACCTGCGTTTGGAGATGTACTAAACGCAGTTTCGACCAAAGCATCAATGTACTCTGAAGTAATTTCTTGACTCTGTACAGAATGAGAGAGGATTGTTGCAGTTAGAAACGTGAGGGCAAAATATCTAAATTTCATAGGGTTCTTTTTGAATCTAGACGAAGTTAAGAATGATTTGTAATTGATTTCTATTTTAGAGAAAGTCAATCTAGATTTAATTGGTCCAATTGCTCTTCAACCCACCAACTCACTGATGCAGGGATTTCTGTTGTTTTATATAATTTGAACCATTCTTTTGTGAAAGAAAGATAGTAATTTGCTCTTGAGGATCTTATTTCGGTAGGAAATGGTTTGTCTCTAAGCACACCATATTTCTTATAAAATTCCATATGCCGATCAATATTTTCAGGGAGACCTCCTAGCATATATCCGGTAATAAGAATGACAGGAAAATCCTCTACCATTATAATAGGGAATCTATTGGTGGGGGAGGTAGAATTAGGAGGTGCTGTGCCTGGTTTCCCAAACCAAATTTCTAAATGTTGCATATCATCAGGAATGTCAAATTGCATCCGCAACAGCAGAAATAAACCGTATCCCAAGCTAAGACCTGATTCAGAATCGTACGTTTCTCGAATCATTGCAAGCACTTCCTTTTTTTTATAATGTTGAAGTTTATTAGCAGTTGTTACCAGTAATGTTGGATCAAATGTATAGGCAGCCATTGCATATATGCTGTCCAATTGTGCATTCAATTCTTTCGTGTAAACTCGACTGTTTTGGGAATATGTTCTAGGAACAATTATTACTATGAAACTTGCTATCGCAATAATTTTTCGCAACATAATTTAACTTTGTTTACTAACCCTCAATGAGGATATAAATAGGGTTTTCCCATCCACTTCTATGCAGATTGAAGAATCTCATAATTAAAGATGCTAAATGTCAGAAATTCCACACCAATTTGATTAGAAACTAACTCGATTTCGCTTTAAGTTCAGCCAATTCAGCTTTCACTTCTTTCAGATTTGTCAATATTTCACGCATTACTGGATTCGCTGCTGCAGAATTTCTCAGTTCTTCTTCTCTCAGGCCGTAAACAGTATCTAATCGACCAAGAAATAAAGATCCTCCTACAAAAAGCAAACCCAAGACGGGGATGGAAATGAGTAAGTGGTCAAAGATTAATTTACCAATTGCCGTATCAGCATTTGAAGATAATAGGATGAATCCTATCATGAAAAATTGAATGTAGCCAATGTACATCCTAGATCGATCGAAATAGACTTTCCATTGAATCAATCTTCGCTTATTTGCTTTTAATTTTGCCATTTTCGTCAGGTTTGTGATGAGTATATCTGACTTAAAACGTTAGAGAGGACTTTGTATTAGAGGAATGTATAGATTTCACGTTTATTAACGATTTCACTTATAGTATAATTGCCAATCTGACTTATTTAGCACATAACGGCGGTCGTAACATTGATCACGTTCATTAAAGAACTGATTTACTGGAGAGAAGAATTTTTCTAAAATCTTTACCGATCCAATGTTTTCGATATTCACATCTGCTGCAATGACTTCTAATTGAAGTGATGAGAAACAATAATCGATAAAGTTCTTAGTTACCTCGGTTCCATAACCCTTACCCCAATACTTATGTCTGAAACGATAGCCTAATTCTCGCTGACCATCGTCATTTGTTAGTAATGCGCACAAGCCAATCAATTCTGTTTTAGAGGATTCAAATACTCCCCAAGCTGATCGTTCTTTGGTTAGGGGATCTTTTTCGTAATCACAAAACTCTTCGAACATGGAATTAATTTTATCTTCGGACCAAGTAGGCTGGGGGACAGGACGACGGATTTCAGGATCTGAAAGTAGCTCAATAAAATAATCAATATCGATTGATGTGAATTCTCGAACCGAGAGTCTGTCTGTGGCAAATAATTCCATGGATAATATACGTCTTGAATAACAAATATAAGGAACCTTAATGAGCCTTTCGTAACCAATAATTCACTTCTCCAGAGCCAAGTGGAACTCGGATTTCGTCTGGAATTTCGTCGTCGAAGAAATAATCAATTGACTTCCGTTCTAAATAAATGGAGGCTGCCGTGTATGGGAAAACATCAAACCCATTGTAGTTTGAGTTTACAATGTTTGAATCTGAATCCAAATAATCTTTTTCGGTGTAATGAGAACTTCCGCCGCCATAAATGATCTTTTCAATGAAAAGCGGTGTACTCGTATTGTTTATAACTGTGACGCGATCTGTGTTGATCTCAGAAATCACTTTCCCGTTGTCAAGCTCTACGTGAATTGCCCCCCATGTTCTATAGCTACCAACATTAAAATCTTGGTCGATCATGTAGACCTGACCAGATCCAATCCATGCAAATGCAATGATTATAACAGCTCCGACGAAAGCAGCAATGTTTCCAATATCATTGGTCTTAGAGTTCTTGGAATAACGCTGAGCAATGAAACGAATTCCAAATAGAACTCCCAAACTAAGTAGAATCGCTACGAATCCAAAAAGGTATTCATTGATTAACATAATTGACGCTATCGGATTTTGGTATATGTATCTCTTGTCCAATCATCTCCTTTCACATTTTCTTCTTCTAAGATAAGTCCTAATTCCTTTATATCAACAACATACCTAATCCATACGTTTCGATGTATTTTAGGTGTAATCCACTCATACATTCGGGTAATAGCGAAAATCTCAACGGTATCTTCGGTAAGAACTTTTGCCCAAGCTTCTGTTTTTCTTTTTGACCTCCCATAACCTTCCCATCCAGGATAGTACTCATTCAATATCTCCCAGCCCTTTTCAAGGGTTTCTAATTTAGAAGTTTCACTCATCAAGTTCAATATTAATAGATTCTACAAGGCGCATGGTGATTTTCTTTTTATTCACTGTCACTAATTTATAGCTCTCTTTGAAAGAATATGTATGGTTTCTATATGTCAAAATTAGTAAGCCATCTGGCGATCGGTACCAATGCCCTTTTTTGTGTGCGAATTTGTATCGACTTCTCAAGATTTTAGAAGGTGGATTCAATATCTTCCTGTACATCGTGTCACCTAGGTATATTTCCAATCCTTCTTTGTTGCGTTTAAGTTCATTTCTACGCTGCAAGACAATCATTTTGTCGCCCTTTCTTTTCCACAACCAAGTACCATACAATAATGAATCAGCCGTTTGGGCTCTAGACAACATTGCGGCCGAAGTAAACAGTACGAGCAGTATGGTGTGTAGTTTGATCATTGACGTAATTTAGTCATTTCTGTATTCACTCTCAAGCCTATTCAGTTTCAGGGACACTAACATCTAGGGAATAGAAAAGGTCAATGAACGACTCTATAGTAGAAAGGTTGACTAGACCATAAAACCCATAATAAATAATCTCCTTACCTACAGCTAATCTCAGGTGAATACTGGTTTGTACGGTTGTGGGAGAATAAAAATTGTGACGGAAATGGCTGATGTAAATTATTGGGTTATTGATCCCCTCATTTAATTTATTGTACATCTTTAATTTCCATTCGGCTCTACGTTCATACCTTTCTACAATTTGCTCATTCAAGAGATTGATACTGTCAATTTTATGCTGGTGTTGTAAGCGAAAAATTCTATTTCTTTCTTCTTGGGCAGCCTCTATACTATCCCTTTTATGAATTAACTCAGTTCTTTCTGGCCCCTTCAATGAATCGGGAATAAATAATGTATATGACACAAGATCGAATAATTCAAACTCCCCGTTATCGTGCAACACATAAGGCGGTCCACACTGACTTCTAACAGAAAATGGAGTGGTACTGGATCCAAAGAATATAGTGTCAGAACTATTGCTTAAAGTGAAAAAGGTCCGAGTTTCATCTTGAATAAAACTCCATTCCTCTGTAAGATTAAAAGATAATCTGTCATCCAGATGTATTGTTGATTGCCCAAAGCTGGGTGCTAAGAACGATACAATGAATGTTCCAAGCAATCCAATTCTAAGTATTGATAATTTTTTCATTGTTTCACTGCGTATTTTTATTTTTCACACGCTTATCGATCAGCCAATAGATTACCCAATAAATGGGTAGAATAATTGGGTATAGAGCAATTACAAAAAAGGTGTAGCCATGTCTTCGACTCGCATGTTCTCCAATAATGGAGTCAATAAAATCATAGTAATTCATCCACGTGATTAAGAAAATGAGTGGAATAAGAACACTACCGACAATTACAACAATTGAATACTTTTTTAAAGGATTTCTTCTTCTGTACCAAATGAGAAGCAGTAGATGAATAACGGCAAGTATAGCTCCTGTTATATAGGATAAGCCACTAGGCCCTATTTTCATCATTGTATCAGCTGTTTGATCTACTTCTGGCTTGAAATTTATCTGAAGGACTTCAACGGGTATACTGTCAAATTTCCAGATAGCGATTGAGTCAATACTCCCAGAATTTGGCACACCAAGATTTGTCGTCAAGGGCTTGTTAAAATTTGTTGCGTTAACCTCAATGGTCAATGTCCCAAATGATTTCCAATATTTTGCTGGAGATAGGGCATAGCGAAAACTATATTCATTTATCCAATCCCAAGTGTCCGTCCATTTAGTTGCTCTATAGCTTACTTCAATTATATGTGATCCTTCTGAGATGTCTGTTTCAAAGTAAATCATATCATCTAAGGAAATATAGAAACCTTGTTTCGGTGATTCCTCGAGAACAACACTCTCATTGTAATCTGAATTTTCAAAGAAGTACGAAAAGTCTTTGAATTTAGCTCCTTCTTGCACTTCAAAGTCATAGGGGATATCTTTGACTTTAACCTCTACACCGTCAATCTTGACAATGAAGGAATCGAGGTATGCAGATGCGTAGAATAGAAAAGGTATTTGAATGCCATCCCTTGATGAGTTTATATGATATCGAACGTTGAATTGAGCAAACTCAAATTTATCATCGATTTTAATGAAAAGATCTTCGTGAACAACATCAACATATTGATTGACAAATGGGCGTCCACCGAGCGTACCTGAGAGAACCGGATTCGCCATATTCGCGAAAGCCTGTACTTGGATAAGCATGAATAATAAATAGATGAGTATTCTCATTGATTTAAATATACAAAAAGCAATTGCTTGAAAAAAGTAAATCTAAACAGAGGCGATCAAAAAAGCCCTTCTTCCGATGACATTAGAAGAAGAGCAAGAATTCAAAAAAGTATGTTCTTTGTAAAAAATGATCGGTAAAATTTAAACTTTCTTTCTTCTTTAAAATCCTGCTTTTTATTAGCTTTGTAGCCCGAATATTATAATACTATGTTTGAAAATTTAACGGATAAGTTCGAGAGAGCGTTTAAGGTTTTAAAAGGTCAGGGCCAAATCTCTGAGATAAATGTTGCTGAAACATTGAAGGAAGTGCGAAGAGCCTTGCTAGATGCCGATGTTAACTTTAAAACCGCTAAAGATTTTACAACTACCGTTAAGGAAAGAGCTATAGGGGAGAATGTATTAACATCAATCTCTCCAAGCCAATTAATGATCAAAATCTGCCATGAAGAACTGGTAGAGTTGATGGGAGGAAACGAGGTTGAAATTAACATTCAAGGAAACCCTGGAATTATTTTGATGTCTGGTCTTCAAGGATCTGGTAAGACAACATTTTCTGGTAAGCTTGGTTCATACCTAAAGAACAAGAAAGGAAAGAAGCCATTATTGGTTGCCTGTGATGTATATCGTCCTGCAGCAATTGATCAATTACATGTATTGGGTGAGCAACTTGATATTGAAGTATATTCAGATAGAGAAGAAAAGAATCCAGTAAACATTGCTAAAGCCGCTATCCAGCACGCTAAAAGCAATGGGTTTAATGTAGTAATCGTCGATACTGCTGGTCGTTTGGCTGTTGATGAGAAGATGATGAACGAGATTGCCGACGTTAAGAAGGCAATCCAGCCTACCGAGACTTTGTTTGTTGTGGATTCCATGACTGGACAGGATGCTGTGAACACTGCAAAATCCTTTAATGAGCGTATCGATTTTGATGGAGTAGTCTTAACGAAATTAGACGGTGATACGCGTGGTGGAGCTGCATTGACGATTAAGTCTGTGGTGAATAAGCCAATTAAGTTTGTTGGTACCGGTGAAAAGATGGATGCATTAGATGTATTCTATCCTTCACGTATGGCAGATAGAATTCTTGGTAAAGGTGATATCGTTTCCTTGGTTGAGAAAGCGCAAGAGCAATTTGATGAGGAAGAAGCTAGAAAACTTCAGAAACGTATCAAGAAAAATCAATTCGATTTCAATGATTTCTTGAGTCAGATTCAACAAGTGAAAAAAATGGGGAACGTGAAGGACCTCATGGGAATGTTGCCTGGAATGGGTAAAGCGATGAAAGATGTTGAAATAGAAGACGATGCGTTCAAGCACGTAGAAGCAATTATCCATGCAATGACACCTGGGGAACGTAGTAATCCAGATTCAATCAACGGTTCGCGTAAGAGCCGAATTGCAAAAGGAAGTGGGACGAACGTAGTAGAAGTAAACAAACTAATGAAGCAGTTCGGTGACACAAAAAAGATGATGAAGATGATGAGCAACCCAAAAAATATGCGTCAAATGATGAAGCAGATGAAAGGAGCGGGTGGCGGAATGCCTGGAATGTAATTGTTAAAATTGCAAGCGCTTATACGTACTTTACATCTTAACAACCTTTCGAATTGCTAAAAGGTTCTCGTTTCCATAGATACGAAGAATGAACATTCCATCGGTATAATCATTTTCCATTATTACAGAATTCGTTGCATTGAACTCTTGTACTTCTATTAGTTTTCCAGAACACATTTCAATAACTTCAACTCGTACTGACTCAAAAGTCTCATCCAAAGAAATAGTGAATTCATCGGCAAATGGAATCGGGTAAACATGAATATTGTTGTCCATAGCCATTTCGTCAATTCCATTATTAGCAACAATTGAGTCCCAAATAAGGAGATTGTCAAAGCCTCCTTCAACCAAATGTCCACTTGGCAAATCCATTGCCCGAACTTTCAATTGCATAGAGCTGGTTGCAGTAATGTAATCTGACACGCGGATTTCACTATATACCCATTCACCCATTGACGGCTCATTATTATCAGAGAAGTCAACCATTACTGTTTGAGTTCCATTTGTAAGCTCTACAACCAATGAGTCATTTGGTGTGCCTTGTCCTCCTGCATTGAAAAACCAGCGTTCAAATGAAATAAAGGCATCATTGTATGTCGACAAATCGAAAACAGGTGAAGTAAGAACTGTTGTTCCATTGTCTACGTCGTCGTTTCCAGCTTGTCCTCCAGCATTTCCGGTGATATAGGCAGTCGCTCCACAATCCTGCGAGTCGTCTTCAGCATTCGCATCGTTGCCTTGGTATGTGGTACCATTAGGATCAACTCGTTCCCAATCTCCCGTATCAGCATTTCCTGAAACAGACCATCCTAGATCAAGCTCAAAAATGTCTGAATATCCTTCTGAAAGTTCGTAAATATATGGTCCTCCTGCTATTGTATATTGCTCATTTGGCAAACACAATGTGTGGTAACCCCATAATCCAATGGATACGTCATAAGGCCCTTCCAGAAAAGATGTGATATCGAACTCACCTATACCATTCGTAGTTACTGTCGTTGAAAATTGCGCATCGCTTACAGAGATTTGCGCATTCGCTATTGGGTTCGAATTCACATCCACAACAAGCCCTTGTAAGGTAAAAGTTGGTAATGGTGTTAATTGAACATCAACTACCGTAGTGTTGCCAGTGGTTAAAACAACGTTTGCAATAGTTTCTGTAACATAACCGAGTTTTGAATAAGTCACGTCATACGTTCCTGCTGCCCCAATTCCTGTGACATAATCTCCTAATGTGTTTGTGTTGTCTGATACAACAGTTGCCACAATATCCACCTGAACAGTGTTCAAAGGGTTCAATGTTACTGCGTCAACAACATTGCCTTCTAAATATGCACCTGGCGAAAAGGTTGGTCCTAGAACAATTACACCATTTTCAATATCACTAGCGAGTATATTACCAGAGGGTAAGTATGGATATACTCCCCAGGCACCATTAAAACCATTTCCAGAAAATGAAGGTGAAGTATCATAGTTTCCTACTTCAATTAGGTTTGCAGGATTGGTTGCATCGTGAATTGTTATACCATCTCGGTAATAAGAAGTTACTAAGTAATCACCAACAACAAAGGTGTTATGTGGGATAACATTCTGACCAGGGCTCGACTGAATTCGATCCAATTCAACGATCGCACTAAGATCACTAACATCATAAGACGCGATAAATGCGTTTGAAATTTCGTCAGTTGTATAGAGCGTATTACCATCATCCGATAACCATACATTATGACTGAATGTTGTTGGTGTAAATTGTGTTGCCATAGTAACGCAATTTAATGGGTCAGTAACGTCTACCACTACGAAGAATCCGTCATTAATAGCACCACCCCATAATGTATCATTACGAACGTAAATGTCATGCATGTAATAGTCATCATAAACTCCTAATTCAATCGGGTTCAGTTGATCTGTTGCAATATCCAAAATGACTGTAGTGGTTTGCGTATGGTCGGAACCTGTTATGAAGGCGCGTCCAACCTCATCAATAAAAATATTGTGTGCAGTAGTAAAATCATATGTCGATCCAGTATATTGGTATACGTCTGATGGAAGTATTGGACCGGGAAGGTTACTCAAGTCAATAATCTTTAATCCGTCACCGCCTTCATTTGTGATATATGCTGTAGTTCCCCACACTTTCATATCACGCCAAATAGTTGTAGCGCCAGCGGTGTAAAATACTTCAACAGGATTTGCGGGATCAGATACGTCTACTACGGAAGTCCCAGTTTCATTACCGACAATGGCATATTCATTGTCTAGACCGTCAACATATCCCCAGATATCGCTGCAATCGCCTCGTGATTGAGCATATGGTAATTCACCTAAAAGAGTTAGATTGATTTGAGAGAAGGAGATAGTCGAAATGAAAATTACGACCAGTAACTGGAGAGTTCTTAAAAGCATGTTTTAGTTTTAGAATCCCTAAAATACGGATATTAAACATCAATGCTGACGAGATAGAACAAGTTTATAAAAAAAATGGAATTTCTTCTAACGCAGTTAATCAATCAATCGTTTCAATGCAGTATAGAAGTTTGATTCAAGTAAGTCAATTTGTCCATCTGCTAAAAACAACTTTTGAATGTCGTTCACAAGTAAGTGAATTTCATCTTTCGAGTATTCAAATTTCTCAATGTTGTGTATGATTTTTTGAATGCGCTGATAATCATTGTCCTTATCAATCTCCCTGTGAATTCGTTTGTACGCGTCATCTGAAACCAAAGAATGTATCAATTCTGTTTCTTCTTCTGATTCGAAATAATTTGATTGTGCCGCATACAGCAATAAATATGCTTTGAATTCAGCTCTCGTCCAATCTGATTGAATAGTACTCATAAATCTTAACTTTTGTTTGTACTAAAATACAAGAGATTTCCAGAATTAAACATGATCCTTGACAGGATTAGA
Source organism: Crocinitomicaceae bacterium (assembly GCA_033791225.1). Taxonomy (GTDB): domain Bacteria; phylum Bacteroidota; class Bacteroidia; order Flavobacteriales_D; family Crocinitomicaceae; genus UBA4466. Next base: position 145,915 of record JASJHD010000015.1, read on the forward strand.
AATTAATTATTTCCATTCTTTGAGTTCTACGCCATCATTACTTACCTCTAAATAGGTACAGTAGTTGATCCATTCTCCTAAATTGAAATAAGTAGATTGCTCTGTAAGTTTATGATCGAGTGGGAGATGACGATGTCCAAACACAAAGTAATTGATTGGCTTTTCTTGCAATTTTTCTTTGCAAAAGTGAATCAGCCATTCACCTTCTTCTCCCAAGAATTTTTCGTCCTCGCCTTTTGATTTCGCTCTACTTGATCGAGATGATTTATCAGCCAACCAGATTCCAAAATTTGGATGCAATCGAGCAAAACACCATTGACAGAATTTATTAGCAAAGACTTTCTTGAGGAATTTGTAACCCTTGTCTCCTGGGCCTAATCCATCACCATGACCAATAAAATATGATTTACCGAAGAATGTACGCTCGATAGGTTCACGGTAAAGAGTTACTCCTAATTCCTTTGGAAGATAATCGAAAATCCACATATCGTGGTTTCCTGTGAAAACGTATACTGGGATTCCTTTGTCTGTGAGTTCAGCTATCTTTCCTAGAATGCGGACAAATCCACGTGGAACAGCTCGTTTGTATTCAAACCAAAAATCAAAAATGTCTCCTACTAGGTAGATTTCTTCAGCGTCCTTTTCTATGTGACATAACCAGTCAACAATTTTTTTTTCACGCACTAAGCTAGAGGCATGATCAGGGGCACCGAGGTGAAAGTCAGATGCGAAGTAAATTTTTTTATTCTTGTCCATTTATGAACCTAGTAATCGCTCAAGCTCTCTCGCTAAATCTTCCCCACGCAATTTTGTTTTTACAATTTTTCCTTCTTGGTCAATTAATACAGTGAATGGAATTCCACGAACACCGTACAATTGAGCTGCAGCACTTTGCCAATATTTTAAATCACTCACATGATAAGGCCATGAAAGATTATCTTTTTCAATTGCGTCAATCCAACGTGCTTTGTCCTTGTCAAGAGATACACTCAGTACAGTAAAGCCTAGGTCTTTGTATTTATTATAAAGTGCAACAACATTTGGGTTCTCACGTCGACAAGGCCCGCACCATGACGCCCAGAAGTCTAGCAAAACAACTTTTCCTTTTAAATCGGAAAGCTTCATTTTAGTTTCTCCGTCTGTCATTAACTCTTCGAAATCAGGAGCCATTTTTCCTGGAGCAAGAATGTTGTTTGCATCCCGTTGCTTTACTTGTGCTTCATAATTTCTATACAATTTTTGAATAGATGGTGAAGCAGGGAAGGAGCTATTTAATTGACGCACTAGTGATTCAAACGTTGCAAAATCATTTGCAGGATCTATAGAGCTAATTGCTGCATATAATGCCGCTGAATTCGAATTTTTTGCGATAAAAGATTTTGTTTCAGCTTGAAAACGCTGGTATAGTCCAGCCATTTCATTATTAATTTGTTCCTTTTTCGATGGATCCTTTTGGATGATCATGTTTGCCGAATCACTCTTTGCTTGCCAAGCCTTCAAGGTTTGAACATACTTGTGCATGTCAGAAGATTCTTGGTTGTCGAGGATGTTTACAAAAGCTCCAAGGTTACTCCCATCACCGTATATTTTAATCTCAGCCCCATCGCGCACTACGAGATTGATTAAATCATTTCCGATGCGCAACATGTAATAGTCAGGAAAAGGCACATCACCCTGCAATTTGAAATTTCCATCTTTGGCAATTACACCACCGAAGTAATTTTCAAAACGTGAGTTGATGAACTGACATACATATACTGAGTCCGAACTCGCATTAAAGATGTTTCCTGATACTGTAACGTTCACTTGCCCCCATGAGGAAAGAGTTACACAAGTAAATAATAGGAAGAATAATTTTTTCATGATATTAATTTTCGAAGATCTCTTTCAATTTTTGTTCCAAATCTACACCTCTTAATCCGGTGGCTATGATGTTCCCTTCTTTGTTAAGTAAAACGGTATGAGGAATTCCGTTAAATCCATAAAGTTGAGGAAGCGGAGAATTCCATTGTAAAAGGTCACTCACATGATTTGGCCAAACCAATCCATCTTCCTCGATTGCTTTTTTCCAAGCTATCGGATCGTTGTCAAGTGATACTGAATAGATTGTAAACCCTTGGTTTTTGTACTTGTTGTATAAGGCTACAACATTTGGGTTTTCTCTCCGGCAAGGTGCACACCAAGATGCCCAGAAATCAATCATAACGTATTTTCCTTTTAATGATGAAAGTTTAATTTCTTTTCCATCAGGGTTTTTCAAAGCAATTTCAGGAGCTACACGCGTTCCAGAAGAATTCATTAAGAATTCATTATACGCCATGTCAATCTGATTGATCTGATTTGACAGAGCTGAAGGAATTGGTGATTCTGGGAAGTTTTTTATGAACTCATCCGCGACCAATTTCAACACTAATAAATTATCCGGATTCCAACTTTCGAAGTCAGTAGAAGGAATAGCGTATGTTGACAGAATAACGTTGAAAGGGTTTCCAGGGTCATTCTTCATTGCTTTAATTGCAAAGTCATCCATATCGTTCTTCAATACCATATATTCAGCTTGAAGCGTTTCAAGTGCGACTTGACCTTGCATTGACTCTAAAGCGGCTTGCTGAATTCTGAAAACGTCAACTTTAGCAATGTATTCAGACATGATTTGTGCCCATTCAGTTCCTTCAGCGTGCGGAGCGCTTGCAAATGTTGAAGCATTTGCTGTAAGTTTCAATTTGTCATTCGGAACCATGGTCAATAATAGAACTTGCTTTGGATCATCGCCCATACGCAATTGATACATTCCAAAACCTGGGATGTAACCGTTCATTTCAAAGTTTCCAGATGCATCTGAAGTTACTTCACTGACGGAAATTACTCCTGATTGGCTTTGAGCCTCAAGGTAAAACATTGTATTAGCGGCTCCACTAATCTCTCCAGTAATGGTGAAATTATTTTCGCCTACTGATTGTTGTTCATCAGTTGTTCCATCTTCTGTCGTGACAGTGTCGTCACATGAAACGAAGAGTAGGGCAGCTGTACATGCTAAGAGCAAGTATTTTATCATAATTCATCAAGTGTTTGTCTCATAAGTTGATTGGCTGCTTTTGGGTCAGCTTTTCCTTTCGAAATACGCATCAATTGTCCCATCAAGAAACCTGTCAATTGTTTTTCACCGTTCTTATAACGTTCAATTTCTTCTGGGTGTTGCTTAATTACATCTTCAATGTACGTAAGAATTGAATCTTCATTGGAATCCTGAATCAAATTCATTGACTCTGCCAATTGCAATGGAGTAGAAGTAGGGTTCTCCAACATTGCTGGGAAAATCTTCTGAGAAGCAATCGTTGATGAAACCTTTCCATCGTCAATTAATTTCACTAGGTCCGCAATTGACTTAGTGCTCAATGGAAAATCAGGCATTTCCAAGCCATTTTGATTCAAGTATGATTTAACATCACCCATCATCCAGTTGGCCGCGGACTTATAATTTTTAGTATGAGAGATTACTTCATTATAGAACAATGCAATTTCTTTATTGTCGGTTAGGTTGTAGGCATCATACGCAGACAATCCAAACTCATTTGTATACTTTAGAAACAATTCGCGAGGTAATGGAGGCATGTTTCCACGCATCGCATCAATGTCCTCTTGTTTGATCATTATTGGTAACAAGTCTGGTTCAGGAAAGAAACGGTAATCATTTGCTGCTTCCTTTGAACGCATAGAAATAGTTGTTCCTGTCAATGCATCAAATGAACGTGTCTCCTGAGCAATTATTTCTCCGTTTTCAACTGCTTCAATATGGCGAATGATCTCAAACTCAATAGCCTTTTGAACATTACGAATCGAGTTCATGTTTTTCACCTCAACACGTCGACCGTATTCCGTCGCATCTTTAAGCATAACGGATACGTTCGCATCGCAACGCAAAGAACTCTCCTCCATGTTACCATCACAAATGTCTAGATAACGCACCAACTTACGTACTTCAGTTAAATAATTGTATGCTTCTTCAGAAGATCTCATATCTGGTTCAGATACAATTTCTAAAAGTGGAACTCCAGCACGATTCAAATCCACCAATGTATCATATACATCAACGTCGTGAATACTTTTTCCGGCATCTTCCTCCATGTGAATTCGTGTCAGATGAATCTCTTTATCATTCCCGTCAGCATCTTTTATATGAATGCTTCCGTTCGTGCACACCGGAGTTTTGTCCTGAGTAATTTGGTATCCTTTTGGTAAATCTGGATAGAAGTAATTTTTACGATCAAAATTTTGTAATCCAGCAATATCAGAGCCACAGGCTAATCCAAGCTTAATTGCATATTCAATTGTTTGCTTATTCATTTTTGGCAATGTTCCTGGGTGACCAAGAGTTACCACACTAACGTTTGAATTGGGGGTTGCACCAAATTCATTAACATCAGAAGAGAATGCCTTCGTTTTTGTAAGCATTTGTGCGTGGACTTCCAGTCCAATTACAACTTGATATTTTGATCTAATTTCAGGTGTCATAATTTACACGCGTCCAATAAGTTCTTTCATAATAATTGTCATCTTCGGTTCTTGCTGATTCGCAACCGCGATAACATCTTCAACACTCGTTTCTTGAATCGACCCAGGAACACCTAAATCAGTGATAATTGAAATTGCAAAACAAGGAATGTCCATATGGCGTGCAACAATAACTTCAGGAACTGTTGACATTCCAACGGTATCGGCTCCAATTACTCGTACATACTTATATTCTGCAGGTGTCTCCAAAGTAGGGCCAGTTAATCCAGCGTAGACGCCTTCAGCAATTCGAATGTTGTTCTCTTGAGCAATGTTCTTTGCCAACTGAATCATCTTGCGATCGTATGGTTGAGACATGTCAGGGAATCGAGGTCCAAGCTCGTCAAAGTTTTTCCCAATAAGTGGATGAGCAGGGAAGAGGTCGATGTGATCGTTTAAAATCATGATCTCTCCAATTTCGTAATCAGGATTAACTCCACCTGATGCATTGCTCACAAATAGTCGTTCAATTCCTAAGAACTTCATCACGCGAACAGGGAAGGTAACCTCTTGCATCGTATATCCTTCGTAGAAGTGAAAGCGTCCTTGCATTGCTACAACTTGTTTTCCTCCAAGTTCTCCAAAAATCAATTTCCCTGAATGGCTTTGAACTGTAGAAACAGGGAAGTTTGGAATGTTCTCGTAAGGGATTTCATCAATTACATTGATTTCATTCACCAATCCTCCAAGTCCTGTTCCTAAAATAATCCCAACCGTTGGTTTAACATCGGTTTGTGTTTTTATGTACTCGTATGATTCTTTAAATTTCTCTAACATAGTCGTCCAGTAGTCTGTTAAATTTTTCTTGTTCGTCAATAATCGTTGTTATGGGTTGATAAAACCATCTGTCCTTAGTGGATAAAACTGAATCGAAATCTTTGATTCGCATGAAGTCTTTTTCCGTTGTAACAATGATTTTATCACGACTAGCAAAAGTATCAAATTTTTCGTGAATTCGTACTATGTCAGATTCTGTAAAAGCATGGTGATCATTGAATTTAAGGTGTTCCACTGAATGCCCTGCTGCTAAATGGTTTAGTAACGGTTGAGGATTTCCTATTCCAGTAACTAAAAGAATGTTCTCAGCCTTAGGAATTATCTCTGAATTGAATCCACACAAAGGATCATATGTTATTTCGGAGAAGTAAATTGCATCAGGATTGAACTTCAGTTTTTTACGGAGAACTCCTTTGTCAGCTTCAGAAAGCTTTGGACATTTACTTACTATTATTAAATCGGCCCTTTTTATTCCACTGCGCCATTCTCTCAAATTCCCAGCAGGGATTAAGTAATCGTCAGTAAATAAATGATCATGTTCTGTGATGATGATATTGAGACCAGCCTTTACTGCACGGTGCTGGAAAGCATCATCTAATACTGTTACTTGGTGTTTGGGATCGAGGTTCAGTATAAATTCGACACCTAACTTGCGTTCTTCTGCGACAATAGCAGTTATTTTTTCTCCATGACGAAGTTTATAAAAGAGGGGTTCATCTCCGACCTGGGCTGCAGTTGAATTACTATTAACTTCAAGGAGCCCTTTTGTTTTTCTACCATATCCGCGACTCAAGACAGCAATATTGAAATCCTCCTCAATGAAATGGCTTAAAATGAGGTCTACATGAGGAGTTTTTCCTGTTCCACCAACGGACAAGTTCCCTACACATATTGATTTTTTTGGAATCGAATAGGTACTGAATATTCCAAGGTCATAGCATTTGTTACGTACAAACACGACCAAGCCATAAAGAAAGCTAAATGGAATTAATAGAAGTCTTAAATTTTTCATGTAGACTATTCAGTCTCACAAATTTAATCATTATGATAGTCGGACAATGCTTGTTCCTCAGCATAATAGAAAATACGCACCTGAGCTGTGTCGTCAAGGAAGTTGATCTTTCCGATATCAATACGGCTAATTGTAAGACCAGTACGTGTTTCTATATCAGCCTTCATTTCAGCGTACTTATCAGGGACAATCAAATCAATGCGCTCGTAGACGATTGTTTTCCGTGTAAGATGTTTTACTAGCCATAAATACTCAAGTCCGTATGTAAGCACTACAACAGAAACATTGATCAGTCCCATTTCAGCAACACTAATTTTATTAGAAGCAAGTGAGTTGAATACACTTAATCCAATAATCAAGAATAGATAAGTCATTTCCTTGATCTCTATCGGATTGGTTCTGTATCTGATGATACCGAATATGGCGAATAAACCGAGTCCCATTCCTGTGTCAATGTTGAGCTTTTTCAGCCCGAAACATAGGAAGAAAGTTATCATCCCAATTAGATAATACGTAAATAAATAATCCTTGCGCTTTGTAATTGGGTAGTACAAATAACGTATGATTATCGTAATGAAAAATAGATTTACAAGTAAACGAAATATTAGTTTGTAAAAATCATTGTCAAACCAAGTGAGGTCCAGTGTTTCCGTCCAAGTCGGATTAGTCGCAACCACATCCGTGACTGTTTCTACGATAGCTTTACTTGTACCACTATCAATGGCTAAGGAGATAAGTTCAGGCAGCATGTTTGTTGATTTTATTGAGTTTAAGTAGCTTCTTTTTAAATCTATTGTATTTCACTTTCTTTTTACCGTACATCATAATGATTCCAATACAGTATTTACTTACGCGAAGTGGCCTGATTTGGTGGTTTTTCATTAATTGGTAAAATGGAGAATTGCGCATGGCTTTACCCTGTTTCAATTCTGCTATAATTATGTTTTCTTCTTTCTGTTCTTTACCGTCCCACTTAAAAGTAAGGTCGATATCAAAGGTCAGGCGCTCATTCATGGCTTTACTTACAAGCGTAATTCGCTTGAAGCTGTTCCATAAGCATGGCTGAAGTTTACCGCCTTTAACTCCGGTTTTTTTGACAAATTTCTCATGCTCTTCTGATAATTCGAGCGGGATGTCATCAACAGGAATTCTCTTTTTGTTGGTTCTTCCGTTCTTCTTGTGTTTAACCTCGAGAAAAGCAATGTTCGAATTGATATATTTTCTGTATCGAACTTTGAAACGACTTAACCTTTTTCTGTGGTGATCTACATATGAGGTAAGTTGTGCGTCATCGTAATACAAACTCTCATACTCAGAAAGTAGAATCCCATCTACACTTAATACTCTGTAATCTTTTTGAAGATTAGGCAGGATTTCAATTAATTTCTTTTGAGAAAAGGTAAATTTGGTGTCAACGCGACTCATTAACTGAACTTTGTCCATTTCTGTGAGATCAATGGTTGTAAAGTCCTCGGCTATTTCCTGAATCCTGCTAATTGACATTGTTTCAAAGTTAAGAGAATGTTTTAATTATGTTAAGTGCTTCGTCTTACTTTTTACATTCCCCAATGCTCATAGGTTGCTGGAGCTCAAGATTAATTGCGGTTCGTGATGAATAAAGGTGAGCTTAAATCAATCCAAGGCAGATTTTTATTCGGATAACTCGTTTTGCAGCGATATGAACTTTCTCTCTGAACTCACTGTTAATCAGGTATTCTGCGGTGAGTTCTTTATGCGCTTTATTTACGCTTTTAGGCATAAGTAAGATGTCACATCCTGCGGCAATTGCTTTTACAGAAGCATTAGGAATTTTCACAACACCTCCCATATTCATAGCATCTGTTACTATAAGCCCGTTGAACCCCAAACTGTCTCGGAGTAGGTCCGTCACAATCACTTCAGAAGTTGTGGCAGGAAAGCCATTCGTATCGAATTGACGATTGTTTTTTACTGCAATATGTGCAATCATGATAGACAAAACACCTTCTTCAATGAGTGGTGGGTAATATTTCAACTCCCTCATCTCCCCATCGATTACCTGTAATGATTTATGGGTGTCACCAGTAACTAGACCGTGACCAGGGAAGTGCTTTGCAGTTGCGATAATGTTTTGCATTTGCGTTTGCTGAATGAAGGCGTTCGAGAATGGTATAACATTGGCTGGGTTAGAGCCAAACCCTCTGTATCCAACAGTGCTATTTGAAGCCAGGTCAACAACGGGGGAGAAATTATAGTTAATTCCAATGTCATTTAAATCATTGGAAATACTCTCTGCTACTTCAGTTACCTCTTCCAATGTTTTTATCGCGTTCGCTTTTGCGACAATTTTAGTTCCCGTAATCTTACGATTGACCAAACTAGGTTCAGCATCAGCTGAGTAAAGGAAAGGTAGATTTCCATTCTCTGTATTTGCCTCCTCGAAATTCTTGATCATACTTGTGAATTGAGCTTTCGTTCCATTCAACATCAAAACACCCCCCACCATTTTATGCTTGATGTAATAATTAATTGAATCGATTGGTTGTCCCATTCTTCCTGTAGCAGGCATTATCAACTGCGCAATTATAGAAGATTGATCTAAAGTGTTGAACACACTGTCGACTTTTATCTTGAGTAATTTGTTTGGTGTTAAAAAGTCATCAAGCGTAAACGTATAGTCCGAGCTATCGGCCATCGTACCTCTTGCGTCTTGTGCAATAGCGGAAATGTTGATTAAACTTGATATGATTGAAATAAATAATAATCGCATAATTCTAAATATCTGATCAACTTCAAAGTTAGTTGGGAATCCTTCCAACAATTCTCTTTGTTGATCGTTTTATCACGACGCGATTGTCAATAACCATTCCACTCTAAATAAATGGAAAACTCGAAAAAAATAAGTAACTTAAATAGTGAGACTGAGGCGAGGATCTACTTTGGTTTTACTTATTTAACCACAATAACCTATCTATATGCAATTATCATCCATTAAATCATGGGCGGAAGAAGATCGTCCACGTGAAAAACTAAGTTTAAAAGGTAGAAATGCCTTAACAGACGCTGAGCTTTTGGCTATTTTACTCGGTTCTGGTTCGGCTAAAAAGTCTGCTGTTGAGTTAGCACGTGAAATATTAAACCACTGTAATCACAGTTTTACCAAGTTGTCCAGAATGTCCATTCAAGAGCTTCAGCGCTTTAATGGCATTGGTGACGCGAAAGCAATAACTATTCATGCAGCTATGGAGTTAGCGCGCAGAAGAGAACGGAAAATTAAGGTAAAGACTCCCAAAATCACATCATCAAAAGATGTATATTATTATTTGCGTTCTGAGCTTTCAGATTTGAGCCATGAAGAATTTTATTCTTTGTTTTTGAATAGGGGCAATGAGGTTATTGGAAGTAGTCAAATATCAAAAGGTGGAATTTCTGGAACCGTTGCGGACGGGAAGATTATTTTTCATCGTGCTTTAGAACTAAAATCAAGTGCGGTTGTTCTTGCTCACAATCATCCAAGTGGGCAATTGAAGCCAAGTCAATCTGATTTAAATCTGACGAGTAACCTAGTGAATTTTGGTAAGTACATAGATTTACCCATATTAGATCATGTTATATTTTCTGATAATAATTACTTTAGCTTTGCCGATGAAGGTTTGATAGTCTAAAGAGTAAAAGTTTGAAAAAGAAAATAATTACAATAGTAGGCGCAAGACCGCAAATCATTAAATCTTCAGCAATTAGCAGAGCGATTTCAGCACAATTCCCCAAAGAATTGGAAGAAGTAATAGTTCATACCGGTCAGCATTATGATGAGAACATGTCAAAAGTGTTTTTTGAAGAGATGCAAATTCCAAAACCGCATTACAACCTAAATGTTGGAAGTGGATCTCATGGTGCTCAAACAGCAAAGATGCTCGAAGGGTTGGAAGAGATTTTTTTAAAAGAAAAACCGTCAGTAGTGCTTGTGTATGGTGATACGAACTCTACTATTGCTGGAGGGTTGGCAGCATCTAAAATTCACATTCCGGTTATTCATGTTGAAGCCGGATTGCGAAGTTACAACAAGTCAATGCCAGAAGAACTTAACAGAATTGCTTGCGATCACATGTCAACCTTGCTATTTACGCCCACAATAACAGGTGTAGAGAATTTGAAAAGAGAAGGCTTTAATATTGAGAATCATGATAAGGCAACAATTGATGCGCCTTGTGTGTTCCATTGTGGCGATATTATGTACGATAACAGCATGTATTTTTCAACTGTATCTGAGGATAGATCAACTATTCTTGATTCATTGGGATTGACACAGGATGACTACATTTTGTGTACGGTTCATAGGGATTCAAATACTGACAATGCAGACAAATTGTCAAGTATATTCAGAGCCTTACTTTCAATATCGGACAATGCCGGATTAAAAATAGTACTGCCTCTACATCCAAGAACTAAGAAAAAACTGGATGAACAATTGAGTCCTGAATTATTGAAATCTGTTGAGAATAGCTCTAGTTTAATAATAGTACCGCCTGTAGGGTTTCTTGATGTTATTGCTCTTGAAAAGAATGCCAAGTTGATTATTACTGACAGTGGTGGATTACAGAAAGAGGCTTTTTTCTTTGAGAAACCGTGCATTATTCTTCGTCCTCAGACCGAATGGGTAGAAATAGTTGAGAATGGTAATGCACTATTGGCAGACGCAGATGAAACTAGAATTCTGGATGCTTTTAAGCAGTTGACCTCAAAAACAGATTACAATTATCCAAAGTATTACGGTAATGGAAAGGCGGCTGAGTTTATTTGTGAAAAAATAATTGAATTACTGTAAATGGTCCTAATCCTTGTAGATCAAGTTACTGAGCGGTTGAAATACACCTTGGACTTTGTGTTTGCTGAACGTGGTATTACTTACTCATTGACCACAGGTGAACAGGGTTTCATCAGCTCTGAGGAAATTAAACTGAATTATTCGAAGAATAATTCAACAGGAATTTGTCCTAGTGAATTGCTGTTCGAAGAAGGGATTCGAAATTATACTATTGATAATAAGATGTTTGAAGGGCAGGAGTGTCTTTCTTTAAATTCAATTATTGATCCATTGGCAGCGATCTTCTACGTGTTATCTCGTTATGAAGAATATGGAGATCAGCCAAAAGATGAACATGGGAGATTTCCATTCGCTTCGAGCTGTTTAAATAGTTATAAATTGATTTCTAAAGCAGTTTGCGATCGCTGGGCTAATGGAATTTTAAAGTTCTTAGAGATCGAAATTACTGAGCGAAACCGAAACGTGAATATCATTCCGACTTTTGACATTGATAATACCTATGCCTATAAATTGAAGACTGGAAGCCGAAAATGGTTGGCAGTTGGCAAGGATATGTCAAAATTGAATATTGAACGATTAAAAGAACGTAAGAAATCACTTAAGGATGGGGGTGACCCCTACGACACTTTTGATACTATAATAGACATAGCCTCTAAATTCCAGAGTACACAGATGTTCTGGTTAGTTGGTGATTTAGCAGAAAAAGACCGAAATATATCAACAGATATCCAAGAGCATGCGAAGCTCATTCAAGCTATGGATAAAGTAGTAAATGTTAATCTACACCCAAGTTATGCTTCATTTGGAAAAAGTGAAGTCATGAAGATAGAAAAGCTGAGGTTGGAAAAAATCATTAATCATGAGATCGTTAATTCTCGTCAACATTTTTTACGCTTTGAATTGCCTGAGTCATTTCGGATTTTAGAAAATGAAGGGTTTACACACGAGTATTCCATGGGCTTTGCGGAACATGTTGGCTTTAGAAGTGGAACAGCAAGGCCTCATCGATGGTTCGATGTAGAACAGAATCGTGTCTCGCAATTAATAGTGCATCCTTTTGTTTATATGGATGGAACGTTGTTAGAATACATGAATTTGAATATTCAGAAAAGTGAAGAGAAGATTCAGGAATTGTACAACGAGATTTCGGAGTACGGTGGTGATTTTATTTTTATCTGGCACAACGAGACAATAGGGGATTACGGAAAATGGAAAGGATGGTCCCAAGTGTTAGATTTTACATTGAAACTTAAAGAATGAATAAGAAAGTGGTGATAACTGGAGCTGTCCTCATAATGTTGGCGGTGATTCTTGGTGCATTTGGAGCGCATAGCTTAAAAGAAGTGATTAGTGAAAAGAGTTTGGCTTCTTATGAAGTTGGTGTGCGCTATCAAATTTATCATGGATTAGCTTTGTTGATTATTGGTTTTTCATCTGATAAATTGAGTTTTGATTTAAAATGGGCGCATCGAATCATGCTGACAGGAGTTTTACTTTTTTCCTGTTCGATATATCTCTTGAGTATTCAGAGTTTATTAGGGGTTGAGTTAAATTTTTTAGGTCCTGTAACTCCACTCGGAGGTGTATTGATAATTGCAAGTTGGGTGATTCTAATAAAAAACCTGCTATCCCAAAAGAAATAGCAGGTTTGGTACTTAATTTGAATTGGATTAATTGGTCACAATCAGCTTTTGAGTCTTCAATTCTCCATCTTGTATTACGTTTACAAAATAAATCCCCGTCTCAAGATTTGAAATATCGATAGATGTAGAGTTTAAAGTTTCATCGAATGATTCTTGAATTACAGTTCTTCCCGAAGAGTTTGTGATCGAAATAGGACCGCTTACACCAGATAGGTTGGTTACTGATAAACGAGAAGTGTTTACAGTTGGATTCGGATATACAGAATATTCGTTTGATGATACATTTTTATTAATGCTTACAATTGTAGATGGATGATTTTTTCCGTCAAAATCAACTTGAATTAATTGATAGTACGTAACACCTTCTTGTACGTTATAGTCGTAAGAATAATATTCTAATAATTCTGTGCTGTTCCCAGCGCCATCAATTCTGTCTATTTCTTCCCATTCCGTTCCATCGCTAGATTTATATAGAATGAAATAATCATTATTGATTTCAGTTAAGGTAGACCAAGTGATCATTGCAAAATCATCCTCTATCAGAGTGGTAGCAAAATCTACTAATTCAACAGGTAACACAATTGCGGCACAAATTGCATCCGAATTTATACAATCTTCTGGGGAAGGCATTCCTAGATCTCCCCCTGTTGAGCACCAAACAATATTTACATCCCAAATACCCGAGTTGTTAATATTTCCTCCGGAGTTCACTGAGCCTGTCCCTGTAACTGTTCCGGTGGGAGAATTTTTCCAATTACCATTGGAGGACATACAACAATCCGGTCCAATTGAAAGGAATCCATGATTCGTTAAGTTACCAGTGTTCACATGCATCTTTGAAGCGTTAATTAAATTCAATGTTCCGGCAGCACCAATTTTAAGACTACCACTATTTACTAGTCCTCCATTGTTATTGAAAACACCATCATTGATATCTATGTTTGAGCTCAGAGTTATGATTGCCCCAGGGTTTAAATTAGTGACAGCTGCAACTGCTTGCCCAAATTTTGACGCATTGATCTGACCAGAGGAATTCATTGTTGCATTCCAGACTTTTAAAGTAAATGTTCCAGACATTGAGCCAGTAGAGCTAATGTTTATTGTTGAGGTTGCATGGAAGTCAATGTCGTAAGGTACAGTTAGTGCGTGATTGATGTTGATGTCATTTCCTGCAGAAGAAGGTCCGGGTGTACATCCGCATGGGGTAATTCCGTCCAATGACCAAACATTCGTTGTATTGCTCCAGCTACCACTCGTGAGAGATGTGTATGTAGCTGCATGTAATCCAACGGTAGCTACTAGCAAAATAATAATTGTTGTGATTGAGTTTTTGAGAGTGGTCTTCATAATTCAAGTTTTTAGTGTGAATGAAATAGTTAAATTAATAACGTATTGTACTATAATAAACGTATGAGTTTTGCGAATGGTTGTCAATGAGCTAAATATAGTTTTTAACTATTTGAATTATAGACGTTTAATGTAGTGGAAAAAGGTTCAGTTATGATGTGTGTGCATAGTTTTATATTCGAAATTGTTCCTTTTTTACCCTTCAAATTGATTAAGCGTTTAAATTTGCGTTGACTATGAGCGATGCATTAAATATGAAAATCACTTTTTTGGGAACTGGAACATCTCAAGGGGTTCCAGTTATAGCATGCAATTGTTCTGTGTGTCTATCTCCAAATGAAAAAGATAAAAGATTAAGGAGCTCAGTGATGATCAATCATAAAGGGTTAAATTATGTCATCGATACAGGTCCTGATTTTCGTCAACAAATGCTTCGGCAAGATGTTCAGGAGTTGGAGGCGGTGTTGTTTACCCATGAGCATAAGGATCATTTGGCAGGTTTGGATGACGTTCGGGCGTTTAATTACAAACAGAAAAGAGACATGGATATTTTTTGTTCTGAAGGTGTTGAAAATGCTTTAAGAAGAGAGTTCTATTATATCTTTACAGAAGATAAATATCCTGGTGTACCCTCTGTTAATATAAATAGGATCAATTCTGTCTCTTCATTTAAGCTTAATGACGAGCTGGAGGTGTTGCCAATTGAAGTGATGCATTATAAAATGCCAGTGCTAGGCTTTCGTTTTCATGATTTTGTCTATATCACAGATGCAAAGACTGTTTCTTCGGTAGAGCGTAAGAAATTAAAAGGAACAAAAATTTTGGTAATTAATGCATTGAGAAAGGAAGAGCATATTTCTCATTTTAACTTGGAAGAAGCTTTGGCCTTTATAGAAGATATCAAGCCAGAAAAGGCATATCTGACGCATATTTCACATTTGTTTGGTCGTCATGAGGATATTGCAGAGCTTCTACCTGAAAATGTTGAAGTTGCCTACGACGGAATGCAGTTAGAAATTGCACTTTGATTTATCGTAGATATTCAGATTATTCTAACTTTACAGTTCAAAGCACAATACTATGGGTAACGATATCTTGAAAGGAAAAAGAGGAATTATTTTCGGAGCACTTAATGAGCAATCAATTGCTTGGAAAGTGGCTGAGAGAGCTCATGAGGAAGGAGCAACGTTCGTGTTGACAAATGCTCCAATCGCTATGCGAATGGGAGAAATCAATAAGTTAGCAGAGAAAACGGGAAGTCAAGTAATTCCTGCAGATGCAACAAGTGTAGAAGATATTGAGAATTTGATTTCTCAATCAATGGAAATTCTAGGAGGAAAAATTGATTTTATTCTTCACTCTATCGGAATGTCTATAAATGTTAGAAAAGGAAGACACTATACGGATGTGAACTACGATTTCACCATGAAAGGATTGGATGTGTCAGCATTGTCTTTTCATAAAGTATTGCAAGCATCGATGAAATTGGACGCTATCAATGAATGGGGATCAGTTTTGGCCTTGACCTATATTGCTGCTCAACGCGTGTTCCCTGATTACAATGACATGGCAGACAATAAATCTTATTTAGAGTCAATTGCCCGAAGTTTTGGATATCACTACGGTATGGCAAAGAAAGTGCGTGTGAATACTATTTCTCAATCACCAACAATGACAACTGCAGGAAGTGGAGTGAAAGGATTTAATGAATTTATTAATTACTCTGAGAAAATGTCTCCATTAGGAAATGCTTCTGCACTTGCATGTGCTGATTACTGTGTTTCATTGTTTAGTGACTTAACGAAATATGTAACAATGCAGAATTTATTCCACGATGGTGGGTTCTCTAACACAGGAGTAACGCAGGAAGTTATTGAGAGATTTAGTGATTAACGTTCACCATATTATATAGTTAAAGTGCGGCCTTGGTCGCACTTTTTTTGTTTGGAATCAATATAAATATGTATGCGTACATAATAAATGTTAATTTTTTAGGTTTGTAATATTAGTATCAACCATCACAAATCTATAGGAAAATGAAAAAACTACTTTTAACACTCATCATTATTATACCCTCCATCGGGTATAGTCAGCCCCTCAAAATCAAAAAAAACCAAAGTGGAATCTTTGGCTTCGGAGTAAGAACAACGATAAGTACTTTTAACGGAGGAGATTTTGGTAATAACGGTTTTGGAATAGGCGGACAATATAGAATTCAGATATCGGATTTTATTAACACCGAATGGTTTGCTGATTACATAACTGCCAATGTTGGTGATTTTGCAAGCCGCAGAGACTATCACATTGGAGTAAGTGTTATGTCTTATTTTACGAGGAAACCCAATCCGCTTATAAAGCCGTATATCGTTGCCGGATATTGTTTTGATTACACGCAATTGGTGGCCAACAATGATCCTAATAATAGTGTGGATAAATTAAGCTTCGCTGTACAGGGTGGGGCAGGGTTTCATTTGAATTTATCTGAACGAATGGATTTGTCCTTTGTTTCTCAATATATGATTCATTTGGGAGAGGATATACATGCTCACAGACACACAGACGGAACCATTGGGTTCGAAAAGGAAAAAGGATCTGGATTAGAAGGTCACCTTTTATTTCATATTGGTATTAACTATAAAATCGCAGACCTATGGGGACGAGAAAGAAGATAATTGCATTGTTTTGCTTAGTAATAGCATTTAATACAACAGCACAGAGAGATGACTATATAAGACCAGGCTTACTTAAATCAAGTTTAACAATTACTCCGACTTGGATGTTGAACAAACCTGAGGTAAACTATTATATGACTGGTTTTCTAGAGGGCTACTTGGATAAACATTTGAGCTTTAGACTTGAGACACACTATTTTATGGACGGTAGGGATAGTGATCCTTTCTACAAATTTAATAGTCTATCATCTTTTGGGGTCTTGGCTCATTTAAACAAAAATAATTTTGATGGACACATAGGTTTCATGCCTGGATTTTCTTTCAGTGAAGTGAGGGGGGACTTAAAAGCGGATGGCAAGCATCAGCTACATTTTACGCCAACCTTCTCTGTTAACCTTGGGGGTACATATTATATATGGAAAGTTTTCCATGTCTTTGTGAATGCAACATATGTACATTCATCAATAGGTGAGATAGATAGAACAACTGGGTTGGATGGACGTGCGGATGAATTTATGATCTCCGCAGGATTAGGATTCAACGTGAATATGATTCGAAAAAAATAAATTAAAGAATCCCTTTGCTGGCGAGATACTCATCAAGACCTATCTCGTCAGCGTAAAGGACATCACGTGCCTTGCTGCCTTTGAATGGTCCAATGATTCCATGTCCTTCCAATTGATCGATGATTCTTCCAGCTCTATTGTATCCAAGCTTAAGTTTTCGTTGAAGTAAGCTTGCTGATCCTTGTTGATGCATTACTACGATTCTTGCGGCATCGGCAAAGAGTTTGTCCAGATCTTCATCATCCATGTTTCCTCCACTTTCCGAAGATTCACCAACGTATTCAGGTAGCAATAAGGCTTCTGGATATGCTCGTTGATCTCCAATGAACGCACAGATGTCGTCAACCTCAGGAGTGTCAACAAATCCACATTGTAAACGAATAACGTCTTGCCCCGTGCTGATTAACATGTCACCACGTCCAATTAATTGATCGGCTCCGGATGAATCCAGAATGGTTCTTGAATCAATTTTTGACAATACTCTAAATGCAATTCGAGCTGGAAAGTTCGCTTTAATCATTCCAGTAATCACGTTAACAGATGGGCGTTGAGTCGCAACAATTAAGTGAATTCCAATTGCTCTTGCCAATTGGGCTATTCTTGCGATTGGTTGTTCAATCTCTTTACCAGCAGTCATAATTAAATCTGCGAACTCATCAATTAATACAACGATGTACGGTAAATAACGATGACCATTTTCTGGATTAAGTTTACGACCAATAAATTTCTGATTGTATTCTTTAATATTTCTAACGTGTGCTGCTTTTAATAGTTCATAACGCTGATCCATTTCTATACACAGGGAGTTTAAGGTGTTGACTACTTTGCTTGTGTCCGTAATAATTGCATCCTCTTCATCTGGTAACTTTGCTAAGAAATGTCGCTCTATTCTGTTATAGAGAGTTAATTCAACCTTCTTAGGGTCGACCAAAACAAATTTCACCTGAGACGGATGTTTCTTGTATAACAGGGAGATGAGAATAGCGTTTAGTCCAACTGATTTACCTTGTCCAGTTGCTCCGGCCACAAGTAGGTGAGGCATCTTTGCTAAGTCAAACGTGAAGGTCTCATTAGTAATGGTTTTCCCCATCACAACAGGAAGTTCATAGTCCGATTCTTGGAATTTCTTTGACGCTATTAATGAGCGCATACTTACCATGTCAGGATTACTGTTTGGGACTTCAATACCGATTGTTCCTTTCCCAGGGATTGGAGCGATAATTCGAATTCCTAGGGCAGCTAAACTCAATGCGATATCATCTTCTAGATTTTTAATCTTCGAGATTCTTACTCCTGGAGCCGGAACAATTTCGTACAATGTTACCGTTGGACCGACTGTGGCACGAATTTTTGAAATTTCAATTTTATAATTCGAGAGGGTAGTGACAATCTTGTTTTTGTTTTCTTCAAGTTCTTCCTTGCTGACAGAGCCACCACTATTTTTGTAATCTTTCAACAGCTCTATGGAAGGGAGAGCATAATTCGCTAAATCTAATGTAGGATCATATTCGCCGTATTCTTGACGTTTTTTATCAACCTCATCTTCTGATAGACTTTTGTCCTCTTCGTCTTCCTTGGCAACTTCCACGGAGAATTCTTCGTCGCCTAACTCCTCCTCTGGAGCGGCAATTGGCTCCATATCTTCAATAACTGTTTCTTCTTCAACAGGACCTTCTGTTTCATCAATAATTTCAGAGGCTTCTTCTTCAGAAACTTGATTCTCTAATTCTTCTTCTTCCTTGAAATGTACCGTTTTCGCAATAAGATCTTCTGTCGTTTGGTTTGGATCTAAGACATTCGATACTTCCAAATCAGATTCACTTAACACTTCTTGTTCGTCCGCTTCCTTTTTGTTCAAGCCAATAAAGCTTAAGATTTTACCGAAGTTGATATTCAAAGTGATAAGAGCGAATACGTATCCAGTCCCAATTAATAAGAATAAAGTACCAAAAGTGCCAAGTGTTAGCTTAAACCATTCATTGAGTTGGAATCCAAATGAGCCTCCCAAATAACTTATTTGTGAAGAGAAGAAACCAAACATTGCGCTGAACCACACTGTAAATAAGGCACAAGCAGATAATGTTTTAGAGATTGGCAATAAAGGAACATTAAACAGTGCCTTGAATCCTAGGATGAAAAGTACGAGAGGAAAGGTGAATGAGGCCAGCCCAAACCAACGGTAGATTAATAAATGTGAGGTCCATGCTCCAAATCGACCAAGCCAATTAGCTGCCGGATCTTCAGTGCCATCGAATAAAAATTCAAAAAGTCCTTTGGAAATAACACGGTTTTGATCTTCCTGCCAAGTGAACAAATAAGACATATTTGCAAGCAGAAGGAAAGAAGCAAGAAGGATCAGTCCGACCCCAATACTGGATTTCACTTTCTTTGTGCTGAACCTTTCTATAATGGTGCTGAAAGGTGAAGTTGTCTTTTTCTTCTTAGTCGTCTTTTTCCGACCTGTTGAAGTTTTTTTCTTCTTCTTTTCAGTTTTACTTGGTTCAGGAGCATTTTCCTCTCCTCGCGCAATAAATTCGTTCTCGTCTACCATTCAAAATACTGTATCCAACGAAGATAACGAGGAATGAAGCACGGAACAGGTAGCTGTGGAGATAAGTATGCACAGCGAAATGTTAGTAGTGATTTACTCTGGAATCTCTAGCTCTGTTTGTTTCGAGCTAATCATTTTTTCTAAGAAATCGTCAAATGATATTCGCTCATGATCCGAAGGGACTCCAAACAGGTCTCGGTCAGGAGCATATTCGCTGATTTTTACTAATTCGTAATCAATAATTCCATCGCGTGATGCAATACTGTATTTAACTGGTAGTCCTGGTAAATCAGTGAATGCGTTGTTGTACTTGCTGCTGATATTGGGTAGATACCAGAACTCAATTGGTTCTTCAAATTCTGGGTGAGATACCATCAGTCGCTTCACTTTGTGGCCCAACAACTTTCGTTTCATGCATTTTTTCTCAAAGCTGTAATTTGAAACTGCAATCACTGTGTCTGGCTTGTTTAAGTCCGTTTGAATGGCAAATTTCCCGAGTGGAGTATCGAGTAATAAGTACGATTTGTTCAAATCCATGTGCCGAATAACCGCTTGTTGACCTAGCTGACTGGTCATGTTTTCGGTGCGAGTAACGGTGTCGTTAGTATACACGACCATTCTTGATTCGGGAATAAATGCTTGCATGGCTGTGTCTCGCATCGTTGCTTTGTATTCAAGCATGCCGATAAAGCCCGAGTTTTGTCCAAAAGAGAAGGTGTTTGAAAGTAACGTAAGCGCTAGTATTACTCCTAATCGAAGTCTTTTGTTTATTGGGTAAGTTAAATGTCTGTCCGGCATAATAATATATCAACGATGAAAAGTATAAAAGTTACTGCCTGCTAAATTAATGGAATCTCCGAATTCCAAGGTGTGCTTTCCCATTAGATTATACTATTTTTGCATTGCAATTATCGATATGAAGAAGAATATAACACTCTTAATTAATAAGTCAGAAATAACTGCCGGAACTCGTGGAGCTTCTCTGGGTCCTGAGGCAGTGATTACTGCGGCACGCAAACAAAATAATTTGTTCTTTGGAAAGTTTCCAATAGATCATGTTTCGGATGAAAATCATATGCTCGACGCTGAGGTGAAATATCCGCATGCAAAGCGCATTGAAGGATTGGTAAAAGTGTTTGATTCGGTTTCGTCAAAAGTGAAGGGTGTTATTGATGATGGAGGGTTTCCGTTAGTAATCGCCGGTGATCACGGTTCTGCCGGCGGTACAATCGCTGGAGTTAAAGCGGCTTATCCTACGAAACGCCTTGGTGTGGTATGGATTGATGCGCATGGCGATTTACACACCCCGTACACAACTCCTTCGGGTAACATGCATGGAATGCCATTGGCAACAGCGCTGTCTGAGGATAATACCGAGGTTCAATCGAATACGCCAGCATCAGATGTGGTTGAGCTTTGGGGGACATTAAAGTCAATGAAAGTTGCAGACCCAAAGGTCCAAGCTGAAGATTTGGCTTTTATTGCAGTAAGAGATACGGAGCCTCAAGAGGACGCTTTGATCGAACGCTTGAAGATTAAAAATCACACGGTTGATGAAGTACGCGAGAAAGGTGTGGAAGCTGTGATGGCGGAAATTTTTGATCAGCTAAAGGAATGTGATATTATTTATGTTTCATTCGATGTAGACTCAATGGATCCAGAATTCACTTCCTACGGAACAGGTACACCTGTTGAACATGGGTTGAAACCAGAGGAAGCGGAATATTTCCTTGTGGAACTTGCAAAGCACGAAAAAACCGTATGCATGGAGTTTGTGGAAGTGAACCCCTGTCTGGATGAGAAAAAGAATAAAATGGCCGAAGTAACTTTCGATCTATTAGAAAAAACAACAAACGAATTATTGAATAGTTAAGCATGGAAAAGGCAATAACAAAAGTTCTTCTTGAAAATGCAGAATCCGTATTAGGGACAACAATTGATGAAAAACTGATTCAATTTCAGAAAACACGTAAAGACGTTGAGGGTGATTTAACACTAGTAATATTTCCTTTTGTTAAAGTGTTAAGATGTTCTCCTATCGAAGCTGGTGAGAAGATTGGAGTATTGTTGCAAGAGAAGATTGAACACATTGAGCGATTTGAGGTCGTTAGTGGGTTTTTGAACTTGGTCATCTCATCGGAATATTGGATTGATCAGCTGATTTCAATTGATGCCAATGAGTCATTTGGATTTCAGCAGCCAGATTCTAAGCCAACCGTGATGGTGGAGTATTCATCACCAAACACAAACAAACCTTTGCACCTTGGTCACTTGAGAAATATTTTCTTGGGCTATTCAGTTGCTAATATTTTAAAGGCGAACGGACACAAGGTTGTTAAGACACAGATCGTAAATGATCGTGGAATTCACATATGTAAAAGCATGTTGGCGTGGGAGAAGTTTTCCCCAGTCAATGAGAAAGGCGAGCGCGAGAATCCTGTGAATACTGGAATGAAAGGAGATAAGCTCGTTGGTAAATATTATGTAGAGTTTGATAAACAGTTCAACGTTGAGGCAAATGCTATCATTGAAGATTGGAATAGCAATTCATTTGATGGTTTCTCACAAGAGGTAGCTGATGAATTTAATCGTTTACACAATTCGAAAGAAGGAAAGGAAGATAAAGCAATAGCCGGAATTGATGCGAAAATCAAAGATTTAGCGAAGAATAATACAGCTTTATTGCTTGAAGCGAAGGAGATGTTGATCAAGTGGGAGGCAAGAGATCCTGAAGTTTATTTATTGTGGACAACAATGAACGGCTGGGTGTACGCTGGATTCGACGTGACCTACGAAACAATGGGGGTTGATTTTGATAAGCTTTATTACGAATCAGATACTTTTTTAATCGGAAAGGACTTGGTTTCTGACGGTCTTGCAAAGGGTGTATTCTTTAAGAAAGAGGATGGATCGGTTTGGATTGATTTAAGCGATGAAGGATTGGATGAAAAATTGGTGCTTCGTTCGGATGGAACAGCGGTGTACATGACACAAGATGTTGGTACGGCAGTAGAGCGTTACAGAGATTATCCAGATTTAGACGGAATTATATATACAGTAGGAAACGAGCAAGATCATCACTTCAGAGTTTTATTTTTAATTCTCAAAAAGCTAGGTTATATCTGGGCGGAGAACTGTTATCACCTTTCATATGGAATGGTTGATTTGCCAACAGGTAAAATGAAATCTAGAGAGGGAACTGTAGTTGATGCAGATGATTTAATGGCTGATGTGGTCAATATGGCCAAGGCAATGACGGAAGAGCGAGGTCACTTAGATGGAATGACGGATGAGGAGAAGCAAGCGCTTTACCATATGATTGGAATGGGCGGATTGAAGTATTATCTTTTGAAGGTTGATCCTAAGAAACGAATGTTGTTTAATCCTGACGAGTCGATTGAACTGAATGGGAATACAGGGCCTTTCTTACAGTATGCCCACGCTCGAATTAAGTCTTTGCTTAGAAAGGCGGAGAATGTTGGAGCTGTGAAATCCGTGCAAATCTTGAAAGAAGAGAAAGAGATTTTAAAACATTTGGTAGAATTCCCATCGGTGATAGAAGAGGCTGGAAGTAATCATTCTCCCGCATTGATTGCAAATTATTTGTTCGAATTGGTTCGGTTGTACAACCATTTCTATCAAAGCATTTATATTCTCAGTGAAGAAAATGAAGATTTAAAGAATATGCGATTGACCTTGAGTCGAAATGTAGCAAAGGTGATTGATAATGCGATGGGATTGTTGGGAATCAGCGTTCCTGAAAGAATGTAATAGAGTAGATGAAAGAGAAAAACTGGATAACAAGTATTTTAAATTTCTTGCAGCTCACACATGAGCAGGAGGAGAATGAAATCATCCAAGAGACCATTGAAAAGGCTGTAGTCTTTCGTGGTACAAACTTGTGGATCCTTGTTTTTGCAATCTTAATAGCATCTGTTGGATTGAATATGAATTCAACAGCGGTGATTATAGGTGCGATGTTAATTTCCCCCCTTATGGGACCTATTAACGGGATTGGTTACAGTGTCGCAACGTATAATTATCCATTGTTTTGGAAATCTTTGAAGAATTTCGGATTCTCTACATCGGCAGCCTTAGTGACATCAACTTTGTATTTTGCTTTGACGCCGATTCATACAGAGCATTCTGAAATTCTAGCAAGAACAAGCCCTACGATTTACGATGTGTTAATTGCATTGTTTGGTGGATTGGCAGGAATTGTAGCATTGAGCAGTAAAAACAAAGGGAATGTAATTCCTGGTGTTGCTATTGCGACAGCTTTGATGCCACCTTTGTGCGCTGCTGGATATGGAGTTTCTATCGGTAATTGGGGGTATTTTGCAGGAGCACTATACTTATTTGTAATCAACTCGGTGTTCATTGCTCTTTCAGCGATGATTGTATCTCAGTTATTAAAACTTCCGAAACAAACACACTTGTTATCACGTGAAATCAAGAATAAAAATTTAGCAGTAATAATATTAATTTTCTTGACGGTAGTGCCTAGTTTCTATTTCGGGATTACGCTTGTGAAGAAGGAAAAGTTTGTAGCAACAGCACAAGAGTTTGTACAGGGCGTGAGCGTTTGGGATGGTAATTATTTGTTGTCGAGCAATATTGACGGCGATCTACGAGAAATCTCTTTGATTTATGCCGGAAATGAATTTGATGATCAATCTGAAGAAAAACTCTATGAAAAGGCACAGGATTTAGGATTAGAAGACTTCACCATTGATGTAGAGCAAGGTCTGAAAATTAATGATCTTGAAGGAATTAAGAAAAGCAATGACGAGTTGAGTCAAATTCAAGGAGAGGTACACCGTTTGCAATCTACATTGATTTTTAGGGAGCATTCACTTGATAGCTTAATGGCAATTCCGAATTTGGGCGAGTCTTTATTGAGTGAGATTCAGCCTTTGTTTCCAACTATTAATGGCTGTTCTTATGCTGTTTCTGAACGTTATGTTGATTCGCTAAAAACATCGTCGCCAGTTTCATTGATCTACTTTGAGGTGGATGAAGAGTTAGAACAGGAAGATAAGATGAAAATCAAGGAATGGTTGAAAAGGCGTTTGAAAACAACCGATTTGATTCTTAAATTCTAATTAATTCAAGAACTCACTTTTCAAGGCTCGGTATAGGTCGTGCAAGGGTAGTCCCATTACATTGTAATAACATCCTTCAATTTTTTGAACGCCTATATAGCCGATCCATTCTTGAATTCCGTAAGATCCTGCTTTGTCAAAAGGTTGATTTTGATCGACGTACTGCTGGATTTCAACCAAAGTCAATTCCGAGAAGTAAACATTTGTTTTTGAAGAGAATGAGTAGGAGTGGTCCTGACTAACAAGTGAGACTCCTGTGACTACCTCATGCATTTTTCCAGATAAGCGTTGAAGCATTGATATAGATTCCTCTCTTCCTTTTGGCTTGCCTAGTAATTCGCCTTCCAATAGTACAACGGTGTCAGAAGTTACGAGCACTTCGTTGGGTGCGAGTGAATATATTATTGGTGATGCTTTTAATTTGGCAAGGTATTCAGGAACCTTATACAGGTCTAGATCGTCAGGATAGATTTCTTCCACTTCTTTGATGCGTATCTCTACTGGAAATCCTAATTCTTTGATTAATTCTTGTCTTCGAGGCGATTTAGAAGCCAATACTAGTTTTATCTTATCCATAAATGAGTAAAAGTGCCCAGTACACCGGACTGATTAATCCAGCGACCATTGATAGTTTTATTAAGTGGTTAATTGTACGGTATTGTCGTTTTGTTTCTGCTTTGATCAGTAAGAAATAACACACAACAACAAGTAAGGCGGAGAGTACAATTGGAATCATAGTGATCAGTTCAATGTGCTCAAAAAAGTACCAAACAACCAAGCATCCAACGATAGTTCCAGACAAGATAATTGCTGCAATCCATTTGCTTTTCTGGTAGCCAATTGTGATTGGTAATGATTTGGACTTCAGTAGAATATCTCCCTCTACATCTTCCATGTCTTTAACTATTTCTCGCGCTAGGTTTAATACAAAAGCAAAGGCTGCTAATCCAAAAGAAACCCAGAGAATAAAGTGATCTCCACTGTACTGATTAAAGGGAAAATATGTAATGGCCGTTGTGCTTGGTTCCATTAAATCGTAGACCTGATGGAAATACAATCCAACAAGAAGTGGTACAGCTGCGGTAAGTGCTGCAATTAAAAAATTCCCTATGAAGAATTTACGTTTTAAGTAGACCGAATAAAACCATAACAAATTGATGGATGCAAAGTGAATGAATAGATAGGCAAAGGTGTCCATCTCCCAACTAAGGTGTAGCGCAATGCAAAAGGCGATGAAATTAATTATCCAGTGTGAAAGAATCGCCCATCTTCGTTTAATGTGTTTGCCAATGATTAATTTATTCGGCTTGTTGATTCTGTCAGCACGAAGATCAAAATAATCGTTAATGATATTTCCAGCTGCCGCGATCATTACTGTAGAAATTGTCAGCAATAGAAAGGGAGTAGAATAAATGTTGAATTTTGGGTGGGGTCCATATATCGATTCAAAATACCACCCCAAAGAGTATATTGTCAGCGCAACAATGATCAGGTTAAGTGGTCGAATGAGTCGTATAAAGTGCATTATTTTTTAGTGATTTTATACACGGTACGTCGATTACTTTGATGTGCAGCTTCTCTTTCTTCTTCTGTGCTCATTGCAGCAATTTGTTCATCAGAAGAAGTTGGCTTAGAGCTTCCGTATCCTTTATGCGTCAGTCGTTCAGCAATCACCCCTTTGCTTACAAGGTACTCGTAAACCGACTTTGCGCGATTTTCAGATAGGATTTGGTTGTTACTACCTCGTGAATCCGTATGACCACCAATTTCTATGTGAACCGTAGGGTTTTGCTTAAGGAACGCAACAAGTTTGTTCAATTCAACATACGATTCTTTTCGAATGGTCGCCTTGTTCAAATCAAAGAAAACATTTGCCAAGGGAATGTCTATGTCACTTTCGTCAATTGGTACCATAGGTACATCCATGTGAATAGCTTCTAAATCACCGGGATTGATCATGTTGAAGTTTTGAGAAAAGAATGCATAGCCAGGATAACTCACGTTTAATGCATATTCTCTATTCGTAGGAAGGGAAACCATAAACTCTCCAGTAATTTCATCTGCCTCAGAATACACAATCTCTTTTCCAGTTTTTAAATCAATCAATTGGAATTTCCCAGGAATCGGCTTTCGAGTGTTGATGTCGTAAACACGTCCTTCAAAATACAGAGTCTTAGTTGGGCGTAATTCTTCTGGCATTTGGAAGTAGTATATATCTAAACCACCAAATCCGCCTTCACGATCTGAAGCAAAAAACGCGATCTCACCGTCTGGAGAAACCATTAGAGAGTTTTCGTCAAACATAGTGTTGATTGGATAGCCAAGGTTTTTAGGGTTAGACCAATTCCCTTCTTCATCCATGCGTGTCATGAACAAATCAGAGCCACCCATACTAACGTGCCCGCGAGACGCGAAATACAGCGTTCTACCATCAGGGTGAATCAACACTGATTCTTCTTGCATAGGTGTATTAATGTGCATAGGGAGTCGTATTGCAGTAGACCATGTTCCATTGTCTAGCAAACGTGTAACGAAAATGTCAGAATCGGGCAACTCTCCAGGTTTGCTGACTCTTCGGATAAAATACATTGTTTTTCCATCAGAAGATAATGAGGGCTGTGATTCCCATAAGTATGAATTAGCCGCTCCAGGTAGATTCACAGGATCCGACCAGCGTGCACCGAGTTTCTTTGTATAAAACATATCACAACTTCCATGTCCTGTTCTTCCAGCACCGTAATCACGTCCTGTCATATCTGGACATGCTACGAAAACAAGTGAACGTCCATCAGGAGATATCGTCGGTGCGCCTTCATTGTTCACCGTGTTTACGTTTGAGGGCATAGGGTAGGCTGTCTGCCAAATGTTGTTGTTTCCAAGTGTAGAAACGAAGAAGTCTTCTTGTTCTTGGATGGGTCCTTCAACACGTCCGTCTTTGATTCTCCTAGTGAATAGAATAGTTTTTCCATCTACTGTAATGGTTGGGAAGTATTCTGGATCTGCTGTGTTGATTCCAGGTCCAATGTTAATCGGTTCAAAGGCTAAAGGGTGCTTCATTGCTTCTTGAGCAAATTGACAATTGTTATAGATGTTTCTAGCTGTAGCAAGGAGATCTGGGTTCGCATTTCGGTTATTTTCAAACAATTCAATATTGCGCATGGCATCAGCATACATGCCGACAGCGTGTTGAAGATTGGCTAGGTAAAAGTGTGTGCTCCCTGATGGACTGTGATTTGGGTTGATAGCTAAAGCCTTTTGATAATGGTCAATCGCATCCGAGAAATCACCAATTAATTCGGCAAATTCTCCAGCAAACATATGAGCTTCCCAGAATCTGGGGTCTTTTTCAAGTGCAGCATTCATTAGGCGCAAACCTTCACGATAATTTGGAGTGAAAGCAATTGGATCAATTGACTGACTTGGCGCCATTTTCCCTTGTTCAAATAATTTGATCGCCTTCTTATTCGATGTAGAGTAGTATTGTGCAGAGGAGCACGACACGAAAAATACACTTGTGAGAAGGATTAGGAGATATTTCATAATTAAGGTATGTTCATTATTTTATGCGTTTGCAAAGAGATTTTCCATTTAGGATGTTCTTTTACATACGCGATGATCGAAGGCAAAAACCGTTCCTGTTTCGACCATTCTGGTTGCAAGTACAATACACAGCTTGAAGATACTTTTTTCGCATGAGTTTCAGCCCATTCAAAATCAGAAGGATGGCTAATGATGATTTTAAGTTCATTTGCTAAGGTGTACGCTTGATCTACAGGTGATTTGAATTTCTTTGGAGAGAAACAATACCAGTCTACATTCCCAGTGAGTGGGTAGCAGCCTGAAGTTTCTAGTCCAATTTCGATTCCTTTAGATTTCAATGTTTCCGTAAGTTCTGTTAAGTCATGCATACAAGGTTCGCCTCCAGTAATAACACAAAAATCAGAATTGGTTTCAGTTACGTTCGTTGTGAGTTGTTCAATAGAGCAGTAGTCGTCTTTGTGAATTTCCCAGCTTTCTTTGACGTCACACCATACACATCCAACATCACACCCCTCGGTTCTAATGAAATAGGCAGATCTTCCCGCATGAAATCCTTCACCCTGAATTGTATGGAAGTGTTCCATGATTGGGAGTTTACGCGAAGTAATATTATCAGATTGGCTCATCGATCTCAAAAATAACAAAAAGCCGTAAGCTATCTATCATTCGACGATGAAAGGAAAAGGGATTTTAATTAGATTCTATAAGAAACCAGTTTTCCTTTAAGCGATCATGCTCACACATGAAGTGGTAAAGACACCCATTGGGTTGTCCAGGTTTTAAAAAGTAAGATGTTTGAGAGATGTTTTCGTAAGATCGTTTGATCAAGTCAAGAACATTTGAATTCATTAGATTCATAGAGGTTTGAGTGTCAAATTGATGATTTTCAAATACCTCGATTATTCTATTGATACTGTTGAGCTCTTCTCGCGTTGGATTTTTCTTACGCTGCAATTCATCAAGAAACGGAAGTAATCGGGCACTTAAATCAACAAAATGACGCAAAATAAAATTGGCTTCATTCAACTTGCATATTTCTTCTGCTCTCATGATGTTCAGGCATTTAGTTCATAGACTCTATATGTAAAACGCAAAAAGAGTGACGTTCGTTAAGGGAACATAGGGTTAATTATCATTTGGGTGTTGACAATTATCATAGGCCAATTTTCAATGAAGCAGTAGAATGTTCTATATTTGTTGGAAACGAAAAACAAATACTATGAATAAATTTTTACTTTTTACAGCAGCTACTTTCATTGCTGCGACATCATTCGGGCAAGGACAAATCGGAAACGGCGACATGGAGGCATGGATCGATGACCCTACAGATGCACCAGATAACTGGAATAGTTTTTTAACTGGTTCAGGTTTATGGAGTGGAGCAGCGAGTGACCAATGCGATCAGTCATCAGATGCACGCCCTGGCTCGGCTGGAGTGTCCTCTTGCTACATATGGTCTACAAGTACGTTCGGTATCATTGCGAATGGAAACGTAACTTTAGGTAGAATTGAAATGGGAAGTACGACTCCTACGAGCCCAAATAACTATAACTATTCAATTACAGCTGATTCAGATCATAGTCAAGCACTTACTGACCAACCAGATTCTATAGTATTCTGGGTGAAGTTTTCACCTAATGGTGGTAATGGTAATGCAAGAATGAAAGCGACTCTTCATACGGATTACGATTATAGAGATCCAGAAGATGCGGCTGCTGCTGCGGAAGTAGTTGCTCAAGCTGTAGACAATTTCCCGTCAACGAATGGTAATTGGGAACGTCATGCAGTTGCGTTTGATTATTCAGGACCAGCTTCCGTAAACGAATATATCTTAGTGACATTCACAACCAATGAACTTGGTGGTGGTGGTGATGCCGGAGATGAAGTATGGGTTGATGATGTTGAATTGATCTACAACCCTGCAGGTGGGCCAACGGATACAGATGGTGATGGTGTATTGGATGATACAGAGGTGACAGATGCAACTGATCCTGCTGATATGTGTAGCTTTATTTTAGCAAGCGTTACAGAGGTGCCTAGTGCTGCATGGATTGCTGCAGATTGTGACCAAGATGGTGTAACAAATGGAGATGAAGTAATTGCTGGAACAGATCCTCTTATTACTATTGGTGAATTGGACATGACAAACTTCATCGTTTCTATGAACAATGAAACGAACATGATTTCTATTCAATCTCAGAATGAACTAAGTGGAACATATGAAATCTATAGTACAATGGGACAGATTGTTCAGTCTGGTGATGTTGCTGCTGAGATTTCTTTCAATGAAGTTTCAGGAATCTATTTCGTACATATAACAACAAACAACGGAGTGGAATCTTTTGAAATTTTGAAGCACTAAGATTTCTAAGAAAATGTTATTTTCGGGTCGTCCTTTACTAATTAGGGCGACCCTTTTTTATAGCTTGAGATGAAATACACACTACTGCTTATATCACTAGCAACAGCATTCATGAGTGTTGCGCAACAAGGAAAATTGTCGGGACGAGTTCTCGATGATAGAGGACTCCCGGTAATGGGAGCTTCCGTTATTTACAGAACAGATATTACCATAGGCAACGTCACAGATGACCTTGGTAACTACTTATTAGAACTGCCTGTTGGTGAAGCACGGATTGTTTGTCGCTCTTCTGGAATGGTGACCGATACTTTCTTGGTGACAATAGTTGAAGGTGAAGAAATAATACATGATATTGATTTATTGCCTATTGTTCAGGAGATTGAAGGAGTAAATGTTGTCGTTGGTAAATTCGATAAGCCTTTGGAAGATCAAACGGTTTCTATGTTTGTTATGAAGCCAGCAATCATTGAGAATAAAGTAACAAGGAGTATTGAGACTGCACTTGATCAGACTCCAGGATTAAACATTTTAGATGGAGAGCCACAAATACGGGGAGGGTCTGGATTTACATTTGGGGTAGGGTCAAAAGTGGCCGTTATTGTAGATGATATGCCAATGCTTTCAGGGGACGCTGGACGACCTGAATGGGGATTTATACCAGTAGAAAATATTCACCAGATAGAAGTAATTAAAGGAGCAGCTTCCGTTCTGTCTGGTAGCTCAGCTTTGTCGGGATCTATACATATTCGTACAGCTTACCCAAAGTTGCAGCCAAAAACTAAAGTAAATATCTACACAGGTATGTACTCTAGGCCAAATATAGAAGGAGCAACTTGGTGGGATGACTTCCCATTGATTACCGGAGCGAATTTCTTGCATTCGCGAATGATAAAAAACTTTGATTTAGTAATTGGTGGAAACGTTAATTATGATCACGGGTACATTGGACCTCCAGTGCAAGATTCATCAATTATTGTTGCGCAAGATGGTGCATTTATAGACACTGTTTCAAATTTCTCGAACCAACAAATGTCAAGTCAGCGTGCACGATTAAATTTTAATTTACGCCATCGTTCGAAACGATTCAAAGGACTAAATTATGGGGTTAATGGCAACTTTATGATTGCTCAAACCAACCTAGCCTTTGCTTGGCTTGGTGATTCCACTGATTTGTACAGAGCTTATCCGGGAGCTGTCTTTTTACAAGATCAGTTGATTTTTCACGTGGATCCATATTTGAATTTGATAACTCAAGCACAAGGTCAGCACCATTTCCGAACGCGATTGTTACATGCTGATAATAAAATGACAGCGAATCAATCGAATAGATCAACTACCTACTATGGTGATTATATGTACCAAAAGCGTTTCAAGAATCTACGAAATTTAGACTTCATAGGCGGATTAACGGGAACATTTACTAATTCATATGCCAATATGTACATTGGTTCTGGTAGTCCCAATAATAAAATTCTAAATATTTCAGCGTATACTCAATTGGAGAAGAAGTTTGCCAAAGTCTTGAATCTTTCTGTTGGTGGGCGAGTTGAGTATTTTCAATTAAATGATTCAATTACTGCATTGAAGCCAATTTTTAGAGCAGGAGCTAGCATCAAGATATACAGTGAAACTTATTTGAGAGCGTCCTATGGACAAGGATATAGGTTCCCAACAATTACTGAGCGATTCATACGAACTGGTGTCGGAAACCTTGGGGTATTTCCAAATTCGGATATAAAGCCAGAAAGTAGCTGGAATGCTGAGGTTGGTATCAAGCAAGGGATTAAGATTGGCGGCGTTTATGGGTATATAGATGTTGCAGGGTTCTGGCAGGAATATCAGAACACTATTGAATACATGTTCGGATTGTGGGGAGACGGTTCGGATCCAAGTAATTTAGCAGGATTCAGATTCATGAATACTGGGGAATCAAGAGTTCTTGGAATTGATGCTTCGTTTCAAGGAAGAGCAGCTATTGGTAAAAAAATATCTCTTACGTTTATGGCAGGGTATAACTATATCGTTCCAAAATCATTGAACCCTGACTATATCTATTGGCAAGGAACTGATGCGCTCGGGCAGGATACCACATATTCTTTCAATTCTACCTCAATAAATCCTCAGGATGCAATATTGAAGTACAGATTCCTTCACAATGTTAAAGCTGATTTTGAATTCACTTTCTTTAAGAAGCTTAGCATTGGTTTCAGTGTGAAGTATTTCAGTAAAATGGAAAACATGGATTCGGCCATTCAAGGATTTGAAGAATTGACTGAACAAATGTATCACGTGCAAAACATTGAATACATGGATTATTACGAAGCCAATAATAATGGAAATTGGATCTTCGATGCTAGAATTAGCTATGAGATCAACGACATGCATAAAATAGCTGTTGTTAGTGCTAACATCATGAATAGAGTATACTCTTTAAGACCTTTGAAAATTGAACAACCAAGAACATTCATGCTTCAGTACTCCTTCAAGCTAGATAAGAACTAGCCACATCTGAATAAGGAGAAAGTGTTCGATCATCATGAAGAATTCATTTTCAAGTCATGATTAAGTCAATATAAAAGTTGTAACTTCGCGGCGACTTTGGTCCGTGAAGACGGAGCAAGAAGGAATCTGGTGTAAATCCAGAACTGTATCTGCAGCTGTAAGCACTCTAAGTCGATTTTATTACGTCACTGACCGTCTACTGACCGTTGGGAAGACAAAATCGATATGGTGCGAGTCAGAATACTTGCCAAGGTTGTTATTAAAGAAGACTTCAGAATAAAGTCGAATTTAGTACAACCGAAAAGGATGTACCATTTCTCTTAACTGATTTCTTCAACGTTAAACTATTTAATTTTTTAAACGATGAAGAAAATTTACACGATCGTAACAGCGCTGCTTGTAGGCGTTTCAACACAAGCACAATTAGAGGATTTCGAAAATTTTACGTTGACTCCTGAATCCTTTGACAATGGTTCTGCCGGTAATGGCGATTTTGTCTTCAATGGAATGACGCTAAACAATAGTTATGACTCAGGCTCTTCTTCATGGAGCGGTTTTGCTATTTCTAACACAACTGACGTAACAACGGCGGGTTGGACAAATCAATACAGCGCGTATCCTGGATTTGGGGCTGATAGCTCGTCTAATTACGCTATGGGATATTGGAGCCCAGCAATTGTAAGTGATGGAGGGATTGTTTTTAATTCAATTCAAATTACAAATTCAACCTATGGATATCTTTCAATGAGAGATGGTGATGGATATGGAAAGCAATTTGGTTCTGCTTTGGATGGAAGCGGTGTTGATGACGGAACAAATGGTGAGGACTTTTTTAAAGTGTGGATTATTTGTGAAGGATTTGGACAAAAGGATTCTATTGAGTTCTACCTGGCAGATTACCGTTTTGCCGATTCAGCCCAAGATTATATCATTGACTCATGGGAAACGATAGATTTTTCTGGATTGTCATTCGGTGTCAAAGATATTTCGTTCAGATTTGAATCTTCAGACAATGACCCAACTTGGGGAATAAAAACACCTGCATACGTTGCGGTCGATAATATTTATTACGATCAGCTTGAGGGCATCGATGAATTAGACGCTTCGGCATTTAGTGCTTATCCAAACCCAATGCAGAATCAATTGAATATTGTTGGAGAAAGTGCACAATTGCATCTTTCTGATATGAAGGGTAGAACTGTCGTAGATACAGAGCATGCAGGTGTCTCAAATATTGATACTTCATCTTTACCATCCGGAATTTACTTCTTGACGATGGTGACGGAGAATGGTCAGGTTACGTATAAAGTTGTCAAATAATTAATGTACATTTCGACTTCGCTCGATGTCCATTCACGGTGCATCAAGCGAAGCCGAAATAGCCTTTTATGCGTTCTCTCATAATCATATCGTTGCTAATTTCCTGTTCATCCTATGGACAGCTAGATTCTATTCAACTTATTCCAGAAGTGGATATTCTGGATACTAGAAATAGTCTGTTTTGGTCTCTGCGCGATTGGGATTACATTTCTACCGAAAAAATTCAAGAATTACAACCATTAGACGCCGCCGATATCATTCAGAAATTCGCGGGAACAAGCATTAAATCGTATGGAGGGTTAGGTGGATTGAAAACTGTTTCCGTTCATGGCTTAGGCACGAATCATTCAGCGATTGTTGTAGACGGTCAGTCTTTGGTGAATAGCCAAAGTGGCCAAGTGAACCTTGGGCAATTGAGTGGTGATAATTTAACTTCTGTTGAAACATCTTCTGGCCGACAGAAACTGCATACGATACCGGTGTCTGCTCAAATTGCGGGGAATTCCATTGTGCTAAATACTTTTGAGAATAGTTTTTCAAAGTCTGGATTTCAGTTGCGATCAAGCTTTAAGTACGGTTCCTACAATCACCAAAGTGCGTATGTTGGATTGAAATACACAAATGCCAATTGGTTATTTAGTGGTATGGGAACGTTTCGAAGAGCAGATGGGAACTACGATTATTCTGTTCAAAATGGATTTCAGACACTAGAAGGAAAGCGGCATAACAATGATTTTTTAAATTATTCCTTTGGTGGCACAATAGGACGACAGGGAGAACGAACAAGATTCCGTGCAGGATACCGACAAAGTGAAACTGATCAAGGATTGCCAGGAGCAGTGTTATTGTATAACCAAACTCAAAATGAACGGCTGCGCACAGGGAATAAAACTGCATTTGCTGATTTCTATTACCGCAATGATCCGTGGATCATTCGTGCCTATGCAAATGGTCGACACAACAACGTGCGCTATGCTGATCCAGATTACTTGAATGCCGCAGGAGAATTAATCGTTGATTATTTAAATCGCTCAATTAGTGGAGGAGTAGTGGTTCAATTTTACCCCATGTGGGATAAGCTACACTTTTATGGAGGTGTTGAGCAGGTTGTAAGTGATTTACATGTGTCCGATACTACATTCGCATTGCCTGTCCGCTTTCATAATTACGGAATTTTAGGTGTAGAGTATTTTGTAAAAAAATTCATCTTAAAAGCACATATTTCGGAGCAGTACGTTTCGGAACGAAACAACAATGGAGTGAATGCACAAGATCGTTTCAGAATAAACCCATATGCGTCTATCGAATATGATGACGATAGGAAATGGAAACATATGTTGTGGTATCGGAACTCATTTAGAATGCCTTCGTTCAATGAATTGTACTACAATAACATTGGAAACAATAACTTGGTTCCCGAGGATGCACATCAGTTAAATTACGGTCTCGTTTTAACTGCCTACAACCGTACGAAGTTTAATGCACGACTTCGTTCCAATGTATATATCAATTTTATAGAGAATAAAATTATTGCAATTCCCACAAAGAATTTATTTGTCTGGTCGATGCAAAATATTGGGAAAGCCAGAGTCTATGGTTTTGAAACCATGCTCAATTTGGAAGCGAAATTTAATAAAGGATGGAAAATGAGTATTGATGCCAATTACTCCTATCAACGATCATTGGACTATACAGGTAAGGATTCACCAACGTACAAGCATCAGATTGCTTATATCCCGCTCCATACTGCAAATTTTGATGTATCCGTTTATTATAAAAAAACAGGACTCAGGATTTCAAACTATTTTACTTCACTACGTTATTCCTTGAATGAAAACGTGGAGCAAAATGAAGTTGAAGCTTTCTTAATTACCGACCTCAGTATATTTCATCGGTTTGTGGTCAAAGAAAAACACGCCATAAGTGTTCAATTTTTAGTTAAAAATGTATTCGATCAATCGTATGCATACATCCGATCATTTGTGATGCCGGGTAGAAATTATTTAATCTCATTAAGTTATGCGTTTAATTAGTGCCATTTGTTTTGTTTTAGTTCTGTTCTCCTGTAAAAAGGATGAAGTAATGCCGTGTGAAGACACTAGTGCTTTGTCGAATGGCATGGTTGTTCTTTGCGAGGGATTGTTCCAGCAAAACAATTCAAGTATTTCTTTCATAGATTTTAACAACGGAGCAGTCGACAATTCTTTCTTTGCGAACCGAGTAGGTCGACAATTGGGAGATACCGGTAATGACATGCAGAAGTATGGAGGTAAAATCTATGTTGTCGTAAACATATCTAGTACCATCGAAGTATTGGATGCATCAACTTTTACATCAATTGAGCAGATTAGTATGATTAACGGAGGAACTTCCAAGCAGCCAAGATCATTGTACTTCCACAACGGAAATGTGTATGTGACCTGTTATGACGGCTTTGTGGATGTAATTGATACAACTAGTTTAAATGTGATTCAACGAATAGCCGTTGGGACAAATCCTGAAGGTT
The DNA here is from genome assembly GCA_033791225.1 of Crocinitomicaceae bacterium. Lineage (GTDB taxonomy): Bacteria > Bacteroidota > Bacteroidia > Flavobacteriales_D > Crocinitomicaceae > UBA4466. Next base: position 183,173 of record JASJHD010000015.1, read on the forward strand.
TAACAGTTTCTGGAAATAAATTGTATGTATCAAATTCAGGAGGATTGAACGCTCCAGTCATGGATTCGACGGTTTCCGTTATCGACTTAACCACGCATCAGGAGATTCAAAAAATCACAGTTGGATTGAATCCAGGCCCGATGATTACAGACCAAGCAGGAGATGTATATGTGATCGCACGAGGAAATTATAGTTCAATTCCGTCTAGAATGGTGAGAATTGACGCGACGACTGATCAGGTGGCGGAACAATTTTCTTTTGATGCATCTGGAGTCACGCACTTCAATAATAAATTTTTGGTGTCGTACTACGATTACAGCACCTCTCAAAACACAGTTGGGTTGTTTGATCCAGCCAATGAAGTGATGGAGAATCCAAGCTTCATGGGGCTAGCTGATGTTACAACGCTTTACAATGTTCAATACAATGTTGGACGAGACCAGATTTTTGTATCTGACGCCATGAATTTCACAAATACCGGCTATGTCAGAGTGTACAGTAATGCAGGAGTGTATTCTCATAGCTATCACGTCGGGTTGAATCCTTCAAAAATGGTATTTTATGATTAGAAATTTAATAGTAGTTGCGTGCATGAGCATTTTATCGATTTCGTTAACATATGCTCAGTCATTTGCTCCGCCTCCTGGGTTTCTAGGTTCGACTGCCATACACAAAGATTCTTCAGTGATCATTGGTTGGGCGAGTAGTGCACAAATAACACGAGGTCCATTAAATATTCAATCACCTGGCTTAGGTGATGCTAGTTACGGAGTTGACATGGATGCATTAGGAGTTGCTGATAATCTTGTTGTTTCACTGGGAGATGGAGGAGAGGCTCTGATAACTTTCAATTCGCCAATTGCCAATGGAGCAGGTCCCGATTTCGCAATTTTTGAAAACGGATTTGCCAATAACTACATGGAATTCGCATTTATTGAAGTGAGTTCTGATGGTATCAACTTTACCAGGTTTGATGCTGTAAGTGAAACTCCTTCACTGATTCAGATTGATAATTTTTCCTTTTCCGATTGTGCGTATATCAATAATTTGGCTGGAAAGTACCGCGTTTTTTATGGAACACCATTCGATTTGGAAGAACTTGTTGGAACGGCAGGGTTGAACGTGAACAACATTACTCACATTCGTTTGATTGATGTGGTTGGCAGTATAGATCACAGCTTTGGGACTTTCGACAGTCAAGGGAATATCATCAATGATCCTTATCCGACCGAATTTGAATCAGGAGGATTTGATTTGGATGCTGTCGGTGTAATTCATGATGCTCAATCTATTGGGATAGAAGAGAATGAGCTATTCACATCGGTTTATCCGAACCCTGTAACGTCCTCTGTTCAGTGTAAAGTAAATGGAGCTGTTCACTATACTTTATTCTCTACAAACGGTAGGGCAATTTTTTCAGGTGAGGCACTAAATGAATTCCAACTGGATTTGTCAGAGCTTTCACAAGGAATCTATTACTTACAAGTGAATGAGGAAACTATTCGATTGGTGAAGGAGTAGGGATTCAGTGGTTACGAGATCTTTCGCGATGACAAAAACACGTTCTGCAACGAGGTGTGAACCTTTCTCAATGACAGTGGAACCTTCTGCAACAAGGTGTAAATCTTTCGCGATAGCATAAGTCGGCTCTGAAACGAGGTGTGATCACTTCGCAATGACAAAAACACATTCCGAAACAAGGTGTGATTCCTTCGCGATGACAATAGTAGGTCCTGTAACAAGGCGTAATTGTTTCGCAATGGCCAATAAACGTTCTGCAACGAGGTGTGAATCTTTCGCGATGACAAAAGTAGGTTCCGCGAAGGGGTGTGAAAAACTTTCAATGAGACATGCTTCTCTTTCATCAATGGTGATTCTAGTACGCCTCGACTTCGCTCGGCGTACATCGAGTGTAGCCGAGATGTAGATTTATTACTATTTTCATCCTTAATAATTCAAAAATAAAATGGAACACCTATCAGAAGAGTTTTGGACGAATCGCTATGCAGAAGATGCTACAGGTTGGGACCTAGGAACGATTTCTCCACCAATCAAAGCGTACATCGATCAATTGGAAAATAAAGAGTTAAAGATTCTGATCCCAGGTTGTGGGAATGGTCACGAAGCTGAATATTTATGGCAGCAGGGATTTAGTAATGTTCATCTATTAGATTTAAGTAAGGCACCATTGGATGACTTTCAGAACCGCTTACCAGACTTTCCTTCGAATCAGATACATGTGGGTGACTTTTTCACACATGAAGGAACGTACGATCTTATTTTTGAGCAAACCATGTTTTGCGCCATAGATCCAAGCTTGCGGGCAAAGTATGCCAGTACATCAGCCCATTTGCTTCGGAATGGCGGAAAGCTAGTAGGCGTGATGTTCAATACTGATTTTGATGGAGGTCCTCCATATGGTGGTTCAAAGAAAGAGTACGAGGAGTACTTTCAGCCGTTTTATACTTCTGTAGAAATGAATGAATGCTACAATTCTATTCAACCAAGATTAGGCCGAGAATTATTTGTACAGTTCGTTAAATAATTGGATTAATGTCCTGTATTTTTCTTGTAGCGTCTATTCCCATGCGCCCACTTATGCTTCCTCTTATTGAAAGTACTGGAGTTACGGTTCTTTCCGTGAAGACGTAGCATGAGCCCAACAGAGTGGTGAAAATAGTTCGAGTGTAATCCTGAATCCCAGAAGCCAGGCCATAAACCAAGCTTTCCACTTGTTTGAACTTGCATCCCAATGTTTTTGTGGAACCACACATTAAATCCTGCACCAAGGTTTAAGGTAGGGACATGAGGGCTCACTGCAGCAGTTGAACGGTAAGTATATCCAAGTCCCAAAGTCACATAGGGCTCTAGCCAGCGCATTTTAGGTGCGTAAAGAGTATTAAAGCTCCATCTAGTGTTAACGTCAACAGCAAAGAATGTACTCCCTAAGCTAATTGTGTCGTTGACACGTTTTCCTGCCTCGTATTTCATATAGGTAGCAGCACCTTCAAGGCTCCATCCGTATTTTAAATAGCGGTCAACTGTAATTTTTGTAGGGTAATACAGGTAATTCCAAGATTCGGCAGCATTGAATAAATCTCCTAATTGATTACCGTCGTCTTCAATAACGTTCCAACTAACACCAATCATCCATTTGTATGGGGCGTACTTTTTTTGCAGCTTATATGGCTGTGCAAAAGCAGTGTTGAAGGCAATTAGGGCAACAATTAATAGGAGAAATTTCTTCATCATTTTCAGAATGTCTTCAAATATAAGTCAAAAAAGAAGAAAAATTACACTTAGAAATAAAATGAAGTTAACTACAAGAAAAAGCACTGCTTTTGAAGACAAGTGTCAACGCAGTTAGACGCAAGGTCACAATGATGAAGAATGGTTTTAGCGCTTCAAGGAATCGTTGGAAATGAGAATCAAATTGTGTTTCTAATACAAGTATTTGGTACAATGGGGCTGGCCAACGTGTCAGCTTGTGTCTTATGAAATGGTTGAAATGGGAATCAAATTGTGCCTTTGTGGACATCAAGCCTGCGAAGATGTCTTGTGGTTTCTTAATCTATCCACTGACGGAATCCAATCAGTGACCGACAGGCGTTTTTTCACCCGCTCTGATCTCTACATCCAAAGAGTTCGCTGCTGGTGGGATAGGGCAGGAGTACCGGTACGAATAGGCGCAATATGGATTGTAAGCTTGGTTGAAATCGAGAATAAGAATACCATCGTCAGGAATTTCAGTATCCATGAACCGTCCACCACCATATGTCTCTTCTCGTGATGTACCATCCTTGAAAGGAATGAACAAATATTTCTTGTATTCCTTTTTAGATTTTAACTCAATGTTTTGATACAATTCTAATCGACAAAGTTTTCCGTCAATAGTGAACTCCGCATATCCATATCTTCTGTACCACGGCTTTCGATCTGTTGAGGTTTCCATTTGGAACTTTTTCCCTTTGTCTTTAATGAAAGTTGCTTCTACCTGATAATTCTGATCGAAATCGAAATAATCCAATCCATGAAAGTCCGCCTTTTCTTCATCGTCCAGAAGTCCATCTTCAGGATCTGTCAAGTCTGTTAAATGCGTACTTCGGCTTTCTGCTGTTTCCTCTGCGGTCATTTGACCGTAGGAAGTAAGCTGACAGGTGATTAATAATAGTGTAAATAAATACTTCATCGTTTTCCAAAAATTAAACTACCTACACGAACCATAGTACTTCCTTCTTCAATAGCAATTTGGTAGTCTCCGCTCATTCCCATTGAAATGTGTTTGAAATCTCCATTGTATTTAAAGTGATGGCTTTTCAATACATTGAAATATTTTTCAAGGGTGTGGAATTCTTCGCGTACTTGTTCCTCATTATCTGTGAATGTAGCCATTCCCATAACGCCAACAATGCAAACATTGTGCATTTCGAAGAACTCTTGCGATTCTAAAAGCTCACGTACATCTTCTAAATCGAATCCGTACTTGGATTCTTCTTGCGCAATATGGAACTGTAAAAGGCATTCTATGGTTCTATTATTCTTGGCCGCTTCTTTGTTGATTTCAGCAAGTAACTTGACGCTGTCAATAGAATGAACCATGGAAACAAATGGTGCAATGTGCTTTACTTTTTTAGACTGTAAATGACCAATCATGTGCCATTCAATGTCCAATGGAAGAACGGCTTGCTTTTCTACCAATTCTTGAACTCTATTTTCTCCAAAAATGCGCTGACCTGCATCATAGGCTTCTTGTAAGTCTTCAACCGGCTTGGTCTTGGAAACGGCAACCAAAGTGACACCATCAGTCAAAGTTTCTTGAATCGCTGTTAAATTATCCCTGATCATTCGTCGATGTTATAAATTGTTAGTCCGCTGCGCAATTTAGGTTCAACCCAAGTTGATTTAGGCGGCATGATCATTTTGTTGTTGGCTACGCGTTTGATTTCATCAATCTGAATAGGATAGAGAAAAAATCCGATGCTAAATGCACCACTTCTAATTTTGGTCTCAACCACGCGAAGATCTTCCTTGCCACTAATAAAATCAATATTGTCGTCGGTCTTCAAATCTGAAATTCCCAAAATAGGCTCAAGAACGTAATTCGTTAGTATTTCAGCATCAAGACATTTTACAGGATGTTCGTCATTCACAACACCATCCTTGCAAGTAAGCTTAAACCAATTCCCTTCAACACACATAGTAATTACATGTTCCTCGGAAGGTTTTTCGCCAATCAACATTTCTTCTACTAGAAAATGTTGCCTTAGCTTTTGAATTAGAACGTCTTGACTTAGCCCATTCATTGTTTTTATCAAACGATTGAACTCTAGAATATGCAATCGTTTTTCATTGAGAAAATAGGCCAAGAAAAAATCTTCATTGGGAAAATGTCCTTGATCTTTTTTCTCTCTCCAACTCTTTAATCCTGCTGACGAAGCGATTCTATGATGACCGTCACAAATGTATGAGGCCTCCAAACCTTCAAAAGCATGCACTACAGCCTCTGTCTCTTCTTCAGTGAAAAGCCATAATTCGTGCTTAATTAAATCCGTCGTTGTGTATTCGTACTCAGGACGATCCTTTATTTTGTTGTAAAGCAAAGGATCAATTTGATTCTCCACGTCACAATAGGAGAGAAGCACAGGCTCGGCATTATAGCCAACAATGTTCAAGTAATTGGTAAACATGTCCTCACGACTCGTTAAAGTGGCTTCATGCTTTTTTATTTTATCGTCCTTGTATTCTTGAACGCTGGCGCCTGCAACAATTCCCATGTATTCATGTCCGTCTTTTGTTTGACGGTATAGATAAATATGTGCTTCTTCATCTTGAATCAGAATACCACGATCTATATAATCATGATAGGCGTCACTCACCAAGGCGAAACGCTCTTTTGAATTAGGCTCGGTTTTCTGCTTTTCACCAAATTCAGGATTGATAATATGCAGAAAGGTAAACGGATTGTCTTCTAATTTAGCTTTAAGTACGTTCTCCTTGTATGTATAGTACGGACGCGTTGCAACCAAGTGAACTTTGTCCCTAGTTGGTCGAATCGCTTTAAATGGGCTTATTTTCGCCATCTGTTAACTCGACTTAATGCTTACCGAACTGAGCAATAATGGTTGTTGCCAATTCTGTTCCGATACGGTCTTGAGCTTCACCAGTTGCGGCTCCAACGTGTGGAGTACAAGCGATTTTTGCGTGAGATAATAAATCGACACGTGGGCTTGGTTCGTTTTCAAAAACATCCAAAGCAATTGATGCAACTTTTCCGTTGTCCAAAGCTTCAATCAATGCATCTTCATCAATAACTCCACCTCGTGCAGCATTAATCAAACGAACTCCATCCTTCATTGCAGCAAATTCTTTTGCTCCAATTACCGCTGATCCATCTGCTTGCTTTGGAATATGCAAAGAAATGTAATCTGCATCATTCATCTCGGACATGTCGCTGGTAGGAGTGATTGTAGTTGAAACAGACAGGCCATTTCCTAGCTGAATATCTAATGCTCTTGGTTCAGTAGAAAGATCAATAGCAATAACGTCCATTCCGCATCCAATTGCATAACTCGCAAGACTTTGACCGATACGACCAAATCCAACAATAGCTAATTTTTTACCGCGCAATTCAACGCCTTTACCGTATTTCTTCTTTAATGTTTTGAAATCACCGCCTTCCATGTTCTTGTATGAATCATGTAAAGAGCGAGAGATTGCTAACATATGTCCCATTACTAATTCAGCAACAGATTGACTTGAAGCTGCAGGAGTATTGATTACAGTTCTACCGTTATCTCTGGCATATTGAACGTCAATATTGTCCATTCCAACACCGCCACGACCAATCAACTTAAGATTTGGACAAGCATCAATCATGTCTTGACGAACAGTTGTCGCACTTCTAACCAGCACTACTTCAATATTTTGGCTATTGACTTCAGTGATTAGATCTTCTTGCGCAATTTTATCTGTTAGCACTGTATATCCAGCACTTTCTAATAAATCAATTCCAGCTTGTGAAATTCCGTCGTTTGCTAATACTTTCATTTTAAGATTTTAATCGTGTGAATTCACTCATTACATTTGTCAAAGCTTTTACGCTCTCTATGGTCAATGCATTGTACATTGAAGCACGGTAACCACCAACAGATCTGTGACCTTTCAATCCGATAACTCCGGCATCATTCCACATCTTATCAAATACGTCTTTGTCTGCTTCATCGTTCAACAAGAAAGTCACATTCATTTGTGAACGATCCTCAACAGACACCGTTCCTTTAAATGAAGGATTGCTGTCAATTTCTGCATACAATGCGTCAGCCTTGGCTGTATTACGCTCGGCTGCTCCTTGAACTCCACCGTGTGCAATTAAGTCACGCAAGTTCAACATAGCTGCATAGATAGAAAACACAGGAGGTGTATTCAACATAGAACCTTTATCAGCATGATTTTTTAGGTTTAAATACTTAGGCATGAATGCAGAAGTAGATTTCCCTAGGATTTCATCCTTAATGATATAAAGAACTGCTCCAGCAGGTCCTAAGTTTTTCTGTGCTCCAGCGTAAATGATATCAAATTTTGAAACATCAACTGGCTTGGAGAAAATATCAGATGACATATCACAAACCAATGGCAAGCTAGTTTCTGGAACTGAATGGAATTGAGTTCCAGAGATTGTATTGTTTGATGTGTAGTGAATGTAATCTACATCTGTAGGAACGTTGTAATTCTTAGGAATGTAGTTGAAGTTCTTATCTTCAGATGAAGCAAAAACATCCACGTCCAATCCAACAGCTTTTGCCTCGGTGATTGCCCCTTTGGCCCATGTACCAGTATTGATATATCCAGCTTTTTTAGTATCACGCATCATATTCAATGCGGAAATAGTAAAGCCTAAAGAAGCTCCACCTTGTAAAAACAATACGGTGTAACCATCAGGAACATTCAAAGCCTCTTTAACAAGAGCTTGAGCTTCTTCCATAACTGCTACGAAGTCTGCACTTCTGTGAGATATTTCTAGAATAGATAATCCGTTAAAATCTACAACTGCTTCAGCTGCTTGTTTGAATACCGCTTGTGGTAAAATGCACGGTCCTGCTCCAAAATTGTGTTTCATTGCGAATGTGATAAATGTAAATAACTAATAAAAAAAAAGGCTGCCAATTGGCAGCCTCAAATATCTTAATCCTCTTTCTCGGAGGCTGTTTTCTTCGGTGCTGCTTTTTTCGCTGCCGGTTTCTTAGCAGCAGTGGCCTTTTTCGCAGCTGGCTTCTTAGCTACTGTTTCCTTGGCTTCGGCAGCTTTCTTTTTAGGAGCTGCAATTGGAGTAGAAGATTTACGCTTTCTTGATACTCCGTACGATCCGCGTGCTATTTTTCCTTTTTTTGTTTTTCTATCTCCTTTACCCATAGTTATTGTTATTAAAAATTTAGTGTCCTTTTCGGCTTACAAATATATTATTCTTTTTCTAAAAATCGCCTACGAATCTCCTTCTCAATGCCCACTCCTTTGTTAACTATTTTGGAACACCAGTCAATTTTCAGCTTTAGCTGTTCTTCTTTAGTGAGTCTCCAGTCAATTTTGGAGTGTTCAAGTTTATTACGGATGATATTCAATGCAATTGCCGCTGAGACACTAATATTATAGCTCTCAGTGAAACCGTACATTGGAATTTTAACTAGTTCATCAGCTTGATCATATACATCTTCCGAAATTCCATCACGCTCGGTGCCAAAAACAAGAGCAATGGGTTGACTTATATCAATGTCGTTAATGTCGTGGTCAGTATGTGGAGTAGTAGCAACAATTTTATATCCTTGATCCTTTAATTGTTTAAGGCAATCTGCAGTTGGATTTGGGCCATCCATATGAGTATGAAGGTCAATCCAGTTTCCTGCTCCCTTGGCTATATCTCGTTGAATTTCATAAGAAGTGCCTTTTTCAATGGCATGTAAATGTTGAATTCCAAAACAATCACAAGAACGAAGTACAGCAGAGGCATTGTGTTCTTTCATGACAGTTTCCATTACTATAGTTACATAGTTGGTTCTATCACTTGCAATCTGATCCAGCATTTCCTGCTTACTTTCAGTTACGATGTCATAAAATGCGTCCAGTACTTTCTCGTCAATTGTCATAAACTGCAAAATTGAAACAAAAAAAAGGGAACCTCTCGATTCCCTTTAATTTCTTTTTGGTCTGATTAGTTAACCTTACTAGAAAGCTCAGATCCTGCTTTGAAACGTACAACGTTCTTTGCAGCGATTTGGATTTCTTTACCAGTTTGTGGGTTACGACCAGTTCTAGCAGCACGGTTAGACACTGAGAAAGATCCGAATCCAACAAGTGAAATTCTGTCTCCTTTCTTAAGTGATCCTGATACAGCGTTTACAAATCCGTCTAACGCTCTTTTTGCATCAGCCTTAGATAATCCAGCGTCAGATGCAATTGCATCAATCAATTCTGCTTTGTTCATAGTTTTGGTTTTTATTAGTTTGTATAAATAAATTGTCAAAGCAAATATATTGTAATATCCTTGCCACGCAAGCCTTTTGGCAGAAAAACCCTATATTTTGTGGATAAAAGCACCATTTTGTTGATAAACACCCCTAAAAACGGCATTATGAGTGGGATTTTCGACCAATTAATGAAAATCATCGGTCAATTGTGTTTTTTACTAAACCCCTTTAGTGGTAAGATTCTCCACTGTGTTTCCCGCTAAAAAGTCCTTAAAAGTCATTTTCCGTTTTCCTTCAGGTTGAATTTCTAGTACTCTTAAATAGTAATCTGAAGTTGGAATTAATATTCCATCAGCGTCCTTCGATAATTGATTATTATTTGGAGCTACGAGGTCTGTTTTTTCCGTCTTGTGTATCTTGAATGTTTTGCTCTCATCCTTCTCCTTATTATATAAGGTGCACCAAGCTGCTGGGTAGGGAGTTAATCCACGACAGAAATCATGAACAGCTTGAACATTCTTATTGAAGTCAATTTCACAATCTTGTTTAAATATCTTCGGTGCAGGTTTATGCGATTCATTAAGTAAGGTAGATTGATCTATAGAAGTAACATTGCCTGAAGAAATCTTTTGAACCGTGCTGTGCATAACATCTGCTCCTAAGGTCATTAAGCGAGCGTACAGTTCTCCTACGGTTTCATTCTCACCAATCGATACGCTTTCTCTTTCGATAATTTCACCAGTATCAATTTCCTTTTCAATAAAGAAAGTTGTTACACCAGACTCCTTTTCTCCATTGATAATTGCCCAATTGATTGGAGCCGCACCACGATAGTTTGGTAATAGCGACGCATGTAAATTAATTGTTCCTTTTGGTGGCATAGCCCAAACAGCTTCAGGAAGCATTCGAAATGCAACTACTACAAATAGGTCGGCATTCAATGCTTTCAATTCCGTGACAAATGAAGGGTCTTTTAAGTTTGGTGGTTGCAATACGTAAAGGTCATGTTCTACCGCAAATTGTTTAACCGCACTTTGGTTAATCTTTTGACCCCGACCTGATGGCTTGTCCGGTACAGTTACTACTGCTTTAATAGCGACACCTTCTAGATGTAATTTCTTGAGTATTTCCACAGCGAATTCTGGAGTACCCATAAATACAATGCTAAAATCACTCATATTAAATCTCTTTCTTTTGCCAATTAAAAAACTTCAAGTATCCAAGCGAGAATGCGCCCATACAAATAAAGTAAATATATTCTACCGACCAAACCCAAAAGAGGCTGACTTCATATACCTTTATTAATAGGTAAGCCGATAATAAGTAGACAGCAACTGATAATAGCTCAACGTAGAATGTGAAACGCGTGTTTCCACTTCCGCTAATAGTATGAAAATAGACGTTCCCTAAACCGTATATTAAAACAGAACCAAATATGAAGCGAAGGATTTCGGTGCTCTCTTGTAAGTATTCAATATTTGGATTAATCATGGCAACCATTTTTTCAGGGTAGAATAAGGCCCCATGAAAAAAGATAAATAAGAAAGCCAAGGTCAAGAGTTGAATCTTTCGGACAATAATATTGACGCTTGCATAGTCTTTTCGTCCAACATATTGACTTACGTACGTTCTTGTTGTCGAAGAGAATCCCCAAATTGGCACAAAGGCTAAGAAATACAATGCACGAATGTTCTGTGAGATTGTAAGCTCATGTGTGCCCATTTGTTCAATCCAAGCGAAAAATACTGTCCATGTGGACAATGCTATCAACCCTTGAAACATAATTGGTGTTCCTAGCTTCAATACTTCCTTAAATGAAGTCCAATTGATGCGGAGTTGTGAAAATAGTTTGTGCTCCTTACTTGATGCACTGAAATATAAAACGAGAATTAGAAAGATCATTCCAATCCCTTCGGATATCGTTGAGGCAAGTGCCGCACCTTTTAGTCCGAGTTCAGGCATTCCGTGATTTCCAAAAATGAGAAGGTAGTCCAAGCCAATGTTGGAAAAGGCAATAACTCCAGCGCTTATCAAAACATATACTGTTTTCCCCAATGCCATAAAGTAGGCATTGATAGCTAAGCTGATTACAGCAAAGAAGAACGCGTATCCACGAATGCCGATGAATTCAATTTGTCCTAGACCTATGTCCTTGTTTACTGTATAGCTCATGATGACGTGGGGGAGAACAAACTGTATTAGAAGGAAGAGTCCTAATGCGAGCAGGAGGTTAATGAATAGGGTAGTCCCAAAAATTCGAGCAAGTAAATTTTCCTTTTGCTGGCCAATTCTACGTGCCATGAGGATTTGCGCTCCATCGCTTAATCCAATCATTGTTATGAATAGCGTAATGTAAAGCAGTCCTCCATTGCCAGATGCGTCAAATGCAATAGTATCGTACCGACTTAAAAAAGATGAATCGGTGATCAATACAACAGACTGGATAAAGGAAGATCCCATTAGCGGAATCGCAACGGACAATATTGTTCTGTAACGAAGGTCTAACATTAGTCCACTTGAATCACTAGTCCCTTCAAGTATTCTCCTTCAGGATGAAAGGCATTAATTGGATGGTCAGCCGGTTGGTGTAATTGTTCCAAAATACGGACATTTCTTCCTGCTTCAATTGCTGCAGCAATAATGGTATTTGTAAATAATGCTTTGTCGACAACCTGAGAGCATGAAAAAGTAAAAATTATTCCTCCTGGTTTAATTTGTCGAATCGTATGCGCATTCAATCGTTTATAGCCTTGTATAGCTTTATGACGTTTGTTTCTATGTTTTGCAAATGCCGGTGGATCCAAGATGATAATATCATAATCTTCTTGAAGATCTTTCATGTATTCCATTGCATCAGCAGTGATGGAAGCGTGAATACCGTCAAAATTATTTAGTGCAATATTCTCGTCCGTTAGGGCAATGGCTTTTTTTGAACTGTCCAATGAATGCACCAAAGCTGCACCATGCTTTAAGCCCAATAAACTAAATCCACCACTGTAGCAAAAGGTGTTCAGTACTTTCTTGTCTTTCGCGTACTTACCTAGAAGCAATCTGTTTTCTCGCTGATCGACGAAGAACCCTGTCTTTTGTCCATTTACCCAATCAATGTTCAGTTGAACACCGTTCTCTAAGGCAATATGGGGTGTTGTGCAATCGCCGAAAATATAACCGTTCTCAATGCTGTCGTCTCTGAGCGTATCTGATGATTTAGAGTAGATGGCAGTAAGTTCGGTTCCCATGGCCGCCTTCAATCCTTCCGCAATATCATCGATGGATTTATACATTCCTATACTGTGACATTGGATTACGGCAACACCGTTATAAAAATCAATGATTAGACCTGGAAGGTTATCTCCTTCGCCATGCACCAAACGACAAATGTTATTGTCATCTCTGAACAAATTCTGTTTTCTCCTAACCTCAACAGCATTGGTGATTTTCTCAGAGAAAAAATCGCTATTTATTTCAACATCAATAAAAGTTAAGATGCGTACAGAAATAGTTGCATGTTGGAAATGCCCTCGTGCAATGAAATTGTTCTTGTGATCAAACACCGAAACAATTTCCCCATTCTCAATGCCGTCAACGTCCGAAGCTATAGCCCCAGAGAAGATCCAAGGATGCTTTCGTTGTACAGAATGTAGTTTGTTTTTACGTATTTGAATGCTTTGCATCACGCGCTAATAGTTTGTTTAAGTGCGCAAATGTAGTAAAAGGTGTGATGCTGTGATAAATTGCTTTCACAAATTGTAGAGAAAGTTGGTACTTTTGTCGTACAAATTGTTGTTATGAAGTGTCAAGTCCATGTCTATTTACTTAATGAGCATTTTTCTACCGAACACGCTGAGGCGAATTACGGAGGAGAAGAATCTGAACTGAACCGCAAGTATGAATGGCAGGATGAACTAGAAGTTACAAGTGACATTACTGAGATTGTGGAACACAAAAAGGGAGTGTATCCTATTCAAGGTGCAATGCCTGATGGCGAAGCGTTCTCTCACGATGTTCCTGCAATGCGTCTTTTCGAATTGAAATCAGAAGAAGGGAGTACACTCATTGGTTGCTCTGAAAGTATTTTAGATTCATGTGAAGTAAATTCAACAGGTGAAGCGCATATAATCAAGATGTTCATCAAGGACTATGAGCCTATGGCTAATCCTATTTCTGGGATTTACATAGCAGCACAAGAATTTCCAAAAGCACTTATTCTTTAATGTTAAAGGCAAAAGACCTTGGGTTAAAACGAGATCGTTGGATCTTGCGCAACATTGATTTGCAATTTAAAAAGGGCAAAATCTACGGTATCATTGGAAAAAGTGGAGCTGGTAAGACGACGCTTTTGAAGGTTATGGCTGGTTTACTAGATTCAACCGAGGGTGAGGTGTTTTTTCACGATAAGAAAGTGATTGGCCCATCAATTAAATTGATTCCTGGTTACGATGATATTCAATTGGTCAATCAAGATTTTGCTTTAGAGCCATTCCATACGGTTGAACAGAATGTGAGAGAAAAGGTACTCTCTCGCCACCAAGAAGATCAGGAAGTCTTAATAAATGAGTTTTTAGAATTGGTTGAGTTAGACAAGCTTCGGACTCAAAAAGCGAATCAACTTTCAGGAGGAGAGCAGCAACGTCTTTCGTTGGCGCGAGCATTAGCCTGTGAGCCAGAAGTACTATTGTTGGATGAGCCATTCGTGCATCTTGATCAGCGATTACGCTGGAAAGTGATGAACTATTTGAATAGACTTCACAAAGAATTAAATACAATTGTTGTTTTGGTTTCTCACGATGGAGCAGAAATGATGGGCTTTGTGGATGAGGTAATTAACTTGAGTAATGGCATTGTTCAACGATCAGGTTCTGTTGCAGAAGTCTATTACAATCCAGCAAATCGACAAGAGGCAGAATTAATGGGCGAAATCAATGAAGTCGAAATAGGAGGGAAGATTGTTTTATTCCGTCCGAATGAATATGAAATTTCTGACGAGGGTGAATTGAAAGTGAAATTTATTCGTGCCTTGGATACGGGTTTGACAATCTTTAATTATTTTGAAACCCAAAATGGAGAAGTGATAATGCTCTCTGCGGAAAAATATCTAAAAACCTCAGACCGAATCTCTATTCGCAAGCGATTATGAATTGGACTCAGCGCAAAGAACTTTTTAAAACAACATTCCTTGAATTTACCAAGGAACGTTCTTTGATGCATGGTGCCGCATTGTCCTATTATTCAATGTTGGCGCTCATTCCAATTCTTTATTTGTCAATTACGTATGTTGGTATGCTGGTTGGAAATGAAGTCATTGTTGAGATTATTTCGTCCTTATTAAGGGAGTATGTCGGGATAAAAGACACTTCTGGAATTATGGAGTTTTTGAATGAGGTCGACTTTGAGAAAGGAAGCTTGACTATGCAAATTATTGGGTTCTTAGCCTTAATGTTTTCATGTTCGGCTATTTTTAATTCAATCAGAAGAAGCCTTAATACATTTTACAGTATCTCGACCAAAGAGATTCCTCGCTCTAAGCTTATCATAAGAGGTTTGATAGCTCGATTAGTTTCAATGCTATTTGTATTTGGAGCTACATTGCTTTTTGTCATTTTGTATTTCTTCGAAACAGTATTTCTTTCACTCAGTAACGAGTTTTTCAGTGACATGGAAATTGTGAATAGGCTCTTATTGAATACCTTGAATTATGGCTTCCCAATTCTCACGAATATCATTGTGTTTAGCTTTATTTTCAAATTTATGCATGATGGTAGGGTTCAATGGAAAATGGCATTAAGAGGTGCTGTTCTGACAAGTGTGCTTTTGTATTTGGGTCAATTATTAATCAAATACTATTTGACAAACTATTTCTTTGCTGCTAACGGTGGTGTAGTGGGAACCATGCTCGTTTTATTGGTGTGGGTTTATTATTCATCACAAATAATATTTCTTGGTGCTAAATTCATAAGCGTTCTTTCAAGAATGACAGGCAATCCAATTGTCCATCGTGAAAGAGGTGATTAAAAATTCAACAATCTTTGTTTATTATCTAAGAAATGATTAATTTTCCAGCAATCATTTGATGAATTACTAAACAAAGGAATCGTTATGGGCATAGGAATAAATCTTAAGTTGCTGAGAAACAGATTAAAAAAGTCACAAGAAGAAGTGGCAAATGAGCTAGGTTTAACACGTAGTTCATATTCTGGGTACGAAAACAATGTTGCTCAACCAAATTTGGAAAGCCTGATTTTATTTAGTGATTACTATAAAGTATCCATAGATGATTTGGTGAAGAGAGATTTCAAAAAATACAAGGAAAACGATTGGCAGAAGATTGATCAAGGACTAAATACTGATATTAAAGGACAGAAGCTACGTGTGCTCACAGCCATGGTGGATCAAAACAATGAAGATTTAATTGAATTGGTACCGATGAGAGCTAGTGCAGGTTATACAGCTGGTTATGCAGACCCTGATTATTTAAAAGTATTGCCAACATTTCATTTACCATTTTTATCCAGAGACCGCAAATACCGCTCGTTTCCGATTAAGGGAGATTCTATGCCCCCTGTAGTGGAAGGATCCTATGTTGTTGGTGAGTTTGTTCAAAACTGGATGTCCATTCGTAACGGAACTCCGTGCATCGTTGTTACCAAAGATGATGGAATTGTTTTTAAAGTGGTTCACAATCTATTGGATTCTGAGCAATCTTTTCAACTGTGCTCTTCCAATCCATTCTATCAACCTTATTTGGTACATGCCAATGATATTATTGAAATTTGGAAGTTTGTAAATTATATCTCTCCAGAACTTCCGGAAATACGTTTAGACGACAACGATCTTTCAAAGTCTCTAAAGTCTCTTCAGAAAGAGGTGCACGAAATCAAATCGATGATCAAGAACTAAATAAGAGAGAAAACATCATCGTTGCACACAACCTTCTCTTCAAGTAAAAGTACCTGTAAGGCCTTTTGAATCTCATCTTCCTTACATTCTAGTGAGTGAACTAGCTGTTCTAAAGTAGAGGGTAGTTTCGTCGGAAGTAATTCCAGTAGTTCTTTGTGAGTATAGTTACTGCTTTGCTCGGAAATACAAACGTCACACTTGCCGCATTTTTTTGCGGGTGAGTCAAAGTAGAGACTAATCATCTCCGCACGACAATTCGAAGTCGTTAAAAAATCAATGATTGCTTTTAACTTAGCTTCTTCAACTTGTTTTCGTTGTCCGTAAATCTTTGGTGAAATGGTTAAATATCCATCAGGAAACCGTTCAGTAAGCAAAGTGATCTTAGGTAAGTTTGTTTGAAAATTGACATCTGCGACTCCATACTGCTCTAAAAACAAGAGTTGTTCATTTAACTTCGCCTTGCTGATTTTTAAACGTTTACAAAGCTCAGTTTCGTTTATGCGAACGAAGCGCTCGAAGATCCCAGGATAACTTCGGGTTAATAAAGTAATTAGCCCTGCTACGGAATCATGTGTAACCTGAAACTTGTATAAGGCAGAACTTCCAATGGCAAACTTTAACCGAGTTGGATGAAAGGAATTCTCAGTAAAGTTCAGGGTTCCATTCAGCTGTAAGATCTTCAGACCATAATAACTTTCAGATATTGAAATATTAAAGGCCTGTTGAAAAGCTCGGATATTTAGATCATACGTTTCTTGTTCGCCAGATCCAATAGCTATCTTCAAGTAATTGCACAAGCCATTGTAAATGTGCTTCACTCGTTCGATCTCTGGATAGCGAGTGGCTAGCTGCTCACGCATATGTTCAATGTCTTTATTCTCCCAAAATGCGACAGCCTGTGCAGCATTTTCATCTCGGCCAGCTCTTCCAGCCTCTTGATAATAGGCTTCAAGATTATTAGGGACTTCAAAATGAAGCACAAAACGAACGTCTGGTTTGTCAATCCCCATTCCAAAAGCGTTTGTAGCTATCATTACTTTTAACTTCCCCGTCATCCAATGTTCAAGCATGTACTTACGGTCATCTGGACTCAATCCTCCATGGTAGAATCCGGCAGAAATATTCAGCGCTCGTAAATGCTTCACAACCATTTTAACGCTACGCCTTGTTTGGCAGTATACAATACCTGAGTGTTCCTTATTGACTTGACAGAAGTCAGAAACGCTCTTGAGCTTGTTTTGAGAAGCGACTACTTTATAACTGATATTTTCACGATCAAGATTACCGTTAAACTGATTTGGCTTTTTGAGCTTCAGTTGTTCGAGGATGTCCTTTTGAACCAATTCGGTCGCTGAGGCTGTAACCGCAATAATTGGCGCATCTGGATGCATTTCCCGCAATTCGGCAATCTCTTTGTAAGCTGGGCGAAAATCATGACCCCATTCAGAAATACAATGTGCTTCATCCACGGTAATTAGACTTACATTCATCGTCTTACAACGTTCCCTGAAAAGGTCTGACTTCAACCGTTCTGGTGAAGTATAGAGGAATTTAACTTTGCCAAATCGAGCATTGTCCAGTGTGATGTCAATTTCTCTGTAGCTCATCGCACTTGTGATCATCTCGGCTTTGATTCCTTTGGCTCTTAAATTTGTCACCTGATCTTCCATTAATGCAATCAACGGAGAAACTACAATGGTGATTCCATCGAGAGCCATTCCCGGAACTTGAAAGCAAATCGATTTCCCCCCTCCTGTGGGTAAAATAGCAAGCGTATCATGACCGTAGACAACACTGTCAACAATTTCTTCTTGAAGTGGCCGGAAGTTATCATACCCCCAATATTTCTGCAGTATTTCTTTACTTTTCGTCAAAGATTTTGGAAAAACCCAAATTTACTCAATAATTTATTGACATTAGCGCAGTTGCCTATTTGAAAATCGTTACATTCTCCGTACCTTTGCGGCTCAGAACAGTACTATGTTACAAGACCCTATCACAATTAAAATCGACAAAACTGAAAATTCAAGAATCAGCGATGTAGACTGGGATAACCTTCCTTTTGGAAAGGTGTTTTCGGATCACATGCTTGAGATGGATTACAGCGACGGTGAATGGAAAGAACCTGTCATTAAAGAGTTTCAGCCTCTTTCGTTGCACCCTGCTACGTCAGCAATCCATTACGGGCAATCAATTTTTGAAGGAATGAAAGCGTACAAAACCGATGATGGTGAAGTGCTTTTGTTTAGACCAGATATGAACGCTAAGCGTTTCGCTGAGTCATGTGAACGCATGTGTATGCCAACAATTCCCGAAGATGTATTCTTGGAGTTGGTGAAAAAAGTGGTCGAGTTAGACAGCGAGTGGATTCCAAACAAGGCGGGTTACTCATTGTATATCCGCCCATTCATGTTCGCAACGGATGATTTTATTGGTATTAAACCTTCGGACACATACAAATTTGTAATTTTCACTTGCCCAGTTGGTGTTTACTATTCAGACCCCGTGAATGTGAAGATTGAAGAACATTACACACGAGCTTCCGCAGGTGGAGTTGGTAGAGCAAAAACTGCAGGTAATTACGGCGCATCTTTGTACCCAGCGAAAAAAGGACAAGAAGAAGGTTTTCACCAATTGGTTTGGACAGATGGAGTCGAACACAAGTATATTGAGGAATCAGGTACAATGAATATCGTATTTGTTATCGATGGGAAAATTGTAACACCTTCAGAAGATTCTGATACGATCCTTCGTGGAATTACCAAGCGCTCTGTTGTGGAGATAGCAAAGCATTGGGGAATTGAAGTTGAAGAACGAAAAATAACTGTTGCAGAAATTATTGATGCAGCGAAATCTGGACGTTTGCAAGATGCATTTGGTGCAGGAACCGCAGCGACTATCGCTCCAATTGCGAAGATCGGATTTAGAGGAGAAATCTATGAATTGCCTTCTTTGGAAAACCGTGAAATTTCTACAAAAATTAAAAACTACCTCGCTGACCTTAAGGTGGGGAAAGTAGCCGATGAATTCAATTGGTGTATAAAAGTATAATCAACGTTTAACTGTTGAAAGAAAGCTCTTCGAATTGGAGGGCTTTTTTTATTTTGTCTCAATTGAATATGTATATTTGCCTTATCTATAATTATTCTAAATAATGCGTATAATTCTTGCAGATAGTAGTGACTTGGTCCGAATTGGAATTCGTTCTATCCTGACTGCGGAATTAAAAATCGATATTGTTGGGGAGGCTAGGAACAATACCGAACTACTGGATATGCTCAAGACCTTTGAAACGGATGTAATCATTATGGATTACACTTCTGTAGGTTTTGATATCGATGTTTTGCCTAAAATTATAACAGATTTCCCTAATGTGAATGTCGTAGCAATTACTCCAGAGCAATCTGCTCAAGTGTTAGTCGATGCACTGCGTGCAGGGATCACTAGCTACGTAAAGAAAGATTGCTCTATACCTGAGATTATAGATGCAGTCAACGAAACAGGCAAGGGCAACAAATTCTTTTGTGGGCAAATTTTGGAAACTATTCGCGATGCGAATTTAAATGTTGACGACCTAGATTATGAAGTGTTTAGTTGTGAAGCGGTTTTGCTCTCGAAAAGAGAGTGTGAGATTATCATTTTAATCGCTGAAGGACATACCAATAGTCAGATTGCTGAACTTCTTTTCTTAAGTAATCACACGGTCAATACACACCGAAAGAATATCATGTCAAAACTTGGTGTGAAGAATACTGCAGGAATTGTGATGTACGCAGTGAAGACCAATTTAATCTCTCCTAACAAGTTCTTGTTTACAGCTGATCACAACATGTAATTCTGCTACTTATTTTTTTTGTATTTTTTTGAACCGTTTTGCAGGTAAACTGTACGGTGAATAAATTAGGCATTATGCGAATTTTATATAGTATATTTTTTATAGCGTTTTCAGGCGTTTGTATAGGACAGCAAACTACAGCTCCTGGAGCTGTAACGGCCGACTCGGTTGCAACGGAAGTTGAATCAGTTGAAGGCTTGGAAGAAAGAAAAGTTACAACACGTAGCATTGAGCAGTCGACGCCATTAATGGATAAGAAGGTGACGCGAAACGCCTATGGTTATGAAATACCAATGGAGGACGCAGAAATGTCAGCAGACGCTCCTCTTCAGTTGGAAGAAACAATTGTTGTCGCAAACAAGTTTGAATCGATGAGGATTCAAGCGGCAACACAGCGCACACAACGTAGTCCTTCTATTGCTCAGCAATCCGAAATGGATGAGGCTGTAGAGTATTTAGAAGAGACTTCTCCCAATTCTTTCGAGTATCATTATTTCAATTATGCAGCAGGAAACTACGACGTATCTCGAGTAGGAGATCTAAAGGAGGCAGAGAACCTTCGTCCTAATAACTCAGATGTTCACGTACAGATGGCCGCCTTTAACATCATTAATGGAGATAATAATTTGGCAAGAGAATATGTTAATAAAATGATCGCCTCTGGTCGCTTATCTAGGAGTGTCCTGAAGTATTCGGAAGACATTCTTCTATCAACACCAGAAAATGGTACTCTGATCACACATGGGTTTGATGACTCATATGGTACTTGGTATGCTCAAAATGTTTCTGGGATTCGAAAAGATGTTAACCTCATATCGCTTGATTTCATGCAAAGCGAACACTACCGGAATGCTTTAAAGAATAAAGGGTATTCTATTCCTAGTCGAGAAAATATTGATGTTGATTTTTTAAAAGCATTTTGTGGACTAAATGGTCAAAAGAAATTAGCGGTTTCAATGACCACTCCTAAAGAATATTTCGGACCAATACTCAATAAGTTATACGTGACAGGAGTTGTATTTGAGTATAGAACTACCCAATTCGAAAACTTTGAAAGAAACGAATATTTGTGGGAGAACATTTTGAAAAAAGATTTGTTGATTTCAGCAAACGACGAAAAAGCAAAAAGTCTATCTGCTAATTATTTACCAATGCTCTTGCAAATGAGAAAAGTCTACAATCAACTTGGACGTACTCAGGATGTTGCAGATTTGGATAAGATACTGGATAGAATTGGTGCACAATGTAAAAAATACGATCAAGTGCAAAGACTGAAGAGCGCTTATTAATGCGATTGGTAAAACCTTCATATAAAACAATGACTGATGAGTCGTTAATGATTGCTGTCGCGAAAGGCGATAAGCGAGCATTCGACGAAGTCTATGCGCGCTATTCAGGTCCGCTTATCGGGTATTTTATGAGGATGTTGTGGAGGGATAGAGAAAAGGCTGAAGATTTTATGCATGATATTTTCGCGAAACTTGTACGTCGACCTGAGTTGTTCGATCCGACGAGAAAATTTAAAACATGGGTATATTCTGTAGCGAATAACATGTGCAAGAATGAGTACAAGAGAGCTGAAGTACGTAAGAATACATCCAATGGTTTGGACAGTAGTTATGCCGTGAGCGATACAAATACTAATGTATTTCACGAGGTGGCTGATAGACAGTTTAAGGGAGAGTTTGATCGCTGCTTAGCTGATTTAGACGATAAACATAGTGAGGCATTTAAAATGCGTCACATGGATGGCTTGTCCATTAAAGAAATAGCAGAAATTTTAGATATAAGTGACGGAACCGTGAAGTCACGGATATTTTATGCTTCTAAATATTTGGCGAAGAGTTTAAAAGAGTATAATCCAGTTTTAAATAGATAGGAATGGAAAAGGATATAATAGATATTGTAACAGAAAAGGAATTTGTTGAGTTATCTGCGCAAGAGCGTGAGGAGCTAAAAGAATTTTGTTCTTCCGAGGAAGAATTCAACCAATTGAAAGGTGTGTTCATTGGAGTGGAGGCAATGGGGGCGGAAACGTATACTCCAAAACCAGAGACAAAGAAAAGGTTGGATGATTTATTTTATGAATCTCACCCGAAAGCTGCTCCGGTTTGGTACAGTTCTGTTTTGGCTGTGCTAATTCCTAAAGAAAAGAAAATTCATAGACAGCCATTGATGCAGATTGCCGCTGTTGCATTGTTATTGATTTTGATTGTTCCATTTTTCTCTTCGGATTCCTTAACTGCGGATGCTGATTATGTTGCTCAGGAATACACAACTACGCTTGAGGAAGATGCATTGACTGATGATGAGGCTCCTGTTGATGAAAGTTTAGAAGATCCGATAACGAATTCTCAAGATGCCATTGTTATGCCTTCAGATGGAGTAATAAGTAATGGGGTTATTTTAAATAACATATCGGTGATAGATATTACAACTACTAATGGTGTTGCTGGTTCTGGATCTGTGGACTATGCTTGGACCGCAGCTGAACCAGACTTTTCTGATCATCCAGATGGAATATTTGCCGGTGATGTTTCGGGCGAGTTGGCTTTATCACAACCTGCTAGCGAGTCTACAGATTTATTGGACCTGCTAACAGCGACTTTTTAAAAGTTGAGTACGAAATGTTCCTTTTCTTGTTCTATGCGAGGGATGACAATACCCATCCTAAAGAAATCCAACGTTACATGATAGGAATAGTTTTGAATCACAGAATTCCATGCTTCCAACATTGATTCGCTCCAACGGATATCGTCAAGAACAAAAATAGTTTCATTGTGTGTGAACGGAATCAATCGTTCTAAATAATGAAGAAGTGCATCTCCGTCATGATGCCCGTCAATAAAAACGAGATCAAAGGATTCGCTCTTCAGTGAGTTTAAGTAGTGATCAAACGTTGCCTGTACACTTTCAATATGATCGATACCGAGCCTAGCGAAATTTTCAAGGGCGACCTTACGTGTATTTGTGCATGCTTCAACCGTTGTGATTTTGGTTTGAGAATTCCCGAGTTGCATACAGATTGAGCCTATTCCAAGGGAGGTCCCGAATTCAAGTACGGTTTTCGGTTGATAGTGTCTTGCCAAAGAATACAACATTCTTCCATATTTCCCCCTGGAAGAACTTGTCTTAAAAATGGAAGAGATTTTACGATTGTTTGTTAATCGTTTTGATCCGGCCCCATGATCATCTATTTCTATGATATCATTATTCGCAGCTAGAGTATTGAATAGATTTTCAAGAGCTTGATTATGGTCTTCATCTATTTTGGTTCTCAGGACTTTATCTTGTAAATTGTAAACGAATGGCGAATGAATCCCATGTCTACGCTTAGCCTTCCGTCTATATTTTATATATTCGAGTCCTAATTTCACAACTGCAAATTAAACAATCTTCCACGAAGATATGAGTAAAGATTCCCAGCAAGAAATCGAAAAGCAACGAAAGCAAGTTTTTCAAGGCGACTTTAAAGTTGACCTAAAGACTGCTTGTACAGTTGGGAATGGTGTTGTTCAATTAAAGCCTGAACAGGAGGCTATGCTTCTAGATAAGTTCGATAATTTAAAAACTTTTCCATCTTTTTTTATTCCTGCATCAGGCTCGGGGTCTAGAATGTTTCAGTTTTTGTATGAATGGTTAGAGAATGGGCAATCAACCAAGGATGTTGAAGAGTTCTTTTCTGTTCTTGATCAATTAGCATTGAGTGATGGCGTGAATTTAACAGAAGAAAATCGTGAATCAATTGTCCGATCATTATTAACTAAATATGCCGATCAACCAAAAGGATTGATTCCATTTCATAAAGAAGAAGAGATTATCAAGACTGCATTTCAAGAGCATGTTCTTCAGGCTCAGCAGATTTCTGGAGATCAAGCATCAGTCCATTTTACAGTACAGCATAACGTAGAAAATGTTGTTAATGAGAATATCAGTCAATTAGGGCCACAAACGAAAAATGTCAATATTTCTTATTCTTATCAGAAGGTTGAAACGGATTCCTATTGCTTTAATGAGCAACAAGAATTGGTTATGCATGGGGGTGTTGCTCTACGAAGACCCGCAGGGCATGGTGCTTTGCTAAACAACTTGGATGATATTGATGCTGATATAGTACTCATTAAAAATGTTGATAATATTCAGCACTCTTCTAGATCATCAATGTCTGGTAAAATCTGGAAATTGGCAGTAGGATTGCTATTACAAATGAAGGAAGACTTAAAGACGTTGAGTGATAATTATTCTCAAGAAGCTCTGGAAGGATTTAATAATAAATACCAATTGTTTTCTGAAGAGGAGATGAAAGATCTTAATTCAGATGCCATTATTTCTATTTGTAATCGACCTTCACGCGTTTGTGGAATGGTAAAAAATGAGGGGGAACCTGGTGGTGGACCATTTTGGATCAATGACGATCAAGGAGTCACAAAACAAATTGTAGAAAAGGTTCAAATTGACAGTTCAAATGCTGAACAATTGGAAATTGTTCAGAACAGCAGCCACTTCAACCCAGTATTTATTGCTGTTTCCAAAACAAACACCAATGGGGGGTCTGTCGATTTAATGAAATATCGCGACGATTCTAAGTTTTTTGTGGTGAATAAATCTCATCAGGGTGAAGCAATTGCATATCGAGAATTACCTGGCCTTTGGAACGGAGGTATGAATAATTGGAATACCATTTTTCTGGAAATTCCTTCAGAAGTGTTTAGTCCCGTGAAAACTGTCTTGGATTTAGCAAAGAGTTCTCATCAAGAGGGGTAGAGCGACAACTATAAATTTCAATTATGAGTTTCTTCAAAAAAATCTTCTCCTCAACAAAAGACAATTCCCAAAAGCAGCATAGGAGAGTTTCTGGTGAAGTTTCGGAAGTGTATACAGATGCTTATTTCCAAAACCGCTATACCGAAGAAGAGATCGAGTCATCCAGACTAGAAGGAAGTCTCAAAATGATCGATAGTTATTTCTTGAGTAATTCCATCCAGCGAAAGATAGAAGACCCTATAAATCACCCTCTTAATTTGGATCAATCTGTAGAGGATGGAATGGGAATTCACATGTATTCTAAAGCATTCGAACTGGAAGAGAGCCAAGTAGTCATGTTTTTGACCGTTGCATTCAATGATTACATGATTAAGAATTTAGAATTCAAACTGTACAAAGACAAGGAGCCTGAATTCCCAATGCGATCAATGACACTGAAATATGATAAAAACGGAGCAGTCTTGTCATTGTATCCATTTGAGTACTGCTTGAAAGTGCTGAAAAGTGAATCAACTTTTGAGGATTTGTATTTGAAAATCAAAGATCATTTGGAGAACCTTCCGAATAAAGATGAACTACTTGATAAATTGAGCGGAGAAGATTAGCATTGACCTTAATTCGTATCTTTAAATGAGTTTAATCAATTTAGTATGAGAAGTTTATTGCTTGCAGTTTGTGTATTTGTCCTTGCTATTGGCTTTAGCTGCTCTCAGTCTTCCGAGGAGCCTTCCGAGGTGGAATTGTTTAGGATTGTTCTCGAAGAGTCTTCTATGTTAGTGAATGATGTCTATCTATTAACGAATGACTCAATAGTTGTTAGTAAGAAAGGTCCAGAAGGAGTAGAGGTCGGCTTTTCGAAGAAATTGAATTTGGAAGAAATGAGTGAGGTGAGAGAATTGTTGATGTCTTTCAACCTAGATACTCTCCAAAAAAAATATGTAGATCACATGGCGACGGATTGTGATGTGGAATTTGATTGGAAAATTAAAATTGATCAAAATGAGTTTGCAACGCGTGTATATAAAATTAAGGTGGATAAACTGTTTGAGCTAACTGAGTTGATGAACGAGATGTTGCCAAATGAACTCAAAAGTGCCTATAACCAAGATTATTTAGAACGATGATGAGAGTTACTAAACTATTGAGTTTTATTCTGTTTGCGATAATGTTTCAAACGGCTGTTGCGCAGAGTTATACAAATTTCGGTGCAGAGTACAATGGAATTCATCTTGCTGAAACAGATGAGGGCGAAGTGTTTGTAATGAATCAATATGATGCCCCAATAATCGCAGCTAGCGAAATTAGAATCGAATTCAAGGAGTTTACAGAAGCTGTAAAATCTTCAGGTATGCCAGCTGATGATAGAAATTTAATTGTTCGAATACTTCAGGTGTTGACGAATGAGCATGAGAGAACAACGGCAATTCATGATTTGATGAAGACTTTTAAAGCGGTAAACATGCTCATGTTAGAGTTGTATGACGAGCAATTGACGGAAATGTACACCAAACGAGAGTTGAAAAAATTAAAAAAGAAGAAAAAGTAATTCTGAATGGCCCACCATGTGATCTGAGGCACTCGAAGTTCCAATTCTACTTAACGCAACTTCTGTCTTTTTAAAAAATACTTCAGTAAAACGTCGTTGTATCCAGCGTTGATGTCTGCGGGCATAAAGTCAATCTTGTAGTCAGCACAACGCAAACTTATTTTCTTGAAATACTCTGCAACGGCCGCTTTGTATTCTTCTTTAAATTGATTCGGTTGTAGCTTGATCTTTTCTCCGGTTTCCATATCAACTAGATTGTATGGACGGTTTTCCAATTCAAAATCCAGTTCCTGTTTCTTGTCAACAGTATGGAATACAATTACCTCGTGCTTGTTGTGTTTTAAATGTTGGAGTGCTTGAAAGAACTCATCCTGTTTGCTCGGATCATCCAGTAAATCTGAAAAAATAACGATCAGACTTCTTTTGTGGCTCAATTCGGCAATATCATGCAAAGTGTCAATGGTAGATGTTCGCTTGACGTTCGAAGCATTGAATTGTGTCAAGTGCTTTTCCAACTCACTGTAGAGATACCTATGGTGACGAATAGAAGATTTTGTAGCGGTATGCAGATCCAGTTTGTCTGTAAACAATGAAAGACCTACAGCGTCGCGTTGTTTCTTTAATAACTCAATGAGCGAAGCAGCGGCATATACTGAAAAACTCAATTTCGTTTGATCAGCACCCATAGGGAAAAGCATGGAGCTTGAACAGTCAATCACGATCTGGCAACGTAAATTGGTCTCCTCCTCGTACTTTTTGGTGAAGAGCTTTTCAGTTCTTGCATACAGTTTCCAGTCGATATGACGCGTTGATTCGCCCTTGTTGTATGAGCGGTGCTCAGCAAATTCTACAGAGAATCCATGAAAAGGACTTTTGTGCAAACCAGTAATGAATCCTTCAACAACTTGCTTTGCCAGCAGGTCGAGGTTCCCGAAGTTTGCAATTTTTTCTCTGTTTATTTTGGAATTCATAAATTAAAAATACGAAATTAAGTCTGTTTAGACTTTCTCAATATAGCATTTATCACAACGCCAGACACGACAAGAACGATTCCTATTTCGATCATATTGCTCAAAGTCTCTTCAAAAAGAAGGTAGCCAACAAGGAAGGCGTATATCGCGCCAAGGTATTGGAATGGGATTATTGTTGATGCTGCGCCCTGATGCAGAGCTCTAGTCATAGTTATTTGGGCGCATTGAGTAAAGATTCCAATCAATAAAAGATAGAGCCACTCGATTCCATGAGGCATTGTGAAGTCGAATAGACACATTAATGCCATGAACGGAATTGAGATCATCGGAAAGTAAAATACAATGGTTATTGGAGCGTCGGTTGTTTTTAATTTCATGATTGCTGTATATGCAACGCCAGAAAGAACCGCCGAAAATAGACCTAAGCCAATCCATAGTGATGAAAACTCACCATATCCGGCTTCTGGGTCTCCACCGCTTAATGTGATTAGTAAAACGCCTAAAAAAGTCATGCTAATAAAGACCCATTGTAATGATCTCACCTTTTCTTTAAGTAAAATCATTGCAAAAATTATTGTAAAAATAGGGGCGAGGTATTGCACAGTCACGGCCACCGCCAGAGGTAAATAGTGTACGGTGTAAAAAAAGATCGTAAGAGCTATCATTCCGGCAACGCCTCTGATAATAAGCCATTTCTTATTGTTTCCAAAAACAGGAATCTTTCTTTGTTTGATTATAAATAGACTGATAACAAAAGAAACTATTGACCTTGCTAAAACTAACTCATGAGCAGGATATGATTGAACCGCCCCAAAGATCTCTGGTTGATTTGGACCAAGAAGCTTCACGAAGAAGTTTACGATGATGAAGCAGATTCCTGACAGAATCATGTACAAAATTCCTTTATTCACAATAACAAAAGTAGTGATGTTATTGAATCGTATGCTGAATAAAATTTAATTGGTAGTTTAGCGTTATAAAGACGATTTGAAGAGAATATTAACAATACTGACCTTTCTACTTATTTGCGCTCAATTGGATGCGCAAAAGGTTGAACCAAAATTCACCTTCAATGTAGAGTTGGGGCTGCCAGTTTCTTTGTTCAATGAGCCATTTGATGATATCATGCAAGGCTTGGTGAACACTTCTATTTACGGACAATACAGCTTTCCCTTCCATTTTCATATAGGAATGGGCGTTCGATACACTTTGTGGAACATCAACGAATTTGCGGTTAACAATGCACCACATGGTGTGATGCACACAGGTGGTGCTTTCTTAAAGCTAGGGTGGGACAAGTTTCATAGCGACCGATTTGCAACAGATTTCGGGGTGAAGTTTGGTTATACAAAGAACTTCTTCGAAACTGAAGTGTCACCAGTTGGAGCTGAAAAATTCAGACACCATTTTGACATTGATGCATTTTTAATTGAACCAACCATTGGGCTAATCCTGTTAGCAAATGAACAAAACTCTTACCGTTGGAGTTTAGGATGGGCTATACAGACATTTGGGTTTAAACCACAAATGACAGGAATTCCAACGGATGCTGGATACGAACCAAGTGAGTTCGATAAGATCACGCAATACCTTATTGTTGGCTTTGGCTACACTTATTACTTTAAGTCAAAGAAGGATTAACATGATTACAGAAGGATCGACGATAAAAGATCTGAAGGAGTATTTCTCAGAACGTTTAACAAGCAAATTTTCAAAAACAGAGCTTAATCTCATGGTTAAGCTTCTTGTGGTTAATAGGTTGATGTTGAGTGAAGAGGATTACATTCTTGGAAGTAACGTTTCATTTTCTTCAGACGATATCATTTATTTCGAAGGTGTGTTGAAGCGTATTGAGTCTGACGAACCTTTTCAGCACATTCTAGGGGAGGTTGAGTTTTACGGCTTGAAACTCATAATAGATCATCGAGCTTTAATTCCACGACCGGAGACAGAAGAGTTGGTCGACTGGATTAGATCAGAGATGCAAGGAATTGAAAAACCAACTTTTACTGATTTATGTTCTGGCTCTGGCTGCATCGCTTTTGCTTTGAAGTCAGTTTTTGAGGATAGTCCTGTATTGGCTGTTGAGTACTCCAATGATGCACTCATGTTGATTGGTGAGAATGAAAAATATACTGGAATCGACTTGGAGGTATTTATGATGGATGTATTGAATCCGCTTGCTTACCTAGGGTTTGATCGTGAAATGACGGATTGCGTAGTGTCTAATCCGCCGTATATCCCAAATAAGGACAAGCAATTGATGGCAAAAAATGTGTTGGAGTACGAACCTCACATGGCGCTGTTTGTGGAGGACGGTGATCCATTAATTTTCTACCGTACAATCGCTGAGAATATCAACTATGTTTTGAAACCCGAAGGCAAGTTGTTTTTTGAGATTCACGAAGACTTAGCGCAAGGTGTTATTCAAATCTTGGAAGACAATGGATTTGTTAACATTGAATTGAGGAAAGATTTACAAGGCAAGGACCGCATGGTGAAGGCGCAAAAGCGTAAATTCACGCCATGAATCATAGTGAGGCTTCGATAGAAATTGTACAACTAACGCAAGAGCTCAATCGACATAATCATCTATATTATGTCGAAAGTAATCCTGAGATTTCTGATTACGATTTTGACATGTTGCTTAAACGACTTCAAGCGCTTGAGGAGCAATTCCCTGATTTGACGGATGAAAACTCTCCTACCAAGCGTGTAGGTGGTGACATCACGAAGAAGTTTGAGTCAGTGGTTCATAAATACCCTATGCTTTCCTTGTCCAATACGTACTCCAAAGAGGAAATGGAGGATTGGGTAAATCGTATCAAGAAATTGGTGGATGGAGATTTAGAATACGTATGTGAATTGAAATATGATGGCGTAGCGATTGGAATTCAATACCTAAACGGTCGTTTGAAACAAGCTGTGACGCGAGGAGATGGAACTAAAGGAGAAAATGTTACGAGTAATGTGAAAACAATTCGTACCATTCCGTTGGCGCTAACGGGTGATTATCCAGATGATTTTGAGATTAGAGGAGAAATCTTCTTTCCATTGAAGAATTTTGAAGCGTTGAACGAAAGACGCCGTGAAAGTGGAGAGTCTGAGTTTGCAAATCCACGAAATACGGCTTCTGGAACCTTGAAGATGCACGATTCGAAAGTCGTTTCTGAACGTGGTCTTGATTGCCTTTTATATGGTGTATACGGTGCCGTTGGGCAGTCTGGACATTTTGAAATGGTGCAAAAAGTAGCTGATTGGGGATTTAAAATTCCACAAGAAGATCAACGTTATATTGAAAAAACAACATCGTTAGATGGAGTCATGGACTTCATTAACCATTGGGATGAGAACCGAAATAAACTGCCTTTTGAGATCGACGGTATTGTAATTAAAGTGAACAAATATTTCAACCAAGAGGAGCTTGGATTTACTGCCAAATCTCCTCGTTGGGCGATATCATATAAATTTAAAGCTGAAAGAGTTGAGACGGATTTAGAGTCTGTTGTGTATCAGGTTGGAAGAACAGGATCAATTACACCAGTAGCGAATCTAGCAGCGGTTCAACTCGGCGGAACAACTGTGAGGCGAGCCTCTTTACACAATGCAGATCAAATCCAGCAATTAGATTTACATGTGATGGATCGTGTATTCGTTGAGAAAGGAGGGGAGATTATCCCGAAAATTGTTGGGGTCAACACAGTTGCAAGGTCAGCTTCTGCTCAGCTAGTTGGATTCATCGATAATTGTCCGGAATGCTCAACAGAATTGATTCGTAGAGAAGGTGAAGCAAATCATTATTGTCCAAATGATCTAGGTTGTCCGCCTCAAATGAAAGGGAAAATAGAGCATTTCATAGGGCGTAAGGCAATGGATATTGATGGACTCGGAGCAGAAACTGTTGATGCTTTGTTTGAGGAAGGATTGATTAAAAATGTGGCAGATTTGTACGAGTTGACCTTTGATCAGGTTGTTGAGTTAGAGCGCATGGCGGATAAATCTGCAAATAACCTAATCGATGGAGTTAAGGCTTCCAAATCAATGCCTTTTGAAAAGGTATTGTTCGGTTTAGGAATTCGCTTTGTTGGTGAGACGGTGGCCAAGAAGCTAGCGTATGCATTGAAAAGCATGGAAGCGATATCTAAAGCAAGCTTTGATGAGTTGATCAACATTGATGAGATCGGGGATAAGATAGCAATGTCGATTCAAGCGTACTTTTTGGATGAGAAGAATGTAGATATTGTAGATCGCTTAGTGAAACACAGTTTAATTTTGAAGGTGGAAGAGAAGGAAACAGCTTCTTCGATATTTGAAGGGATGTCTTTTGTTGTGTCGGGCGTGTTCAATGCGTTTTCGCGAACCGAACTTAAAGAGGTAATAGAAGACAATGGCGGAAAGAACGTTGGCTCAATTTCGAGTAAGACAACATATGTCGTTGCTGGTGAGAATATGGGGCCTTCTAAATTGAAGAAAGCGAACGATTTAAAAGTGACAATTGTTTCGGAAGATGAATTTATAGCAATGTTGAGTAAATAATGGGGGCAGAGAATAACATATGGAAACGAAGCGATTCTGCATTGGTCGTAGTGGATTATACTTCACTTGACGAATTGAAGAAGTACCGTGAAGCAATTCGAAATGTGGGAATCAACGTGAACAACTGTAGTTTACTCGCTGTCGTACCTACAAAAAAGGAACGTTTAATAATGAATCAGCAGAGTTTGGCAGTTTTCATTTCTGAGAAAGATATCAATCTATTGGGGCAGTTGAAGAATCCTGAAGCTCAAAATATCTTAAAACAAAAATTTTCACTCTTAATCATGATTGGAGATAAGCCAAAGCGATTGAGTAAAGTACTCATGCAATTGAATGTAGATACTTCTATAGGGTTGAATTGTACAATAAATGAACAAGACGTTAATCTTAAAACAGAAGTGGCTACGCCTTCACATTTGATTAATTTTGCAAAACAAACATTAGAAAAAATTATATAGACATGGTGAATCCATTTATAGGCACAGGAGTAGCATTGGTAACTCCATTCAAAGCGGATTGCTCGATTGATTTTGACGCATTACGGAAGTTAGTGCGTTATCAGATTGATAATGGTATAAACTTTTTGGTTGTTCAAGGAACAACGGGAGAATCGCCAGTATTGTCAATGCAAGAGAAGTTGGATGTGCTAAAAGTTGTTCAAGAAGAGAACAATGGAGCCCTGAAGATTGTTTTTGGAGTCGGTGGTAATCACACTTTTGAGGTGGGAGAGTTTTTTAAATCATTGCCAAGTGGTATTGACGGAATCCTTTCTGTGTCTCCATATTACAACAAGCCAACGCAACGTGGAATTTTAGAGCATTATAAGTATTTAGCTTCTTGCACGGATCTGCCGATCATCATGTACAACGTTCCTGGTAGGACTGGATCCAATGTCTCATCAGCGACAACATTAGAATTAGCGAAGATTGATAACATTGTGGCGATGAAAGAAGCGTCAGGTGATTTCAGTCAGATCATGGAGATCGCACGTCTCAAGCCTGAAGGGTTTGGTTTGTTATCTGGTGATGACGCGATTACTTTACCGATGATTTCCACTGGAACGAACGGTGTTATTTCTGTTGTAGGTCAAGCTTTTCCTAAAAAATTCTCTAAAATGGTAGACGATGCTCTTGCCGGAGATTTTGAAGCTGCTAGAAAGAATCACTTCGATTTACTTCCTGTGACAGGAATGATGTTCGAAGAAGGGAATCCAGGCGGTGTTAAGGTTTCTTTAGCACGTCAAGGCTTGATGGAAGATCATATGAGACAGCCACTTTATCCTGTATCTGAAGGGTTGAAAGCGCGCCTAGAAAATGAAACAGATAGATTATTAGCAGAATGAAAGAAGCAAAAAAAATAGTTGACCTCATTGAACAGAGTGAGAAGATAGTGATAACTAGTCACCGATCACCTGATGGAGATTCAATAGGAAGTTCTTTGGGTTTGTACCGTTTTATTAAAGCACTAGGGAAAAACGCAGAAATCTGTCATCCTGATCCTTGCCCAAACTTTTTGAACTGGGTAAAAGACAACGATGTGATTCTTAATTTCGAGAACAACGAAGCGGAAGTTCGTCAAAAAATGAACGATGCCGACTTGATTTTTAGTTTGGATTACAACGCTGCGAGTAGATTAGGAAAGGAAATGTCCGAAGTGTTACTTGAGGCTAAAGGAACAAAGGTCATGATTGATCACCACCTTCACCCTGATGACTTTGTGGATGTCGCTGTGTCTGAACCAACTGTTTGTTCGACATCACAATTGGTGTACGAATTCATAGTAGCTTCTGGTAGGGAGAATCTTATGAGTGCCTCGATTGGAACCCCTTTGTATTTAGGCATTATGACAGATACTGGATCTTTCCGATTCTCGTCTGTTACTCCGCGAACACATGAAATATTAGCAGCCATGTTGACGGTTGGAGTAGTGCATACTGATGTGCATGAAAAGACCTTTGACAATAACCGATTAGACAAACTTAGGTTGCGCTCACATATTATTGCTGAGAGATTGGAATTGTTAAAAGAACATAAAGTGGCGATCATTTCTGTAACCGAGAATGAAATGGAACGTTTCAACTTTATTAAAGGTGATACGGAAGGATTGGTGAATGTTGCTTTGGGAGTTGAAGGCGTGAGTGTTGCTGTCTTTTTCTCTGAAAAAGGTGGTGTTGTGAAGATTTCTTTCCGATCAAAGGGTGAGTTCGCTGTGAACGAATTAGCGAATGATCATTTCGGTGGTGGTGGACATAAGTTTGCTGCTGGTGGAATAAGTGAATTGGGATTAGACGAAACGATTGCCAAATTTAAAGGGCTAGTGCCTGAATACTTTATATGAGACGAATATTATTCATACTGTCAATAGGTGTTCTGCTTTCCGCTTGTGGAGAGGAAGAGCCAGAAGGACCAATTGATTTCGTTTGGACGCAAGAGAATTCGACAAACTTGAATCAGGTAATTGCCGCTCAAGAAGAAATAGATATCAAACTCTTCTTGGAAATGCACAAGGATTGGGACATTACCAGAACTGGAAGTGGATTGCAATACTATATCTATGAAGACGGTGAGGGGGATACAACTGAGCATCCTCAAGCCTACGATATTGCTGAGATTGAATATGTGATTTCGCTACTGGATGGTACGGAATGTTATAAGACGGAAGATGATGAATACGAAGAGTTTGTTGTCGATAATAGTGAAATCGAATCTGGAGTTCAGGAAGGGATCAAGAAAATGACAATTGGCGATCGCGTTCAATTGATAATTCCTAGCCATCTTGGACATGGAATCTCAGGAGATTTAGACAAAATACCACCAATGACGGTTTTGGTAATTGATATTCACCTTTTAGGAATAATACGATGATAAAATACAGTTTGTATCTGGCAAGCATTGTCTGCATATCAGCGGCATGTACTACGACAGAAGAAAACAATGGTACTGATACGTCTGGAGAAGATGGTGTAACAATAACCTCTGCAGATAGTACTCAAATGGAGAATGTATTGGATGGTACTCATGAGGTTGAAAATGAACGTGAGCTAGCCAGCGGAATCCGTATTCAATGGTTTGAGCATGGAACGGGTGATCTTTTGGAGAACGGTGAAATGGTTCAAATTGATTACAAAGTGCTATTGGAAGATGGAAGTGAGATTGATGGAAATCATTTGATTGGAATAGATGGAAAAGAAAGTGTTCCTTTCGTTGTCGGAGCAGGAATGCAAACACCAGGTTGGGATATGGCCTTGAAAGAATTGCGCGTTGGGGATTTTGTAGAAATATTTATCCCAAGTCATTTGGCGCGAGGAGAGAAGAGTATTGAAGGTGTGCTACCTCCAAATTCAAACAACATCTTACGCATCCGTATTTTAAAGAAAGACCCTCCAACCAGAAATATAGAAGGAAACAAAGTATGGTTGATTGAAGAGAACTCGAACAACACTTTGAGGTTTAATGAGACCACAGAAATCGAATTTCACTGCATGGTGTCAACAATTACTAATCCAGTATACGTGAATACCTACGCAACAAATACACCTCTAGTATTGCGATTAGAATACGATGGAATGGTTCCAGGATTGAAAAAAGCGTTAATAAATGCTAAAAAATCAGACCGCTTATTTATTTATGTACCGGCCTCTGAAGCCTATGGTACAAAGGGATATCAAGACTTAGTTAAACCAAATGAAGATATATTTTACAATATCTTAGTGATGGATGTCAGGAAATAATACAGTCAATTTTATATCTTTACACCAGCAAAACCAAGTAGAAAGCTTAATACCGTGATGCGAATACTCTCCATTCTCCTTCTGATTTTTAGTACACAATTATCTTATGCCCAAAAAGTTGTGGACACACTCGTTACCGATGAAGGTACGATGTTGATCTATGCCAATCGTACTTGGGAATACCTCGAAGACATCGGTTTTGATGGCGTTTTAAACGAACGTCTTCATGAAGAAGTCGTTTTGGATAGCAATGTGCATTTTATTCA
Organism: Crocinitomicaceae bacterium; assembly: GCA_033791225.1. GTDB lineage: Bacteria > Bacteroidota > Bacteroidia > Flavobacteriales_D > Crocinitomicaceae > UBA4466. The sequence goes on from JASJHD010000015.1 coordinate 219,176, forward strand.
AGGGTGGGACCCTGATATGTGCTACACTTCAGATCTACAAAACGATGTAAACAAAATTAAAGATACGTTCTGGTTATGTTTACAAGACGAATTCAGTGATGATTTTGTAATGCCTTTTGAAGGTCGAATCACTTCAGGATTTGGATGGAGAAGAGGAAGGAATCACAACGGAACCGATATTGACTTAGTAACTGGTGATACAGTCCGTGCTGCATGGTCAGGTAAAATCAGATATGCAAAATACAATACAAGTGGATTCGGAAACTTAGTTGTTATTCGTCACTACAATGGATTGGAAACGTTCTATGCGCATTTAAGCAAGCATTTGGTAGTTCCGAATCAGCTGGTAGAAGCTGGTGATCCAATTGGGCTGGGTGGAAACACAGGGCATTCATACGGCTCACACCTTCACTTCGAAGTGCGCTTCTATGATATTCCTATGAACGCTGAAAAAGTTATAGATTTTAAAAACGGAACAATTCGCGATGAAAATCTCATAGTACACAGAGGTTTGTTTAGGGGTGGATCAAGTTCTAGTTCGTCTACAGCATCAACTAGCAGTAATGGAGGGATGTATTACAGAGTTCGTTCAGGGGATACGCTTGGAGCTATCGCTCGCAGAAATAAAACGACTGTAAATAGATTGTGCCAGTTGAACGGAATTAGACCGACAACTGTTCTTCAAATTGGTCGTAATTTGCGAATCAACTAGTATTAAATTTCCACGTTAACAGTCATTAACACTTATTTGTCTTACTTTTGTTTTCAATGAAAAAGCACTCACTAATTATATTCCTTGCTGCACTTTTAGGACTAGCAAGTTGTAAAGGATATAACAGCGCATTAAAGTCTGACAACTACGCAGAAAAATTCGAAATGGCGAATACGCTTTTCGAAGGTGGAGATGAAGTTAGATCAATTGCATTGTACGAACAGATCTATCAGCGAATGCCAAAGACCGGAGAAGGTGAGTTGGCTTATTTTAGAATTGGAAAAGCATATTACGTAGGTGAAGATTACTACATGGCTGGATACTACCTCGGAATGTTTTCAAGACGTTTCCCTTCTAGCCCCAAAGCTGAGGAGACATTGTTCTTAAGCGCAATGTGTTCTGTGAAGAACTCTCCTGGTGTATCGTTGGATCAAAACGAAACTGAATTAGCCATCAACGATTTACAGCAATTTGTGAATCGATATCCAAACTCAATATTGATAGACTCTTGCAATGTAACTATTGACCGTTTGAGGTTTAAACTAGAAACAAAAGATTTTGAGGCTGTTAAGTTGTACGCAAAAACTGAGAACTACCGTGCTGCTGTTAGCTCTGCTATGACGTTTATGGGAGATTATCCAGCGTCGATTTTCAAAGAAGATGCTTACTTCATTTTGGTGAAAAACTCTTACTTGTTGTCTAAAAACAGTATTGAGTCCAAAATATTGGAAAGAATTGATCAGACTATGGAAAGATATCGTACTTTTGTAGCTGAATTCCCAGAATCTAAATATGCCACTCAAGTAGCGAACTACAACGATTTGGCAGCCAAGGACAAAGAGGATTACTTAAAGAAATAAGAAAACAAGTATGAGTTTTAAAAATAGCACAGCGGAGAAAACAACTATCACAAGAGATACATCTGAGATTGAAGCAGCGACTGGAAACATTTATGAGTCTATCGTAATGATGTCAAAAAGATCTAATCAGTTGAATGTTGATTTGAAAGAAGAGCTTACACAAAAACTAGCAGAATTTGCTTCAACTACTGATAACTTAGAGGAGATCTTCGAGAACAGAGAGCAAATTGAAATTTCGCGTTTCTACGAAAGACTTCCAAAGCCTGTAGCAATGTCTATCCAAGAATTGATGCGAGATGAGATCTATGGAAGATATCCAGCACCAGTAGAACCTGAAGACGAAAAATAATCTCACATGCGAGGTAAACGCATCCTTCTTGGAATAACCGGAGGTATAGCGGCATACAAAATCGCATCCCTGATACGCATATTGAAAAAATCTGAGGCAGAAGTCAAATGTATAATGACTCCTGCCTCTTGTGATTTTATAAGTCCACTTGTCGTGGCAACATTATCTGGAAATCCTGTAGGAATTGAATTCTGGGACAAGAAAGATGGTTCTTGGAACAATCATGTAGAGTATGGTTTGTGGGCAGACATGTTCATCATTGCACCTTTAACGGCCAATACTTTGAGCAAGATGGCAAACGGTAGTTGCGACAATCTTTTGCTTGCTACCTACTTATCAATGAAATGTCATACGATTGTTGCTCCTGCAATGGACCTTGATATGTATGCACATCCCACGACTTTAAGAAATCTTGAACAATTACGTCAAGACGGAGTTCAAATCATTCCTGCAGAATCTGGAGAATTGGCAAGTGGTTTGGAAGGGGAAGGCCGAATGGCTGAACCTGAAACGATTGCAGAATTCATTGGTGGTAAAATGCCTATCGACGGGTTTTATCAAGGCAAGAAGGTCTTGGTTACTGCTGGGCCAACGTACGAAGCAATTGATCCAGTTCGTTTTATTGGGAATCATTCCAGTGGAAAAATGGGATTTAGCTTGACGAATGCACTTTTGGATCAAGGGGCTGAAGTTTATTTAATTTCAGGTCCAACGAGCTTGAGCTTAATACATCCAAATCTTCAATTAACTGAGGTGAACTCAGCTGAAGAAATGCTTTCCGCTGTTCAAGAGAATTGGGAGCAAATGGACGTTGGTATTTTCGCAGCGGCTGTGGCAGATTACCGGCCAAAGGAAAGTGCTACAGAAAAAATCAAAAAGTCAGAAGAAAGCATGACGATTGAATTGGTAAAAAACCCTGACATTTTAAAATGGGCTGGAGAACAGAAAAGGGAAGAACAATTGTTGATAGGTTTTGCATTGGAAACCAATAACCTGAAAGAAAACGCGCAAAAGAAATTGACCGCCAAAAATCTCAATATGATCGTCATGAATACTTTGCAAGATAGTGGCGCAGGATTTGGTGTGGACACAAACAAAATTAGTATCTTAGATAATCGCAATAATTCCGAATCTTTTGAGTTAAAGTCTAAGAATGCGGTAGCAAACGATATTTTAAGCTATTTGAAAAAGTATAGTGCATGAAAGGAATTGTAATCATAGGGTTGATAATTAGTACTTTATTTCCTGCTTTTGGGCAAGAATTGAATTGTCAAGTGACAATTGTTGTGAACCAGAAAACGGAAATCACAATCGTTGAACGTGAAGTGTTGGATGAATTGGAAGGCAGGATTTACGATTTTATGAATAATACGCAATGGACCAAGGACGTCTTTACCGTAGAAGAGCGAATCAACTGTAATTTACAAATTCAAATTGAAGATATCCCTGGACCAAGTCAATTCTCTGGCTCCATGCAGATTCAATCTTCACGACCAGTATTTAATTCTAGTTACAACACAACAGTGTTTAACTTTCAAGATGATGATATTACGTTTGTTTACAACCGTAGTACTCCAATTAGATACACGCCCAACATGTACAATGATGAGTTGTCTTCATTTCTTACATTTTACGCGTATTTGATCATTGGTTTGGACTATGACACTTTTTCTAGTAGAGGAGGAACCAAGTATTTGGAGGAAGCTCAGCAAATTGTTTCGACAGCTCAAATTTCTGGTGGACCAGGTTGGAGATCAGATAAGAAGGGAAAGCGTAACAGATATTGGTTGATTGACAATGCTTTACACGAATTGTTTTCTCCACTAAGAGATTGTAGCTATGAATACCATAGACTTGGATTAGATGTTTTGTACGAAGATCAAGAGGTGGCTAGAAAGGCTATTTATAAAGCCATGAACCGTTTGGTTAAAGTGACTGGAACGCGTCCTAATTCATTGAATTTGTTAAGTTTTATTCAGGCAAAATCGAATGAACTGAAAAATCTATATTCAGGTGCTGAAATGAAAGAGAGGAGTGATATTGTGAATCTTTTGAAACGTATCGATCCAGCTAATTCAGCCAAATACCAAGAGATTCTAAATTAATGATCGGGTCAATAAGCATAGAGAACTTTGCTTTAATCGATTCGGCTAAAATCGACTTCCGTAGTGGGTTTACAGTCATAACTGGTGAAACAGGTTCTGGAAAATCAATTCTTCTAAATGCTCTGAATTTAATACTTGGAGAACGCGCCAATTTTAATGTGATTGGAAGACGTAGTGATAAATCAGTCGTTGAAGCTGAAATCAATATCGCCGGATTTGGACTGCAAGATTTTTTCAAAAAGAATGATCTTGATTTCTTTGAAACAACAATAGTTCGTAGAGAAATTCATAAGCAAGGAAGGTCACGAGCATTTATCAATGATACACCCGTACAATTAACGGTGCTCAAGGCATTCAGTTCGCAATTAATTCACATCCATTCACAGTACAATACGCTTGACTTAAAGGATACGCATTATCAACTGGAAGTTCTGGACATCTTAGCTGGGGTGATGGATAAACGCTCAGCATTTCACGCGGCAATGATCAACTTGCGCTTGAAGCAAAAAGATTTAGTAGAAAAGAAATCAATACTCGCGGATTCACTTTCACAAGAAGATTACAATACTTTTCAGCTCACTGAATTGCAAGCGCTCAATTTGGAGGCAATCAATTACGACGAACTTCAAGCTGAGACTAAGAAAGGTGAGAATTCCGATGAAATTCGCAGCGCAATGAATGATGTCGTTGCTTCTCTTTCAGGAGATGGGGGAGTTTCTGATCAGTTGAATCAACTTAAATCTCTGTTGGCAAAAAAATCAGAGTTAGATCCATTGATCAAGCAGCTTTTTGAACGAATCACAAGCGTTTTATTAGAGGTAGAAGATCTCTCTGAAGAAGGACAGAAAGGTTTGGATGCAGTTGAGTTTGATCCTCGTAAATTAGATGAGCTTATCGCCAAGCTGGATGGATACAATAGAATTCTTCAAAAGCACGGAGCCACTAACCAGAGTGAGTTAGAAACATTGATGTCGGAATTGTCTGATTCTTCTGAAAGTCACCAAGAATTGGAAGGTGAGATCAATTCTCTAGAAAATGAACTCCTGAAGATTGAGACAGACCTCAGGTCCAAGGCAGAAGAATTGCATCAACATCGAATAAAAGCAATTCCATCAATAGAAAAAGAGATCAAGAAGTCATTGAGTGAATTGAAGTTGGAAAACACAGTGCTGAATTTCAAACTCGAACAAGATACTGGACTAAATTCATTTGGATCAGATACTTTGGAAATCATGTTCAGTCCAAATGTTGGAGTAGATCCTGTTCCTGTTCATCAGGCTGCAAGTGGAGGAGAGTTGTCCAGAGTAATGCTCGCGCTTCAAAGTTTAATGTCCTCAAAAATTCAATTACACACTATTCTCTTTGATGAGATCGATACAGGAGTTTCCGGAGATGTAGCCCAGAAAATGGGAGCGACCCTTAAGAAAATGGGAGAAGGCATGCAGGTGATTGCTATAACCCATTTACCACAAGTTGCTGCCAAAGGTGGACAGCACTTAAAAGTAAGTAAACGAATTGTTGGTGATTCTACGGTAACATTCGTAGATGAGTTGACTACAGAACAACGCATAGAAGAAACTGCTCGATTGATGAGTGGTGATGAAATTAATACAGCAGCGTTAGAAAATGCTCGTGCACTCATGCAGTAATGAAGTTAAAACTTGACTTCAATATTGATCCTTTTCCCTTTCAGTTTTCACACAAAGAGAATGCACTCCTCATAGGAAGTTGCTTTTCTGAGGAAATGACGAATCATTTTGCTTCTTCGGGTTTCAACGTTCTTGGAAATCCTTTTGGAACATTGTTTCATCCATTAGCTATTGCAAATTGTTTGAAAGCCAGCATATCCAATGATAATAATGTAGAAGTTTATCAACGCGATGATGTATTTTTTTCTTGGGACAGTGCCAGTAAGATTTATGGTGCTTCTGAAAGCGAATTGATTTCCAAAGTACTTGCCGCTCGATCTTCCGTAAGAGAAAGATTAACGAATGCGAAGTTACTAGTGGTTACCTTTGGGACAGCTTGGGGCTATTATCATGCGTCAAATGGAATGGTTGTAGGAAATTGTCATAAAGCCTCTCAGTCGACCTTTGAAAAGCAATTGACAAGCATTGAAGAGGTTCAAGTTGTGTGGAAAGAACTAATTGCTCAACTAAAAACAATCAATCCAGATTTACACGTTGTCTTTACGGTAAGCCCAGTACGTCATAAAAAAGATGGATTGGCTGAAAACAATAGGAGCAAGGCACGTTTAATTGAGTCGGTTCACAGTTTGTGTGAGTTGACAGATGTCCATTATTTCCCTGCATACGAAATCCTCATAGATGAATTACGCGATTATCGCTTCTATGCTAGCGATCTTGTACACCCGAGCAAAGAAGCTGTGGAATACATTTGGGAGGCATTCAGTAAATCCTTGTTTAACAAAGAAGCATTAGAATTGATTAAAGAGATTAGCTCGATATACACTGGGCTTATTCATCGTTCTTTATTTCCTGCTTCTGAAGCTGACAAAAAGAGGAGAGAAGGATTGGAGGAAAGAAAATCTCAATTGATCAAAAATTATCCAACAATTCAGTGGCCTCAGACTTAGTTGTTTTTTGAGACAGAACTCTTTTGATATACATGAGGGTTGGAAGCGATATACAACACAGTAGCCACAACCAGTATCCAATTTTTAAATTCTGAGCGTCAAAAATAATCCAATATCCGGCTGAAGCACTGCTTACTAATACAATAAATAATAAAACAATTTTGTTCAGTTTCCAGTGAATAAGAAGAGTTAACGGAATGATGAAATTGGGGAAATTGTAGAAAGAAAAAGTTATAAAATCAGAAATAGAGAATTCATTGACATTCTGCATTAGTCCCATGAGCGCGAAATTCGCACAATCGTGGCCGTAAAGCGTGTCAGAATCCACGCCATATGCGGGCAGCATAAAGCTAAGCACGAATAGGGCAGACATTAAAATAAGTAATCCGTTGATTAGTCGTTTTTTGTTCATTGCTAACCTTGTTATCGTATAACCATGGAATTATATTTCTTGATATTAATAAATGTTCAGTAAGTTAATTTATTCTCTTTTCACTGTGATGGCGCATGATTGGCTATAACCATATGCATACTCAAGAATAATTATATAATCACCAATTTTTATTTTGCCAGGAACTCCATTTATATTTTCCAGATAAATTTCTTCAGTTATTCCACCATGAGTAACTATAAAGTTTGCATCATCAATCACGTCATCATTAATTGCATGCGCAGTGCCAGCTCCTAGAAACTGTATTTGAAGATCCTCATCTACAATAGAAATAGTTTCTTCTTTTTCCATTTCAAATGTTTCATTTAACTTTCTACTGTTTTGTGCGAAACAACTAGTGAACAATAGTATTGAACTGAACACAAGGATGGAGAGTTTTATATGTTTTTTCATAGTGTTAACTTAAAAAAGATGGTTATATACCGCTATTTTCTAGGGTTTAAATAATTTAATCTTGGTAGTAATCTCCTTATCCTCTCAATTTCCTTTGAGTCCAATTTGTTTCCCCCAACATCCAGCCCTCTTAAGCGTACCAATTTATCGATATCATCCATAAGAACTTCCAGTTCGTTATTTTGAAGGTAGAGAACTGCTAGGTTACTCAAATTTGACATTGTATTTGGTAAAGTTGACAGTTGATTATCGGATAAATCGATCTTTTCAAGATTCGTCAATTCACCTATCCAAGAAGGAATCGTCGTGATATTATTATCTGATAAATCAAGAACAGAAAGTTCAGTCAATTGCAATATGGAATTCGGAATTTCCTTCAGCCCCACTGATTTGATCCAAAGGGTGTGAAGATGAGTCAATTTCGCTAAGTCCGTCAAATTTTGATTTGAACTAATATCGGACAATATTAACATTCCTGCACTATCACGATTAGCCACTGCCTCCTCAATAGATCCGTAGGTCTTCCAGTCTTGTCCATAGGAATTACTTTGCAGGATGACTATTAAAAACAATGTCAAAAAAATATTTAATCGATCCATATTGTCTTATTTTCTCATCAAAAGATACTCGATATTTGACTACTGCAATTGTTATGCACTTTGTTAATTCAATCAAATACAACTCGACAATTGGGAAGTGCTCTGCGCAATTGTTCAACCTCTTCTATGGGTATTGGGTTTCCCTTTAAGTAAAGTGTCTTTAATTTTTTCAAATCCATCATTGAAGAGGGAAGATGAGTCAATTGATTATCGTTCAACCATAAATCTTCTAAATTTATCAAATCACCGAAATTTCCAGGAAGGCTTCCTAGTTGATTATCATCGAGATATAACTTGGTTAGTTGAGAGAGGTTTGTTATTGATTCAGGAAGAGAGGTTAGATTACATTCCATCAAGCCTAGATAGTTTAAGCTCCCTAGGCTGCCAATCCATTCTGGCAATATTGATATTTTATTTTTGTGCATAATTAGCCTCTGTAATCCTTTGAGGCTTTCTAGCTGTTTTGGGAAATGGGTAAACTTGTTGTTCGATAATTTCAGAATTTTTAGCGATGATAAGTTACCGAAAGAGTCTGGGAGGCTGTCAATATTGTTCCCTTGCAAACTGAGATACTTGAGCTCTGCTAACTGTCCAATTTTATTTGGTAATTGTTCTAATTCACCATTATATAGTTCAAGTTCTTTAATGTTTATCAAATAGATGATCGAATCTGGCAACCGACTTATTGTCTGATTGCCTTTGGTTAAACTTAAAACTGATTCGTAATTTGCGAAGGCACTTTCGAACGAATAATAATTGCCACTTACCTGAGAGGATGCATCAAATATCTGTAGAGTTGCCAATGCAATGATTAGTGTTTTCAAATTCATTTTGGTTTAATTGTATAATGCGTTTCACTAAAGATAGCTCTTTATCCTTTTCAATGCAGCGCAAAAAAAGACGACCTTCAAAAGAAGGCCGTCTTTGATCTAGTAGTTCTTTCAATATGTACAACGCCCTTGATGCTCTCAAAAAAGACGTAGATTCGAATACGATTATTTAAGCACTCCGCCGCTAATTCTTGGATTGTTAAAGACAATTCCAGAAAACTTGCCTTCAATTTTGAGGCCGCCAGATAATCCTTGCGCTCGTGCAATTCCAGCATCAGTTTCATCTGCCATTTCACATCCAACTTTATTATCGCTACCTCCGAGGTCTATTCTCACTTCCAAAACTTCATCATCCGACCCTCTCGACACTGTTGTTCCACTGTGATTCCCACTAATTACAACGGATTTTTTAGAGAGAGCCTCATAATGATTGTGCATCAATGCATATAAATCTCCACAGAAAATCTGCTTTTCAAGATCTAAATCATCAAAAGAAGTAAGGGTTCCATTTGTCTCTTCTGCATTGTCTACAAATTCGGCATCAGTAATTTTAATTGATGTGGTGTTTGGCCATCTGTCGTCAGTTGATAATGAATACGAAACCGTCATTATACCTTTCACGGCAAACAAGTCTCCAATATGCATGATTCTAGGCTCTTCTTCATTCTTGAACTTAATGCTAATACTGCAATTATCTACTGAGTTGTCAATGCCATCAAGCATATCTGTTGAGTTTGGCTTAAATTCAATTTCCTCACCTTCTCCAAGTGGATAAGCGTATGGATAACCTGTTATTATTACTTCCCGCTTATCTAGAAAGTTTATTAAACGTGTAAATTCCACAGTCGTAAACTCACTTTGTTCAGAAAGTTTCGTCACATCTGCAAATTCAGAAGTAATCACTTCCGTTTCGGCAGTTGTCTCCTCATCGTTGGAGTTTTCCGTATCACTGACACCGCCATTACTGCACGCTGTCAATATTGGGATAAAAATTATTGGTAGATATCTTTTTAGGTGTTTTCTGAAGCTTTTCATAGTGTCTTTGGTTAGTGTGTTAAGTTTCCTAAAGATAAGAAATCAATCTGACACTTTGAGAGGGAAGTAGGATTCCATTGCCTCTCAAAGTCTAGATCTCTTATTTCTGAATCGAACTGGGTATCGTTCCGATCAAAAGATTTTAATGAGAATTCCTTCTCAATCCAGCACAAAAAAAAACGACCTTCAAAAGAAGGCCGTTTTAGATAGAGTAGTTATAGTTTAGTCTTTCTATCGTACTAGTCTTAGTTATTTGAATGAACAGGTATTACATGTCCAGAATAATCATTGCTTGCTTCACCAGGTTGTAATTTTTGAATAGTCACTTTCCAGATGTAAGAGTTTTCAAATGCTACCAATTGTCCTGAGCGCTTATCTACACCGTCCCAACCTTGTGTTGCGTCAGATGTTTCGTAAACAACATGTCCATCAGTTGGATCGATAATGATCAGTGTGAATTGAACGTTGCGCTCAGTCAATGCGTAAGGCATGAAAGTATTTGTCTGTGGGTTGTTCGAATTCGGTCTGAATGAATTCACTGCCATCAAATTGTAATTGTCTTCAACGTATACAGTTTTCGTTTCAGTTGAAGTACAACCGTTGTTTCCAGTAACTGTAAGTGTAATTGAATGCTCTCCTTTAGTATAGAAGTGTGCTTCAGCAGTGTTTCCGTTGATTTTTTGTCCTCCGAAAATCCACTCGAACTCAGATCCTGCACCTGTACTTTCAACTATCGTTGTTGGTAATCCATTCTCGAACTTCGTAGTTCCGTCTATCGTGAAGTCAACTCCAGGAGCATCATTTACCATAAATTCAATTCTCTCTGTTCCAGTTCCGCTTTCCAAAGCACCAATAGTATAGTTTCCAGATTTGTTTGCACGAAGTGTTCTTTCCTCGTTTGCTGGAATCATGAAGTACATATCAGGCCCTAAAACGAGTAGGGGAGCATCATTCGTGTTTATTACAACAAACGTTTCACCTTGACACATATCAGCAACTCTAGGCACAACTAATGCGCTTGAAGTTTCAGTCGATGTTTGATCTCCTCCGTTATCGTTTGGCGAAGTTCCAGGGTTATTGCCTCCGTTACTTGGAGTTAATCCTAAATTGTCGTTAGGATTTGTTCCCGTACCATTTCCACCTGCATTTACAGGTCCATTGAAAATCGGGAATGGATCTATTGTAATTTCATTCGTTACCTCATTGCCTATTTCATTCGAGGTCTGAGTAGTGTTGTTCTCATCTGATGCTGTATTGTTTACATCATTGTTTGATTCCGAAGAAGTAGTTACTTCTGTTGTGTTCTCTGTAGTGCTATTCTCATCAAGTTGAGCAATATTCGATTGGTCTTCTGTTGAGTTAGTTTCTCCTGTAAATAAGAAGTAAGAAGCAGTTGCCACAACTACGATGGCAGACGCTGCGACGTACCATTTAGTTGTAGACTTTGGAGTAGTTGGCATTTGAGCGTCAAGTCTAGCATTCATCTGCGCCCACGCATTTGCGTTATATGGCGCCTCGAAATTCTCCAGACTTTGCTTAATGCTATTTTCTATAGTTTCTTTCATGTCATTCAATATTCATGAACTTTTCTTTCAATATTTTTTGAAGGTTCATTTTAGCCTTCGATAAGTTTGATTTAGAAGTACCCTCACTAACGTTGAGTATTTCGGCAATCTCCTTGTGTGTATATTCTTCCAATACATACAAGTTGAAAACAGCTCGGTAAGCAGGGGATAATTCATTTACTGCTGCCATCGCTATTTCTGCTTTGATTCCAACAAACTCTAATTCTTCAGCTAAAACCATTGGATCTTCAGCACCGAGCTTAAAGTCCTCATCGTTATCACTGAGAATAGGGTTTTTCTTACTTCTTCGAATGCTGTCAATAGCAGTATTTGCCATTATTCTTCTCATCCAGCCTTCAAAAGAGCCCTTGTAATCAAATGCATCTAACTTATCAAAGATCTTAATGAATCCTTCTTGAAGAACTTCCTCAGCTGAGTCTCTATCCGTTGAATAACGCATACAAACACCCAGCATTTTCCCATAATAGAGTTTAAAAAGCTCCTCCTGTGATCTACGATCATTTTTCAGGCATCCACTTATTATTCTCTTTAAATGTTCTTTGTTCTCCACATTGTTTTCGTTGGTTAGACGGCGGCTTTAATCTCAGGTTGCCTTTCTGGTCACAGAAATATGTTAGCAACACCAAAATTCCCCGAAAAATAAGTCTTTTTAATTACAATTGTGTTAATTTCGTAGAGACACTAAGATTTACAAATCAGATCAAAATAATTAAAATGAAAGTAACTGTTGTTGGAGCTGGAAACGTAGGTGCAACTTGTGCAGACGTATTGGCACACAAAGAAATTGCGAACGAGATTGTTTTATTGGATATCAAAGAAGGATTCGCTGAAGGAAAAGCGTTGGATATTTGGGAAACCTCTCCTATTAGCCTGTACGATTCAAGAACAATTGGATCAACAAACGATTATTCTAAAACAGCTGGATCAGATGTTGTTGTAATTACATCTGGGTTGCCAAGAAAACCAGGCATGTCTCGTGATGATTTAATCGCAACAAATGCAGGTATCGTAAAGATGGTTACTGATAACGTAATTAAGCACTCACCAGATGCGAAAATTATTTGTGTATCAAATCCTTTAGATGTTATGACGTATTGTACGTACTTAACTGCGAAGGTGGATAGAAGCAAAGTTTTCGGAATGGCTGGAGTTTTAGATACAGCACGTTACCGTTCATTCTTAGCTCTAGAGTTGAATGTTTCTCCAAAAGATATCCAGGCAGTATTGATGGGTGGACACGGAGATACAATGGTTCCACTTCCACGTTATACAACTGTTGGTGGTATTCCAGTTACTGAATTGATCTCAGAAGAAAAATTGAACGAGATTATCGAAAGAACGAAGTTTGGTGGTGGAGAAATCGTTAAGTTGCTTGGGACATCTGCTTGGTACGCTCCTGGAGCTGCTGCAGCACAAATGGTTGAAGCGATTGTTAGAGATCAAAAACGTGTATTCCCAGTATGTGCATGGTTGGAAGGTGAATATGGTATGAACGATATCTTTTTAGGAGTTCCAGTTGTATTAGGAAAGAACGGAATTGAGAAGATCATTGAATTAGATCTTAACGAAGAAGAGAAAGCAATGTTGAACGAGTCTGCTGAAGCAGTTCGTAACGTAATGGCGGTTCTTGACAATATGAATGTAGACGCATAAGCATCTGAACATATATTATTAACGCCTCATTTCAATAGAAATGAGGCGTTTTTTTATGGAATTTACTATCTTGTTTCATCTTAAAGCTATGAAACACTTACTAACTATTTTTGCCGTACTACTAGCGGCCTTTACTTCGTTCTCGCAAGACAGCGTAGTTGTCAATATTGAAATTAAAAATAGTAGATACGACGATCCTGTTAGAAATGCTGACGTCATTATTGAAACTAGTGGAGATACGCTGAAATACAGAACGAATAGTTATGGCGATGTTTTCTATACAAGTGCACTTGGTGTTTCAACCAAGTTTACACTAGAACATTTTAAATACCACAATGCATCTTTCGAGAGAAGAATTCCATCGAAGAAAAAGAAGGACACAATTACGTATACATTTGAACTGGATTATATTCGGACACAAACCTTAGGAGAGCTTATTGCAACTGCACCTGGTACTCCAATTGTCCAATATGGCTCTAGACGCTTACACGTTTCCGATTTTGAGATCATGGAAAATGGAAACCTGTTATTGTTGACGTATCCAAAGAGATTAAAAAAGGGGAGTGAACTTTTAATTTGGAACGGACAACGTGCAATAGCTAGTTTTAAAGTTGAATCAGAAGCAGAAGAGTTGGTGCGTGACTTTAGAGGTAATCCACATGTGGTGTGCGAAGATGCAGTTTATGCAGTCTACGCGAATGATGAGAGTGTTGGTCTGGCGAATATCGATAGGGATTACTTTACCAAGTTCGTTGTTCCTATTGTAGACACAAACAAATCAAAATTGTACTTCTCTAATTTTAATAAGTTCTATCCTGCGTTTGATTACTTCTCGTATGATCGAATTGATTCAGCGTATACAAAGATCTTAGAAATTGAAGATGAGTTAATGATGGAGCTTTACCGTGCTGAATACAAATGGGTTGATGTTCGTACAAAGCTCTGGGCGAAGAACAAGGAGATTCAAACGGGTGTTGATGCCGAAATTTGGGTTGGAATGAATTACTTCACTCAATCGATCTATTACAAAGAGTTGTATGCACCCTTATTTCACCGAAATGATACGCTGTTCATTTTTGATTATTATAAAGATTACTTGAGAACTTTTGACGATTTAGGAAATCCTTTGGACAGTATTCCGATTTACCACCATTACGATACACGCACGACAGGGTGGGAGAGCAACCTCATTCAGGACAGGAAGACTGGTCAGATTTACGCGCTATATGAGCGAGATGGTTACACGTATATTGGTTGGGTGAATACTAACACTGGTGAAATAAATGAGCAAGTGAAATTGGAATTTAGGTATGCGCATAGTGTACAAGTTCACGGTAATCATGTGTACTACATTTATCGTCCGTACGAGTCGCCTCAGAAAAAATTTCTATACAAAGAACGTTTGCCCTATGACTTCGGCGGAGCGAAGATCAAACAAGGGGAACTGATGGCTGGAGAAGGCAATTAAGCTCTTGATTTCACGTTGGTAGCGTATGAAAAAGTTACTACTTCTAGGTTTTTTATCTCTTTTTTTGATTCCTATATTGAGTGCGCAGTCAAGTGAAGATGACTACATAAGTACGAAGAGCAAAGAAATAGCACTGCATACGGTATTCATGTATGCTTTGACTCCAGACAATTACATTCGTTTCGAACACCTTGTAGATAGTTTAAAACCCTTAGAAAATAGAATGAATGGTGTCTTTACCTTAGAAGTTGATTCTGTAACAACCTTGACAATTACTGGTAGGAGGAAGGTTAAGTCCATTCAGGTCACTCTCAACGGACATTTAATTCTTTTACTTAAGCGAAAAGCTTTTCAATTGTATGTCTACGAAGATGTTTGGCGCCCTATAGAAACATGGTTTACATTTACCGATCGTAGAGTCATTACCAAGTTTCACAGGATTAAATGGAACAAAAGCGACTGCAAAGCAACATTTCAAACAAGAGAATGTAAATGCATAATGGAAAAAGGACCAACTCAACATTCTCCGTTGAGTGATGATTTTGTTTTCTATCAGTACAATCGTTTTAAAAGGTATTTCTTTAAGCGAAAACTTAAGTAATGTCAATTTCACCTTAATTGTAAGTTTAACAACCATTTAGAGTTACTCAATTAAATAATAAGATTAATCAAGTCGTATAAAGGTGTTGAATTAGTTTACTCATGAAACTCATAGAGAACCCATAAAGTCTTCGGTTAAAATTTGAGTCAGTCGGAGGATCAATTCGTCCGCATTTCCTCTTGAGAAAACCAAAGGCGGTTTGATTTTTAATACGTTGTTGTCTTTACCGTCAGTACTCATTAATATTCCAACGTCTTTCATTCGGTTTGCCAAATATGTTGCTTTGTCTGTTAAGGGCTGCTTTTCCTGATCTACAAGTTCGAACCCTAGGAATAAACCTTGCCCACGCACATGACCAATGATAGGGAAGTCTTGTTGCAATCGCGACAATTCACTTTTTAAGTAGTTTCCAACGCTTAGTGCATTTTCCTTTAGTTTTTCTTCTCGAATGACGGTCAAAACTTCTTTTCCAATTGCGGAGGACACAGGGTTTCCACCAAACGTGTTGAAGTATTCCATTCCATTTGCAAAAGCGTCAGCCACAGCTCTTGTACATACCACTGCAGCTAAGGGATGTCCATTTCCAATTGGCTTTCCTATGGTTATGATATCTGGAATAACATCGTGCAATTGGAAGCCCCAATATTCTGATCCCATTCTTCCGCATCCAACTTGTACTTCGTCCGAGATACAAATTCCTCCAGCCTCACGCACGGCTTGGTAGACTCGTGTCAAATATCCTTGTGGCAATTCAATTTGTCCTCCACAACTAATAATGCTTTCGCAAATAAAAGCGGCTACATTTCTACCTTTCGATTGAATGCTAGTGAGTTGTGCATTGATGTGTGATACGTATTGTTCTCCTGCGTCTTCGCCTTGATACATTCCTCTGTATGTGTCAGGAAGTGGGACAATATGTGTGTGTTCTGGGGCACCTTTACCGCCTTTGCCATCAAATTTGTAAGAACTGATATCTATGCATGCATTTGCGTTACCATGGTATCCTACTTCAACGGCGATCATATCTTTTTGCTTCGTCACAGCCTTGGCCATGCGAAGTGCAAGTTCATTGGCTTCACTTCCCGAGTTTACAAAATGGACAACGTTTAGTTCATCCGGAAATGTCGCCAAGAGTTCTTTTGCGAATTCGTTAATGTTCTCGTGCAAATAGCGCGTATTGGTGTTTAGTAAGGCCATTTGCTGTTGTCCTGCTTGAACCACTCTAGGATGTTCATGTCCAACATGGGCAACATTGTTTACTGTGTCCAAATATCTCCGTCCTGTAATATCGATCAGATGTGCTCCATTGCCACGCACCATTGTTAAGGGCTTCTCGTATGACACCGACAGGCTTTTGCCTAAATGTGTTTTTCTATAGCCAATGATTTGCTCTTGATCCAGTGATTTCGGCAATTGAAGCCCGTCTAACTTAAAGAGTTGATTAGGATCTGGACAAATACTTTTCCAAACTTCTGCATCTTTTGGCGTTGCTACACCAGGAAAGTCATGTTGATTTCCCAATAGGTCTAGCATGATCTGAAAATGGAGATGCGGCACCCAATTGCCATTCTCACTGTTTCCTCCAACGTAAGCGATTAAATCGCCCTGACTGATGGATTGTCCAACTTGCAGTAAATCTAAGCTTGATTTACTTAAATGACCGTAGAGCGTCCAAAAAGGCACTCCATCGTTCGTTGTATGCTCAAGAATCAGAGTTGGACCGTAATCTTTGTCATTGTCGTTGTTGAAAAGACTGATCACTTTCCCAGCGAATAATGCGTGAATTGGTGTTTGTGGATCAACCCAGAAATCTACGCCAAGATGTGTCGTTCTGTATTCAGTACCATTATTCCCTTCTTTTTCGTAAGCACGCGTACTGTAAAAAGGACGTACTTCGCCATAGCCTCCAGCAATAATTTTTGATGAGTGATCGGATTGAAGCCGATCAATTTTATATGCAGAAAGCGCAAGGTCGTTGTACTCAAAAGCAGCTCCCAACCATGTGCTTGAAACACTCATGTCAACGGAATGAACTTCTCTTTTATCAAGTGAAGGGAAGAGTTGGTCTAGGCTGTATGTACTCGTCCTTGACCAATTTTCAAAGCTTACTTTATTTGGGTGGGCAGCATATCCACAAGCTTTTCGAAAGAAGCAATGTGCAAGATTTGGACGAACATCAATCCACTTTTCTAATACTCGCCAAGCTGGTTTTTCACTAATCAGTAGATATTCATTGTCTGGCTCTTTTTCTTTATTGATTGCCGATTTTGTAACAGTAATCACCAATCTCATTGCAACCAGAGTGTACAAATGTGTCAATTCTTGTTCGGTCAGTGGGAATTCAGTATGGTATCCTTCAACAACCTTTACAGCCGCGTTCAACGGATCAGGCTTGTCCATGATAGCATAGGCTACTGTTATTGCTAAGTCATTAATGATCTGCGTATGAATGGCGTCACCATAGTCTATGATTGCACGCACCGAAGGATTGATCAGTTCCTCTGTCACGACCACATTGTTATCATTTACATCGCTGTGAACAATTCCTTTTCTCAATTGAAGATACCCTTCACGTTGATTTTCAAATAGCGTGAGGAAATTGATTATCAATTCTGCTTGATCCTTTGTGAATAGATGAAGGTGCTCCTTGGTCCAAAGTACGCGTTGTAGATCCCACTCGTAATCTCTATGCGCAAAAGGATGTTCAAACGTAGAAAGAGTCTGAGTAAGTTTTCCTGCTTGTTTCCCTAATCCAAGTAGAAGATGTTCAGTAATAGGGTTTACGCTCGACCACATTCTCCCATGTGTCCATGTAAGAAGGCGTACTAGTCGCTCATTCCCATGATCATCGATAGTTGTGCTAATTCTTTTACCATGAATATCAGGAATCGTTTTAGGAGATTCAATATTGGCTCCTGAATCTTTGATGTGTTGCAGTAGAGCTTGTTGAAATTCAATAAAAATAGAATTTTCATCAGGACGACTGATTTTCAGTAAATAGCTGTTTTCTCCGTTCGTGATTCTAAAATTGAAATCAGATTCTCCAGGTAGCTGCTGAATATCGCCGTAGATATTATAAATCTCTGTCGCAATTTCTAATGCTCTTTCCTGAGTAATTATAACGTTTTGATATTCTGTCTGCATGGATTCCTTTGCAATGGATTTTGTCAAATTTGAAGAACGCGATTTTTATTGATAATTCGCTATTTTCAGATAAAATATAAGTGTGTTAAGTTAATTATCTATCATTTTTTGGTTTCCTCATTGAAGTATTTTACTTTTTTACTGATCAAGTAAATCATCCAATGCGGTGTTGCCCTGGAAAATCCATTCATTAGTTTGGTAACCAATCCAGGAACTACTTTTGAGTGATTTCTGAAGAGAGCCCGAACTCCTTTGCGTGCTACAAATTCGGCACTGAGCATAATTCCAAACTTCTTTGCTCTTGGTACATTGACAATATTTGGATCGTAAAGGTCAGTGGCTGTGGCACCTGGAAGTAGGCAGGTCACATTGATTCCGTAGCGCTTCAATTCTGTGCGAAGGCTGCGTGTAAAGCTTTTTATGTACGATTTAGAACTTCCATAGTAGGCAATTCCAGGAAAGTCTTTGTAAGCAGAGATGGATGAAGTATTCAGAATGTATCCTTTTTTTCGAGACTTCATTTCTTTGCCAAACAATGTACAAAGTAGGGAAGTGGTCAATACATGAAGGTGCACCATCTTAGAGGCTAATATAGGATCGGCCTCAGCCACTTGGTCAAAGAAGAAAAAACCTGCGTTATTAACGAGCACCTCTATTTCGAGATTGTTTTCTTTGCAAAATGAATAGACTTCTTGTGCAGCGGTATCACTTGATAAATCGATGTCCATAGTTTTGACAGCGGTATTTTCAGTCGATAGTTCTTCTGATAATTCGTTGAGTCGATTACCTTGATTACTTACTAAGAATAAATTGTATCCTTTCTTTCCAAGGATTTTAGCAATTTCTAAACCAATGCCGGATGAAGCGCCAGTAATTAAGGCGTAAGGTCTATTCATTGGTACTGAGTAAAGGGAACTTAAAAGAACAAGCAGTCCCTGCTTTAGATGATTCAATGGAATATGTTCCTTCCAATTGATTGGTCAAAGTATCCACAAGGTCTAATCCAAGTGAATCATGTTCTTTCTTACTTTCAAACCCTTTGCCATCGTCTTCAATTGATAAGTTCACATCGCTGCCTTGTACCTTTAATTCAATTTTGATTGCCCCTTGTCCTTCAGGGATTCCATGTTTCATGGCGTTGACCATAATTTCGTTAAAAATGAGTCCGAATGGAACAGATTGTTCAATATTAAAGAATAGCTCATCCAGTTGATAATCCATTTGAATACGATCAGTCGCACTAAACGATTCTAATAGGTCGTGAGTAATTTCATAAATGTATTTATTGGCATCTATACGAGAGAGATTCCCTTTGTTGTACAACTGTTCATGAATCAACGACATAGATATGATTCTATGCTGACAGTCACGGAACACCTCTTCCTCCGACTTTGAAGCAGCTTTGTTTGCGTGAAGACTAAGAAGGCTTGAGACAATCTGAAGGTTGTTTTTAACCCGATGGTGAATCTCTTTCAAAAGCGTTTCCTTCTCGTGGTTCTTTTGCTTTATCTGTTCATTTGATTCCTGTAATTGATTGATCGTTTCCTTCAATTCAGCGGTGCTCTCCTGAATGCGTTGTTCTAATTCATCCTTGTAGGCTTCCAGCTCATCAATTGCCTTTGCCTGATCAATTTTCACTGATACCATGGAGGCAATTGTCTCCAGAATCTCAAGATCCTGTTCGCCAAAGAAATTTTTATTAGAATGCTCTGAATCTATTACGCCAATAACCTCTCCTTTGGAGATAATAGGAACGGCAATTTCAGACATCCGCATTGAATCATCCACAAAATAGCGCTTATCCTTTGATGTGTCTGAAATGATAGTAGATTTTCCTGAGACAACTACATGCCCGCAAATCCCTTCACCGACCTCCAGTGTGATAGGGTTTTCGATGTCGTGTTCTTTCGGGTTTTTTGGACCATAGGCAGCGATTTGATACAGTCTGTTTCTCTCAGAATCCAAAAGATAAATTACACAATCTTCATAGCCCAACTGAGAAATAACGTGTTTAGCCACCGCCCAGACTGTCTCATTGACAGAATTCAAACCCAACAATTCAGTGGAAAATGAATTAATCACTTCCAAAAAATAGGCTTTACGCCGAATGGTTTCTATGTTTTGGTCTGAACTGATGTAAGCAGAATTTCATATTAAATATACAAATTGTTTATTACTGTGTGTTTTACAATTCATGAACGAGAAATATACAGATTGAAATTATAGTAAACGCGAGAGTTACATGGTGTTCAATACGTGAGTCTTTCTTTCGAATTCGTCTGTGATAGATTACCATTGCAATTGGTGTCAATATCATCGCTACAGGAACCATAAATAGGCCTGTCATGTCCATTAAAGGATATTCGATACCATCAGGACCAATCGACGTGACGTGACCAGAACTTACAGCATCAATAATCATCATGATAGAGCTATGAATCGCGTTGAAGAATAATATTGTTAACAGAAGATAGAAGAGAATGATATTAATAATTGATCCCTTTTTTGAAGTAAGAATTATCGTAATACCCAAAGCGATCATGAAAATTTGAGGTTCCTGTTTGAGTTGAGTTTGAGTGATCCCAAAGAGCGTGATTAATGCCGCAAATAAAATGTATCGTAAAGCTAAGGCAATCATCTTATTTTATTGGTGGGTGTTTAAATAGCGACTAAGATCATTGTATCGATTCACCATTTCCATTGTAAACCGTTTGTTGAGCTTTATAGGTTTTTCTTTATCGTATTTGATTTTAAAAGTTTCTACTGCTATTTGTTCCATTTGTTGTATGACAACTTCAGCATCGCTTAAATCATAATCCCTAGTAATTGGATTAAAGCCTTCGTAGTGATTTATTCGTGTAGGCTTGCCATTTTTCAGTTGGATTTCGTAAATTTCATAAGTCCTCACATGTACAATTACAATACGCTCATCTGTATGGGAAATTTTCCATTTGTACGAATTACGTTCTCTGTTGTCAATAAAGACAGCGTATCCAAATTCAGTAATTCGATTGTTCTTTTTTACCATGCAATAGTTCCAAATGTAACTATCTCGGAGATTACGCCAACATGTAGAATCTCCATATTGAACAATGGTACTGGCCTTATGAGGATAGTTATAGTGATAAGTCCTTGAAGAATCTAAGAGTATCTTTTTACCTTGTACAATTAATTCATAGTCGGTGGACTCTATGAAAAGTGAGTCATTTTTGTATTTATAAACGTCATGGCTCACAATAAATTCACCAGCAGAAAGCATTCTATTCTGTAGGCCGACGTGAATGGTTTCAAAACAATTTCCGTTTATATCAAATTTATATTCGGAGCGAGTGCCTAAATCACTTTCTAACATGATTGATTGACAGCTTGGTATTAAGTCTATCAAGATAGAATCAACAATTACCGGCAATTGTCCGTAGCATGTGTTAAAAACTATTATTAATGGCAATCCGATCCAAGTTCTCAGTTTTAGCATATGCGTAATTTCATTATGAAAATACGAAATTATTGAATGAGTAACTTTCTTGCTAGTGGACCTTCGCAAAAGATAGCATCCAATATGGACAAACTCTCTCGGTAACTTGTTTCACTTGGAAAGACTTGGATATAAGGTGATTCCATAGTTGATTGATACGCATCTTTGGCGAGAAGGTATGCTCTCGGGTCTTTTTCAAGAATTGGAGCAAACTCATTGGTCAATTCAAGTCGTGTGTTTAGGTCCAGCCAATCAATAATACGTTGAGTAAGTTTAGTGTTGAATTCAAGTAGGGTAGTAGAATCATTGAACAATAGTTCTTTTACTTCAATACTGTAATAATCAAAAAAAGCAGCAGATTGATACGCACTTGTAAGTGACCGCCAATGTCGAATTCGCCAGTTTTCCTCGTCCGAAAGTAAAATACGATCTGTTGCTGTTTTACTCCCATCAGGGCGCTTAATCGGTATAGAAAGAGAGAGGATTCCATCCCCAGCTAAAATGTCACAACGGTTTCGGTAGGTCTGCTTTGGGAAATGTTCCTTAGCTTCTATACGTACGATGTCATGCTTCGCTAACTCCCTGAAATATGCGATACTTCCAAAGTAGGAGCTAGGTAAGACTGGTATCATCTGATCATGTTAAAAATACGCTCAGTACGAATTCCTTGATATGGATCTTTCGAGAACCAAACCATAGAAGCTTTTCCTACAATGTGATCTTCAGGGACAAATCCCCAAACACGTGAATCCGCTGAGTTATAACGATTGTCTCCCATCATCCAATAGTAATTCATCCCGAAAGTATATGACGTAGTTTTCTTTCCGTCAATATAGATTCCATCTGATTTTTCCTCAAGGGTATGACCTTCGTATGCTGTTATAATTCTACGGTACCACGCAATGTTTGAAGCATCAATTTTAATTGTTGCTCCCTTTTGTGGGATTACAAATTTCGTGAAATCAGATACCGTATTGTTTACACTTATATCCTTAGGGAAGAAACGCAAGTTTGACCATTGTTCTTCGTAGGTTGGAATTCTTCCTGGATCATCAGAGTATTGAGGGTCTACTACAAGTTCAAAGTCCACTTCTGGGTATTTATCTTGCAGTTTCACCAGCTGAGATGCTGTGAGGTTCATTATTAACACGGAGGTTCTCGCTCCATTGATATATTCATTCCTTCTGTAATAATCACCGTTTTCTAATCCTCCACGATGTCTTTCTAAACCATAGTCATTCACCATTGATTCATCAGAAGGCAATGAAATCTCCCCATAGACACGGTATTGAAGGTTTTGATTCTCTGCAACATAGGCTGGCTTACCGTTTACATATAAGACTGAAGCTATTATCTCCATAGTATCTCCGGCGATACCAACACAGCGCTTAATGTAATTTTCACGCTTGTCAACTGGACGATAAATTGTACCATAATGCTCTAAAACCACCCATTGTCCATTCTGATCTTGGATATGTGCTTGACCACTAGCTAAGAAGTTTCTAGCTTCTTGTTTCCAAAATTCTAAGTTCTCAATGAGTTTACGTGTTTTGAAATCATACGCTTCAATACTTGCTATTGAATCAATTTGATTAGCACTTAAAACGTCCTCAGGTGCGGCTGTTGTGTTAGCATCAAGCAGATTCTTTTTAATTACATTAAATCCTTCTGATTCCCAGTAGCTTGATTCTTGAGATTGACTGTAAAGTATTTGTGCTTCTGTTAGAACATAACCGTGATAATCATGTCCCATTAATCCATTTGGCATTCTTGGATCGTAGATCGCCGTGTCACCAGAAGGGTAGTTAAAGACTACCACATCATTTCTATTGATTTCGGAAAACCCAGGAAGACGCATGTAATCCAATTTTTCGAATTGAGTATATGATTTGATATCTATCCATGGAACAGTGTTATGAACCAAAGGATAGGACATTGGCGTTTGTGGGACTTTAGGTCCATATGCTAATTTGTTCACAAACAAGAAATCACCAACCAATAGAGTTTTTTCCATAGATCCTGTTGGAATTTGGAAGGGTTCAAAAACGTAAGTACGAATGATACTTGCCGCTATGAGCGCAAAAAGAAGTGAATCTCCCCATTCCTTTACCTTGGATTTCTTTCCTGGTTTATGACGTGAAACTGCACCAATTCCCATTGCAATAGCATGCCCTAAAACAGGAACCGCTAAGAATAAAGCTAAATGATCACCCCATTCACGACGTCCCATTTCACCAGTGTTTGCCCAGTTTGTTTCAGGAAGCGCCTTGTCACCTGAGGTTGCAATTTTTGCCATGATAATGTATGGAAAGAAAACTCCTTGTAATGTATCCACTAGTGTGAAATAACCAAAACGTCTGATGTAAGAGACATTACAAACTGACCACATGACAAGGTGCACAGCTGGGAAAACGAGTAGAAGCGCCCAAAAAGGTTTTTTACATCCAAATTTAAATGCGATGTAGTAATTGTAAACTGGAATTAAGGCTTCCCATGATGGTCTACCTGCTTGAGGAAAGCTTTTCCACCACATAGCAAGGTATGGGTGAACAAGAAGAAAAATATAAAAATAAAGTATGCTCATTATTAGAGGTTTATTACGTCCTGCATTGTATAAATTCCTTGTTTCCCAAAAATCCATTCTGCTGCAATTACAGCTCCAAGGGCAAAGCCTTGGCGGTTATGGGCTACATGCGTCATTTCAATGCTATCAATAGCTGATTCGTATTTGATTTTATGGGTTCCTGGTACGCCATCTTCTCTGTAAGATGTCAAAGCGATTTGTCCAGGCTGAGTTGTAGGAGTTTCATTTTCCTGATGAATCCAAGAAGAGAATTTATCGTTGGAAAACATCATGTCATTTGCCAAGGAGATTGCTGTGCCGCTTGGTGCATCCATTTTTTGAACATGATGAACTTCATCAATACTCGGCTGATAATCTTGATGATTTCTCATTAATTCGGCCAAACGACGATTAAGATCGAAGAAGATGTTTACACCTATACTGAAATTTGAGGCATACAGTAAACTTCCATTTCGTTGCGTAACGTAATCTTTAACATATGGTAGTTGATCGTTCCAAGCAGTTGTACCGACAATTACAGGAGTATGATGATCTATGCAATGTTCAATGTGTTTAATAGCAAAATGTGGAGCAGTAAATTCAATGGCTACGTCAATGTCATCAAAGTCCAATTCATCGATTGGATGTTGACTCGAGCATTTCCCAGTGATTTTATGTCCTCGCTGAATGGCAATTTCTTCAATAGTTTTACCCATTTTGCCATATCCGATTAACGCTATATTCATTCTTGTTACAGTATTAAAGCAAAAATAAAGTTTTCGTTAGAGGAAGCAACAGAATTAACGAAAATTAAGTGTAAACATCAATCCGGCCGTTCTTCTATCGACCATTACCGGATCTAATCCCAAGGTTAAATCTTGAGAAACATCAAAAGTGACAAAGTGAGCTTCAACACCCGCATCAACAACTTGTAAGGCATAAACGAAAATTAATCCGAGTATTGAGAGGTCCCGCCATGTTTGGTATTGACCGTATAACTCTAATACACCAGCTTGATCATATGGTGCCCATTCAGAATCCTCAGTATGCTCGCCACCGTTATTATCCATGAATGTGTATTCCTTTTTTAGCGAGGTTACTTGTTGCTGATTGGTAA
This sequence comes from Crocinitomicaceae bacterium, assembly GCA_033791225.1. Taxonomy (GTDB): domain Bacteria; phylum Bacteroidota; class Bacteroidia; order Flavobacteriales_D; family Crocinitomicaceae; genus UBA4466. The sequence continues at coordinate 244,713 of JASJHD010000015.1, forward strand.
TGAGAAAATATCCTGTAGCTCCAAGTCCGGCATAGATCAACGGAACTTTCCAAAAGGCTTTTTTCTTCCCTTTGGGCATTGCTAAATGATTGTAGATTTGACCAGCACCAGGGATTCCCACGGATAGCAAAGTTGCTGTTAGTACAGAATGTTTTTTTACAGTATCTCTCGTTGTTTCATCATCGGCAAAGTAATCGAATGAGTTGTCTGTTAAAGAGTTCCATGATTGAGCAGAACCACCTTGACTATGACAGCTAAATGAAATACATAAGATGATGAAGAGACTCTTCATTATTTGGCTAATAATTCGAGAATTCGGCTCAGGTCAACATCAGAACTAAAGTTCAAAGTAATTTTTCCTGTTCCATTTGTTGCTTTCTTAATGTCAATTTTTGTAGAAAGACGATCGCTTAAGTGTTCCTTCAAAGCATATTCTACAGTGCTTATTTCGATAGGTTCACTTTTTGAAGTTGATTTTCCAGTTGTGCTAACCGGAGTAACACTAATCTCGTCTCCTCTTAAAATAGCCTCAATGTCTCTAACTGAAAGCTTTTCACGTACTACTCGGTGAAACAACTCAACCTGTGTAGCTTCGTCACCAGCAGAAACCAGTGCTCTTGCATGTCCCATAGTGATATCATGTGAGCGAACTCCAGCCTGAATGTCTGCAGGGAGTTTTAACAAACGCAAATGGTTAGCAATACTAGAGCGACTTTTAGCAATTTTTTGACTCAACTGATCTTGTGTCAAAGTGCATTCTTCAATCAAGCGTTGGTAGGAGAGAGCAACCTCTATTGGGTTCAAATCCTCACGTTGAATATTTTCAACCAACGCCATTTCTAGCATTGTTTGATCGTTTGCAATTCTCACGTATGCCGGTACATGTGTTAGTCCAGCCAGCTGAGAAGCTCTGAATCTACGTTCTCCAGATATTAATTGATATTTATCTCTGCCCAACTTGCGGACAGTCAATGGTTGTATTATTCCGTGTGTAGCAATAGATGCACTTAATTCCTGCAAAGCTTCTTTTTCGAAGTTTGAACGAGGATTAAATGGATTTGCTTCAATTTTTTCAATTGGAATTTCAGAAATAGATCCAACAACAGCAGACGTTTCTGATGACGTGATGTCCGTGTCTGCATTTTCCAATAGTGCACTCAGTCCTTTACCAAGCGCAGGTCGCTTTTTTGTATTAGAGCTCATCGCCTAGTTTAATTTGTTTGTCTTCGTTGGCAATTTTCGTTAAATCATTTTTTTGTAGCAACTCTCTCGCTAAGTTCAGGTAATTAACGGATCCCTTACTTGCAGCATCATGCATGATGATCGTTTCTCCAAAACTAGGAGCTTCTCCCAGCTTCGTATTACGGTGAATCACTGTATCGAATACAATTTCCTGAAAATGCATTTTAACTTCATCCACAACTTGGTTAGCAAGGCGCAAACGCGTATCATACATTGTCAAAAGGATTCCTTCAATCTCCAATTCTTTATTCAAACGTCCTTGGACAATTTTAATTGTGTTCAATAATTTACCAAGTCCTTCCAAAGCAAAGTATTCGCATTGAACTGGAATAATTACTGAATCAGCCGCAGTTAAAGAATTAACCGTAATCAATCCCAGAGAAGGGGAGCAGTCAATTAAAATGAAATCGTAATCGTCACGAATTTTCTTCAAAGCGAAGCTCAACATGTGCTCACGATTCGGAAGGTTAATCATTTCCAATTCTGCTCCAACTAAATCTATGTGACTAGGTAGAATATCAAGATTTGGATTATCTGTTGAGATTATTAAATCTCTAGGGTCTGCATCATTGATTAAGCAATCGTAAATGTTTTTTGTGTTATTAGGATCTAATCCAACTCCAGAAGTTGCATTTGCTTGAGGATCTGCGTCCACAAGCAAAACCTTGTACTCAAGTACACCTAAACATCCACACAAATTAATAGCAGTGGTTGTTTTACCAACTCCACCTTTTTGATTTGCTATTGCTATTATTTTACCCATTCATTTGAAAATTGAAGCATAAAGATACGCTTAAAGGATTTCAAAAACGAGAGAAGTTATGAGGAGTTATCAACGGATTTTGTATTGATACACTGTTGATAAAACAAAAATGATTACGGAATTTAATATCCCAATTACGGATTGCTTAAATGAACATAAATTAAAGCGAGCGTTAAACAACAGGTCTCAATAAATTTAGGGGATATTCTATAAATCGTCGAACGAAACTTCAGAAAAATCGTCAACTGGCTTTTCCTCAGCAGGAATAGGAGTGTCTGCTTTGAACTCTCCTGTAGCTCTTAGTTCTTCGATTTTAGAAACTACGTCGGTAAATCCATTAGCAAATTTCTCGAAATCTTCTTTGTACAAAAAGATCTTATGCTTTTGGTAGAATTCTCTTCCATCTTGAGAGACTTTCTTGCTTTCTGTTATCGTAATGTATAAGTCCTTGCCCTTTGTTGCTTTCACATCAAAAAAGTAAGTTCTTTTTCCTGCTCTCACTGCTTTCGAATAGACCTCATCATTCTTGTCGTACTCCATATTCTACCGTGGTTTTACATTACTAATCCAGACAAATATGGTATTTTTTTTTGAATGAGCAAACAAATAAACGGTTTAAGCATCGTCTTCTGCTAGTTGTTTTTTATAAAGCTCAGCGTATTCTTTACCAAGTTGCATCAGTTCTGCATGAGTACCTTGCTCAATGATAGACCCTTCTTCAATTACAATGACTTTACTGGCATTTCGGATGGAAGAAATTCGATGACTTACAACCAAAGAGGTGAGTGCTTTGAACTTTTTAAGATTTGATAGAATGACTTCTTCTGTTTCAGTGTCAACCGCCGAAAGACAATCGTCCAGAATGAGAAGTTTTGGATTGCGGATTAAGGCCCTTGCGATGCTTAATCGCTGTTTTTGACCTCCACTCAAATTAACTCCTCGCTCTCCCAAAATTGTTTCAAACTGATCTTTAAATTCTTCAATGTTGTGATAAACGTGAGCCGCTTTGGTTACCTCAATCATTTTCTCTTTGTCGACATCATCAAGTGCTCCAAATCGCAGGTTGTTTTTAATGGTATCGGAGAATAAGAAGACGTCTTGAGGAACAATACCGGTTTGCTTTCTTAGATCACTGAGGTTGATGTCACGTATGTCAACGTCATCAATTAATACTGTACCCTGATCTGGTTCAACCTGACGCATGAGAAGATTTAAAATGGTAGACTTTCCGCTTCCTGTCTTACCAACTATCCCTAAAGATTCACCTTTGTTTAGGATAAAACTTAGGTTCGAAACTGCCATGATTCCAGAATTTGGATAGGTGAAAGTAACATTGCGAAATTCAATCTTCCCTTCGAATGAAAACGGAGTATCTACAGTGTTTACAATATCAGGAGCTTCATTTAAAAATTCATTGATGCGCTCTTGACTTGCTGCCGCCCTTTGTGTTAGAGATGCTACCCATCCGATTGATGCAAATGGCCATGTAAGCATATTTACATAGATGATGAAAGTTATTATTTGTCCTTTCGTGATAACTTCATCGTAGAATAAAAGCCCTCCTAAGTAGATACAAAGAATGGTGCTTATTCCAATAAGAATAAATATAGTAGGCATGAACAAGGCGTTGGTCATCACCAATTTCATACTTTTTGCTTTATAGTTTTCTGCAGATTTGGAAAACCGTTCAGAAACTTCTTCTGTTCTACTATATGCCTTAACCACTCGTATTCCTGAGAATGTTTCTTGCACTAATGTTGACATGAATGATTGTTCCTCTTGAACAGTAGTACTTAGTTTATTGATTCTTGAAGCTACTTTGTAAATGATTAAAGACATTACTGGTAGTGGAAGTAGAACGAAAAAGGTCAAATAACCATTGATAGCTACCATTTGGTAAATGATCAATATCGACATTACTAACAGATTAAGACTGTATAAAACACCTGGTCCTAGATACATTCGAACCTTCGTCACGTCTTCGGAAATTCTATTCATTAAATCTCCAGTGCTATTTTTCTTGTAGAAATTGAATCCTAGCTTTTGATAGTGTTGGTAGATTTCGTTTTTTAAATCATATTCAATGTATCTTGAAACGACAATGATCATTTGACGCGTAAGGAAAAGGAAGACTCCTGCGATTAACGCCAGAAGCATATAGTAAGCCGCTGAATTGATTGCGTACATGAAAGCACTTTCGTGTTTTGGACTTGCATTCCATGTTTCAAAATCATCTACTACTTCTCCAAAAAACAGAGGCATTTGGGCTTTGAAATAATACGTTCCAAAAATGAATACAACCCCGAGTAGAATACGCCATTTGTATTTTATGAAATATTTGTTGAGATAGCTCAGTGACTTCATCGATAAATTCCTATTTTTGCCAGGCTCTTTTACATGACGTTGTAAAAGTAGATAATAGACTTGAGATAACATTTATGCTTTAGTATGTTTGAAGTAAAAAATATAGAGGATGTAAACCTCACAGAAAATCCGATTATTGCTCAAATGAGCAAATACAATCACGAGCAGTTACTTTTTTGTAACGATAATGCTACAGGATTAAAAGCAATCATTGCAGTTCATAACACCGTATTAGGTCCAGCTCTTGGAGGAACACGTATGTGGCAATACGCAAATGAGACGGAAGCGTTGAATGACGTTTTACGTTTGTCACGGGGAATGACATACAAGAATTCAATCTCTGGATTAAACCTTGGCGGTGGTAAAGCTGTAATCATAGGAGATGCACGTTCAATGAAATCTGAAGCCTTATTTAGAAGATTCGGGAAATTCGTTAACAGTTTAGCAGGAAAATACATTACTGCAGAGGATGTAGGGATTTCACCAATTGATATGACATGGGTGAGCATGGAAACAAATCATGTTGTTGGTTTGCCAGGTAAAAGTGGTGATCCGTCTCCTGTTACTGCTCATGGAACATATGTTGGTATGAAGGCATGTGCGAAAGAACAATTTGGTTCTGATTCGCTTTCAGGAAAGAAAGTAGCAGTTCAAGGAGTAGGACATGTTGGTGAGTATTTGGTAAAATCATTGGCTGCAGAAAATGCTGAAATTTATATCACTGATATTCACGAACCAACTTTGAAGCGCGTTGCACAGAAATATGGTGCGCACGTTGTTGGATTGGATGAGATCTATGACATCGATATGGATATCTACGCGCCATGCGCACTAGGTGCAACGGTAAACGATGATACTTTATCTCGTTTGAAATGTTCAATCATTGCTGGAGCAGCGAACAACCAATTGAAACAAGAAGACGTTCATGGTAAAATCGTAATGGAGAAAGGAATTGTTTATGCTCCTGATTTTGCATTAAACGCTGGCGGTGTGATCAATTGTTATTCTGAGGTAAAAGGTTTATCGCCAGAATGGGCAATGGGTAAAGCTGAAGAAATCTATACAACTATCAATAATATTGTAAAGCGATCTAGTGGGGAAAACATTCCGACATATCAAATTGCAAATAGAATGGCTGAAGAACGAATCGAAGCCATGGGTAAAGTAAAACTTCCTTTATAATATATATGTTAAACAGACGACACCTTAGAATAAAGGTTCTTCAGTTTTTATACGCTTTCTTTCAGTCTAGTGAGAAAGAATACGGAAAGGAAGAGAAGGAGATGCTCACTTCATTGGAGCGAATTTATGACTTGTATCTTTATTTGTTACTCACCTTTGCTGAAGTGAAAGGAATTGCTGAGTATCGATTGGAGGGAAGCAAGAAGAAAATTCTTCCTTCAGATGAAGAGTTGAATCCAAATCGAAAATTTATTGACAATACCATGATTGGTATTCTTGAAAACCACAGTGAACTTCGTGCGATTTCTGAATCACGCAAGGTGAATTGGGTTGGAGATGAAAATCATGAGATGTTCAAAAAGATGTTTTTACAAATTCGAGAAAGCGAAGTGTATGACGGATTTATGAACAATGATGAGCAGGGTTTTGAGGAAGATAAAGCGTTTGCAGTGAACTTGTTCAAAACAGAAATTGCTAATTCTCCTGTGCTTTATAACTTCTTTGAGGAGAAAAGTATCTATTGGATAGACGATATTGATTTGGCTTGTTCAATGGTACTAAAAACCTTGAAGACATTCGAAGAGGAAGGAGCAAATACTATACTCCCATTGTACAAAGACAAAGAAGATGAGTTGGATTTTGTGAAAAACCTGATGCGTAAAACGATTACTTTTGACAAGGAGAACGAATTGTTGATCGATGAGTTGACTGCCAATTGGGAATTGGATAGAATTGCTAAAATGGACGTTATTTTAATGAAGATGGCCATTACGGAGTTGCAAATATTTAGTAATATACCAACCAAGGTGACTTTGAACGAATACATTGAGATCTCAAAGTTCTATAGTACACCTAAGAGTAATGGATTCATCAATGGCGTTCTGGACAAGGCAATTGATCGTCTTAATAAAGATGGGAAGATTAATAAAGTTGGACGCGGATTAAAAAGTTAGAAATATGAAATATTTTGGAATAGTATTAATGGCAATGTTGGTTTTGGCTTCTTGTACAGAAACAGAGACAAATGTTGTAATTGGAAATAAAACCACAATTGAAATCGAGCCAATGATGTTCGATGCTGGTGACGTTTTAAAAGGAGAAATGGTGGATGCTAAATTTACTATTACGAACACGGGAACTTTTCCACTAGTAATCGCTGAGGTTAAAGGCGGTTGCTCTTGTACGGTTGCAGATTATCCAGATGAACCAATTCAGCCAGGTGAATCAGGAGTGATTTGGGCACATGTGAACACAGACGAGACTGGAGTGGGAGCATTGAATAAAGGTGTAACAATTGTCGCGAATACGGACCCATCGGTTAGTACAGTGGTTATTCGCGGAAATGTAATGAGAAAGTAATTTAACTTGAATTAAATAAATAAAAAAAAGAACTGTTATGGATCAATTGTTAATGTTAGGGATGATACTAGTAGTATTCTACTTCTTTATGATCAGACCTCAAATGAAAAAGCAAAAAGAGCTTAAAAAATTCAGAGAAAATATTGGTGTTGGAGATAAAGTGGTAACCATTGGTGGTGTACACGGAAAGATCTTAGAAGTTTCTGAATCTACTTTGTTGATTTCAGTAGAAAGTGGAAAGATGCGTGTTGATAAATCCGCTGTATCTAGTTCTGCTGAAGATAAATTGACGGCTGGGAAATAATCTTCCAGCCTAAAGAAATTGAAAAGCTGAGACCTTTAATTGGTTTCAGCTTTTTTTTCGTCTTTCTTTTTCTTGCGCTCCTCAGCTTTCATTTCCTTTTTCCGATCACGCAAGTCTCGTCTCATATCTCTCTTTTTTTCTCTATATGCATCCTTGCTTTCCTTGAATTCGTCCTTGGTCATTTTACGCATCTCTAGATCAAAGTCAATTTGTCCAGTCTGAATATCATAAATAATTAATTCTGTAACCCAATCTTCTCCTTCGGCATCAAATGTCGCGTCAAGATCATTCCCCCATAGTTTCGCAATTCCAGAATACATTGTTTGTTGAAAGCCTCCACGATACCGTTCAACAATATCGTTTACAGTCATTCCGGTTTCACGGTGAATCAACTTCATCAGTAATTCTCCTTCGCTCACATATAGATCACGGATATTGAACAGGAATTCTTCTTTTAACTCTGCGTGAGCATCTCGTCCATATTTTTTTTGCTGACGTTTCTTTTCGATATCGGCTAAATCAGCTTCGTATGCATCAATTAATTCTTTGGCCTTTAGTGCCATAGGATATGTACGTCTGAGAAGTCTAAGGTAATGATTGTATTTCCAAGCAAAATTTCCGTCCACACGCATTTCAGGTACGTCTCTTTCCAAAATCACAGCAGCGTCATCTTGGCCAAAAGAAATCGGGGCGAAGTTCATTGCCAAGGCAAGTATGAAAATTCGTAGGGGATTAATGGTATACTTCATGTCCTTATTTTATAAGAAGTTCGTATCATTGAGAACAAATTTACTGCCAAACTAAAATAAATAGTTGAAAAATCTAGTATTCATATTAACGTTGTTTTTTGTAATTAGTTGCAAGTCAGATAATAATGACGTAGATATTGACGTAATTACTGACGAAGTAATCTCTGAGGAAGATCAGCATCTTGACTCTTTAAAAGAAGAAAGTATCTCAAATTATGACATGTCAACCGTGGATGCTGAGAATTCTGCAGAATTTATGGAGATTCTTGTCGATATCGAAAAGCAGTATGGAGTGCAATGGGACTTTTGTACTTGTGTAGTTAAGAATGACTCTATTAATAAGGCGTTTGCAGTGGAATTATCTGATTCAGATTTTGATCGTTTAGCTGAACGGTTAGATGTAATCGATGTAAAATGTAAAGCTTTCTTAGTTCAGAATCCCAACGTTACTCCTGACGAACGTGCTGAGCACGAGAAGAAAGTCAAAAAATGTCTCACCGAGGCGAATATCCATTAGCACATGAATTTATCAGAAGTAATGACTTACCTTGAAAGCAAGGGAAGTGAACAAACACGTAAAATTTATACTAAACACGGAGCACCAGATAATTTCTTTGGTGTAAAAGTGGCTGATGTCAAGCCTATTTTTAAGAAGGAAAAGAACAATCATGAGTTGGCATTGGAGCTTTATGCAACAGGCAATTCTGATGCACAATATTTGGCAGGATTAATTGCTGATGCGAAGAAGTTCTCGAAGGAAGATCTTACAAAATGGGCAAATGAGGCTGGATGGTATATGATCTCTGAATATGCTGTCGCTTGGAACGTAGCTGAAAATCCTATGTGCATGGAAATTTGTAAAGAATGGATAGATTCCGATGATATAAAGCTTCAAGAATCTGGGTGGGCTTCATTGAGTGCTCATTTGATAGTTACCCCTAACGAAGATCTTGATAAACCGTATTTAGAGTCATTGGTGGGTAGAGTGGAAAAAGAAATTCATTCCGCAGCCAATCGTGTGAAATATTGCATGAATGGATTCATTATTGCTCTTGGTGGAGCGTTCGCTGACTTAACCGAATCTTGTAAAGAAGCTGGTGACCGTATTGGTAGGGTAGAGGTATTCATGGGTGAAACTTCTTGTAAAGTCCCTGTGATACGTCCTTATTTGGATAATATGGAGAACAGAGACCGTATTGGTAACAAGAAAAAGACTGCCAAGTGTTGATTTTCTGATTAGATTCAATAAATTTGAGGAATGACAAAATTTTGGTCATATCTCCTTTTGCTAAGTTTCGCGTTTATTTTAACGCCTAAGGTTGTATTTCACGACCATGATCATCATGTTGAATCAGAAAACGATCAAACCCCTTCTGTAGAAGAAGATTGTTTTGTTTGTAATTTTGATTACACAAGCCTTTCAGCGCCTATTATTAGGCCCTTAAATGCTGATTATCAATTCTTATCTAAATTATCGAGTGAAATTGAATTCAGCCTAATTGCGTTAGACAAAAATTTCACGGAGCTCCGAGGCCCTCCAAGTAGATCTTAAATAACAGATTATTATCGAACTCACAAATGATGGGTTCAATTATTTATTTAAGAATATACAATCATGAAAATTAGATTGAGCATTACTTTGTTAATGTTAAACTGGTCTTGTTTGACGGTGTTCGGACAGAGTTCAGGGCACGTAATTGACGCTGAAACAAAAGATCCTATACCATTTACTTCACTTTACCTTTTAGACTACCAAATTGGTGTTATTGCCGATTCTATTGGGTATTTTGAGTTTGTAGACGAAATGATTTACAGAACAAAAGTGAAAGTTTCAGCATCAGGGTATGAATCAGAGATCTTTACTTTTTTAGGAGTCAACAATAACTTGGAATTGGCATTAACTCGGGCTCATCTGGAAATAGATGAAGTTGTTGTTAGTAGTCCAAGGGGGGGGATGAAATCTGAAAATGCAACACATGTAGAACAACGTAATTTAGAAGATTTGAACGAAGTTCCTGCTACCAATATGGGGGAAATGCTTCAACAAATCCCCGGAGTGTATTCTGCAACTAGTGGGGCAGGAGTATCAAAACCTGTCATCAGAGGATTTCAAGGTGTTCGAATTGTCACATTGTTAAATGGTGTTCGTTTGGAAAATCAACAGTGGGGTGGAGATCATGATTTTGGTATAACAGACCTTGGTATTGGAACTGTAGAAGTTATAAAAGGTCCATCATCGTTGCTCTATGGAGCAGATGCCCTCGGAGGTGTAATTTATTTTAATGATGAAAACTATGCGTCACAAGAAAGGTATGAAATTAAAGCTGGAACTCAGTTCGAGTCTAGCACGATGGGATCCAAAAGCAATTTACTTTTTAAAATCGCACATAAGAATGTACGCATAAATGCAGGTGTGAACTATACAAATCACGCTGATTATCAGTTGCCAAATGGTCAATATGTAGAGAATTCTCGCTTCAATGGTTATGCAGCAAAATTTGGCTTAGGAATTAATAAAAAGAAATGGGTGATGCATTTGCGTTATGCCTATTCAAAAAGTTACGTTGGAATCATTGGTGCACATGCGGAAGAAGAAGATTCACTTGCCGTTGAGGAAGGACCTGAGGAATTTCAAATTAATACCCAATCAAGAGGAATTGGAATTCCATATCAGGGATACGAGAATCACCTTGTTTCTTGGGAGAACAAATTATTTCGAGAGCGAATGAAATGGCAATTTCTGGTTGCTCATTCATACAATCAACTTTCAGAATTTGAAGAATCGATGGATGAAGCAGCGATGCGTTTGACACTTAATAATACTTCTTACAATATTCGTTTAAAGTATAAGATTTCCCGAGGCTTTGAATTAATAGCTGGATATCAAGGGAGTTATCAGACAAATGTAAACAGTGGAGTAGAAGAACAATTGATTCCAAATGCTCAGCAAATCGACAATGGAATGTATGCAATTTTTTATTACGACAGAGGCGGCAAATGGCATTCACAAGCAGGACTTCGTTATGATATTCGTTTACTCAACGCTGATCTAGTGTTGTCTGACGGATCTAAGTTTAACAAGATGTTTGGAAGTCCGAATTTTGCTTTAGGAACAGTTTATTCTAGTGACAAACACACGTTTAGAGCAAATGTGTCCAGCGGATTTAGGGTCCCTCACTTGTCTGAATTAACTGCCGATGGTGAACATCATGGAGCAGCACGTTACGAAATCGGAAATAATGATCTGAAATCTGAAAGAGCATATCAATTGGATTTGGCTGAAGAAATTCACGGCGAACATCTTGAGTTAATTATCAATCCTTTTGTAAGCTTTGTGCAAGAGTATATTTACCTGAAAGAAATGGACAGCATAATTGACGACCTTACTGTTTTCGAATACCAACAGCTCAATGGAGCGTTATTGTTTGGCGGAGATTTAGCAGCTCATTATCATCCACATTTTGCCCACTGGCTGCATTGGGAACCAACTTTTTCTTTTATTTATGGGCAAGATCAGCAGGGGGGGGCAATACCTTTTATTCCACAAACACGAATCACAAACTTGCTGCGGGTTGATTTTGATATCAAGTGGAAGTTTCGATTGGAAAACGTAGTACTTCAACATTCTTATCATTTTGATCAATACCGCGTATCAGGTTTGGAAACTTCAACCAAGGGGTACAACCTCATTAATCTTGGGGTGAATTTTAAGTATCATGGGCAGGCGCCAATTGAAATAGGGATTGGAGTGAAAAATGTTTTGAACGAACGTTATACTGACCATTTATCTAGACTTAAAAATCTTGGATTACAAAATGCCGGACGAAATTTTTACGTGCGATTAAAAATAAATTTTGTCAATTTGATAAAGCCAAAACGAAATGCAATTCATGTGAGAAATGATTCTTTTGATTAATTAGCACTCCAAGAATTGCGTTGAATTTCACATAAATCATTAATAATCTCACAAAAGATTGCATAATTTCACATTGAACTAAACATATACTGATGAAGAAATATTACATTTTAGCCTTATCAACATTGATGGTCGGAAGCATATCATTCGCACAGCAAGACAGAAATCCTTTGATTGAGACATTTACGTCTTCAACTTGTCCTCCGTGTAATCCTGCGAATATTGATTTAGAGGCGTTGCTGGCTCAACCGGAAAATGACCATAAATATGTTTCAGTAAAATACCAAGTGAATTGGCCTGGTAACGGAGATCCATATTTTACAGATGAAGTTAATACACGTCGTAATTTTTATTCTGTAAATGGTGTGCCAGATTTATTCTTGGATGCAGGTGTTGGTTATTCTGGAAACCCTTCAATTATGTCTCAAGGTGACTTAGACACACGTTACGCGACAGCTCCTTTGGTGGAGATTGATGCATATTACCAGGTAAATGAAACTACTCAAACCGTAAATGTTCAGGTCGATTATGATGTTTTGGCTGACCTGCCGCCAAGTTTGCGTTTATTCGTTGTTGTCTTCGAATATGAGACATTAAATAATATTGGTGGGAACGGTGAAACGCAGTTTGAGCACGTTATGAAAAAAATGATGACTGGACCTACTGGTTTACATCAAGGTTCTATGACTATTGGTGACTCAAATTACGAGGAAGTATCGTATACATTTGAAGGGAGCTATATATTACCTCCAGATGCTATGACTCCAGCTGACCCTGCTATAGAGCACACAGTTGAGGAATTCTCTGATCTTGGAGTTGCGGTATGGTTACAAAGTTCTATAACTAAGGAAGTGTATCAAGCCGTATATGCAAAAGCAGGTTTCAATCCTTTGTCAGTAGAAGAGAATGAGGCTTTTATTTCAGCTGAGTTATATCCAAACCCAACAGAAGGGAATGCAGCAATTGCTTTTCAAATGAATGATGTGCAGGATGTCACAATTGAAGTAGTGAATTCATTAGGACAGATTGTATACTCATCGGAGTTATTGAATGTTGAAGCGGGTAGAACTGTGCATGATTTTAGCACTGCAGAATTTGCAAGTGGACTTTATTCTGTAACCGTTCGTTCCAAGGATGGAGCAATCAGCAAGAAGTTAAGCGTTCAGTAATAAGAACAAATACTAGTAAAAGCCAATGGGAGTTTCTCATTGGCTTTTTTTATGTACGGAATAGCCCAAATAGAAAAAGGACTCACCGATAAATTCGCATGAGTCCCTTTCAGTTTAATAAGTAGGATCGATCAATAGTAAATCGCTCTTCTCACTTTAGTGATGTATTTCGCCATTCGAATAACTTGCTTCGTGTATCCGAACTCATTGTCGTACCAAGCGTATATAACAGCGTTTTTACCGTCTTTAGAAACGATAGTCGCATTTGAGTCAAACACTGAACAACATGTATTGCCAATGATATCATTGGATACCAATTCTGGATCTGTCGCGTAATATATTTGATTCACTAGATCACCGTTCAACGCTGCATCTTTTATTGTGTTGTTCAATTCCTCAATAGAAGTTGTTTTCCCGAGCTCTAAGTTCAAGATTGCCAAAGAACCATTTGGAGTTGGTACACGCACTGCATTCGCTGTAAGTTTATCTTTCAAGTCTGGGATAACTTTCGTTACTGCATTTCCAGCTCCTGTAGATGTAATTACCATATTGATTGCCGCTGAACGTCCTCTACGTGGTTTCTTGTGCATATTGTCCAAAAGGTTTTGGTCATTGGTATACGCGTGTACAGTTTCAATGTGTCCTTTAACAACGCCGAAAGTATCGTTAACAACCTTCAAGACAGGGGCAATGGCATTTGTTGTACAAGACGCAGCTGAATAAATTGTTTCATTGTCCAAATCCAACTCCTCTTGGTTAATTCCATATACAATGTTTGGAATCTCTTTACCTGGGGCAGTCAAAAGCACTCTAGAAGCACCTTTGCCTTTCAAATGTCTAGATAAGGCCTCACGGTTTGTGAATACACCTGTATTATCGATAATTAAAGCATTATTGATCCCGAATTTCGTATAATCGATATCTTCAGGATTCTTAGCACAAATCATTTTTACAATTTGTCCATTGATGATCAATGCTTCATTTGCTACGTCGACAGTTACAGTTCCGTCAAAAGCACCGTGTACTGAGTCGTTCTTCAATAAAGCAGCACGTTTGATTAAATCTTCTTCAGCAATACTACGTGTAACAATCCCTCTCAATCTTAATTGCTGCCCTTTACCAGCCTGCTTGATTAATTCTCTAGCAGCCAAACGACCGATACGTCCAAAGCCATACAAGACAACGTCTCTAGGTTCTCTTTTCTTAGCATTTGCAGATTCGAATCCGGCCAATTTATTACTTAAGAAGTCAGCTTTTGATGAAAAATTTCCATTTTCACCAATCCATTCACTTGCCAATTTCCCAATGTCCAATTTTGCTGGAGCCAAATCCATTTTCAAAATTTCTCCTGCCAATTCAACACTAGTGAAAATATCAACTGGTCTATTGACAACTTTTTTAGAATATACGTGAAGCTTCAAGACTTCGGCAACAGTAACGTCGGTCAGGTGGTTTCTAAAAAACACCAATTCGATGCCTTTATCATAGAGCAATTCTCCAACCATGCTAGATAGTTTAACCGCTGCTCTTTCTTGTTCAATGTGCGACTTAAGTTCTTTTTCGTAATCGATCGCTGTTTCCATTTTCGTATGTATAATATTGATATTAAGATATTTATAAAACAAAAAAGCTGCCCATGTCGGTGGGCAGCTTTTAGTTCTTATCCGAGATAAGCTTTCAGTAGTTTATTTCTCGAGGTGTGTCGGAGTCGGCGAATGGCCTTCTCTTTAATTTGTCTCACACGTTCACGTGTTAGATTAAATTTAGCCCCAATTTCTTCAAGAGTTAATCCGTGGTTCATTCCAATTCCAAAAAACAAACGAATAATTTCGCGTTCCTTGTCTGTTAATGTACTCAATGATCTTTCAATTTCTTTTTGCAATGATTCTGCCATCAACGAGTGATCTGCTTTTGGTGAGTCATTGTTCGCCATTACATCCATTAGTGTTCCACCATCTTCTGAAGTTGATAGGGGAGCGTCCATAGAAACGTGACGACCAGATACATTTAAACTCTCTTTAATTTTGTCTTCAGGAACCTCCAATGCTTCAGCTAACTCTTCCGCTGATGGTGGTCTTTCAAACTCTTGCTCAAGACGAGAAAACGCCTTGTTAATTTTATTCAACGATCCTACTTGGTTCAATGGAAGACGTACAATACGTGCTTGCTCGGCCAATGCCTGCAAAATTGATTGACGAATCCACCATACAGCATACGATATAAATTTGAATCCACGAGTTTCATCAAATTTTTGCGCTGCTTTAATAAGACCTAAATTTCCTTCATTAATAAGATCGGGTAAAGTCAATCCCTGGTTTTGATATTGTTTTGCAACAGATACAACGAAACGAAGATTGGCTCTTGTAAGTTTTTCAAGGGCTCTTTGGTCGCCTTGCTTAATTTTTCTTGCCAATTCTACTTCTTCCTCCGCAGTAATCAACTCTTCTTTACCAATGTCTTGTAAGTACTTGTCTAATGACTGGCTCTCACGATTGGTAATTGACTTCGTAATTTTAAGTTGTCTCATACTTTTCTGATCCCTACTTTTTAGTTTTACCGCTTAAAAGCGATGGCAAAGATACAACGAAAAGATAATGCAATCCAAACAATTGGTTCACAATTTTCAAACATCGGCGACGTCAAAAATCATGCCTATTGAATTGATTTATAGACCGAATCCAACATAGTCTTTTCTTCCACTCTCTGTGAGTATCTCTAACAGCACGCCCTTGCTATTTTTGCTGTTTAATTTGTCAATGAGTTGTTCTATTGATTTCACAGGTTGATTATTGATTCCTGTAATGATCATTCCTTCTGTTAGACCTAGGGCTTTTAGCTTCCCAGCGCCTATCGATTCAATCATTACCCCATATGAAATGTTTAACTCCTCCATTTCTTTACTCGTTAACTCTCTAAAGGTTGCACCTAAAGCGTATTTTCTTTCAGTGACGTCTTTCGTAATGATTTCGGTGTCACCATTACGATTTCTTAAGACGATTTCTTTAACGGCCTCATAACCACCCTTGTTTCGAATAGTTACAGCAAGTTTGTCACCAGGCCTGCGCTTACCAACTTCTTCTTGCAAGGCTGCCACAGAATTCACTGACTTGGTTCCAACCTTCAAAATCACATCGCCCGCTTCAAGTCCTGCGATTTCAGCTCCACCATCAGCAATGATTCGCGCAACATAAACGCCCATTGTATTTGGCAAGTCTTTTTCTTCTTTTAATTCCTGTGTAATATTAGCAATGCTCACTCCTAAGAATCCACGTTGAACAATTCCATAGTCAATCAAATCGGTCATTACCTTTTTTACCAAGTTCACAGGAACGGCAAAAGAATATCCTGAATAACTTCCAGTTTCAGAAGCAATGGCTGTATTGATTCCAACAAGCTCCCCATTTGTATTTACCAAAGCACCACCACTGTTTCCAGGGTTTACCGCAGCATCTGTTTGAATGAAAGACTCAATAGGAACAAAGTCTCGGTTAGATGGATCTGAAATAATATTAATATTTCTTGCCTTAGCAGAAACAATTCCTGCAGTCACGGTAGAGGTAAGGCTGAAAGGATTCCCAACGGCCAATACCCATTCACCAACTCTTAAGTCATCGCTATTTCCAATAGCAATTGCGCTTAAACCAGTTTCACTAATTTTTAAAACTGCTATATCGGTAGATGGATCTGTTCCTATTACTTCTGCCGTATATTTTCTATTGTCGTTCAGCGTTACTTCAATTTGTGTCGCATCTTCAATTACATGATTGTTTGTAACAATGTAGCCATCAGTAGTAACAATAACCCCTGACCCAGATGCTTCACCGTATTGACCCGCTCCACCACCAGAATCTGGACCATAAAAGAATTCCGAAAATATATCTCGTTGATTTGCCGATGATTTCATGGTGGTAGTAACATGCACCACTGAATTTAAACTACTCTCAGACGCTGCAACAAAGTTTTCAGGTGGAGTATTTGGAAAACCACTAAAACTTGCATTTTGCGCATAACTGATTCCTGAATCATTTGTGTATGTATCTGTTTGGTCGATTGCTGGATCACTAGAGAAAAGTGAAAATACTAGCAATGGAACCATACCGCCGAGCAATCCGATTCCAAAAAGTTTAATGTTATTCGCCATAAATTCTGATTTGATGTGAACTTTCTATACAATAATAACACCAAACGCTGAAAATGTTATACATAGCTCTTGTTAAAGAATGTTAAGTTATAAGGAGTTGTGATTTGAAGTAGATAAGGCTATTTTTGTAAAGCAAATTATGAAGGTAGAATTTTACAAATATCAGGGTACAGGAAACGACTTCGTTATGTTGAATAACATGAATGGGGACTACAATGATTTGAGTCTTGAACAAATTCAATTTTTATGCAACCGAAAAATGGGCATTGGTGCGGATGGATTGATCAAACTTTCGAGCAAAGAAGGTTTTGATTTTAACGTTGAATATTTCAATGCAGACGGTTCACAAAGCTTTTGTGGAAATGGGGCTAGATGTTCTGTCGCATTCGCTAAGCACTTAGGGTTGATTGAATTCGAGACTTCATTTTATGCCATTGATGGTGAGCATAAAGCAGAAATGTCAGCCGATGGAATTGTTAAACTGGAAATGCTGAAAGTTTCGGCTTTTATGCAATTGAATGATGATTACATTACTGAAACAGGATCACCACACTATGTGCGATTTTACGAAGAAGGAGACAAGGTTGATATAGTTGCCTTGGGAAAATCAATTCGTTACTCAGAAATGTTTAATGAAGAGGGGATAAATGTAAATGCTCTTTTTGTAGAGGGAGAAAATGAAATCCGAGTGTTAACCTACGAACGTGGAGTAGAGGATGAAACCTTGTCTTGTGGTACAGGTGTTACAGCTTGTGCCTTGGCATATATATATAGAAACGATGTCAACTCAGGAGCTCCAATCATAGTTCATACGAAAGGTGGAACGCTTTCCGTTGAAGTAGGAGAATACAAAAGAGGGGAAGGATTTGATGATATCTGGTTGTCGGGACCAGCAAAAGGTGTGTTCGATGGAGTTATTACTATCTGATTATTTTATTGACCATATATCTATTGACGTTGAAGTCAATAGATACGCATTGAATCTTTGGGTGTGGCATGCCGATAAAATCCCACCACACATTGGTATTTCAATTGAAGGAAAGTACTTTAGTTTGAAAGCAAATGGTAAGGATGAGAATATGTCGATTGACAAGGTAACAGATTTAATCACCAAGAAAAAAATCACGGCACTCTGCTTTGAATTGAATAATTCAGTTCAATATAAGGATATGGAAACTTGCTTTGCGAATTACGAACTAACAGTTCCGAATAAAATCACTTGTCTTCATCCAATAAAAGAAATTTTGGGCTGTGAGAAGGTTAGGAAGCTAACTGAACTATTAACTGAATTGTACCAGCATCAAAATGTGGAACGAGTTATTGGATTTAACACTGGAGAAGGTTTTAGTGGTATTAAAAATTACTCGACCAAGGATATTCATTCACGATTAAAAAAGTTGTCAAATGGATGATTCCTCAATCTATATTCGCGACATAACCCCTTTGGACGCTGAGTTTGTTCAGAAATGGGAAAATGACCCTGAATGGAATTTTCGAGAAAATGCAACGCCATATTCTATAATGGATATTCTGCAGTTTATTCATGAATTGGGAGATGTACGCAAGGCACAACAAGCTCGTTGGATAATTTGTGAGACTGAAACAGACAGACCTCTAGGCGCAGTAGATTTAACCGAAATTGATTTTGCAAAAAAAGAAGCTTCTGTTGGAGTTTTGATTGCTGAGAAAGAAGACCGGAGAAAAGGATATGCATTCCAGGCTCTTGAGCTTATAGAAGAGAAGGCCAAAGATTTGGAGATTGATCGCTTAATAAGTACAGTCTTCAAAAGTAATTCTGGGAGTTTAGATTTGTTTATAAAAAATTGTTTTGTGAAAATTGGCGAAACAGATGTTCCTTATCTCAGTGAGGCTACGTATATTAAGGCAATAATTTTTGAGAAATGGGTAAAATAATTGGAGCTATTGCCATTCTTTGCGTTGGTGTATTCGCATATCTAAATATTGATAGAATAAAAGGGCTGTTTTCTGAGGATACACGTACTGTGAACTCTATTGAGGTAAAACTATTGTTTCGAGAAGATCCTACCGAAGATGAAATTATTCAGATATTATTGGATGAAGGAGTAATTTCAACAGATCAATATGTAAGAGAGTTTATTGCAGAAAACGCCATTGACCCTGCAAATTATGCCGCAGGGAAATATGTAATTCTATCTGGTACTCAGGTGGCTGATTTGATGAATGGTTTTCAGAAAAATGAATTTGGAGAAGGCAATGCGGAGGTGATGGTGAATGTGGTTTTTAATCGATGTGTCACCATAGAAGATATAGGGATGAACATCGGCAAATGTATTCTGGCGGATAGTGCGTCCATAGTTGAGTTTATAAAAAGCCCTGCTACTTTGGAGAAATATCGATTCAGTGAAGAGCAAATGCCCGCGATGTTTTTACCGAGTACCTATCAAATGTATTTTGACACAGATGCAGAGCAGTTTGTTCAAATAATGGCGGAGAAATTCAAGGCTTTTTGGACGGAAGAGCGAAAAGCAAAAATCAGTGAAATAGGATTATCATATCCTTCGCAAGTTGCAACCGTTGCTAGTATAGTATATTCTGAGCAGTCACAAATGAGTGAAGAATGGCCAATTATTGCAAGTGTCTATTTGAATAGAATTCGAAAAGGAATGAAACTTGAATCTGATCCGACATTTAAGTTTTGTTGGGGTGATGAGCTTGATGGAGTTGAACGATTGCTGAATATACACAAGGCGATTGACTGTCCCTATAATACGTATCTTTATGGTGGAATTCCACCTGGGCCAATTTGCGTTGTTCCAGCGGAAGTAATTGACGCAGTATTGAATCCTGCACAGACCGATTACATCTTTATGTGCGGTAAACCAGGAGGTGCCGGTCACAATTTTGCTACTACAAATGCGCAACATGAGCGCAATGCTTCTGAATATATAAAATGGTTGAAGAAGTATTTGGAGGATAAAGAGAACTAATCACCATGAAAAGAAGAACTTTTTTTAAGCTTGGAGCGCTAGGTGCTGCAATGGGAATAGTAAAACCGTCTCAAGCGGGTAAATTATTAGAAGACGTGAACCGTGCTTCGGCAGCCAATATGCCTATTGTGATTTCTACATGGGAACATGGTATCGCTGCGAATGATAATGCATGGAAAGTACTCTCTACAAATGGGAAATCACTTGATGCTGTAGAGAAAGGAGTCCGAACAACTGAAGATGATTTAACGAATAGAAGTGTAGGGATCGGGGGAAGACCTGATAGAGATGGCCATGTTACACTTGATGCTTGTATTATGGATGAGAAATCTCGCTGTGGTGCGGTTGCTTATCTAGAAAATATTAAGCATCCAATATCTGTTGCTCGAACGGTGATGGAAAATACTCCGCACGTAATGTTGGTCGGAGAAGGCGCTCAACAATTTGCATTTGATTACGGTTTTTCTAAAGTGAAAGCGCCAATCAAAGAAGTAAAGAAAGAGTGGAAGGAATGGAAGAAAGAGAACAAGGAATTGTTTGAGAAACCAGATATCAACAGTGAAAATCACGATACGATAGGCATGCTAGCCTTAGATGTACATGGAAATTTGAGTGGAGCCTGTACAACAAGTGGTTGGGGGTATAAACTTCCTGGAAGGGTGGGGGATTCACCAATTATTGGTGCTGGCTTATTTGTTGACAATGAAGTTGGAGCTGCTTGCGCAACAGGATTAGGAGAAGCTGTTATTCGAATCGCGGGAAGTCATACGGTTGTTGAGCTAATGCGACAAGGTAAATCTCCGGAAGAAGCTTGTAAAATAGCTGTGGAAAGGATTATTTCGAAACACGATGACTTAACAGGATTGCAAGTAGGGTTCTTGGCTTTGAGCAAGAATGGAGAATCTGGAGGCTATTCAGTCTACAATGGTTTCAATTATGCAGTGACTACCAGTGGAGAAAAGACTCAAATGGTAGATGCTAAATTTAACCGTAACTGGTAATGTGCTATGCGTTTTATACTCATCCTTATTTGTCTCTTGAATTTTTCAGCGTTTTCGCAGATGGAGCTTGAATGGAGTTTCTTTCATCCAATCAAAAAAGAATGGATAGAGTTGGGAACCAAAGGTTCTGTGCAGGAAGCGTTAATTGCTTCAGGAGAATTACCCGATCCATTTTATGGAACCAATGAAGAGAAATTTGGATGGATAGAGGAACATGAGTGGATTTTCAAGTCTATCTTCTTTCTTGAAAGTGACATTTCTGAAGAGTTTGCTGAACTAGTGTTCCCATCAATTGATACGTATGCAAGAATTTATTTGAATGATTCCCTAGTATTAATAACTGACAATGCGTTGATCCCTCATAGCGTACAAGTCAAGGAGAATTTAAGGGTGGGGATGAATGAACTCGAAATTATTTTCACTCCTCCGGTGATGTATCATAAGGATAAAAAGAAAGTAATCGGGTATGAGTTGCCTGCTCCAAATGATGTGCACGACAATGCCATTGCACCTTACACAAGAAAGCCACAATATCAATTCGGCTGGGATTGGGCTTTACGGATGAATACGATAGGCCTTAATAAGGTCGTTGAATTGTTGAGGTATGATAAAGCAAGGTTGATAGGGAAGCTCATGAATGTTATTGAACTGTCAGAAGAAAAAGCCGTATTGGATTTTACCTTTACATTCAATCAAGATATCAACG
This sequence comes from Crocinitomicaceae bacterium, assembly GCA_033791225.1. Taxonomy (GTDB): domain Bacteria; phylum Bacteroidota; class Bacteroidia; order Flavobacteriales_D; family Crocinitomicaceae; genus UBA4466. The sequence continues at coordinate 266,578 of JASJHD010000015.1, forward strand.
ACTCAATTACGTGTTTGAGTTCAATTTTTGGTGCTGAACCACTTAAGTTAGTGAATGGCGTGGTTACTCGGCGAATAGTTGTAGATAGTCCCAAATTGTGGTGGCCGAGAGGGCAAGGAGAACAAGATTTGTATAAAGATGAATTACAGATAATTACGGAAGGTGGTGATTATTGGATTTTTCCAATGACATTCGGAATAAAAACCTCAGAGCTCATACAAGAAACAGACGAATGGGGAACTAGTTACTATTTCAAAATCAATGGGAGACGCATTTTTGCAAAAGGTGCAGATTATATTCCTCAAGAAATATTCCCAGCGCAAGTAACTGATTCTGCAGTCGAGGCTATGGTTGAAACAATGGCCGAGTCAAATTTCAACATGGTGCGCGTTTGGGGTGGTGGTTATTATCCCGACGAAGTCTTTTTTAATAAGTGTGATGAGCTTGGGATAATGGTCTGGGAGGATTTGATGTTTGCCTGTGCGATGTATCCAGGTGACAGCGTGTTCCTAGAGAATGTTTCCAGAGAATTTGAATATCAAGTGCCACGTATAGCAGCGCATCCAAGTGTTGTGCTTTTTAATGGGAACAATGAAGTAGAAGTGGCTTGGGGCAATTGGGGGTTCCAAGTGAAATACGGTTTGTACGGACAAAGTGCAAGGGATATAGAACAGGCATATGACGATATCTTCAAAAAAATAGCACCAAATATTATTAATAAATACACAAGTATTCCATACGTACATACATCGCCACTTAGTAACTGGGGGAAGATGGATTTGTACAATCACGGTTCCCAGCATTACTGGGGAGTATGGCATGGAAAAGATCCTTTGGAAGATTTCGGAAAAAAAATAGGACGTTTCAATGCTGAATATGGATTTCAGAGTTTTCCAGAATATCAAACCTTGTCTTCGTTTTCTGAGCCTGCTGATTGGGACCTGAAATCTGCTGTGATGAAACACCACCAGAAGAGCTATGTTGGAAATGACATGATTCTGAAACACGCCAGAAGATTGTATGGCGAGCCTGAAAATTTTGAAGAGTTTGTGTATTTCTCACAATTGACTCAAGCAATGGCAGTGAGCATGGCTGTTGCCGGACATCGACTGGATGCACCTCGTTGTGGTGGAACTTTGTATTGGCAGTTGAATGATTGCTGGCCGGCTCCAACTTGGTCGAGTATTGATTATTTCGGGAATTGGAAAGCGCTCCAATATCAAATGAAAAAAGATTTTCAAGACGTTTCAATTGTTGCGAAGTACAATAGCTTGACAGAACGTGAGTTCTTTTTAGTGTCCGATGCTCCTGATACGCTAGTTTACGATGTGGTTTGTACGATCCATGATTTGAAAGGAGAGGTGTTAGGAACAAGAGATTTTTCTACAACCTTAAAAGGGGAGTCATCATTCCAGCTAGATGTTAGTGATATTTTGTCGGAACCGCTTGAGGATCTAAATGTGTTGATTGTGTTTAAGTTCAAAGACAATAACGGAGAACATTCATACCGTCAATTCGAAAATATTGGTAAAAAGTACAAGAAAGCAAAGTGTACTGATGTGACTCTGGAAATCACACAAATTGATGAAGAAAAGAGAACTGCTGTGATTGAGATCAACGCTGATAAATTCATGCGCAATGTTTGGATAAGTTCAAATGTTTCAGGTGTGAAATTCAAAACTAACTTCGAGCATTTCCTACCAGGAAACCACTACATCGAAATACAATTCGAGGAGATTCCTAAAAAAGAAGATTTTAAACTAATGTGGCTGTAGTTTAATGTAGGCGAGTAACATCTGTGATCGTTACAACCATATCTGCTAAACACCCTTCAGGTTGCATTGCTCTACTGAGCGCAAAATCAAATTGTATTTTGGTGCCATCTTCTTTAAAATCTTCTTCCAAATTAACGACATACAAAAATTTGAATTCACCAGGAGTGATTTCGGTTTCAACGCAAAAAGCACAACCTTTTGAATCTTGTCGTACAATCCCAACAACTTGGTGATTATTGGTAGTTGTTTCGCTAACTACTTCTTCGGTTTCTGAAGTCATTTGGTCTGATGCGTCGTGATTGAAGGGTTGAACTTCTCTTTGACTAGCGCATGATGTGGTAAAGGCGACGATAGATATGTATAGGAGTAATTTCATTTGAGTTGTTTTGAAGGAGGTTTGCATAAACTATTCCAAAGTAGAAAATAGAGCAAAAAAAATGGGATGCTGTAGACATCCCATTTAATATTATTTGAAAGTAGAGTATTAGTTCTTTATGAACATACGCTCAACTTCTTGGAAGTTTTTGTTTCCAACACGAACAAAATAAACACCAGATTCTAAATCACTGATATTAATCGTTTGGTTCAACTCAGATTGAGCTGGTTGTAAGCTACCAGAAGTATAAACAATTTTCCCACCCATATCAATGATGTTCAATTCAACTTTCTCATCATTGTAGATTCCTTCAACTGCAACATTTAAGTTAGTTCCATTTTGGAAGGCTATCATTGACAAGTTTTGGTAGTAAGGACTAATGGCGTCAACACCAGCTTCATCAAAAATGCTGAAAGAGAAGACACGTGTTCTTATAGAGTTTGATCCGGCAAGGTATTCTCCAGTATACCAGAATGTTGTTCCGTCAGGATCTAAAGAAAGGTGTGCGTAGTCACCATAGCGATCTGCGATAGTTTGAGATCCCCCTCCAGTAACAGCAAATTGCTCACCGAATGTCATATCTCCAAGATTGTCACCTCCTAAACGTCCTGTATAAGCAAGACCTGGGTAAACGTTGTTTGAGGCATCGGCAATACTGTATGCCATTCCTATGTTTCCCCAAGAATCCATTGCCATACTACTCATCCATCTACTTGCAGTGTTGTCTGGAGCAAATGTTCCTGATTGGTGTACTGACCAGTTTCCGTCATTCGCATCGCGTAATTCATACCAACGAATTCCTGAACGGTTTCCACCTAAATCAACTGCGTGAGATAACATCATTGAGTTGTATCCAACCCAACGCATGTGTTGAGCACGGTACATAAATACTCCCATAATTGCATCCAGTCCTTGGCTCGTTCCAGGCTGAGCAATATTTGACCATCCTCCTGAGAACATAGAATCAAAACCATCTACTGGTAAGATTTGAGAAGATGCAACTTGAGTGTTACTTGTGTTTGCCCAATCTGTAGTCATTTCGTAAATCTCGATTTGATCTTGAGATACTCCAGTGAAAGCATTGTCTTCAAGATTGAAGAAATAGCAAGGTGTTCCATCTGGTGGTAAATCACCGTCAGCGTCCGCAGACAAAGGACTTCTAAATCCTGCACTTCCTAAACTAGGAAGGCTTAATATAACCGCTTGTGCACTAGCATCTCCTGCTAACATTTTATCTCTATCGAAAACAACAGCTGTGTGATTTGAGTTAGAAGTCATATAGTATCCATCCCACCAAATTGAATATTTTGGATAATCAGGGAAGTTGCTCATTGTAAAACTGTATGAGTAATAAGCACCTGTTGGATCGTCTGTTTCAGAAATTGCAATCAATATTCTGTTTGGTGATTGTTGGAATTGTGAAATGAACCAACGATCAGCATGTCTATCGTACATAACAATAGGATCTCCCATGTTGCTACTTCCAGGCCATAATGAACTTAGGCTGAATGTTCCTCCAGGAACTACTGAACCATCTTTTTCCCAAACACGAACACTTGTGTTTACTGCTTGGACGTAGTATGTGTCATCTGCTGCTCCAGATGGATCTGGTGGCAATCCACTTCCACTTTGTCCATTAAAGTTAATAAGAGGAGCTCTTAGCGAACGGTCACCTTGTTCGTCTTGAAGGTTTTTGTATTCGACAACTTCTGTTTGATTTTCATCATATCCTTCTCTAGCGAAGTCGTTTCGAACTTTCAAACGTTCTTCAAAAGGAACTTCAGCGTCCTCGTCATGTCCCCAAGTTGTAACTGGAGCAGTCACCTCGAAATGGAATGCTGTTGTTGTGATTACTTTTTGGCCCAATGCGTTGTAGCTTACAACTTCTTCAGCGGTAGTTGCTGTAGCTTCAGTTGTTTGACCGTATGCACAGCCTGCAACGAGAATTGCACCAAATGAGAGTAGTTTTAATTTCATATGTTTTATGTTTAATTAATATGGATATGAAACCCATGGGTTTAGTATACCAACGATATACCATAAGTCTTAGTTGGCAACAATATACGAATAAATCGAAAAAAAGTGAGCAAATTCACTGTCTTATCTAGTATTCCTAACGGATCGAGACTGATGATATGATGGCGAAACTATTACCACGGTATTTATTGTTATCTTTGTGCTTATGAAAATAGATGAAGCAATAAAAAGCAAATTTGAATCGCCACAAGTTAAAGCGATGGTCAATGTCCGCTATACGGCAAATTTCCTGTCTGCAATTTCAAATAAATTCATGGCGGAATATGATTTAACAATGCCGCAGTTTAATATTCTTAGGATATTAAGAGGAGCAAAAGAAGCCATGGCTGTCAATACTATCAAGAATAGAATGGTAGAAAAATCTCCTAACACTACTAGATTGATGGATAAGCTCATTACGAAAGGGCTTATTTCTAGAGAGCGTTGTGAAAATGATAGGCGAGTTGTATATGTGAAAATAACAGAAAAAGGACTAGATCTATTGTTGGTTATTGACAAAAAACATAGCGTAAAAGATTGGGTTCCATCACACCTTACAGATGAGGAAGCGGAAACATTGAGTAATCTATTGGACAAAGTACGCGGATGATATCAACGACATTAAATGCATCAATCAACAAAGATTACTGCGTAAAAAATACTTCTAGAGATCACACTTGGATTTCTGATGAGCCAATTTCAATTGGAGGAACGAACAACGGTCCAAAACCAACAGAACTATTACTGTCTTCTCTTGCAAGTTGTAAACTGATCACACTTCAAATGTATGCACAGCGGAAAGGATGGACTGTAGAGAAGGCGGATATCCAGCTGACCATTGTTGGTAAAGAGGAAAAACTCATTGTTGAAAAATCAGTTCAAATTGAAGGTGATTTAACCGACGATCAAATCAAAAGGTTGATTGATATCTCAGGAAGATGTCCAGTAGCCAAAATGTTATCTAATTCTATCGAAATCAAATTACTCTAATGCGATTATTTCTTATTTCTTTTCTCTCTTTGATTTCAATGTATTCCTTTGGTCAGGAGATTTCAGGTCAGGTCGTAGATGCAGACAACAGTGCAGTGGAATTTGCTTCTGTTCGTCTATTTAAGGCTTCTGATTCTTCTGTTGTATCCGGTATTTATACAAATGTTGATGGGGAATACACTCTGCAGGCGAAAGATCTAGGTGAACACTATATTCTTATCACATTTTCAGGACTTGAAACTGCAAGTATTCCAATTTCCATTGAGAATCGTAAATCGATTGCATTAGGAGCAATTGTAATGGAGGTTGATGCAACAATAAATCTTGAGGAAGTAAACGCAAGTGGTTCTTTGGATGTTCTTAAAGCAGGAATTGATAAGAAGGTGTATTCGGTTGCAGATGATATTTCTGTAAAAGGTGGGACGGTGAATGATGTATTAAACAATATTCCATCCATTGATGTTGATCAAGATGGGAATATTAGTCTGCGAGGAGATGGAAATGTTACAATTTTAATTGATGGTCGCCCTAGCACGTTAGCATCTGGGGATGGACAGAACATGTTGGATGCATTGCCAGCAAATTCAATCGAACGAATTGAAGTCGTTACAAATCCATCTGCTAAATATGATCCTGACGGCACATCTGGAATTATCAATATCGTATTGAAGAAGAACAAACTGAAAGGATTCAACGGGTTGATAGCTGCAACAGCTGCAACTGGTAATTTATACGAAGCCAATTTAGGGTTGAGTTATCGCAATAAAAACTTCAACTTATACCTGAATTATTCTTTCAATTACTATGAAGGTTATCGAAATTTCTATAGTGATTTAGAACGTGATTTAAATGCTGACAGCGTTTCATTGCTAAATCAATCAAGGGAAGGAGAGGATTTAAAGATGACAAACACCTTGGTGATTGGTTCCGATTTTTATTTTAATGAGCGAAATTTATTTGCTGTAGCACTTACTGGTTCTTTAGGGAGTAGGGAACGAACAGGGAATTTAGAGAATCGGTCATACATCAACGATGTGTTGGTAGAACGTTGGGATAGGAATTCGAGAGATCCAAGAAGTCATTTGAATGCAGATGTGAATTTGAATTACACGCACACTTTTAAAGAGCAGAAAGGTGAGTGGTCATTCAATGCGAATCAATCGTTTGGTGAGCAAGCAATCGAAGGGTTTTATGAAGAGCAGTATTTCGATGAATTTGGCAGCCAGAGTGGATTAGCTCCATTGAATCAACAGCTTTCAAATGCATCAACGAATCGCGTTACAACGGTTCAGACAGATTTCAGTCATATTTTTAAAGATGTCAGAGCTCGTCTAGAGATAGGAGGGAAGGTCATCGCACGCGAGGATTTTATTGATACATTTTCAGAAACTAGGGACACGATCTCAGGAGATTTTTTCGAGGACACCTTGGCCAATTACGATTATTCATATTCTGAGAATATTTATAGTGTGTATGCTACTTTCGGACAAGAGCTTGGTAAATTCAAATATCAAGCTGGAATCCGTGGAGAATATGCGGAACAAACCCCTTTCTTAATTACAAGTGACGAGAAGTACGCAAATACGTACTTAAATATCTTTCCTTCGGCACACGTTAAATATGACTTTACAAAGTCTTCTCAAATTAGCTTGAGCTATAGCCGTAGAATTAATCGTGCTTCATCTAGACAACTGAACCCGTTCACAAGTTATGCTGATCCAACGAACTTAATGAGAGGAAACCCGCAATTACAGCCTGAGTATATTGATTCGTATGATTTAGGGTATTCTTTAAACAAGAAAAAATTCAACTTCTCTGTGAGTGTTTATCACCGTAGAACCAAGGATGTGATTAATCGCGTGAAACTGTACAATGCAAACAACAGCTCAGTTCTAACCTATGGTAATATTGATCAGAGTGAAAGTACAGGGTTAGAAACGGTAATCATTTACAAGCCTTTTAATTGGATGAAAAACACCGTTTCTTTCAATGGAAACTACATCAATTACACCAACAGCACGGATGACGGTTCAGATTGGAACAATGATGGTTTGATTTGGGGAGTGAAATACATTCTCGGGATTGACTTTTGGAAGAAGACGGCAAGTATTCAGCTCAACTTTAATTATAGTGCACCACGAACAACTCCACAAGGAATCATTCAGAGAGGAACGATAATGGGGTTAGCCATTGAGAAACGGTTTTTGGACAAGCGCTTGACGATAGGAGCAAGAGTGACTGACATCTTCAACACAATGCAATTCACTGGAGAACTGGAACAAGTGGGATTGAAACAAAATGTGAGGTACAAATGGTTGACGCGTAGATTCTATTTGACGGTTTCTTATCGAATTGGGAACTACGACAAAAGAAAAACGCCTGGATCGTCTTCAGGTAGTGGGTTTTAAGTTTGTTAGTCTAAATACTAAACCTCAATCTCTAAGCTTTTTAACTTTACTCCTAATCCTTCTAATGCTGCGTCGAAACCAGATTTAACGTTTGCTTTTTTCTTATTCTGTGCGGCTAAAATTGTCGCTATTTCTATGGATGTTAACATAATTCTTAGTTTATCGGTTACATCAAGGTAGCCAAATAACATGCCAAATACAGCGGTATTGATTCAATGGTAGGATTCGTTAATTAAACGGTTCGAACGGTATAACTTCTCCAGGATTAAGATTGTCAAGACTAAATGGACCAACAGAACAACGAACAAGTCTGAGTGTGGGGAATCCGGCTGCAGCAGTCATTTTTCGAACTTGCCGGTTTTTTCCTTCAGTGATTGTTAGTGCTATCCAAGAAGTTGGAATTGATTGTCGAAAGCGAATTGGCGGAGTACGCTCTGGTAACTCAGGAGCGTCAATTATTTGGCATTTGGCCTTGCTTACTGTGTGTTTTGTTCCTTTGTGAGAAATGACGATGCTCCCATTTTCTAATAATTCCAAAGCTTCTAAAGTAATGTCTCCCTCCACTTGTACCCAGTAAGTCTTTGCGTATTTACTTTTGGGATCAAGAACTTGTGTTTTGAATTTGTTGTCATTGGTAAGCAGAAGAAGCCCTTCGCTGTCCTTGTCTAATCTACCCACTGAGTACACGTCTTTTGGGAAATCATATAAATCTTTTAGTAGAAGATCGGTTTCTTCACCAGAGAATTGACTTAAATAACCGTAAGGTTTGTATAGTAGGAAATAAGCGCTATTGCCTATGCTTTTCGACATGTGTAAACAAATGCAGGAGGAAAGTTCTTCAGTGTAAACTTGATTGAAACGTCTTTATAGCGCGATTCTAATAGTTTTTTCGCGTGTAGAGAGTATTGAAATTGCGTATACAATCCGCCATCCTTTAAACAATCATAAGCTTCGTCCAATACTGTTTGTCTCAATTTTTCAGGGAACACAGTAAGTGGGAGTGAAGATACTACTGCGTCAACATTCTTTTTCTCGTCCTCTGTAAGATACTTATCTACAAACTCAGCAGAGTCGTGAATAATTTGGACTTGTGGGTGGTCAATTCTTGCAGCTAACGATTCGTAGAAATTGTCGTTTAATTCAAACACTAAAAGTTTCGCATCCTTGTTCATGCGTTCCATAATTAGGTCTGTAAAAACACCTGTTCCAGGTCCCAACTCTACAATAATATTGCACGAAGCGAAATCGATGTTTTCAAGCATCTTCTCACCGAGTGCCTTTGTGCTAGGGTGTATAGCGCCAACAACACGTCTTTCTTTAATGAATTCCTTCAGGAAATTTCGTTTTGTCTTTTTTGCGGGCATTCGGTTAATCTTTGATGGCTAATTTACCGTTATTTATTACTCCGAGTACTTTGCCGATCAATTCTTTATCCACAAGAGGGGTGTTAGTTGTGTTCGAACAAATGTCTGAATATTTGAAAGTCCAAGCCTCTTCTGGGGAGAATAATGTAAGGTCTGCTGAGTTATCTTTCTCAATTTCAGAACTTTCTATTCCAATGATTTTACGAGCGTTTATTGACAAGGCTTTTACTACGGTATTTAAATTGAATTCATTTACAGTTTTAAGATGTGCAAAAGCTGTTTGAAGATTTAAAGATCCGTACTCAGCATTGTCAAATTCAATGTCTTTTTCTTCCTTGTCGTGAGGGCGATGATCAGAAGCGATACAATCTATCGTTCCGTCATTTAAACCTTCCCATAATCCTTGTCTGTCACTTTCAAAACGCAGAGGTGGCATGAATTTCATGTTGCTGTCAAAACCAAGAACAGCCTCTTCATTGTAGACCAGATTAGCCACATGAGTATCTGCTGTAATTTTTAATCCCTGTGCTTTTGCTTTGCGAATGAGTTCAACACCCTCTTTCGTGGAGATTCCGGTCATATGAATTCGCCCATCCGTATATTCTGTCAATCGAATGTTTCGTTCGATTTCAATGATCTCTGAAATTGAAGGATCAGCCTTTAGTCCGGTTTTGGTTGAAGCCATTCCCTCATTTACCATTCCAGCTCCTGCAAGCGATTTATCTCTTGGAAACGCAACAACGGTAGCATTGAAATTCTTTGAGTAGAGTAGGGCTCTGTACAGGATTCCTGAGTTTACATGGTGCGTGTCGTCAGAAAATAATCGAACTCCAAATTGTGACATGTCATACATCTCAGAAAGATTTTCGCCTTTCATTCCAACTGTAATTGTACCAATTGGATGCGCTGTCGAAACATGGTTCTGTCCTTTTTGTTTAATGTATTGTACTTGGCTCTTCCCGTCTATTACCGGAGAAGTACTAGGCACAACTCCTACATGCGTATATCCGCCGAATGCAGCAGCATCTAATCCAGATTCAATGGTCTCCTTATGTTCTTTACCTGGATCACAGAAATCAGCTTTCAAATCGGTCCAGCCTTGTGATACATGAAGATTAGGATGGGAGATTTCTTTCGCGTCTCCTTCTAAAATTGAATCTTCGATTTGAGTTATAATTCCCTCTTCAATGAGCAAATCCTTTGTTTTCCCATTGTGTGAAGAGGATGGGTCAACGATTTTTGCTTGTTTGATTAAGATTTTCATCTGCTACGATTTATTTTAAATACCGAACAAGTGCCATTTCAATGAGCACAAAAATAAGGGTTAATATGATACAAATTTTCCAATAGCTAAAAGGTTTGTCAATATCAATAATGGACACATCTGATCCCTTGCCTATTTCGTTGAAGGAAATATTGGAAATTCCACTGTCTTCAAATGATGCAATGATTTCCGATTCGTCCATAGCTTCCAAGTTGGATTCTCTACGGTTGTAATTCAAACTTATGCTGCCAATCGTCTCATCCAATACGATGTCGTAATTACCGGCAGTTAGATTTAAAGATTGATCAATAAGATTAAGTGATATGTAGTTAACTCCTGATAATGAACTGATTTGAGGAATTAAATCTATTCCATCATTGACGATATGTAAAGGTTGGTCACTTCCAATTTCTGAGTAAATTGGATAGCGTGTATCATCACCAATTATCACAAAGTTGGGTTGAGTTCGCTGGCTTAATTCCCCCATTCTTAGAAGTACAGTTGAGAATAATGCATTCTGTGTAAAGCTCCCATAATCTGAATGCAGAGAGCTGTAAAACATGTACGCTGAACTTGTTGTTTTGCTGTACGACAATAGCGGTAATCCATTCTGTAATTGAATGAGGTCAGTTCCGAGAGAATTACTTCCGCTTAAAGCCTGATATACTCGTGACACACTTGGTAAATTCAAATTTGTAGCTCTTGTTTCAAATACTCCAGTGTAAAATGGATCGTCGTAGTTGATGCTGCTAATTTTATTACCCGATCCAACAGCTTGCCCTAGCAATGGCAGTTTGAGCTGTCCTAGAAGATTGTTCCAATTACTCGTTGTTGGGTTCTTTCCAGGAAACAAGGCGATTGATCCTCCTGTTTTCGAGAATTCCAATAAATAGTCAATTACTCCTTGTGATAACTCATTTACACCATTAATGATTACCAAGTCTTTGCTATGAAAGTGATCCTTCGTAACTGCTGTAAGTGCGATTTCATCATAAAGATAGAAGTCATCAACACCATAAACAGCAGCGATGTTATCAACTGCATCTTCGCCATTCAAAGCCAATACCTTCACATCTGCGCGGACTTCATACGACAGGTAAAAGGAATCATCAAACAACACTTCTTTATCGATAACGCGTACCATTCCAGATTGCAGCCCAACCGTTTTGTCCATGTAGCTCAACTGAGTATTAGTGGTTTGTTTGGCTGGTAAATTGACAAATATGTTTTTCTTGAACTCTCCAATAGCTACAACGACTTCCACATTCTCAAGGTCAGTGTCCCCCATATTGGCAATACGAATGTTTAGTTCGTTCTGAGCGTTGAGTTTATGTACAGGAGAAGAGTACCAAATAGAATCAATGTATAGATTGTCTCTGTTTTCAGGACTCAATTTTATTGGATAGAACGAGATGTGTTCAGCTTGATAAACGCCATTGGCAAACCCATTCGATCTTTGAAAGTCAGAAATGTAAACATATTGAACGTTTGTCCCCTCCAAGAGGATGTCATCATCGCTGAGGCGTTCTGTTTGCCATTTCAATACTTCATCAACAGAGCGTATGATAGGAGAGAGGCTTATTTTATCCAGCTTCTCAAGTGCTTCTATTTTTGATAACAAATGTTCTTCGCTTCCCGACATTTCATTCGTGCCAATCAAAAATTGAGCGTCTAGTGGAGCCTTCTCAATGATCTCTCGAACGTTTTCTCTTGCCTGTGAAAGTAATTCTCCCTCAGCACCACGGGCCTGCATTGAAAATGAATTATCAATGTAAAAGGCCATTACATTCTTTTTCGAAGTGGTGTCCGTGTTTGACGTTGGGAAAAAAGGCTGGGCAAATGCAAAAACTAAAAAGATGAAGATGAGCAGCCTGCTTATCAGTACTAGATAGTGTTTTAAGCGTTGCGTTGATTTCGTTCGCTGGTCTACTTCCTTTACAAAGGAAAGGCTTGAGAAATAAAGGGTTTTGTATCGCTTAAAGTTGAATAAGTGAATTAATATAGGGATCAGTAAAACAAGAAAAGCCCACAGAAATTCAGGATACAAAAACTTCATGAGCCAAAGATAAATTTAATAATGATGTATGATGAAATATCGAGCATGAATTTCTCCATGACAGTAATTATTCACTCCGTAGCAACAATCGTTGAGTTTATAGCCAAATCCTGAAATACTCATCGTGGGTTTGTCATTTTTGCGGTGTACAATTCGATAGAGAACAATCAATTGATCACTTTGTTAGAGAGGTAAATTCTGTTGGCCTTATTTTAAAAATAGCAGAACGATAAAAATATATATAATATGCCCATCACTAATGCAGGAACGTATTTAGGATATACGCTTGGAAGAACCAAGCCTTCTTTATACTTCGAAAATGGAAGGTACACACAAGAGTATCCAGACAAAGATAATATTGGATGGCATCCAAATGGATCGAACCATAGGGGAGAGAACATTACTAAAGATCGTTATGATGAAATTATGGCGATTGAGGTCGGTGACACTGTTAAAGAAAAAGCTTTTGTAGTAGAGTTTAAAAAAGGAAGCTATGATTCCGATGCTTCAACGGCAAAATATTTTGAAGTTTCAGGAAGTGCAGATATTCACCCGTCAAGTTCAAGGTTAATTAAAACATCGTACAACGATTTTGATGATCAATATGACGCTACCTACGCAAGTAACGTCTTGAAAAATGGAGTAAATGCTCCAAACGGATAAGGACTGTTGTTTTAGCTCAAATAGAATGACTAGAACTAAGGGGATGAATATTATTTCATTCCCTTAATCTACTCAAATGCTCCAATTCCAAAGAGTGCAAAATCGTATTTCGATGGGTCATTTGGATCCAGTTCCTTTAATGTTGACATGATTTTTTCTAAAGCCTTCCAGTCATTTTGTTTGCGAGTTAGTAGGTTTAATGATCTTGAAACGTTGGCGGTATGAACGTCTAACGGAATATAAAGCTCAGACATTGGGATGGAATTCCAAATCCCGAAATCTACACCGCATTTGTCGTTGCGAACCATCCAACGCAGGAACATGTTCAATCGTTTTGCCGCTGAGTTTTTAGCTGGGTTGGACAAATGTTTTTCTGAGCGATGCTCATGAGGAGTTTCTAAAAACCGCTCGCGGAAATTGACAATATACCCTTGAATGCCATGGTAATCAGAATGAGGAGTGAAAGTGTTCTCCAGTCCACCAGTAGCATAGATGTGTTGCAGGCTTCTGAAATAGAAATCTAAATCAATGCTGTTGAAAGTTCTATGAACGAATTTTAAATGATGATCGGGTTCGTATGATTGAATGAAGTTATAGGGATCATTCCCCATTATATCAATCAGGCGTTCTCCACTACGAATAATCATGTTTCGCTTTCCCCAAGCGATTGTGGATACCAGAAATGCGACAATTTCTATGTCTTCTTTTTTCGTGAAACGATGAGGAAGTTGAATCGGGTCAGATTCTATGAATAGAGGTGTATTGTATTGTTGCACCTTGAAATCGAGATATTCTTTGAGTTCTACAGTATTCAAATGCATGGAATTAAACAATCAAACCATCACTCATGGTGAGCTTACGATCTGTCATGTTCGCTAATGCCTCATTATGAGTAACGATCACGAAGGATTGTCCAAATTCATCTCTCAAATCGAAAAACAACTGGTGTAACTCCGCAGAATTCGTACTGTCCAAATTTCCAGAAGGTTCGTCCGCGAAAATTACTTTAGGGTTGTTGATCAATGATCGAGCAACAGCTATTCTTTGCTGTTCACCTCCAGAAAGTTCATTTGGCCTGTGATGAGCTCTATCTTCCAAACCAAGGATTCCTAGTAGGCGTAAAGCATCTTTTTTGGAGTCTTGCATCGAAGTTCCTTTAATCAACGCTGGTAACTGGATGTTCTCCATGGCATCGAATTCAGGCAATAATTGGTGAAATTGAAATATAAATCCAATGGACGTATTACGAAAAGAAGCAAGTTGTTTGTCAGAAAGTAAAAATGGATTCACTCCGTCTATCAGTAATTCACCTTCATCTGGTTTGTCTAGAGTTCCCAGAATTTGAAGTAGGGTAGTCTTGCCAGCACCCGAAGAACCGACGATGGAAACTATCTCTCCGTCAGGGATTTCAAGATCAATTCCTTTCAGAATTTGAAGATCATCGAATGATTTATATATTCCTTTCGTTCTGAGCATTTACTTGCCTAATTTCAATGAATGTCCCATCTTATCACGTTTTGTCTTTAAATACAATTCGTTGTGCTTGTTACTTTCAATTTCCAAAGCAACATTTTCAATGATTTCAAGCCCATATCCAGTCAAACCAGTTCGTTTTGTAGGATTGTTAGAGAGCAAACGAATTTTTGAAATGTTTAAATCACGCAATATTTGTGCACCAATTCCATAATCACGTTCATCTCCTTTAAAGCCAAGCTTAATATTTGCTTCCAAAGTATCGTACCCTTCTTCCTGAAGTTTATATGCTTTTAGCTTATTCGTCAAGCCAATTCCACGACCCTCTTGGTTCATGTAAACAATTACACCTTTTCCTTCCGCTTCAATTAGCTCCATTGCTTTTTCAAGCTGAGGACCACAGTCACAACGACATGAACCGAATATGTCACCCGTCATACATGATGAGTGTACACGCACCAAAACAGGCTCATCCTTATCCCATGTTCCTTTTACAAGAGCTAAGTGTTCCTCATCAGTATTGGTGTTCTTGTATAAGTGAAGATCAAAATCTCCAGAAACAGTTGGCATTTTCACGTCGATGACTTTGTCAATCAAAGACTCATTGGTAATTCTATATTTGATAAGATCTTCAATGGAAACCAACTTCAGGTCAAATTTCTCAGCGATTTCTACCAATTGCGGTAGGCGCGCCATTGTACCGTCTTCATTCAAAATTTCAACGATAACACCAGCAGGCTCAAATCCAGCCATGCGTGCCAAATCAATAGCTGCTTCCGTATGACCGGCTCTTCTCAATACTCCACCTTTCTTGGCACGTAATGGGAAGATGTGACCAGGTTTCCCTAATTCCTCAGGGCGAATACTTGGGTCGATCAATGCTTTGACTGTCTTCGCTCTATCGCCAGCGCTTATTCCAGTTGTACAACCGTGTCCATTTAAATCTACAGAAACCGTAAATGGCGTTTCGTAGGCCGCTGAATTCGATTGTACCATTAAATTTAACCCAAGAGCATCACATCGATCCTCAACCAAAGGTGCACAAACCAAACCTCTACCATGGGTAACCATGAAGTTGATGATTTCTGGCGTGATGTTACGAGCAGCTGTTACGAAGTCACCTTCGTTCTCTCGGTTCTCGTCATCAACTACAATGACGACCTTTCCTGCCTGGATGTCCTCAATGGCTTCCTTTATTGTATTCAGTTTAAACTGCATGTATCACTTTGTTTACTGACAAAATTACTTGAAATTTATCAGTTAATGCGTTATTTATCGGAAAACATATCAGCCTTAAAAAGATCATTTAATTGATCTACTGATGTGTCCCAACTGTAATTGTTTTGTACGTATTTAGACGCGTTAATAGCTAACTCCTTGCTGAATGAAGGATCGTCCATTAATCGTTGAATGGAATCAATTAGCTCTTCAGTAGTTGACCCTACCAAGACTTCTTTTCCATGTGTAGCTTTTATTGCATTATTGGCAAGAGGAGTTGTGACACAAGGGGTTTTCATGGCCATAGCCTCCAACAATTTGTTCTGCATTCCTGTTCCAATCATCATTGGAGCCAAGAAAATTTTCCCGCGAATATAGGATGTGCGAATATCATCGACCCATCCTGTGAGCGTGATATTATCACTGTTTGCTGCCAATTGTTGCACCGAAGAACTTGGCGAAGAACCAGAAATCAAAAGTGTAGAGTCTTTAAATTTTGGCAGAATCTTTTCCGCGATGAAATGAACGGCATCAATGTTAGGGGGGTAACTCATGTTTCCAACAAATACAAAGGTATGATCTTGTGTTCCTTCAACTGTATCAAAAAATGCGGAGTCGATTCCATTTGGAATGCATTCAATTTTATCTTGTTCAGGATGATGGATGAGTTTTCTGTCTTGTTCGCTAATGATGACCTTGTTTTCAAAGTAATCAAAGATGTATTGTTCGTACTTGATAAGTCTTCGGGATTCCATTCTAAACAACCACTTCTTGTACAACGGTTGTTGATCGATACGTCTTCTAATACCTGCGCTTAAGGCGTCCATGTAGTCCAAAGTTTTTGGAATGTTATGAACATTTTTCACGTATTCAGTTGTTCGAATAAGTTGACAGAAGATGTGTTTAAAGTTGTTTTGCTGAATCAGAGATTTGATTCTTCTTTGCGTTTGGATATTGTAGAAATATCCTGTTTGAAAGGGGCGATTATTAAAGACACATCTCATCATTCCAAGTAATCGGGAAAACCAAGTGAGATGACATACATGAACGTTTTGACAAAATTGTGAGATTTGCTCGATATGTTTTTCAGGGATCTTCTTATCGGATAAAGCGACAAGTGTAATGTCATACGATGCGCTTAATTCCTTCAATTGGTAATATGCACGGAGTTTATCGCCTTTGTCCAGTGGGAAAGGGAAGCGTGAGACTAGCATGAGCAATTGCTCCTTATGTTCGTTCGATGAATTCAAGAATCTGTGTACTTATCAATTCAATATTATGGTTTTTTCGAATGTACTCAATGGCTTTGTTGCCAATTTCCATTCTCATGGTTTCATTTTCAATCAAACTGTTGCAAGCTTCGATTAAATCGTCATCCGTTTCAGCGGTGATTAGGCAATTGTTCTGCTTGTAATCAATGCCCAATGCTCCAAGTTTAGTCGTGACTACAGGGATTCCCATTGCCATCATTTCGAGTATTTTAATTCGGATTCCCGACCCTGAAACAATTGGAGATACAAGTATTCCGTTAGCTGCAGCAAATTTGGAGAGATCATCAATGTATCCATCTACAAATATACCATTGACTTGATCCTCCTTTATCATCTCTGCTGAATGACTTCCACCAATGTGTAGTTCTATTGAGTTGTGTTTACTTCGAAGGGTAGGGAAGAGACTAATCAATCGATTGACGGCATCTACATTTGGTTGCCAATTCATAGCCCCTAAGTGAAACAAGTTTTTACCGATAGGCTCTTGCTTTTGAGCTAATTCAATTGCAACTGGAATCAAGACTGAAGATGATTTCACACCCATTTCTTTAAAACGTACAAGATCGTCGGTAGAAATCCCCAATATACCATCCACCTGATTTAAAGCATCGATTTCATAGGACCGTAAATCTTTCGCTAGTCGGGCTAAATATTTTTTCTTTAATCCACCGGAAGAAACGTGGGATAAGCTTTTCCAGATTTCACTTTCTACATTGTGTGCTCTCACAAATATCTTTCCACTGAAATTATTCCTGATCGTTAGGGTATATGGCGTGAGATATAGGCTTTCTAGAATGACACAATCGAATGAATCATCCTCTAGAACTCGTTCAATGAGTGATTTCATCTCATCGGAATAGAACCTATCTATGTTGTACGACCCCTTCTTGAACAAATGCACAAATGCACCACCAGCTTTTACTTCAGTATCAATAAAAACGCTCTCAGGTTGAGTTGCAGCAATAATTTCGGTTGGATAATTTTCCTTTCGATATGGATGCTTTACCGTTTCAATGAGCAGGTGTTTGACCTGAATGTCTTTGTAGGATAAACATTTCAAAAAATTCTCCATTGCAATGCATCCACCATCAACAGTGGGGTAGATAGGCTTGCTTGTTATGTAGAGAATTTTCTTCACGTACGCTTTATAGACTTTTTGATTCTACCAATAAACCCGAAAATAGGACGGTCATTCGCTGCGGACCACATGAGCACTACAGCAATTGGGAGTAAAACTAGAGTTGCGAACCACATACCCACTAATGGAGTGACCTTATTTGTTTCAGCCATATTGTCTCCAATCGTGATCAATACGAAGTAAACCATGAAAAGCAAGGCGGCAATAACTACTGGAGCACCATAACCACCTTTTCGGATAATGGCTCCAAGTGGGGCACCAACAAAGAATAGGACTATTATGGCAACAGTCAAGGCAAATTTTCGATGAAATTCAATCAAATAATTGTCCATGTCACGTTCCATCCCTTGAATGAAAGCTCCCTGTGATGTTAGGTTATTTCCTTTGTTCCTTAATTTAGTTTGAGCCAAAGTTATCGCATCAATTTTTTGTTTCACCGTTAAATCATCAAAGTATATCAGGGTGTCAGGCGCTATCTCTGCATCGTTGATGATTCCTTCTTCCTCCCGACCATTGGCGTGATAATCCTTCGAGATAAAATACGGGTGATCATTCTTCATGCTTAACAGGAAGTTTTGGAGAACATCATGTCCGTTTTGCTGAATGGAATCAATTGCCCATTGAATTTGGAATACATTGAGCATTTCGTGCTTGTCCTTGAATAGTTCATCTTGCGATTCATTCATGTCAAACCCCGTCAGATCTATTTTATAGGTAGCATGATCAAATGTAGATCTTCGTGAGGGGAAAGTTGTATTTTCTCCGTGAGCGACGTTATCTTGACTGTAATTAGGGCCATTCGCCGAAAGTTCTTCCATAACTGAACCATTCTTTAGCTCGAAAAAGATATGCTTTCCTGATGTTGATTTGTAGATTTTTCCCTCTTCAGCGCGAATTGTTTTAATTTGATTCGGATCGGTATGGTCATGAATCAAGATTCCCTTAAACTCGTCGTCCATTCCTTCATCAACCTTAATGGCGTATCCATCCAATGAACGACTATACGTTCCTGGAGTTAAAATTGTTGATATTTTAGTGTTCTGAACATCATAAATTATAGAGTGCCATTTGAAATTTGCAACTGGTATGATATAATTCGCAAAAAGAAATGTTCCAAGGGATATAATGATGATGATCCCTGTCAGCGGCCTAAGGATCCTGTACAAGGAAAGTCCGCTAGATTTTAAAGCTGTCAATTCATTGTGCTCAGCTAAATTCCCTAAGGTCATGACCGAAGAGAGTAGAATGGCAAGTGGAAGTGCGAGCGGTATAAGACTAGCAGAAACGTAAAACAACAATTCCAGAATAACTGTAACTGAGATTCCTTTCCCCATCAAATCATCGATGTATTTCCAAAAGAACTGCATGATCAGCATGAACATAGAAATAGCGAACGTAGCCAGGAATGGTCCGGTAAAAGAGCGTATGCTAAAAAATGTGAGTCGTTTCAAATCTATACTTATTCGTTGTAGATCTTGAAAAAGAATACTGTTCCAATTAATCTTAAGCTCCTAATGTTCTCTTTAATTCTTGGATTTGATTCTCCCAAAGTCGTTGAGCTTCTTCAAGTTCATCAGTTTCAGCAAAATCGATAACTGTAAGAATCACGGCTTTGGTCATTGGATCTACTTCATGTCTCATTTCAAAATAAACGTCATTGCCGTCTTCTTCATCTTCCATCCATCTCCACTTAACTCTAGCATTTACTTTCCTCGTGAGAAGGCGAGCATCTTCATCGCTTCCGTCCCAGATAAATGTATAAATATCATCTTTAATATTAACGTCCTCAGCAAACCATTCGCTTAGTCCGCTTGGTGTGCTGATCATATTATCGAGTACCTTTGACGATGTCTTTAATAAGAATTCTAGTTCGAATTTTACCTTCTCTGCCATGGTGTTTTATGTATTATAATCAGTGGTTTTTCAAAAAGCGCAATATACGTATTCTTTTTCAATGGATGCTAGAACTAACGGGTTTATCAAAGATATATTTTATATAAAAAACCTCTCAAAACCGATTTAGATCAGCACTTAATAAATAAGATAAAAAAACCAATGGATCCATAATTGATTGGTGGCTAAACTATTACTAGGTTTGCACTAACTAATCTACTGAAATGAGACCATTTTTTACACTTTTGCTAATTATCGTGACGTGCTTTACAGTTCTAGGACAAGAGTCACCCCCAAGTATACATGAAATACAACTAAATGAGTTCAATTCTAGTGGTAATACAGATGCTGCATTTTACGAATCTATCTCTGTTGATCAAGTAACTTTTGAGAAAACGAATTGCACCTTGGATAAAGTAGTTTATGGTTGGCATCCATATTGGGGAGGAAGTGCATATCAAAATTATCAATGGGATTTACTTTCCCACATGTCATTTTTCAGTTATGAAGTGAACTCCGCTGACGGTGAGCCGAATTCAACGCATGGGTGGAGTACAAGTGCTGCCGTAGATGCGGCTCTTGCAAGTGGAAATACTAAAGTGACCTTATGTGTTACTTTGTTTTCTGGACATACAACGTTTTTCGGAAGCTCTACAGCACAACAGACTTTGATTACAAATCTGATTAATTTGGTTCAAACCCGAGGAGCTCATGGAGTGAATATTGACTTTGAAGGTTTGCCTAGTTCCCAAACAACAAATTTCGCCAATTTCATGGTGGACCTTTGTAATCAAATGCATACGGCAATCCCTAACTCCGAGGTGAGTACAGTGTTGTATGCGGTGGACTGGAACAATGTCTTTGATTTCACAATCATGGAACCAGTTGTAGATCATTATATCATAATGGGGTATGGGTATTATTACACAGGAAGTTCAAGCGCCGGTCCAACAGATCCATTGTATCATTTTGGAAGTAATTACAACTATACTTTGTCAAGATCAATTACTTATTACCTAGATAAAGGATGTCCCAAAGACAAACTTATTTTAGGTCTTCCTAATTACGGGTATGAATGGCCAACGAATGATTTAGCCGTTCAATCAAATACTACTGGTAACGGAACTTCAAGAACATACGCTTATGTTAGAAATAACACTTCAGGGAATTATTCAGCAGGAAACCACAGCTGGGAGGGTGATAGCTACACTGATATTTACGCATTTACTGATGGTACACCAAGACAATGTCTGATCTCTTTGGATTCTTCATGGAGAAAAAGATTAGAGCACGTTCGAAATACTGGTATTGGCGGGATTGGAATTTGGGCACTGGGTTACGATAATGGTTATACAGAATTGTGGGATGCAATGAACGACTATCTCACAGATTGCCACGAAGACCCTTGTTCTGGTACTATTCATGATTTCGGTGGGCCAACAAGGAGCTACTACAATGACGAAGATTATACTTGGACAATAACTCCGCCGAATGCAACGTCTATTGATGTAGATTTTACTGATTTCGATGTTGAATTGAATTGGGACTATTTGTATGTCTATGATGGTCCGGACAATCAAGCTCCACAAATAGCAGGGAGTCCATTTACAGGAACCAGCGGCCCTGGACAGTTCACTACGTCTACCGGCGCTGTGACGTTTAGGTTTACATCAGATGGATTAACGGTGACACCAGGTTTTGTCGCAAATTATTCGTGTAATTCACAATTGCCACCAGTTGCGGGATTTGATGCCTCTGATGTGTCTATTTGTGTTGGTGACTCAATTCAATTAATCAACACATCAACTGATGGTGAATCATTCAGTTGGGCAACCTCTTCCGGTGGATTGTCTGATACGCTAATAGAAAACCCGTATCTATATCCAGTTTCAAGTGGAATCTATACAATCACTTTGGATGTGAGTAATGGAGCTGGGACAGATCAGGTTATTCAAGTTTTCGATATCACAGTTAGTTTACCGCCAGTGGCACAGGTGATTTTGAGTAGTAACACTGTTGTTTTGTCAAGTGCCACGGTCTTCTTTACGAACAACAGCTTGAACGCTGATAACTATTATTGGGATTTCGGAGATCTTTCATCGTCTCAAGATTCAAATCCATGGCATGAGTATATTGCTGCCGGTATTTACAATGGGTATTTGGTGGCCTCAAATGATGGGTGTGAAAATGACACGGTTCACTTCCAGGTTAGCGTTGGTACACAAGGGATAGATGATTTGAGTGGAATAGGAGTAGAGGTGTTTCCAAATCCATTTAATTCAGAAATCACAATTGAAGCTTCAGACGAAATTACAGATGTCAAGCTGATTGATGTTTTCGGTAGGTTTATTCCAATTAAAACTGAATTGAGCATTTCTGGTGGGGAAATCGAAGCACAGGGAATTTCTACTGGAACATATCTATTGATGTTCACTATTCAAGGAGAGAGAAGAATTGTTCGCATGATTAAAGAGTGATCACTTTAGTTCCTCTTTTTTACTTGACTTAAATACAAAATATCAACGCTCAATAAGTGTATTTACTGGGTATTCAATAAGGTGGTCTATTACACAGCCACTCTGTTCTACATAATGATCAACCCATGTGCGCCAGAGAACTTTTCCAGTTTGAGCGTCAATAAGGAAATGTTTGTCTCTGTAATGTCTGTATCCACTTGAGCTCGAGATTACCTCTCCGTCTTCCGCGTCAAGTTCGTAATAGAAAAGGTTAAATCCTGCGCTGTAACGAAGTTGGATGTAACTATCTATGCCTAGATCTTTCATGTATGGATCTTTCCGAACCTTGTTGTATATCTCTGAAAGTGATTTCAGTTTAAATGCGTCAAGTGTTTTTAAACATTGGGGTAAGGTAGTTTTATCGAGAATTCTATGTCTTTTATCAAGAATCACTTCAAAAGGGAACCAAATGCTGTCTTCCAGTAATACATAACATTGGAATGAATAACCGAGTTTGAGGTAATAAGGATCTTCCTCTTCAATTCCTTCCATAATACTAGCTATACGCTTTACACCATCCAAATTGTAATATTCTGTTTCCGTAATGATTGTGCGATTAGCAGCTAGTCTCCCAATAACTGGAGAAAGAATTGAACGCAGTTTTTTCAATATAGAATCTTGGTTCTCTTCATTTTTGAACCAATGTCCATCGTCATGTATGTATGTGCATCCGCTCGTGTATATTTTGCCGAGTGGTGCATAGCAACGTAGTGAAAGATCAATTATGGTGTCATCAAGATTGCATTCTTCAGTATAATAATCTTGATCAGATTGTGAAAAGGTAAAACTCGAGAGGATGCAAAAATAGAGTAGAAGTGATTTCATGGTTCTTGCCTTTGCAATAAATGTGCCTATGAATGTTATTGCCCGTTTTGCCCCATTAGAGCATAAAAAAAAGCCCTTACCAAAGAAAGGTAAGGGCTTCATTATTTTTAATGGATAGGATTATTCTCCTTTCTCCATTTTTGATTTTAATGCAGCAAGAGCATCTAAGTCTCCTAATGTAGACTTCTCAGCGTTTTGGTTTACAGCTTTAACTGCTGCAGATCCTCCACCGCTTTTACCAGAGCTCTTCTTCGTTGTTGGACGGTCATCACCTTCTTCGAAAGTTCTTGTGTGAGATACAACGATCTTACGTCCGTCTTTGTTGAATTCAATAACAACGAAATCCAATGTCTCTTCCACTTTCGCGTTAGATCCATCTTCTTTACGCATGTGACGTGCTGGGCAAATTCCTTCCAAACCGTAAGGCAATGAAACGATTCCAGACTTGTCTTTGTTTTCAACAATAGTTCCTTGGTGAGTTGATCCTTCCACAAATGTTGTAGCGAATACTTCCCATGGATTCTCTTCAAGTTGTTTGTGACCTAAAGAAATACGACGATTTTCTCTATCGATTTCCAAAACGATCACTTCCATTTGATCTCCTACTTTACAGAATTCAGATGGATGCTTGATTTTCTTTTGCCAAGAAAGGTCAGAGATGTGAATCAATCCGTCAACACCTTCTTCCAATTCAACGAATACACCGAAGTTAGTGAAGTTACGCACTTTCGCAGAGTGTTGCGTTTGTACAGCGTACTTTCCTTCGATAGCTTCCCATGGATCTGGCATCAATTGCTTAATACCCAATGACATTTTTCTTTCTTCTCTATCCAAAGTAAGAACTACAGCTTCTACTTCGTCTCCAACTTTCAAGAAGTCCTGAGCAGAACGTAAATGCTGAGACCAGCTCATTTCAGATACGTGAATCAATCCTTCAACTCCAGGAGCGATTTCAACGAAAGCACCGTAATCAGCCATAACGACTACCTTACCTTTTACTTTGTCTCCAACGTTCATTTCATTGTTAAGAGCATCCCAAGGATGAGCTTGAAGTTGTTTCAATCCAAGTGCAATTCTCTTCTTCTCATTATCAAAGTCAAGGATTACAACGTTTAATTTTTGATCCAATTCAACGATTTCCTCTGGGTGATTAACACGCCCCCAAGATAAATCTGTGATATGAATAAGTCCATCAACTCCACCAAGGTCAATAAATACACCGTATGATGTGATGTTCTTAACAGTTCCTTCCAATACTTGACCTTTCTCAAGACCAGAAATAATTTGTTTCTTTTGTTCTTCAAGTTCTGCTTCGATAAGTGCTTTATGCGAAACAACAACGTTTTTGAATTCTTGGTTAATCTTAACCACTTTGAATTCCATGTTTTTACCAACGTAAATATCGTAGTCACGGATAGGCTTAACATCAATTTGAGATCCAGGAAGGAATGCTTCCAATCCGAATACATCAACGATAAGTCCACCTTTAGTTCTACACTTAACGAATCCAGTGATGATTTCACCAGTCTTAAGTACTTCATTTACTTTGTTCCACGCGCTGTGAACTCTAGCAATTTTGTGAGATACTACAAGTTGACCATATTTGTCTTCTTGTGTTTCAACATAAATGTCTACTTCATCACCTACAGCAAGATCTGGATTGTAACGGAATTCTCCTGAAGGAATAACTCCTTCAGACTTAGATCCGATGTTTACAACAACTTCCTTCTTGTTCAAAGAAATTACTGTTCCTTTAATTACTTCTCTTTCTGCAATTGATGTAAGAGTTCCTTCGTAACGATCTGATAATTCTGATCGCTCAGCTTGTGAATAACCGTCCAATGCTAATGCATCCCAGTCAAATTCTGCAGTTCCCTGCGTTTGTTCTTTTGTTGCCATGTTGGCTTGTTCTATTGTATTTCGAGTACCTAAATTGCTCGAAAGAAATTAATAAAAACCACTATCTATATAGGTTTGCGGCTATTTTCTGTACACTTTATATAGTACAGGCGTGCAAAGATAGAGATTTAATTTGATTATCAAGAAAGTCTGGGCAAAAAAGAACCCCTTTAACCAAGCGGTCAAAGGGGTTTAGTAAAATCTGGATTGTTTTATTCAGGATCCGGAAGAGCGTCGTGTCTTTTCTTATACTCAAGTGCTTTTTCAGAATTGCCCAAGTTTCTTTCTATTTGGAACAAGATATTCAATACTGTCTTGTCCTCAGGGAAAGCAGCAATGTACTTCTCTAATGGCGCTAAAGCTCTTCTATATGTGGCTTCACTTTCAGCGATCATTGTGTTATAGCTTGGATCACCAAACTCTAATTGCTTAGCTTTTGTACTGATGTCTCCAGCCCACGCAACAAGGATTGCTCCTAATTGATATTGAGCATCTACATAGTCAGGGTCGATTTGCAAAGCTTTGTTTAGCGCAGCTTCAGCACTTTCATTCTTGCCAAGCTCGTTGTAAATTGTTCCAATTGTAAAGTGGAGTAATTTGTTCTCAGGATCTGTTTTAATTGCATCGTTCAATGCAATTTCCGCACCTTCTGCGTTCCCAGCATCAATATTCAAATTAACCAACTCTAACAACAAGCCTCTATCAGTAGGATTGTTCTTTCTAGCAGCTTCAATAATATTCTTTGCCTCGTCAGTTTTTCCAATCTTTCTGTAAGCATTTGAAGCCATTACTGCTGTATTCGATTCACGGTAACCTGCAGACACCAAACGAGCATAACCCTCCGCAGCTCTCTCGTAGTTTCCATCTCTGTCATAGCATAGAGATGCATTGAAAATTGAGCTACTATCCATGATGCCAATCGCGGCGCTGAATTGAGAAGCGTAATCATATGCTTCAGCAGCATCTCCAAATTCTTCTGCTTCATAAGACATTCCAGCAGCCATGCTTAATAGCATGTAATTTTGATTCACTGCTGCTTCAATATCGCCTTTGTACTTTTTCCCAAGTCCGTGGCCAGTTTTAAAAGCTTCCAAAGAAATGGCAAGAGCATCTTCCGCAGATATATCGGTAAACGTAGAGTCCATCGATAGTAAAATAGCAATGCTACTATAGATTTGCCCCTTATACATTAGGGTCTTTTGGCTCCCTTTTGTGTCTTCATGTGCTGCGGCCAAGTCAATGAACTTCTTTGCTTCGAGAAGAGATTTCATAGCGCCTTCCATGTCCTGCTTGGCCATTGAAGATTGAAAATTGTTCTTGTATTCAACTGCTGCACTCGTTTCGTTTTTCTTTTGACCGAATGCTGTACTTGTCAAGGCAAGGATTCCGACTGCCAGACCTATTGATTTAATTAATGATTTCATAAATTCTTTTTTTATTAGATGCAAAACGGATGATTATTCCACAGATGCGTCGTTGTCAATATCCGTGCCATCCTCAGTGTCACCTTCAGGAACTTCTGTAGTTCCTTCATCTGTAGGACTTTCGATTACATCACCGTTTTCATCAAGAAGTACTTCTTCCTCGTCTTCACTTCTTGGAACACGTGCTACTGCTGCGATCTCTGAAGTTCCTTTAAGGTTGATAAGTCTAACACCTTGAGCCGCTCTACCCATTGTACGAATTGTGTCAATGTGCATACGAATAGTAACACCAGCTTTAGTAATAATCATCAAGTCCTCCTCATCAGTAACGTTCTTAATGGAGAGTAATTTACCAGTTTTATCAGTGACATTCAAAGTTTTAACACCTTTTCCGCCTCTATTTGTAATACGATAAACAGGTTCATTGTCTTTGGGATCGTTCAAATAAGTACGCTTTCCGTAACCTCTTTTGGAAACAACAAGAATAGTTGAGTGTACATCTTCTACGCAAATCATACCGATTACTTCGTCGTCGTCACCTCCTAAGGTTACACCACGAACACCAGCAGCATTTCTACCCATTGCACGTACTTTTTCTTCGTTAAATCGAATCGCGCGTCCGTATGAAGTGGCAAGAACCATTTCATTTCTTCCGTTTGTCAGTTTAGCTTCAAGTAGCTCATCACCCTCACGAATTGTAATGGCGTTAATTCCATTCGTACGAGGTCTCGAGTATGCTTCAAGCGATGTTTTCTTAATAACACCTCTCTTAGTACACATTACTATATAGTAACGGTCAATCATTTCACCAACTGTTTCAGCAAGTCCTTTGTCAACATCTTCTTGCTCTGCAGCACGCTTAATGAACTCAGGATCTTTTACATCACCAGTATTGATGAATGCCATTACCTTGTCATCTTGCTCGATGTTCAATAAGTTTTGGATTGCTCGACCTTTACTTGTTTTGCTTCCTTCTGGAACTTCGAAAACACGCATCCAGAAACACTTCCCTTTTTCAGTAAATACAAGTAAGTAGTTATGGTTAGTGGCAACGAATAGTTCTTCTAAGAAATCTTTATCTCGAGTTGCGGATCCTTTAGATCCCATTCCACCTCTGTTCTGTACTTTGTATTCTGCCAAGCTTGTACGCTTGATGTATCCCGCGTGAGAAATAGTGATTACAACTTCTTCATCCGGAATTAAATCCTCAATACGCATTTCGTTTGCTGAGTACTCAATTTTAGATCTACGCTCATCACCATATTTGTCACGAACTTCAATTAATTCGTTTGTGATGATTTCCATTCTGCGCTCTTCTCTTGCTAAAATATCCTTCAAATCAGTGATCGTAATCATTAACTCGTCAAATTCAGATCTTAACTTGTCCTGTTCCAGTCCAGTTAAGTGACGCAATCTCATTTCGACGATTGCTCTCGACTGAAGATCTGATAACTCAAAGCGCTTCATCAAATTTTCACGAGCTTCCTCCGGACTTTTAGATGCACGAATAATCTTTATTACTTCATCAATATTGTCTGAAGCAATGATAAGACCTTCTAGTATATGTGCTCTTTCCTCTGCTTTGCGCAATTCAAATGTTGTTCTCCTAATAACAACTTCGTGACGGAATTCAACAAAGTTTTGAATGATTTGCTTTAAGTTCAATAACTCAGGTCGACCTTTTACAAGGCAGATATTGTTTACTGAAAATGAGCTCTGTAGGGCTGTAAATTTGAACAGCTTGTTTAATACAACATTTGGAATTGCATCACGCTTTAATTCATAAACGATACGCATTCCATTTCTGTCAGATTCATCTCTGATATCAGAGATTCCCTCTAATTTTTTATCATTTACGAGATCAGCAGTTTTCTTAATCATGTCTGCCTTGTTCACTTGGTAAGGAATCTCAGTAACAATAATCACTTCTCTTCCAGACTTCGTTTCTTCAAAATCTGCCTTTCCACGCATTACAATACGACCTCTACCCGTTAATAGGGCGTCTCGTACACCTTCATATCCATATATAACACCTCCCGTTGGGAAATCTGGCGCTTTTACATATTGTATTAATTCTTCTCCTTCAATATCGTTGTTCTCAATGTAAGCGATGGTACCATTTATAACTTCAGTTAAGTTGTGAGGCGCCATATTTGTTGCCATACCTACGGCAATACCACTTGCCCCATTCGCTAAAAGGTTAGGGATCTTAGTTGGCAAAACTGTTGGCTCTTGCAAGCTATCATCAAAGTTTGGTCTGAAATCAACAGTCTCCTTTTCCAGGTCACCTAACATGTCTTCAGCAATCTTGCGTAAACGTGCTTCGGTGTAACGCATTGCTGCAGGACTGTCACCATCGATAGAACCGTAGTTACCTTGTCCATCCACTAAAGGATAACGAAGAGACCAAGGCTGTGCCATACGAACCATAGTGTCGTATACTGAGCTATCTCCGTGTGGGTGATACTTACCAAGTACTTCACCGACGATTCTCGCCGATTTCTTATGTGGTTTATTTGAGTAAACGCCTAAATCTTGCATTCCATAAAGAACCCTTCTGTGAACCGGTTTGAAACCATCTCGCACATCAGGTAGTGCCCTTGATACAATCACCGACATTGAATAATCAATGTACGCTGATTTCATCTCATCTTCAATGTTAATCTGGATTATTCTTTCTCCATCTGCCATCTTGTCTTCAATTAAGTTTTATGCTCTTAAAAAGTGCATTAAAAGCAAGCCTCGAAATTAGTGATTTCGCAAGGATTAAAGAAGAGCTATTTATACTGATTTACTAACAAAAAACTGTGGAAAATTGCTGTTTAGGTCTACTTATTAACAATTTTATACGTTATATATTTGTAAGTGGTATAAAATGTCGATTTTTACGATAGTGTAAGAATCCAGAAGTTGGACGATCAAATAGATATATGGAGGCAAAATTTTCACAAAGAGTAAAAGATGTAATTAGTTATAGTAGGGAAGAAGCGCTACGTTTAGGTAATGACTTTATCGGCGTTGAGCATTTACTACTTGGACTTATTCGAGAGGGAGATGGTAAGGCAATTGTGGTATTGCAAGAATTTCAGTTGAATCTTAAATTGATTCGCAAGGAGATTGAGCAAACACTTAAGCAGTCATCAGTAACAAGTGCTAATCAGAATTTAGCTAACATTCCGTTGGTGAAACAAGCTGAGCGGGTCTTGAAGCTTACGTATCTTGAAGCAAAATTGCATAAGAGTACAATGATAGGGACAGAACATCTGTTGTTATCAATATTAAAAAATGAAGACAGTGTTGCATGTAGTATTTTGAATAAATACGGTGTGATTTATGATAATGTTAAAGATGAATTAGAATCGATGAAAGAAGACGAAATAAATCCTAGAGCTGAGTTTCCAGGAGAAGAGGAAGGGGAAGCTGGAGGAGCTGAAGAATCATATTCTTCACAGCGTAAAGCTGCAGACCCAAAATCAAAGACTCCAGTATTGGACAACTTTGGTAGAGATTTAACAAAAATGGCCGAGGCGGGACGTCTTGATCCAATTGTTGGTCGAGAAAAAGAAATAGAACGTGTTAGTCAAATCTTGTCTAGACGTAAGAAGAACAATCCGATATTGATTGGAGAACCTGGAGTTGGTAAAAGTGCAATTGCTGAAGGACTGGCATTGCGCATAGTGCAACGTAAAGTTTCTCGCGTGCTATTTGATAAAAGAATTGTTTCGTTGGACCTTGCTTCTTTGGTTGCAGGCACAAAGTATAGAGGGCAGTTTGAAGAGCGAATGAAAGCTGTAATGCAGGAAATCGAAAAAAATCCTGAGGTTATTTTATTCATTGATGAGATTCACACTATTATTGGTGCGGGTGGAGCGTCTGGATCTTTGGATGCATCAAATATGTTCAAGCCGGCATTAGCAAGAGGAGAGATGCAAGCAATTGGTGCAACAACCTTGGACGAGTATCGACAGCACATTGAAAAAGATGGAGCGCTTGAAAGAAGATTCCAGAAGGTTATTATTGAGCCAACTACTAATGAGGAGACTATTCAGATTTTAGATAATATCAAAGAGCGTTATGAAGATCATCATTCTGTACGTTACAATGAAGCAGCGATTAAAGCATGTGTTTCTCTGACTGAAAGATATATTACTGATCGTCACTTACCAGACAAGGCTATTGATGCTTTGGATGAAGTAGGATCAAGAGTTCATTTAACCAATATCAACGTTCCTCAAGAAATTTTGGATGTTGAAAAGAAGATTGAAGAACTCAAAGAAGAGAAGAATGAGGTTATCAAATCTCAGCAATACGAAAAAGCTGCGGAATTGCGTGATGATGAACGTAAGTTAATGGAGGAGCTAGAGATTGCGAAAGGTAAATGGGAGGAGGAGTCTAAAAACAATCGTATTACTGTTACTGAAGAACATGTTGCAGAAGTTGTTTCTATGATGTCTGGAGTTCCAGTTACGCGTATTTCTGAGTCTGAAACGGGTCGTTTGGCCAGTATGGCCAAAGATATCCAAAGCAAAGTTATTGGTCAGAACGAGGCTGTTGAAAAGGTTGTAAAGGCTATTCAACGTAATCGTGCTGGATTAAAAGATCCGAATAAGCCAATTGGATCATTTTTCTTTTTAGGGCCTACAGGGGTCGGAAAAACGCAATTAGCAAAAGTCTTGGCACAATACTTATTCGATTCTCAAGATGCATTGATTCGAATTGATATGTCTGAATACATGGAGAAGTTCTCGATCTCAAGATTGGTTGGAGCACCTCCAGGTTACGTTGGATATGAAGAAGGTGGACAATTGACAGAGAAGGTGAGAAGAAAGCCATATTCAATCATCCTTATGGATGAGATTGAAAAAGCGCATCCAGATGTGTTTAATTTATTGCTTCAAGCTTTGGATGATGGACATATGACAGATGGTCTTGGTCGTAAGATTGATTTCAAGAATACAATTATCATTATGACGTCCAATATTGGAGCTAGACAGTTGGCTGATTTCGGAACAGGTGTTGGATTTGGTACTAAGGCGCAGTCTGAGCAGAAAGATGACAATGCTAAAATTGTTGTTCAAAATGCTTTGAGAAAAGCGTTTGCTCCAGAATTCTTGAACCGTGTGGATGATATGATTATGTTCAACTCTCTTTCTCGAGAAGATATTCATAAAATTATTGATATCGAATTGGAGAAATTGTACGGACGTATTAATGAATTAGGGTATACAATTACCATGACGGAAGGGGCGAAAGACTTTATTGTCGAGAAAGGATACGATGAGAAATTTGGAGCGCGTCCATTGAAACGTGCTATTCAGAAATTTATTGAAGATCCATTGGCTGAAGAAATCGTTCAATCACACCTTCAAGAAGGTGATACCATTAAAATTGATTACGTGAAAGGCGCGGTTGAATTGAAAGTGGATATCGCTAAAGGAAAGAGTAAAGCAAAGACGAAAAAGGAAGATTGATGTCATGGCACATCGCCTTGTCGGTAATAATTAGATAAAGTAGATCACTACTTGCAAATAAAAGGAGTTCTTAGGAGCTCCTTTTTGTTTTTGCTAGATAATGCCAGATTCTTGAAGCACTGCAAGAATGAATAGCCCAGCAATTAAGGTTATCATGGCAGCAATGGACATTTTTTTTCCTCTACGTACTTTTCGAATGGATTTGTCTAAATAGAAGCTAGGATGTCTGTCATATTCATTAATAACTTTGTTTGCATGAATGATATTCGCTACAGCAAGTAGAAATCCAACAAGTCCTATTATTAATACAAAACAGAGATAGCCCCTAAATAAGATGGCGTTGTCATCAGGAAGGCGCCTTTTTTCTTTGGTATCTAGGAGGTCGTTTTCGTTCATTTACCTAGTGAGGAGGATTGTGCCCCATCGCATAAAGTATTATCATCCCTACGAAAAAGATCATCATAAAAGAGCATACAATACCGATGATAGCACAAATTCTACCGACGGTTACTCTTCCGTATGATGTGTCGTGATATCTTTTAGGTGAGCGATGATATTCACGAAGTGTTTTTTTTGACAAGAAAATTGCAATTACACCTAGAACTATACCTATACCAATCCCGCCAAGTATGATGCTAAAGATTCCTAAAAGTTGAATTTTAGTATCATTTTTAAGATTCGATTTAGATATCACTTCCATAGCCAGTCCTTATTGTGTATGACTTTCTATCGCATGACGCACGCTTCCAAATTCTTTAAGTAGATCTTCAGCATCGGAATAGGTAATATTCAATGCTTCCTGAACCATTTTAGTTCCTCGATCTACCAGTTTTTTGTTGCTCAAATGCATATCAACCATTCGGTTCCCCTTTACATGCCCAAGCTTGATCATAAGAGCAGTGCTGACCATGTTCAGGATTAACTTTTGTGCAGTTCCCGACTTCATACGAGTACTTCCTGTAACGAATTCTGGTCCAACAACTGCTGTCATCGCATGCTGTGCACAATTTTCAAGTGGACTATTGGGGTTACAAGAAATACTTCCGGTTAGCATTCCGAAATCATTTGCCATTTTAATTGCTCCAATTACATAGGGAGTGGTTCCAGATGCGGCAATCCCAATTAGTGTATCGTTTTCAGTTATGTCATGCAAAAGTAAATCTTTCCATCCTTGTTCGGTATCATCTTCCGCAAACTCAACGGCTTTTCGGATGGCGGAATCTCCTCCTGCGATGAGTCCTATAACTACACCGTGATCAACACCAAAAGTAGGGGGGCACTCGCTCGCATCAACGACTCCTAATCGTCCACTTGTGCCGGCGCCTATATAGAAAAGTCGTCCGCCCTTTGCCATTCGTATATGACAGGCGTCGATAAATGACTCTATGGCTGGAATTATTTTGTCAATTGCCTGAGCAACTTTTTTATCTTCTGAATTAATCCCAAGCAAAAGCTCAGAAGTACTCATCTTTTCTAGGTTGTTATGGTTGGATGACGATTCTGTGATTCTGTCTGTCATACCAAATATGCTTTTTGATTGTCCTTGGTTAAGTCTACTTCAACGCGCTCTTTTAAAGTTGTTGACAGACTCAACCCAACGAAATTTGCTTTAATAGGAAAGCGTCGGTGTTTACGATCAACTAAGGCTACCGTTTTTATTGCTTTTGTAGGGAACCCTAAGATTTCTACAAGTGCGTATTGCATTGTCTTTCCTGAGTTCAGAACATCATCAACAAGAACGATAAAGCCATTCTTTAATTCTTGTTTGTCAGCAGTTAACACAATCTCATCTGCCCAAGGTTCTTGCTTGTTCATTTTGATTTCAAACACTGTTATATCAAGGTCAGAATGTTTCTTTAAGATCTCACCTAGCCGGTTTGCTAGAATAGCACCATTACCAATAATACCACCAATATAGATTTGTTTTTCTTCAAAGCAATTCTCTAATAACTGATGGGCTAAACGATTTATTTTTTGCTCAATATCTTGGTTCGATAAAATTTCCTGCATAGCTATGAGTTGTGTGAAACAAAGTTAATAAAAATGACTTCGAAAGGAAGGGGGGTAAATCCAACTATTTCAGGTTATTCACTACGGTTGTTAACAACATGTCAAAAACTCAATTGAAAACGGTTAAGTCAATGCAGATATTTGTCTAAATTTGCGTTCAATTTGGCGCCTGATTTTGCGCAAAGTTGAACCCATAATTTAGAGCACACGATGCCAAAAAATAATTCGATTAAGTCCATACTGATTATAGGTAGCGGACCAATTGTGATAGGTCAAGCTTGCGAGTTTGATTATGCAGGATCACAAGCAGCACGATCTTTAAGAGAAGAAGGTATTGAAGTAACATTGATTAATTCTAATCCGGCAACTATTATGACTGATAAAGTCGTTGCGGATAACATTTACTTGAAGCCCTTAACTCCTGAAAGTATTCAGGAGATTCTTTTAGAGCACAAAATTGATGCAGTTTTGCCAACAATGGGAGGGCAGACAGGCCTGAACCTATGTATCAAGTGTGATGAGATGGGAATCTGGGAAGAGCATGGTGTTGACATCGTTGGTGTTGATATTGATGCGATTGAAATCACAGAAAATAGAGAGGCATTTAGAGATTTGATGTTGGAGATTGATGTGCCAATGGCACCTCAAAAGGCTGCAAAATCCTTTTTGGAAGGAAAGGAAATTGCACAAGAGTTCGGTTTTCCTTTATGTGTAAGAGCTTCTTATACATTAGGTGGAGCAGGAGCTTCAATTGTACATGATCCAGCAGAATTTGATACTTTACTCGAAAGAGGATTACAATTATCACCGATACACGAAGTGATGATTGATAAGGCATTACTTGGATGGAAGGAATACGAACTTGAGTTGCTTCGTGATGCGAATGACAACGTTGTTATTATTTGTTCTATCGAGAATTTTGATCCGATGGGCGTGCATACAGGAGATTCGATTACAGTTGCTCCAGCAATGACGCTTTCTGATACAACATTCCAGAAGATGAGAGATATGGCGATCAAGATGATGCGTCATATTGGGAATTTTGCTGGAGGATGTAATGTTCAATTTGCAGTATCTCCAGATGAAAATGAAGATATTATTGCAATAGAGATTAATCCGCGTGTTTCAAGGTCATCTGCTTTGGCATCAAAGGCAACTGGTTATCCAATTGCAAAGATTGCTGCAAAGTTGGCGATTGGTTATCACTTGGATGAATTGAGCAATCAGATTACCAAAACTACATCAGCTTTATTTGAGCCAACATTGGATTATGTAATTGTAAAGATTCCACGTTGGAACTTTAACAAATTCCCTGGCACGAACAGAGAGCTTGGTTTACAAATGAAATCTGTGGGAGAGGTAATGGCAATTGGACGTTCTTTCCAAGAAGCACTACAAAAAGCTTGTCAATCCTTAGAAATCAATCGTAATGGATTAGGGGCTGATGGAAAGGAGTTGACAAATCAAAATGAATTATTACACAGTTTAGAGCACCCAAGTTGGAACCGTTTGTTCCATATTTATGATGCAATTAAATTGGGGATTCCTTTCAAAACAATTCAAGAGAAAACGAAAATTGATAATTGGTTCTTACGCCAAATTGAGGATATGATCTTGATGGAAAAGCGAATTGAGAAATTCCATTTGGATAACATTCCGCAAAATTTACTATTCGAAGCCAAACAAAAGGGATACGCTGACCGTCAGGTTGCACACTTGTTAAGATGTTTAGAATCTGAGGTGTACACGAAGCGTGAAGAGTTTGGAATTAATCGTGTGTACAAGTTAGTCGATACATGTGCGGCTGAGTTTGAGGCACAAACGCCTTACTATTATTCAACTTTTGAATATGAAAATGAAAGTGTTGTTTCAGATAAAAAGAAGGTAGTTGTTCTTGGTTCTGGACCAAATAGAATTGGACAGGGAATTGAATTTGATTACAGTTGTGTTCATGGAGTTTTGGCGGCAAAGGAATGTGGTTATGAGACAATCATGATCAATTGTAACCCCGAAACTGTTTCTACAGATTTCGATACAGCAGATAAATTATACTTTGAACCTGTTTTTTGGGAGCATATTTACGATATCATCAAACATGAAAAGCCAGAAGGTGTAATTGTGCAGCTTGGAGGTCAGACAGCACTTAAATTGGCTGAGAAGCTTGAGCGATACGGAATTAAAATTTTCGGAACAAGTTACGATGCATTGGATTTGGCCGAGGATCGTGGTCGCTTCTCTAAAGTGCTGGAGGACAATAACATTCCCTTCCCTAAGTATGGAATAGTGGAAAGTGCTGAACAAGCATTGGTATTGTCAGATGATCTTGGTTTCCCATTATTGGTACGTCCTTCATATGTATTGGGTGGACAGAAAATGAAGATTGTAATCAACAGAGATGAATTAGAGCATCACGTTGTAGATATATTAAATGAAATGCCTGGAAATCAGATCTTGTTGGATCACTTTTTGGGTGGTGCAATTGAGGCTGAAGCGGACGCTATTTGTGATGGGGAAGATGTTTACATCATTGGTGTTATGCAGCATATTGAGCCAGCTGGTATACATTCTGGAGATTCATTCGCGGTACTTCCGCCTTACAATTTGGGAGATTTTGTGATGCAGCAAATTGATGATATTACACGGAAAATTGCAGTAGAGTTGAAGACTGTTGGATTGATGAATATTCAATTCGCCATCAAAGACGATATTGTATATGTGATAGAAGCGAATCCACGTGCATCGAGAACAGTTCCTTTTATTGCAAAGGCGTACGATGAGCCGTATGTAAATTACGCAGTGAAAGTAATGTTGGGTGAGAAGAAGGTGAAAGACTTCAATTTCTCTCCAAAGAAAAAGGGATACGCAATTAAAATACCGGTATTCTCATATGAGAAATTCCCCGATGTTAAGAAAGAGCTCGGTCCGGAAATGAAATCTACTGGTGAAGCAATTCAATTCATAGATACATTGAGAGATCCATTCTTTATGAAAATCTACTCAGAGCGAAACATGCATTTATCTAAGTAATGATTATTGAAGCGAGCGTAACAGGGGCTTTTAGAACGATATTAATTATTATCGGCGTACTTGTCTTGCTACGTTTTATTGGTCAATTCATGAAGACAAAACGCAACATGGATGAAGAGCGTATGTTCAATGAGCAATCGCGCAGAACCGCTCAAGAAAAGAAGGCAGTATCAAAGAATTACGGTAAAACGAAGATTATAAAGAATTCAAATACTCAGAATGTTGAGGATGTCGACCATGAAGAACTAGGCTGATTATCGTTTAGGAGAGAAGTTCGTTGCGTAGTATTTAATTCTTCAATAACTGCTAAAATCTTCGGTTTTCTCTTTTATTATCCTTCCTATATATCTATTTTAGGCAGGTTAAAATTACTTTACACTTTAGTACATGGAAAAAATAGAAAGATTTTTTGCTAAAAACTGGATTCATTTTGTTGCGATCGTAGTGTTCATCATTGTATCGGTCTCGTATTTTTCACCTCAATTTAATGATTATGGACTAAAGCAACATGACATTGAGCAATTTAAGGGGATGTCAAATGAAATTACTCATCATAGAATAGAAACAGGAGAAGATCCTTTGTGGACCAATTCAATGTTTGGGGGAATGCCAGCAACGCAGATATCAGTTCAGCATCAGGGGAATTATTTTAAAAACTTCACTAGTTGGTTTCTTTCTATAATGCCTTCACCAGCAGGGTTTTTCCTGATTCACCTGATTAGTTTCTACATACTGTCACATTTACTACGAATTAAACCTCTAATAGGAATTCTTGGAGCTTTGGCTTTTGCCTTTGCTAGCTATGAGATCATTATTCTGCAAGCAGGCCATAATTCTAAGTCACTGGCTGTGGCCTTTTTACCCGCAATACTAGGGGCCTTTATTTATGCATTTCAACGAAACTGGAAATGGGGAGCAACCCTTTCAGCGGTTTTTATGACTTTCGAGCTTTCTGCAAATCACTTACAGGTGGCTTATTACATGGGCATTCTTCTATTGTTTTTGGGGATATATTTCCTAGTCAAGGCAATACAAGAGCAAGAGTTGAAAAAATTTAGTCTTGCTGCTGTCAGTATATTCATTGGTTATGGAATTGCATTGTTGATCAACATCGGAAATATTCAAATGACGAATGAGTATGCAAAGGATACAATCCGTGGAGGAAACGACATTACGATTAATGTGGACGGAACCAATTCAGCGATTACTACAAGTGGTTTGGACAAAGATTATATTACGCAGTGGAGTTATGGTATTGGTGAATCATTCACATTGATTTCCCCTTACGTAAAAGGTTCTCATTCAGCGGCCCTTGGTAATACACACCTTGCCGACTTGGCTGATAATACTGACTTATCAAGAAACAGCTTAAAAGAAGTCATGAATTTACCCATTTACTGGGGGGAGCAACCAATAACATCAGGGCCTACCTATCTTGGTGTTGTTGTCTTATTTCTTGCATTTTTAGGACTGGTATTTTTAAAGGACAACATTCGCTGGGTGTTTTTCGGTGTCTCAACACTTGCATTGATGCTTGCATGGGGGAAAAACTTCATGCCTCTAACGGATTTCTTTATTGATTATGTTCCAGGTTATAACATGTTCAGAACGGTTACAATTGTATTGGTGCTTGTAGAGTTGTGTATGCCAGTTATTGGAATTCTTGTTTTACAAAAGTTCTATGAAGAACGTGAGACTTTAAAGGAAAAAAGAAAGATGTTTCTGATTTCTTCAGGTGTCTTTGTTTTCTTTTTATTTGCAGTTATGGCCTTTGGTCTCGGAGATAATTACACCTCTTCCGGAGATGAACGAATTGTTGACAACTATAGGAATGGAATGATGGATCAAATAGCAGGAATAGAGCCTGCGGTTCTTCTTGAACAGTACAGAATAGATATCAATAATGAAGTACAAGTAAACGAGTTCATCGATTTGCAAATGGAGCCCATTGAGGCTAATTTCGATGATTTGAAGATTGTAAGGGCAGAGGTGTTCTCTAGTTCAATGAAGAGGTCATTAGGTATAGCTGTTGTCAGTATTATTATTCTTTCGCTCTTCTTCTTCTCAAGTTTAGCAGCTCCTGCTATAATTATGGGCTTAACGGTCGTTCTTCTGGCCGACTTAGTAACGGTGAACGTTAATTATCTAGGGTCCAAAACTGATGAGCGTGGAAATTATATTTTTTGGGTTCCAAAGTCGGAACAAGAGTTTCCTTTAAGCTCACTATCTGTTGACATGGATATATTGAATAGTGAATTGGCTGAGAATCCTGGACTCGAACAAATCATTTCTGAAGGAGGATTGAAAGGGAAACAAAAAGCAAAAGATTTAGAGTATACTGGCAAAGTAAAACAAAGAATTATTGATTCTTACTCCTTTGCGGCACTCAACAGAGCTACAAATTACCGTGTCTTTGATATGAATGGAAGCTGGGGAAGCTCCAGAGCTTCTTATTTCCACAAATCCTTGGGTGGTTATCATGGGGCAAAGTTGAGAAATATTCAAAATCTGTTTGATTTCCACATTTCTAGATCAAACAACAATGTCTTGGATATGTTGAATGTTAAATACTTCATTCAAGGAGACAAGGTTACGAAGAACCCGAACGCAATGGGGAATGCATGGTTGGTAAAAACAATACTTGACTATGATTCGCCGAACGATGAAATCAGAGCTTTAGGGAAGACCTTTGTACTTACGGACATAGCAGAAGGACACCTTATTGTGAACGACGATAGAGTAGAAGTAGCAAGTATTTATGGAAGTGAATACTTGAAATATGTTCTTCCTAACGGCGATTCATTGACGGTGCCATTGTGGAATGGATTGACGAAAGGGTTGAAAGCGGTATTTGTGATGGATGCATATGGTGTTACTAATCTTGTACCCGAAGCTACTTTATTACAGGACACATTAAACTCTTTTGTGAGCTTGGTAAGCATTGAGGTTGTCGAAGATTTTAATCCTAGAGAAGAAGCCGTTATGCTTACGTCAGAGTCTTCTAAGTTGTCAAAGAGACAGTTTTCCGGAGAAGGATCTATAGAAATGGTATCATATGCTCCGAATGCTATTGAATACAAGGCAACATTGAATGGAGGCCAACTAGCTGTATTCTCTGAGATTTACTATAATAAAGGTTGGAAAGCTTATGTTGATGGTGAGGAACAAGAAGTTCTTAAAGTGGATTATCTGCTAAGAGGATTAGAATTAACGTCAGGTGAGCACAAGATTGAATTCAAATTTGATTTGCCATCATACCACAGAAGTGCTACAATGTCCAGAATTGGCTCAATATTGTTACTGTTAATCCTTGTAGGAATGGGCTATATGCAATGGCAGAATAAGAGAAAGGAAGAAATTCCGGTAGAATAAATTACACAGATCAAAAGATTGGCGTAAGAACAGTGAGGTAAAGGTTGAGTGATTTATGAAGATTTTAATGCTTCTTGATGAAGAGTTCCCTCCCGACCCGAGGGTTGAACATGAAATTCATGCTTTAACTTCGGCTGGACACTCCATTGTTCTACTTTGTCCGACAAGAGAAGGAAAAGAGCTAAGGGAACAATGGAATGGTATTCAAATCTACCGAAAGGTAATTTCAGCATTCAAGTATAAGTCTAAAGTAGGAGCGTTAAAGGCTCCAGTCTATTATAATTTCTGGAAAGGATTTTTCAAAGAGTATAGATCAGAGATTGGTTTATTTGATGTTGTGCATGCTCATGATCTGATAATGGCACCTGTTGCATTTTGGATTCAACGCAAATTTGGTGGAAAGACAGTTTTGGATCTACATGAAAATTATCCCTATCTAATTCGTGATGCCAAGCATACACAGTCTAAATTAGGTAAATTTTTATCTGACCATAAGAAATGGATACAATTTGAAAAAACTGCTGTGGTTAAAGCGGACAAGGTACTTACTGTCGTGAAAGAGATGAGGCAAAGAGTAGTCAACATAGGAAAAAAGACGGATGAAGTTTTTGTATATCAAAACGTTCCTAACTTAAGTGAACTAAGCTTTTTGAATCCAACAGAAGCGAAATCAGACAATTTCACACTTGTTTATGCGGGAGGTTTAACGCCTGCGCGTGGATTATCAACTGTTTTACAAGCCATTTCTTTGCTTGCCAACGAGGGCGACTTGAAATTTAAATTAGTAGTATGTGGAACGGGTTCAGCTGAGGCATCGCTCAAAGAAGAAGCTTCGGCTCTTGGAATTCAGGATCACATTGATTTTCTCGGATGGGTGAATCAGAAAGATGTTTTTACGATTATTGGAAAAGGACATGCTACTATCATCCCGCATTACCGCTCCGTTCAAAATGATTGTTCTTCACCCAATAAATTATTTCAATATATGTTCATGGGGAAACCCGTTATTTCTTCAAACTGTACATCGTTGAAAAGGTTGATTGTAGAAGAGAATTGTGGATTAATCTACCAACATGATTCGCCAGAAGATTTGAGAGCTGTACTGAAAAAGCTAATGACTGATGAAGTTTTGACAAAAATGATGGGCGATAATGGACATAAGTCTGTGATAAAAAAGTACAACGTTGATGTCGAAAAGAGTGAGTTAATAGAAATGTATTCCAATTTCTCATTATGAGCATAATGTTGAATAAACTACTTGAATGGAATAAGAAAAACGGAGATACCGGTTATGACCCGTATGACGTTGTATCATTGAATAAGTTTACGAGAGGGCTTCAGAAGGATTTTTGGGAATTAAGTTTCTTTAAAAAGATTGTGCGAGTCTGCCTAGAAAAGACGGCTCTAATCTCACCAAAGACATTGCGTAAGTTTCTGAGAATAAAGAAAAAAGAGCACCCAACGCATTTGGGCTGTATGTTACACACATATGTTAATTTACAAGCCAGAGGTGAGTCAGATTACTCGTCCGAGATAGAATTGTACAGAACCAAACTGATAGAGCAGCGCTCAAGCTTCTCTGAAGAGTACTGTTGGGGCGTGCCTTTCGCTTGGGAATCGGGAGGAGTAGAATTTGAAGAAGGAACTCCCTTTGCGGTAGTTGCAAACTGGATTGGAATTGCATTTTTAGAGCTATACAAATTGAATGGAAAGAAAGAGGACTTGGAAATAGCTATTTCAGCATGTGAATTTGTATTGAAAGATTTACCGCGTACTTCAAAAGAAGGACGAGTATGTTTTAGTTATTCTCCGTTGAAAAAAGATACAATCAATAATGCGAATTTATTTGCAGCTGATTTGCTGATTAGAGTGGGAGACGAGTGTGATAAGGCAGAATACCTAGAAATTGGCAAAAGGGCAGTGGACTTTTCAATTGACACGCAATTGGAATCGGGCTTAATTCCTTACTATGCTGAGGGGGGAAACACTTTTAATGATAGTTATCACAGTAGCTATGAAATGCAATGTATCTATAGAGCATGGAAGATTACAGGTGAGGATAGATTTAAAATTAGTTTTGACAAGTATTGGGAATACTATCTAACCAACTATTATCATTCGGATGGAACTATTTCCAAATATTCAATGAAGAAATATCCAGTTGATTCAACCTCTTTAGCTGATGCATTAATACTGTTTGCTGAAATAAGGGAAGACGTGAATGTAAAAGATTATGCGGATGCAGTCCTTGAAAACTTAAGGTTAAATTGGCAGAGTAAGGAAGGGTATTTTTATTATAAAGAGAAAAAAAGAAACTCGATGGTGAACATTCCGTATATTAGGTGGACGCAAGGTTGGATGGCCTTAGGATTGTCTTATTGGGATGAATAAAAAGATAGTAATAGCCGGAAATTCAGTTGGGGTGAGAATTAGACCGTTTGAGTCTGGTGACTCATCTTATTCCGACCTTCTTAGAAGGGAGCATAACGGTCTTGTTAACCTATGTGCCAGCGGAGAAATGATTGGAACATTTTCTCTTCACTCAGACAAGATCATCCGAGAAAAACCAGATGTTGTAATACTACAGTTTGGTATAGTAGAACTAAGTTCACGAAGTACTTCTAGAGCACTATACAATTATCTTCATTACAGAGCAAAGCGCACTTCTTTTGGGGCCTTTGTGAAACACATTATAAATGGTGTAGAATCCAAGCTTAGATCGGTTTTGGTGCATCTTGGATTCAAGCGATCATGGTATAGAACTTCACGTTTTCTCAAAGAATATGAATTTTTAGTATCTCAACTAACCAATAACTCAGATGCACGAGTGATTTGTATGGGCGTGAACATCCCAAATGATAGAGTAGAGAAACAATTACCCGGATCAAGGAAACGAGTAACTAAAGCGAACGAAGCGCTTCAAGAAATTTCAAAAAAATATACAGAATGCTATTTTATCGATGTTAATCACTTCGGTAGTGAAAACTATCCGGATGGAATTCATTACAGTGCCAAAGGCCATCGGGAAGTTCTCGATTCAATTTTAGAACTAATGAAGGATTAATGGGGGTAATAGCTAAAGAGTCTTCCAGAGCCACAATAATTTCGTATTTCGGAATAATTATCGGGTTTATTTCTTCAGCGTTAATTATGCCTAAGATATTTAGCCCTGAGCAAATAGGTGTTATCCGTGTTATTAATGCTGCCTCAGGAATTTTCGCTGGAATTTTTTCGCTTGGAATTTCCCAATTGGTATTTCGTGCATACAACAGCTTTGGAAAAGAAAAAGGGGTAAACGGATTTCTATCTATCACATTACTGGTATGTGCTCTAGGAAGTGTTGTTGGCTTGCCATTTTATTTCGTTCTGTACGAGCGAATTCTGGATATTAAGCCTGGGATATCAGAATTCACTTCCTCTGAATACTTCGTCTTGTTTGTGTATGTTTTAATCGTTGCTAGAATTTTCTATATCGGACTCGAAGCAGTTCTAAGAATGACTAGGAATATTTCATTAATAGCTGTTCTAAGAGATATAGTTATTAAAGGTGCCCCGTTGATCTTATTGATTTTGTACTATTTCGATGTTCTTCAATTCGATAATTATGTCGTTTTATACTACCTCATATTTGTGTTGATTCCAATTTATGTTTTCGTATTTCTCTATAAACGTGAAGGGATAAAAATCGGGAAGATAAGAGGGTACACGAAGTCAGATGTGAAGAGTTTATCGTCATTGGCAACCTTTGGAATGCTGAACACGATAGCCGCAGCATTTTTTCTTTTCTTGGATACATTAATGGTTAATGAGTTTTTAAGTGAAACTGCTGTTGGGGTTTATTCAACGATGTTTTTGTTCGGATCTGTAGTTTCAATTCCGTCGAAATCTCTTAGAAACATTTCGGGCGTATTAATAGTGGAAGCGTTGCAGAAAAATGCAATGGATACTGTGAATGAAATTTACAAGAAGAGTACACGTGCCTTAATCGTTGTCT
Source organism: Crocinitomicaceae bacterium (assembly GCA_033791225.1). Lineage (GTDB taxonomy): Bacteria > Bacteroidota > Bacteroidia > Flavobacteriales_D > Crocinitomicaceae > UBA4466. The sequence goes on from JASJHD010000015.1 coordinate 311,021, forward strand.
GTGGAGGAGTTTTTGTTTTGATTTGGGCCAATATCCACTCGATTATTGGTTATTTGGATCCTGTATATGCCACGGGAACTTTGGTGGTTCTGATCATTGGCTTGGCGCAATTATTTGACGCAGTATTCGGAACCGCATCCGATATCTTATCAGGTTCAAAATATTATTGGGTGCACACACCTATTACACTAGTTATGATCTCAATGGCTATTGGCACAAATCTTTGGTTAATACCTAGATTAGAGATGGTTGGAGCCGCATTGGCCACACTTATCTCACTGGCTTTTTTGCATTTGACACGCGCTCTATTCGTATATTTCCTATTTAAGATACACCCGTTTTCTGTGCGGTCAACAATAGGAATGTTAATATGTCTAGTGACTTTTGCAATTGCACATTTTGCACCAAACTTTGAGAATATATACTTGAACTTGATCTATAAATCGGCGATCATTCTAGTGGTGTATATACCAGCTATCTATTTTTTCAAAGTATCTGAAGATATCAATGAGAAAATTGATGGTATTCTTAAAAGAAGAAATTAATTACTTAACAAACGCTCTAATCTCCAATATGTGCACCTGGTCTAGAGTATTAGCTTGAACTGTTACAGTCTTTTTGATTTCATTCAATTGGCCAGGCTTAGGTGTAAATGTTACTTCAATTACATCTGACTCACCTGGAGCGATTGGACCTTCTGGTTTTATTGGTGTTGTACAACCACAACTCGCAGTAACTTCTTCAATGATCAATGGAATTTTACCGGTATTCGTCACGGTGAATAAAGTTGTGTTCTCACTTATAGTTCCAACATCCCCAAAGTCATGCTTTAATTTATCAAACGTGAGAGTAGTGCTATTTGCCATTGCATCAGCAACACGCTCTTCTTCTTCTTTGCGGATATCTTCTAAGGCAGCATCCAATTCTTGTTCTGATTGTGATCCAGCCGTAATTGTAGAAGTTACTTCTCCCGTATGTGGTTCAATTTCATGCGAAGGACCTCCACAAGCTGTTAAAAGTCCCAAAAGGGCAATTGGAAAAATTATTTTCATCGTTGTAATTTATTAGACTTCAAAAGTAGAAAAAATGAATGATTATTCCTCAGCTAATCCAGCCTCATCATACTCACTGGACTCTATGATTTGAATCGCCTTCTGCAAGATCTCATTCGAATCGTTGTAAATCTCGAAGAATTCAGCAAAGCTCCAAAGGTTTTGAGCTATCATAGCTTTGATTCTTAGCTTAAGTAACTTCTCACTTATTTTGTATTCTTCTTCATTAAATTCAAGCTCTGGATCTTCCTTTTCAATGTACTTGAACAATTTATCCATGAAGGCTTCATCAATAATAAATGATTCTTTGAAATCTTCAAAAGTAGGGTAGGTCTTGTTTAATTTTTTACGTTCAGAATTTACATATGTCAAAGTGTACGTATTCAAATGTCCACCGCGAATAACTGAAGAAAAATAATCTGTAATTTCTAATGTATCCAATGGAACAAAGAAATCCGGCATAATACCTCCGCCACCGTATACTGTTCTTTTCTTGATTAAGGTTGTGTACATCAATGAATCTGGAAGCTTAATAGAATCTTGGTTCATAAACTCTCCATTCTGGTAACGGTCCCATAGATCCATGTGGTACGACTCCAAATCATCGTAAGGTTTTTGAATGAAGCGACCACTAGGTGTGAAGTAACGAGCAATTGTCAATCGGATTTGAGATCCATCTGAAAGATCTATTGGACGTTGAACCAATCCTTTCCCGTACGTTCTTCTTCCTACAATTAAGCCTCTGTCCCAATCTTGAACTGCACCTGAAAGAATCTCACTTGCTGAAGCGCTGTATTCGTCTGTAAGGATGATCAATTTCCCACTTTCCCAGCCTCCATCCGTATCGGCAGTCATGTTTTGTCTTGGCTGCTTGCGTCCTTCAGAGTATACTATTAGCTTGTTATCTGATAAGAATTCATCTCCCAACAATTTAGCTGCATATAAAAGTCCACCGCTATTTCCTTGAAGATCGAAAATCAAATTCTTCATTCCTTCTTTTTTCAGCTTAGCAATTCCTGCTTTAACTTCTTCATGCGAATTTCGAGAAAACGTATTCAGTTTAATGTATCCAGTAGTTGGTGTTACCATGTATGCGGCATCCACAGAGTGTACAGGGATAACATCACGCGTAATAGTAAAGTCAATCAGTTTGTTACTGTTCTTACGCAGTACGGCTACAGTAACCTTCGTTCCTTTATCGCCCAGTAATTGCTTACGCACTTCACTGTTCTTAAGTCCTATTCCGGCAACGTTCTCATTTTCGATCAAAACAATTTTATCACCGGCAAGTAGCCCAACTTTCTCAGAAGGCCCTCCAGGAATTGTTTGTACAACGTGAAGTGTATCCTTTAAGATTTGAAAACGTATTCCAACGCCAACAAAATTTCCAACGATCCGTTCGTTGGCATCATTTACATCTTCACTCGATATATATGTAGTGTGAGGGTCAAGCTTTTCTAACATTGCAACAATTGCGGCATTGGTTAGATCATCACCATCGACATCATCAACATACATCATTTCGATATAGTTGAGGATTTCAGAAAATTTATAAGAGTTGGTAACTTTTGGATTCGCCTGAGAAAAGCTAATTGTAGCCACAAACAGGATTAAGATGCTAAAGATGTATTTCATAATTGTTTTTGAATTCTATGTATTTCAAGCAATAATAATGCCCGATGATGTATCATAACGATTTAATATACGAATGTAATGTTTCTAAAATAGATTTTTTGTTAAAATTTTTCTGCAATTAAATAAACAATGGACTGTGGAATGATATTCGCTGACCGTTGAAACCAAACCGGAAATTTACGTTCCTTCGTTATAAGGTTATGAATATATTTAAATGGATTGGAGTAGTGGGCATAGTTGTGATGAGCAACCTTGCCAAAGGACAAGTGGCAGAATTTGACCAACTAGAGTTGTTGTTTGAACAGCATCACTACAAAAAAGTATTGCGTAATTCAAACCGCCTATTGGATAGTCCTGAGTATGACTATTCAATGATGCCGACTTATTACAAAAGTTTGAGCTTGTTTCAATTGGCACAAAATGATCATTGGAGAAAGAAACATCCTGAGGCGCTTGAAGACGCTCCAGCAATGTTGCTAAGTGTGAGGCATTCAGCAAAAGGAGATCAGATATTCAAATCCCATTTATATGAATTGTCTTGGTTGAAAAAGGAGTTGGAAGTATGGCAATCAAGTCTTGCCGCTACCGGACAACAAGCTGACGCTTTGAAAGTGAAAGAGATATTGGTGCAATTATTTGGCGCTATTCCTGATCAAGTTGAACGACCTGAACCAGTTATTGCAGAGGAAACTCCTACGAATGATGATACTCCTTCAGACGTGGGAGCGGACCCAGCACTTTCTAATACCGGAGGATTACGTTCTACAATTGTAGAATCAGCAAAAGTTCATATTGGAACTCCCTATGTATGGGCCGGAGCTGCACCTGGTGGTTTTGACTGTAGCGGCTTTACGAGTTATGTTCTAGGTCAACAAGGAATTGTGTTATCAAGAAGATCATCGGATCAATACGATGCTGCAAAGAAAATTAAGCAAAAAAATGTGCAGCCTGGTGATTTAATCTTCTTCAACAATGGTTCTGGGATCTCGCATGTTGGAATTGTAATCTCTAAAAAAGGTAGCCCACTGGTGATGATTCACTCCAGCTCGAGTAAAGGCATCATTATAACGGAGGTCGAAAAATCAGAGTACTGGATGAAGCGCTTACATGGCTTTGGCACCTATGTCAATTAGAAGGCTTAAATAATCCCATTAAAGTCAGCATTGAGAAAATTACAGCAAGCAAAATTGCGATCCAATGCACGAATGAGCCTTGGAGTTTCAAGCTAACAATCAGTGAAATAACAATAATTGACACTATCGAAACCCTCATTCTCACCTTGTTGCCTTTAGAAAAGGTACTCAAGGCAAGGCCTAGCATTAAAATGGTTCCTCCTAATAAATAACTCCACAACAAAGATATTATTGAGGGAGACTCATAGCTGTAAAGAAAGAAACCAAGTAATACGATACTTATACCAAATCCGATCTTTTCAATTACGCCAAATTCTTTATAAATACTCAGGCTTATGGTAGTAGCTAAGCAAAATAGCAGAAAAGAAATTGTTAAGCTATTTGTGATTAACTGTACGCTTGAGCTACTCATTTGATACAACACGATTCCTATCGAGAAAATTAGCAATAGAGAAATTATATGTAGAGCACCCTGAAACACTTTCATGACGTAAAGTTAATAATTGAGAGATATTTTACTTATTTCTCGTGTTTTCGCACGTTAAATAGGAAAATTGAATTATTTTTAAGAAAAATTAAACACACTATTATGAAAATCAAATTAACTACTGCGGGATTAGCTGTCGCTACAATGTTTATGGTTGCTTCTTGTGGAAGTGGCGATGCTGACACAACAGGAACTGAAGGAGAAGGAACAGAAACTACTGCAGAAGCAGACGGAGTTGATGGTAAGTTGGACGCTTATGAAGCGGCTATTGATGCTTACGTTGCTGCAACAGATAGAGATCAGCCAGCAATTGATGCTATGGATGACGAAATCTGGTCTGATGATGTATCTGATGACAGAATCGACGAGCTTTATGAAGAAATGGAAGCTATGGAAGATGCACTTTACAAGTTAGGTGAAGTAGCAATGGACATGTCTATCAACCTTGAGATGTACGATATGAACGATGAGCAAACTAAAAGATTTGCTGATTTGGATGACGAATTGAACGAGTACTACTAGGACTTAGATTTCAAAAGGCGTTAATTATTCCATAATTACGCTTTCCAATATACTGGTGGTCAATTTGAGACATACATGTTTTGAATTGACCACTTTTTTTATGCCTGATTTTCTGTAGGTGATTGGTGGGATTGAGAATGAAATAAGTATTTTAGCCTCTAATTAAATCAGCTATGAAACTACTTATTATCTTCTGTCTACTAATATTCAGTTTGTCTGCTTCTGCACAGTACCCAAACGATGCAGAATTGCAGAAAATCATTGATAAAATTGTCTCTCCAATGGAGGCTAACGAAATCGATTCGTTTTTTGAGCATGTCACATTTCCCTTCAAAGCTGGAGATAAAAAATATTCAGAGAGTGAATTGCGCGCTGCATTTAGTGATGTATTCGTCAAAGGAACTACATCATGCCTTAAAGATGCCGGAAGCTACCAAATGGCAATGCCTGATGATCATAGTTGGTATATGGCCGTTTGCTTTTCGGCGCCAGAAGGCTACGAAGTTTCTGTTTTCGTTTTTAAGAAGATCAATGACAAATGGATGCTCGAGAGTATTGATTTGCAAAACGATTAGGCTTTCTTCGATTTCTTCTCGCTAACCCTGTGTGGCTATTTAATTTAATGCCGGGTGATTACCTTTTCGGTGCAACTGGCGTGGTAGTTCAATATTAGATGTAAATAGATGTCATAAGTATTCGTACAGTCACAAGGGCTGGTGATCTAGCTTAGCTAAATGGTTTGTGATTGAAACAATTGCTTGTCGACCCTTTGCCGACAAGCTTTTATTATTGTTTTATTATTTTCTGAATTTTAACTACCTCACCATCATCAGTCAAAACCTGAATTAAGTAAACTCCAGTAACAAGAGCATTGAAGTTTGAAATCTTATAGGTCGTTTGATTTTTAGAGAAATCAATTTGCTCTAGCATTACTTTCCCAACAACATCAGTTATCATTATAGTATGCATTCCTTCATTTACAGATTCATTGATATCTATAAATAAGTCATGTGAGGATGGGTTAGGGTAGATTTGGATTCCAGAAGTCGTTGTTGTATTAATTGCAATGACATCAGATAGGGAAGTAGTCCCTTCGAAATCAGTTTGAATAAGACGATAATAGTTAACACCGTTAATTGGGTGATTATCAAAAGCTCGATAGTTTAGAACTGTAGTACTTGTGCCTGCTCCATCAACTACTGCAATCGTTATAAAATCAATACCATCTGAACTTCTCTGAACAGTATAATAATCACAGTTTGTCTCAAATGCAGTCGTCCAAATCAATTCGTTAATCTCTCCAAGGTTTTGACCTGCAAACGAAGTCAGTTCAACAGGAAGAGCCAAACAATTAGTAACAATTACCGTGTCAGTAGCTGGACATGTACCACCTGTCGTTGTAACTATATATGTCGTAGTTGCACCAGGACTGACAGTAGGGTATTGAGTAGTAGAATCGCTCACCTCTGTACCTGGAGACCATGCATAACCAGAACCATTGGGGCAGTCCATTTGTAACCTTAATTCTAACAAATCATCACCAGCTCCACATAAAGTAGCGTTAACATTTCCTGCCACATCAATTCCGGCAAAATCAATTGAGCCATTTGCTGACCACGCATTTAATTGCACTGCGGTCAATGGTATCACCACAGTATGCAAGAAGCCACACTGTGTATTACCAGCACCTGCTGAACCAATCGTATTGGAATTTTCATCTTGTATAGTCCACATCTCCTCATTACCCGCGGTCCCATCCAAATCACCATACGCATTAATTGTGAGTGTACCACCAGTTGAGACCGGAGGTGTTCCAGCAAAATTAAAATTATTTGTTCCATTTAATAAGGCTGGATTCGCATATGTGATTGTCTGGTCGTAGCAACCTGATCCTTGTCCTGCTGCAGCAGGAACACCGTTGATCAGAAACTGGGCACCTAGGTTGAAAGCTGGATCACCTGCGCAATACATAGTATCGGCAGACGCAAGAACAGAATTTGAGTTATCGATATTAACTTGAGCAAGTCCAGAACCTGTACAACCTGCTGAAGTCACATTTAGAACATAAGAAGTTGCTCCTCCAGGTGTTGCTATTGGGTCTGCAATGTTTGGATCGTTCAGAGTTCCTGCTGGACTCCATGAATAAGTTGGAGCTGCTGCATCTTGAACACACATACCAAAACGCATTTGTGGTCGATTTGTAACCCTTGATCCAAGTACTTCCATACATGATGGAGAACCTACAATAGAAGAGTGATCATAAAGACATCTGTACGCTGGAGTTGTACTCGTATATCGAACAGATTCAGAACCATCAATCAATGTAGGGCTTCCTTCTTCAGCGCACATTTGAATTATTAAATTCGATGTTCCGTCCCAATCATAATCAGTGATATTGAAATTATGCCAAGCACCATTGGTTGGATTAATATTATTTCCTGAGAATACCTGTGTCATTCCTGCAACAGGAGTGAACGAAGTCGTTAAAAATTCTTCTTGTGATGTACAAGCAATCCAAATTTCAACATTATCAAACACATAAGTATAAGACGTTGTAAAGAATAATCCGAGATTTCGTATAGTTCCTCCATAATACCCAAGAGCATTCAATTCCGCTGCTGTGAATATGTATTGACTTTTATTTGTATAGTTCGTAGCGGTTGCTGTTGAACCATAGAATGGTGTATACGAAGTAGTTGAACCACTATTTGTTCCAACAACAAAATTTGAATTCGTACCAGAACAACCTGCACTAACACCACATGCAACTGGGTATATGAACGCACTTGTTGTAAATGGCACAGGGCTTCCAGGACAAATAAGTGTATCCGATGGGCTGATTACCACTGTAGGTCCTATTCCTGAAACAATGACATCCATAGTTGCCGATTTAACGCAGCCCTCGGCAGAAGTCATGTCACAAGTGTATGTAGTTGATACTGAAGGCTGAGCTAATGGATTTCCAATTAACGGATCATTTAATGTAGAAATAGGTGTCCATTCATATGAATATGGCCCATTAGCAGCAGGACCACTGGCGTCTAATTGAACAATTTCATTGGCACATATCGTTACGGATGCAGGATTCATAACTGGCGTGAAGTCTGGAACAACGTTAACAGTAACTTGATCGACGTTAGGGCAACTTCCGACTAAATCACCAGTTAAAGTATAAGTCGTTGTTGTACCAGGTGTAGCGATTGGGTTTGTACAAGTAGTACAACTCAATCCAGCTGCAGGTGACCAAACGTAATTATTCGCTCCGTTTGCGGATAATGGCGTGTTTTGTGCTCCACATATAGTTGGGTCGGGACCGGCAAATACACCTGTCGCAATGTTAAAGTTAACGCCGAATCCGGATGTTCCCATTACTGGGCACCCATCATCTTGAGCCACAAATGTGACTACTGTACCAGTGAACCCTGGTTGAGCCAGCCAACAGAATGTTCCAGTTGCTGGATTTGTACCAGTTTGAACAAATGTTGCTCCTGGTAGAAGTGTCGTACCATCTTGTTGAATCGTAATATTATCTGTTGGGTCAACTGGGTCGGCGAAAACAACATCAAAACAGACATTATCCCCGAAGCATGCTCCGACTGTATTAGGTCCAAGTAATGCTCCATTTCCCTGGAAATTAACGAGACCACCAGCAGGATTTGTCGGAGGTGTGTTTGTACATGACATTACAATAACTTGAAAATCGTGAATTACCGTACAAATAAGATTACCATTTGAGTCCCAGGAATTAATTGCAATTGCAACCACATAGTTACCAATATTGGGTTCAGTAAATGAGAAACAACCTGTCAATGGATCAAGAACAAAACCAGTTAAGGGTGCAGCCGCTGAATAACCTGCAAGAAATCCACATGGCGCCTGCCCTGCTCCTGCTGGAGCCACCATCGCATATGTAGTACTATCACCTTCAGGATCAGAAATACTTAAACAATAATTAAATGGAGTATTCGCACATGCATAAGGCATAGGAACCGAACTAACAACAGGTGAATTATCGCAAGGCGCGGTAACTGTGTTCATTGTTGTTGAAGTCGCCATGTTGTTATTTATGGTATTTGTCAAGTTACTCGACTGATCACGACAACATAAATCGAAAGCTATATTCCAGCTATCACAATCTGCAGGCAGCGTAATAGTCGCTTCGTAGGTATATTTCCATAATCCTGGCGATGTTCCACCACTACAATCACTGGTAGCTGTTGCACACAATTGATTCACATCTTCTGCTACTCCAGTTTGGTTAAAGATCGGAACAATAGGGTTCGCTAATCCGCAGGTATTTGTAATAGAGAAGTATCCTGCAGACATTGTTGCAGGGTGAGTTCCAGGACAGATACGGAAAAGCGTTAGCGTAAAAGTATACGTCAACGGGTTTAATGGATCACATTCGTATGTTATGTTCGCTCCTGGAATATGGCTCGCATGCGCTTTGTTTAAATTAGCAGTTAATACAATAGCGAAAACAAATAGTAGTAGTTTTTTCAGCATTATAGTAGTTAGTAGCAGTAAAGTCTAGTCAAGACCAACCTGATTCGCTACTAAAGTACTGATAATGTGTTGTTTTATATTGAACTGTTAGAATTAGTACAGAATGGAGGTCGGGTGTGTAAAAAATGCACAATCATACTTATATATGATTGTGCTCAATTACTTACAGAAGCCCCTAGTAGTGATGAAAAGACAAACCATGATCAAGGAGTAAACAATTTACTTTTCGTTCGATAACTCTACCAGATTAATAAAAGCATTAATATCTTTCTTTATCGTATAGTTGAATCCTAAAATGAGTAGAGAAAGGTAGATAATGGATATTATTAAAAAATCATTGGCAGGATACGGAACAGGGGTGAACTGACCAACGATACCAACACCAAACATGAAAAGGGCTGCAGCGGCGAAAATACCAAGGAAAATTGCGATTCTTCCCGTCATGGAAATTTTTAATTTAATGGTGGTTCCAGCATCATTCTGTCGAATGCGACCTTTTAGGCTTGTGTTGATTAGAATGGATTTTACTCGACTAATATCGTAATGATAATTGTGAATACTTCCTTCAAATGTTTTTGATTCTTTCAAGTTATCTACAAATGTGGCCAGATAACTTGTGAGGAAAATTCCAGTTGCTTTTGGACCTAAATCACCGGTTATTCTGTCTACCACCTCGTCATCGGAAAGTGTAGTGGTGAATTCTGTTGAGTATCTAGGAAAGATTAACATGAATTAAAGGTAGCTAAAATGCAACATAGTTAGCAAAGATTATAGTCTCCGATAGCAACTAGAACGAAAAACATCCATATTGCTCTATCTTGGCGAAATCACTTTGATTTCAGACAATTCAATTGCCTCAAATAACCACTTAGTTGTTTTTCAAATGCTTCTGTAGAAACAGAAGCATTTGAAAAACAAAATAAGTTAGCCTTTATGACAAGGTTTACAGTGTTATTTATTTAAGATTAAACGTTTACTGTATACGTTCTTCTCTGTACGAATAGTCACAATATAAACTCCATTCGGGTAAGAAGATAAATCAAAATTGTTCTTTCCTGAAGAAATAGATTCTTCGAAAATAGTCTGACCGACCATGTCAACTACTTCCAAGGTATAGTCGGCATCAACATTTATTGTTATGTTTCCGTTAGTTGGATTTGGGTGAATGGCGAAGAGTACATCGGACTCCTCAATCGAATTAGTACCAGAACCAGTATTTAAGTAAACTTCCCAATAATTATTTCCAGGAGTTCCATATACAGTATTGAAGTACGTGTCCACCATATCAGGGAATCCGTCTCCATTCATGTCCATAGTTGTATATTTCCATGTGGCGTTATTGCCAGCAGTAGCTTCATAACCATAAGGCGTCGACCAGTACGTTACGGTAGACTCGAACCCTGAACCATTATTTACCCAAACTTCCCAGTAATTATTCCCTGCAGATCCATATACACCATTGAAGTACGTGTCCACCATATCAGGGCGTCCGTCTCCATTTATATCCATAGTTGTATATTTCCATGTGGCGTTATTGCCAGCGGTAGCTTCATAACCAAATGGGGTTGACCATTGCGTTACGGTAGACGAGAACCCTGAACCAGTATTTAAATAAACTTCCCAGTAATTATTCCCTGGAGTTCCATATACAGTATTGAAGTACGTATCCACCATATCAGGAAGTCCGTCTCCATTTATATCCATAGTTGTATATTTCCATGTGGCGTTATTGCCAGCAGTAGCTTCATAACCAAATGGGGTTGACCATTGCGTTGCGGTAGACGAGAACCCTGAACCAGTATTTAAATAAACTTCCCAGTAATTATTTCCTG